>NZ_JBVIVP010000022.1:0-144136 GCF_055595445.1 Streptomyces sp. NPDC040432 | reverse complement strand
GGGCCGAAGGGGTTGGCGGTGAACCGCTCCGATGTCAGGGCGCTGCGGTCGTGGTAGCCGCGGGCGAGTTGGTGTCCGGCGAGGTAGAGCTCGCCATCCGTGCCGGGGGCGACGGGGCGTAGGGCGCTGTCGAGGACGTAGGCGCGCGTGTTCGTGAACGGCCGGCCGATGGGGACGGGGCCGTCGGGGAGCGCACCGGCGGGGATGCGGTATTCGGTGGCGTTGACGGTGTTCTCGGTGGGCCCGTACGCGTTGATGACCTGCGTGTGGGGGTGGGCGGCCCGCCAGGTGGTGAGGTGGTCGGCGTGGAGGGCTTCACCGCCGAGGATCAGGGTGTCGCTGGGCGATGTGGTGGCCGGCAGGGTGTTGAGGATGGCGAGGTGACTGGGGGTCGCCTTGATGAGGGTGGGCTGCGCGGTGCTGTTTTCGAGGGTGGTGAGGTGGACGGTGCCGCCGTTGGTGAGGGGCGTCCACAGGGCGGTGATCGTGAGGTCGAACGCCAGCGGTGAGTGCAGGACCGTGGCCCCGCCGGTGGCCGGGTAGGCGGTGCGTGCCCGGTGGAGGTAGGTGGCGAGGGCGTGGTGTTCGATGATGACGCCCTTGGGGCGGCCGGTGGAGCCCGAGGTGTAGATCATGTAGGCCGCGTGGAGCGGTGACCACGGGGACCGACGCTCTGCGTCGCCGATCTGCGCATCGGAGTACGTCGCCAGGACGTTCGTCGCCACGGGTTCGGTGAGGGTGAGGGCGGGAGCGGCGTCGGTGAGGATGTGGGTGATGCGGTCTGCCGGGTAGTCGGGGTCGACAGGGAGGTAGGCGGCGCCTGCCTTGAGGACGCCGAGCATGCTGACGATCGCGTCGGTGGTCTTCGGTAGCACCAGCGCCACGAACTGTTCCGTCTGCACGCCGTGGGCTATGAGGTGGCGGGCGAGTTGGTTGGCGCGGCCTTCGAGCTCCCCGTAGGTGAGCGTGTTCCCGTCCTCGTCGGTGACCGCGACCGTGTCCGGGGTGCGGGCGGCCTGCTCCGCGAACAGCTCGTGCAGGGGTGTGTCCGGGTGCGGGGTGTCGTCGCCGTTCCACTCCACCAGGACCCGCTCGCGATCCGTGGAGCTGATGAGCTCGAAGTCCTCGATGCCCCGGTCGAGAGCCGTGGTCATGGCGGTCAGGACGCGGACGAACTGGTCCGCGATCGACTGGGCCGATGCCTGCTCGAAGAGATCCGTGCTGAAGTCCAGCGAGGCGCTGATGCCCGTCGGCAGCCGGTCGCCGTCGAACGACTCCGAGACGGTGAAGGCCAAGTCGAACTTCGAGGCCGAACGCTCGACCACCTCGTATGCGACGTCCAGGCCGGGCAACTGCGCGATCTCGGTACGTGCACCCTCGTGATCCGTGTTGTTGAACGTCAACAGCACTTGGAAGAGGGGGTGGTGGGAGAGGGTGCGGGTGGGGTTGAGGGCTTCTACGAGGCGTTCGAAGGGGAGGTCTTGGTGGGCGTAGGCGGTGAGGTCGGTTTCGCGGATGCGGTGGAGGAGTTGGTTGAAGGTGGGGTTTCCGCTGGTGTCGGTGCGTAGGACGAGGGTGTTGATGAACATGCCGATGAGGTGGTCGGTGGCGTCGTCGGTGCGGCCGGCGATGGGGGTTCCGATGGGGATGTCGGTGCCGGCGCCGAGTCGGGTGAGGAGGGTGGCGAGGGCGGTTTGGGCGAGCATGAAGGTGCTGGTGTGGGTGGTGCGGGCGAGTTCGGTGAGTTGTTGGTGTGTGGTGGTGGGGATGGTGAAGGTGATGCGGTCGCCGGCTTGGCTTGCGGTGGGGGGTCGGGGTCGGTCGGTGGGGAGGTCGAGTTGTTCGGGGAGTCCGGTGAGGGTGTTTTTCCAGTGGGTGAGTTGGCGGCCTGCGGTGGTGGTGGGGTCGTTGTCGTTGCCGAGGAGTTGGCGTTGCCAGAGGGCGTAGTCGGCGTACTGGACGGGGAGCGGGGTCCAGTTGGGGGCTGAGCCGTTGGTGGTGCGGGTGGTGTAGGCGGTGGTGAGGTCGTGGGCGAGGGGGGTGCGGGACCAGGCGTCGCTCGCGATGTGGTGGATGAGCAGGAGCAGCACGTGCTCCTCATTCGAGACCTCGAAAAGGACAGTGCGAAGGGGAAGCTCGCCACCGAGGTCAAAGCAGTGACCCACGGCCTCCGTCAGCTTCCCGCCGAGTTCGTCCTCGTTCACCTGGACAACCGTGAACGACGTCTCGGCCACGTCCGCAGGAACGACGATCTGGTGCGGCCCGTGTTCTTCGTCCTCGGCGAAGGTGGTGCGCAGGCTCTCGTGGCGGGCGACGACGTCACCGATGGCGAGGCGCAGGGCGTCGACGTCGAGACGGCCGGTGAGACGGAGAGCAGCCGCCGTGTTGTAGGTCGCGTTCGGTCCTTCGAGTTGGTGGAGGAACCAGAGGCGTTGCTGGGCGTAGGAGAGCGGAACGCGTTCCGGGCGCGGCCGGGCGGTCAGCGGCTCGCGGGCGTCGGCCGCCCGGTCGAGGGTGGTGGCGAGGCCGGCGATGGTGGGGGTCTCGAAGAGCTGCCGGATGGGAAGTTCCGCGCCGAGGGTGGTGCGGATGCGGCTGACGAGTCGGGTGGCGAGGAGCGAGTGGCCGCCGAGGTCGAAGAAGCTGTCGTCGATGGTGAGGTGCGGCAGGGACAGGATTTCCGCGTAGAGGGATACGAGGATTTCTTCGCGGGGGTTGCGGGGTGCTCGGCCTGCGGTTGATCCCATGTAGGTGGGTGCGGGGAGGGCTTTGCGGTCGAGCTTGCCGTTGGGGGTGAGGGGCAGGGCGTCGAGGGTGACGAGGGCCGAGGGGAGCATGTACTCGGGCAGGCGTGCTGCGAGCCCGGCCTGGGCGATGCTCTCGTTCCAGAGGGCGGGGTCGGGGACGAGGTAGGCGATGAGTCGTTGGTCGCCGGGTTGGTCCTCGCGGAGGATGACGGTTGCCTGGAGTACGCCGGGCTGGGTCGTGATGGCGGATTGGATTTCGCCGAGTTCGATGCGGTGTCCGCGGAGTTTGATCTGGTGGTCGGCTCGGCCGGTGAAGAGGAGTTGGCCGTTGTGGTTCCAGCGGGCGATGTCGCCGGTGCGGTACATGCGGCTGCCGGGTGGGCCGTAGGGGTTGGCGGTGAACCGCTCCGATGTCAGGGCGCTGCGGTCGTGGTAGCCGCGGGCGAGTTGGTGTCCGGCGAGGTAGAGCTCGCCATCCGTGCCGGGGGCGACGGGCCGTAGGGCGCTGTCGAGGACGTAGGCGCGCGTGTTCGTGAACGGCCGGCCGATGGGGACCGGGCCGTCGGGGAGCGCACCGGCGGGGATGCGGTATTCGGTGGCGTTGACGGTGTTTTCGGTCGGCCCGTACGCGTTGATGACCTGCGTGTGGGGGTGGGCGGCCTGCCAGGTGGTGAGGTGGTCGGCGTGGAGGGCTTCGCCGCCGAGGATCAGGGTGTCGCTGGGCGATGTGGTGGCCGGCAGGGTGTTGAGGATGGCGAGGTGGCTGGGGGTCGCCTTGATGAGGGTGGGCTGTGCGGTGCTGTTTTCGAGGGTGGTGAGGTGGACGGTGCCGCCGTTGGTGAGGGGTGTCCACAGGGCGGTGATGGTGAGGTCGAACGCCAGCGGTGAGTGCAGGACCGTGGCCCCGCCGGTGGCCGGGTAGGCGGTGCGTGCCCGGTGGAGGTAGGTGGCGAGGGCGTGGTGTTCGATGATGACGCCCTTGGGGCGGCCGGTGGAGCCCGAGGTGTAGATCATGTAGGCCGCCTGGCGGGGCGACCACGGGGACAGGCGCTCCTCGTCGGTGACCTGAGTGTCGCCCTGGGCCGCCAGGACGTTCGTCGCGACGGGTTCGGTGAGGGTGAGGGCGGGAGCGGCGTCGGTGAGGATGTGGTGGATGCGGTCTGCCGGGTAGTCGGGGTCGACGGGCAGGTAGGCGGCGCCGCTCTTCAGAACGCCGAGCATGCTCACGATCGCGTCGGTGGTCTTCGGCAGGACCAGCGCCACGAACTGTTCCGTCCGCACGCCGTGGGCTATGAGGTGGCGGGCGAGTTGGTTGGCGCGGCCTTCGAGCTCCCCGTAGGTGAGCGTGTTCCCGTCCTCGTCGGTGACCGCGACCGTGTCCGGGGTGCGGGCGGCCTGCTCCGCGAACAGCTCGTGCAGGGGTGTGTCCGGGTGCGGGGTGTCGTCGCCGTTCCACTCCACCAGGACCCGCTCGCGGTCGTGGGTGTCGAGGGTGTCGAGGCGGCCGACCGGCTCGTCGCCGTTCGTGGGCAGGGCGTTCAGGACACGCAGGACGCGCTGCGAGAGGGAGCGGGCCAGGTGGCCGTCGCACACGTCCGCCCGGTAGTCGAGGTGCAGTTGCAGTGCGGTGTCCCGGGTGTGGGCGACCAGGTTCATCGCGAAGTCGGTGCTCTCGACGGCGTCGAAGCCGTCCAGCCGTAGTCCGGCGCCGTCGAGTCGGGGGTCCGTGGCTCCCGGGCTCACGGGGTAGTTCTGGAAGACCATGGCGGTGTCGAAGAGGTCGGCGTGGCCGGCCCAGCGTTGGATGTCGGCGAGTCCGGCCCACTGGTGGTCCAGGAGTCGGGCCTGTTCGGCCTGGAGGCGTCGGAAGAAGCCGGTGAGGGGTTCGGCCTGGTCGAGGCGGGCCCGGACCGGGAGGGTGTTGATGAACAGGCCGACCATCGACTCGATGCCCGTGAGCTCGGGCGGGCGGCCCGAGACGGTCGCGCCGAAGACGACGTCGTCACGGCCGGTCGCCTGGGCCAGGGCCAACGCCCACGCACCCTGCACGACGGTGTTCATCGTCACGCCGTGCGCCCGTGCCCATGCCGCGAGCGCGGCACTGGCCTCGGCGTCGAGGCCGAAGGCGATGCTCTGCGGGGCGGACTGCACCGGCCCGGCCCCCGGGGCGATCAGTCCCGGCTCTTCCAGGTCCGCCAGGGATTCCGTCCATGCTTCGCGGGCCGCTTCGCGGTCCCGGCCGTCCAGCCACGTCAGGTAGTCCCGGTACGGACGGACCCGCGGCAGGGCGGCCGTGCCACCATCGGCACCCGCGTACAGCGCGATGAGTTCCTGCCAGATCAGGGGCATCGACCAGCCGTCGACGAGGATGTGGTGGTTCGTCATGATCAGCCGGACCCGGTTTTCGTCCAGCCGGACGGCCGTGAACCGCAGCAGCGGCGGGCGTGTCAGGTCGAAGCGGCGGGCGAGGACCTCGGCGGCGGCCCGGTCGGATGCGAGGGACCGTTCGTCGGGGGCGAGGCCGGTCAGGTCGAGGTCCTGCCAGTCGAGTGCGACGTCGGCCGGTACGACCTGCACCCAGGTGCCGGACGGGACCTGGTGGAAGCCGGCGCGCAGGTTGTCGTGGCGCCGCAGCAGGGTTTCGGCGGCCGTCCGCATGCGGGTGGCGTCGAACGGGCCGCTCAGGTCGAAGGAGATCTGACCCACGTACACGTCGCGGGTGTCCTCGTCGTACAGGTTGAGGAAGAGGAAGCCCTCCTGGAGGGGTGCGAGCGGCAGGACGTCCCGCAGTCCGGGGACGACGGACTCCAGGTGCTCGATCTCGGCCTGCGTGACCGTCGGGTGGGTGACGTCGGACGGGGTGAGGCCGGTGGCGTCCGGGCGGCGGGCCTCCTCGACGAGGCGCTTGAGGGCGGCGAACCAGGCCTGCGACAGCTCACGGACGTCCTCGGGCCGCAGTACGGCCGCCGCGTAGGTCCAGGTGGCCGTCAGTCGGGTGCCGGTAGGGGTCTCGCGTGCCGAGGCGTTGAGGTCCACCGGGTGGGCCAGGGGCATGGCCCCGTCGATGCCCGCGACGTCGGCCCCGGCGACGGACCAGGCGGCGGCCTCCCCGGCGCCCCGGCCGATGCGGCCCAGGTAGTTGAAGCCGAACTCGGGCACCGGCAGGGCGGCGAGGACGGCCCGGCCGGCGGGGTTCAGGTGCCGCAGCAGGCCGTAGCCGAGACCGTTGCCGGGTACGGAACGGAGCTGTTCCTTGACGGCCTTCAGGGCCGGTATCAGGGCCGGTACCAGGGCCGGCAGGGTACGGGCACGGCCGGGGGTGATGCCGGAGCCGTGCGCCGTCGGGTTCGGGCGCACCGGGTTCAGGCGCACCGGGTACATGGAGGTGAACCAGCCCGCCGTGCGGCTGAGGTCGGTGCCGGGGACGGCGTCCTCGTGCCGGCCGTGGCTCTCCAGGTCCACCACCACCGGGGCGTCCGGGTCGCCGCCCCGGTCGCGCCGCCAGTCGGCGACGGCGACCGCGAACGCGGTCAGCAGGACGTCGTTGATGCCGGCGTTGACGGTGCCCGGTACCCAGGTCAGCAGGGCTTCGGTGGTTTCCGCGTCGAGTTCGGCGGTGACCTCCCCCGCGTCCGCGTGGGTGTCGCGGGTCCGGTCCACGCGCAGCGCGGGGGGTGTGCCGCCGAGGACGGTGCTCCAGTGGTCGAGCTGTGCCTCGGTCCGCGCGTCGAGCGCGAGGTCGGCGAGGGAGCGGGTCCAGTGCCGCCACGGGGTGCCGACCGGGGTGAGGGTGCCGCCCTCGTAGGCGGTGACCAGGTCGGGGATCACGATCCGCCAGGTGACGCCGTCCATGACGAGGTGGTTCGCGACGAGGACGAGGAGGCCGTCCCGGTCTGGTCCCCGGTCGATCCAGACGGCCCGGAGCATGCGGCCGGCCGCAGGGTCGAGCCGGGACCGGGCGTCGCGGGCCAGCCGGGTCACGGCGGTGTCCACCGCGTCGTCGTCGAGACCGGTGGCGTCGAAGCGGGTCAGGCAGTCGGCGGCGGTCACGGAACCCGGCTCGGGCACGGTGACGGTCCAGTCGTCGGCGACCCGCATCCGCAGGGCGTCGTGGTGGTCGAGCACGGTCCCCAGCGCGCGGCCCAGGGCGTCGAAGTCCAGGACGGCGGGCGCGTGCAGGACGGCCGACTGGTTGAACGCGGCCCGGTCGGAGCCGAGGTCGGCGAACCATCCCATCATCGGTGTCGTCGGCGCGTCCCCGTACGGGGACGTACCGGCCCCCGGTACGAGCGCTCCGGTGCCCTGCGGACCGTCCGCGGCCGTCGCCGCTTCGGCGAGCCCTGCGGGCGTCTGGTGCTCGAAGACGTCGCGCACCGACAGGACGAGCCCTGCCGCGCGGGCCCGACCGACGAGCTGGATGGAGAGGATGCTGTCGCCGCCGAGGTCGAAGAAGCCGTCGTCGACGCCGACGGACCCCTGGCCCAGGATCTCGGAGAACAGTGCGCACAGCTGCCGTTCGCGCGGGGTGCGCGGGGGGCGGCCCGAGGACTGCCCGGTGTAGTCGGGGGCGGGCAGCGCCTTGCGGTCGAGCTTTCCGTTGATCGTCAGGGGCAGGACGTCGAGGGGGACGAACGCGGTGGGGATCATGTGGTCGGGGAGGATGCCGCGCAGGTCGGCGCGGAGCCGGCGCACGTCCGGGGCGTGGCCGGGCTCGGGGACGACGTACGCGACGAGCCGGCGGTCGCCCGGGCTGTCCTCGCGGACGATGACGGCGGCCCGGGCCAGTTCGGGGCGTTCGACGAGGACGGACTCGATCTCGGCGGGCTCGATCCGCAATCCGCGGATCTTGACCTGGGTGTCGACGCGGCCCAGGTACTCCAGCTCGCCGCCGGGCAGCCAGCGCACCAGGTCGCCCGTGCGGTACATGCGGGTACCGGGGGCTCCGTACGGGTCGGACACGAAGCGTTCCGCGGTGAGCGCGGCCCGGCCGTGGTAGCCGCGGGCCAGGTGGGAGCCGGCCGCGTAGAGCTCGCCGGGGACGCCGGGGGGCACCGGCCGCAGGGCGGCGTCGAGGACGTAGACGGAGCTGTTGGCGATGGGGGCGCCGATGGGCGGGGTGACGGGCCCGGACAGGGGGCGGCTCATGGTGGAGCAGACGGTGGTTTCCGTCGGGCCGTACGAGTTGAGCAGGATACGGCCCGCGGACCAGCGTTCCACCAGCTCCGGCGGGCTCGTCTCCGCGCCCACGACGAGGGTCGTGACGGTGGGCAGCGCGTCCCCGGGCAGCAGTTTGAGGACGGCGGGGGTCAGGCTCAGGTGGGTGGCGTCGAAGCGGTTCGCGAGCGCGGCCAGCTCCGGTCCCGGGGTGAGGCCGGCCGGTGCGACGACCAGGGTCGCCCCGGTGAGGAGGCCCATCGACAGTTCCCAGAAGGCCGCGTCGAAGCTCGGGGAGAGGTGTTGGAGGACCTTGCTGCCGGGGCCGGTGGCGCAGGCGCCGGTGAAGATGTCGAGGAGTCCGGGGAGACCGGAGTGCGTGACGACGACACCCTTGGGGCGGCCGGTGGTGCCGGACGTGTAGATCATGTACGCCGGGTGGGTGGCGCGGCGCGGGCCGTGCCGTTCCGCGTCGGTGACGTCGTGCGCGGGCAGCGCGGCGAGCTCCGCGCCGGTGGTGGCGTCGTCCAGGAGGAGCAGCGGGACGCTCGTGTCGGGCAGCGTGTCCGCGACGGCCGCGGTGGTGACGATCAGGGTCGGGGCGGCGTCCTCGACCAGGTACGCGATGCGTTCCGCGGGGTAGGCGGGGTCGATCGGCACGTAGGCGGCGCCCGCCTTGAAGGCGGCGAGGGTGGCGGTCACCAGGTCGGCCGAACGGGGCACGGCCAGCGCGACGAACTGTTCGGCGCGGACGCCCCGTTCGAGGAACCGGCGGGCCAGCCGGTTGGCGCGCGCGTTGAGTTCGGCGTACGTCAGGGTGCCGTCCTCGGATTCGACGGCCGGTCGGTGCGGGGCCTCGGCGGCGTGTCGTTCGACGTACTCGGCGAAGGTCCGGGGGTCCGCCGGGCGGGGGGTGTCGTTCCACTCGACGAGTACGCGGCGCAGTTCGTCGGCGTCGAGCACGGACGGCTGCGTGATCCGCAGGTCGGGGTCGTGGGCGAGGGTGTCGAGCAGGCGCAGGAAGCGTGCGACGAGGGAGCGGACGGTGGCCTCGTCGAAGAGGTCGGTGCTGAACTCGGCGGCTCCTGCGAGGCCGGCGGGGGAGCCGTCGGCCGCACGGTGCTCGGCGAGTTCGACGGCCAGGTCGACCTTCGCGACGCCGCTCTCGACGGGGATCGGCGTCACGGCGAAACCGGCGGCGGACATGGCCGCGAGCGCGTTCTGCTGCGTGGTGTCCAGGCTCAGGAGGACCTGGAACAGGGGGTTGTGCGACAGCGAACGGGCCGGGCTCAGTACGTCGACGAGGCGCTCGAAGGGCAGGTCCTGGTGGGCGTAGGCCGTCAGGTCGGCTTCGCGTACGCGGTCCAGCAGTTCGCGGAACGTCGGGTCGCCGGAGGTGTCGGTGCGCAGGACCAGGGTGTTGACGAAGAAGCCGACGGCGTCGTCGAGGGCGTCGTCGGAGCGGCCCGCGACCGGGGTGCCGATCGGGATGTCCTCGCCCGCGCCCATCCGGTTCAGCAGGGTGGCCAGGGCCGCCTGGAGGACCATGAACACGGTGGTCCGGGACTCGCGGGCCAGTGAGGCCAGCCGGCGGTGCAGGTCGGCCGGGACGGTCACCGGGACCCGGCCGCCCCGGTGCGAGGCGACGGCCGGGCGGGGCCGGTCGGTGGGGAGCTCCAGGAGGTCGGGAGCGCCGGCGAGGGCCTGCTTCCAGTGGGCGAGCCGGCGGCCCGCCACACCGGTGGGGTCGGCGGGGTCGCCGAGCAGGTCGGTCTGCCACAGCGCGTAGTCCGCGTACTGGACGGGCAGCGGTGTCCAGTCGGGGGCGCGGCCTGCGGCGAGCGCGGTGTAGGCGGTCGCCAGGTCGCGGACGAGCGGACCCAACGACCAGCCGTCGCCCGCGATGTGGTGGACCGACAGCAGCAGGGCGTGTTCGGTCGGGGCGAGGCGGAACAGTTCGGCGCGGACGGGGACGTCGCGGGTCAGGTCGAAGGAGTGACCGCCGGCGCGGGTCAGGTCCGCGTCGAGCCGTTCCTCGGTGGTGTCGCGGACGGGCAGTTCGAAGCGGACCGTTCCGGGTGCGAGGACGGTCTGTCGGGCGCCGAGGGTGTCCTCGGTGAAGACCGTCCGCAGGCTTTCGTGGCGGACGATGACGGCCTGGAAGGCGCCGCGCAGCGCCTCGGGGTCGAGGGGGCCGGTCAGGCGCAGCGCGCCGGTGATGTTGTAGGTGGGGGAGGGGCCTTCGAGCCGGTGCAGGAACCACAGCCGTTGCTGCGACGAGGACAGCGGGAGGCGGTCGGGGCGCGGGCCGGCGGTCAGCGGGGTGCGGGCACGCTCCGCGTCGTCGAGGGTCGCGGCGACCCCGGCGACGGTCGGCGTCTCGAACAGCTGCCGGACGGACAGTTCCACGCCCAGGGCCGTACGGATCCTGCCGGCGAGGCGGGTCGCGAGCAGGGAGTGGCCGCCGAGGTCGAAGAAGCTGTCGTCGATGCTGATCCGGGGTACGGCCAGGACCTCCGCGAAGAGGGCCGTGAGGATCTCCTCGCGGGGGCCGCGCGGGGCCCGTCCGGTCGTGCGCGTCTCGTGGGCGGGGGCGGGCAGCGCCTTGGTGTCGAGCTTGCCGTTGGGGGTCAGCGGGAGGGCGTCGAGGGTGACGAACGCGGAGGGCACCATGTGCTCGGGGAGCTGGGCGGCGGCGTGGTCGTGCAGGGCCCGGGCGGACGGGCCGCCGGCCCGGGTCACGACGTAGGCGGCGAGCCGCAGGTCGCCGGGGACGTCCTCGCGCAGCCGCACGGTGACGTCGGTGACGTCGGGGTGCGCGGCCAGTACGGCCTCGATCTCGCCGAGTTCGATGCGGAAGCCGCGGATCTTCACCTGGTGGTCGGCGCGGCCCAGGTAGTCGAGTCCGCCGTCGGCGCGGCGCCTGGCCAGGTCGCCGGTGCGGTACATGCGGGTGCCCCGTTCGCCGAAGAGGGCGGCGTAGGGGTCGGCGGGGAAACGGTCCGAGGTGAGGCCGGGTCGGCCGAGGTAGCCGCGGGCGAGGCCGGCGCCCGCCACGTACATCTCGCCGGTGACGCCGGCCGCGGCGGGCCGCAGTCGTCCGTCGAGGACGTAGACGCGCAGGTCGGGGATGTTGACGCCGATGGTGCTTGCGGTGGCGGCCTCGGCCGTGGCCCGGTCCACCGGGAAGTGGGACACGTGGACGGTGGTCTCGGTGATCCCGTACATGTTGACGAGGGCCGGGGCGTCCTGCGGGTGCCGTTCGTACCAGTCGCGCAGCCGGGACAGGTCCAGGGCCTCGCCGCCGAACACGATCGTGCGCAGTGCCAGGTCCGGGGCGTGTTCGCGGTCCGCGGCGGCCAGTTGGTGGAACGCCGACGGCGTCTGGTTCAGCACGGTGACGCGTTCGCGTTCCAGCAGTCCGAGGAACGCGACGGGGTCGCGGGTCACGGAGTGCGGGACGACGACGAGCCGGCCGCCGTGGAGCAGTGCTCCCCAGAGCTCCCAGACGGAGAAGTCGAAGGCGTAGGAGTGGAAGAGGGTCCACACCTGCTGCTCGTCGAAGCCGAACCAGTGCTCGGTCGCGGAGAAGAGGCGTACGACGTTGTGGTGCGGGACGGCCACGCCCTTGGGGCGGCCGGTGGAGCCCGAGGTGTAGATGACGTACGCGGTGTCGCGCGGGTCCAGCCGTCGGGTCCGCTCCTCCTGCCGGAGGTCGCCGTCGCGGAGGTCGGCCTCGGCCTCGGCGCCGGTGGGGTCCGGGCCGGCGACGACGATGCGCGGCACGTCGTGGGCGGGCAGTCGGGCCGCGGTGTCCCGGTCGGTGAGGAGGACGGCGGGGGCGGCGTCGGACAGCACGTAGGCGAGGCGGTCGGCCGGGTAGTCGGGGTCGAGGGGCACGTAGGCGGCGCCGGCCTTGACCACGGCGAGCAGTGCGGTCACCAGCTCGGTGGAGCGGGGCAGTGCCAGCGCGACCAGGGAGTCCGGGCCGATGCCGCGCGCGGTCAGCCGTCGGGCGAGCCGGTTGGCGCGGGCGTTGAGCTCCGCGTACGTGAGGGAGGTGTCCTCGAAGGTGAGGGCGGTGCGGTCGGGGAAGCGGGCGGCCTGCCGCTCGAAGAGTTCGGGCAGGGTGGCGTCGGCGCTGCCGGGTGCCGGCGTCGTCGGGTCGGGCCGGTTGGCGTCGACCAGCAGTCGGTGTTCCTCGCCCGGGGCCAGTACGTCGACGGCCGTGAGGCGTGCCGTCGGGTCGGCGGCGACGGCGGTGAGGAGTCGCAGGAGCCGTTCCGAGAGGGCGCGGGCCGTGTCCGTGTCGAAGAGCTCGGTGCTGTACTCGACGGCGAGGCGCAGCCCGGCGGCCGTGCCGTCGGCGTCCCGGCTCTCGTCGAAGGCGAACGCCAGGTCGAACTTGGACAGTCCGGTGTGCAGGGGCACCAGCTCGGTCCGCAGTCCCGGCAGCCGGCCCAGCTCGCCGAGGGCGTCCTGCTGGGTGGTGTCGAAGGTCAGCATCACCTGGAACAGCGGGTGGTGGGGTGCCCCGCGGTCCGGGTTGAGGGCCTCGACGAGCCGCTCGAAGGGCACGTCCTGGTGGTCGAACGCGGCGAGGTCGGTGTCGCGGACCCGGCCGAGCAGCTCGCGGAACGTGGGGTCGCCGGAGGTGTCGGTGCGCAGGACGAGGGTGTTGACGAAGAAACCGACGAGGTCCTCCACCCCGGCGTCGGTGCGCCCCGCGATCGTCGAGCCGATCGGGACGTCCTCGCCCGCGCCGAGCCGCGTCAGGAGGCCGGCGAGGGCGGCCTGGAGCACCATGAACACGCTGGTGCGGGTCTCGCCGGCGAGGGCGGCCAGTGAGCGGTGCAGGTCGGCCGGGACGGACAGGTCCAGGCGGGCGCCGGCGTTGGTGCGGCGGGCCGGGTAGGGCCGGTCGGTGGGGAGTTCGAGGCGTTCGGGCAGTCCGGCCAGGGCCGTCCGCCAGTGGTTGAGCTGTCGGCTGCCCTCGCCGTCGGCGTCGTCGGCGGCGCCGAGGAGTTCGTGTTGCCACAGTGCGTGGTCGGCGTACTGGACGGGCAGCGGCGCCCGGCCGGGTGAGGTCGCCCCGGTGAGGTGGGCGGCGTAGGCGGTGCCCAGGTCCCGGGCGAGCGGGGCCAGCGACCAGCCGTCACCGGCGATGTGGTGGAGCACCAGCAGCAGGACGTGTTGCTGCGGGGCGAGCGTGAACAGCGTGGCGCGCAGCGGTGTTTCGCGGGCCAGGTCGAAGGGGTGGCGGGCGGCGAGGGCCAGTTCCGCGTCGATGCGTTCGGCGTCGCAGGCGGTGACCTCCAGGCGGGGCGCGGCCCGCTCGGGGGTGAGGACGACCTGGTGGGGGCCCTGCTCGTCCTCGGCGAAGACGGTCCGCAGGCTTTCGTGCCGGGCGACGACGTCCCCGATCGCGGCCGCGAGGGCCGTTTCGTCGACGGGCCCGGTCAGGCGCAGCGCGGCCGGGATGTTGTAGAGCGCGGAGGGCCCCTCGTACTGGTGGAGGAACCAGAGGCGTTGCTGGGCGAAGGACAGCGGGAGCCGTTCGGGTCGCTGCCGGGCGGTGACCGCGGTACGGGCCCGGCCGGCGCCGGTGAGGGCGGCGAGCGCGGCGACGGTCGGGAATTCGAAGACCTGCTGGATCGTCAGCTCGGTGCCGAGCGCGGTGCGGACGCGGCTGATCAGGCGGGTGGCGAGCAGGGAGTGTCCGCCGAGTTCGAAGAAGCTGTCGTCGATGCCGGGCTCGTCGACGCCGAGGACCTCCGCGAACAGGGTGCGGAGGATCTCCTCGCGCGGGGTGCGCGGGGCGCGGCGCCGGGTGCGGCTCGTGTACGAGGGGGCGGGCAGGGCCTTGCGGTCCAGCTTGCCGTTGGGTGTGACGGGCAGGGCGTCCACGACGACGAAGGCCGAGGGGACCATGTGGTCGGGGAGCCGTTCGCGCAGCGGCCCGGTGAGCGCGTCGGGGTCGGGGCGGCCGGCGGCGGCCGGCACGAGGTAGGCGACGAGGCGCTGGTCGCCCGGCTGGTCCTCGCGCAGGAGCACCGCGGCCCGGCCGATGCCGGGCAGGGCCAGCAGGGCGGACTCGATCTCGCCGAGTTCGATGCGGAAGCCGCGGAGCTTGACCTGGTGGTCGGCACGGCCGATGTACTCCAGGTGTCCGCGGTGGTTCCATCGGGCGAGGTCGCCGGTGCGGTACATGCGGGTGCCGGTGGGGCCGTACGGGTCGGCGGTGAACCGTTCGGCGCTGAGGGCCGGCCGGCCCAGGTAGCCGCGCGCGAGCTGCACGCCGGCGATGTACAGCTCGCCGGGCACGCCTGGCGGAACCGGTCGCAGCGCGGCGTCCAGGACGTACATCCGGGTGTTCCAGACGGGCAGACCGATGGGGACCGGGCCGTCGGCGGCGGCGCACGGCCAGTACGTGACGTCGACGGCGGCTTCCGTCGGCCCGTACAGGTTGTGCAGGGGGGTGTCGGTCAGGGCCAGGAACCGGGCGGTGAGTTCGGGGGAGAGGGCCTCGCCGCTGCAGAAGACGCGGCGGACGCCGGTGAGGGCCGCGGCGGCGGCCGGCTCGCCCAGGAACACGTCGAGCATCGACGGCACGAAGTGCAGGGTGGTGATGCCTTCGCGGGCGACGACGTCGGTGAGGTAGGCCGGGTCCATGTGGCCCTCGGGCCGGGCGACGACCAGGGTCGCGCCCTCGGTCAGGGGCCAGAAGAACTCCCACACGGACACGTCGAAGCCGGACGGTGTCTTCTGCAGGACGCGGTCGGAGGCGTCGAGGCGGTAGGTGTCCTGCATCCAGGCGAGCCGGTTCACGATGGCTTCGTGCGAGACCACGACGCCCTTGGGGCGGCCGGTGGATCCCGAGGTGTAGATGACGTAGGCGGGGTGCCGGGGGTGGAGGGCCGGCCGGGCGGCCGGGGCGGTGTCCGCGGCCACGGCGTGCGCGTCGTCGGCCGTCCCGGGGGCGTCGAGCAGCAGGCGGGGGGTGCCGTCGTCGGGCAGTCGTCCCTCGGTCTCCCGCGAGGTCAGCACCAGCATGGCGCCGGCGTCCCCGAGGATGTGCGCGATGCGGTCGGCCGGGTATCCCGGGTCGACGGGGACGTACGCGGCTCCCGCCTTCAGTACGCCGAGCAGCGCGACGACCAGTTCCGCGGACCGGGGCAGGGCCACGGCGACGAACGTCTCCGGTCCGGCCCCGCGGGCCGTCAGGGCGCGGGCCAGCCGTTCGGCGCGGGCGTCGAGCTCGGCGTAGGTGTGGGCAGTGCCCTCGAAGACGAGGGCCCGCGCCTGCGGGGTGCGGGCGGCCTGCGCCGCCAGCAGGTCCGCCAGGGTGGTCGCGGGGACCTCGTGCGCGGTGTCGTTCCAGTCGGACAGGACGCGCCGGCGTTCCTCGTCGCCGAGCAGGACGGCCCCGCCGACCGCCGCGGCCGGATCGGCCGTCAGGTCCTCCAGCAGGCCGACGAAGCGTTCCTGGAGCGAGCGGAGCTCCTCGGCGTCGTAGAGCTGCGGGTTCCCCTCGAAGTCGACGCGGATCCCGGACGCGGGGGTGCCCGTCAGGACGAAGTTGAGGTCGGTGGTCGGTCCCGAGCCGAGGCTGCGCATCACGCCGGGCGAACCGGCGAAGTCCACGGGCCGGGTGTAGGGCAGGACGTTGACGGTCGGGCCGAGTACGCCCGCGCCACCGGACAGGCCGAGCTCGCGGTTGAGGTCCTCGCCCCGGTAGCGGCTGTGGGCCATCAGGGCGCTCAGGGCGGTGGACACCTCGGCGATCAGCTCGGTGAAGGTCGTGCCGGGGCGGACGGTGAGCCGCAGCGGCAACTGGTTGGAGACCATGCCGGGCGTGGTGCGGGCGTTGGCGCCGTGGCGGCCGGTCACGGGCACGGACACGACGATGTCCTCGGCGCCCGTCATGCGGTGCAGGAAGGCGGCGACGCCGGCGATGACGATCCGGGCCCAGGAGGAGTCGTGCGCCGCGGCGACCTCGTCGAGGATCCGGGTCCGTTCCGGGGCCAGGCGCAGGCCGACCCGGGTGCCGGCGAGGGCGAGGCGGCTGCTGCGGCCGGTGAGGGACACCGGGTCGGGGCGGTCGGCGAACAGGCCGGTCCAGTGGGCGCGGTCCTTCTCGTACCGGGCGGAGGCGCGGTAGGTCTCCTCGCCGGTGACGAGCCGGTCCATGTCGCCGAAGGAGGCGGGCGGCACCGGACCCCCGCCCAACAGGGCCGCGTACACGGCGGCGAGCCGCTCGTAGAAGAGGGACATGCTCGTGCCGTCGAGGACGATGTGGTGGACGCCCAGGTAGTACATGTGGCGGTCCGGGCCGAGCGTGAACAGGGCGTGGCTGCTGAGGCCGGGGCGGTCCAGGGCCACGGGCGTCGCCCGGTCGGCCTCCATCAGGCGCAGCGCCTCGCCCTCGGGGTCCTCGTGCCCGGTGAGGTCGAAGTGCGCCAGCCGTACCGGGGTGAGGGGGCTGCCGTCCGCGGCCGTCGGGGCGTCCTCGTCGGCCCGGTCCGGCGGGGCGATCGGGCAGTGCACCCGGTGGGGGCCCTCCTCGTCGACGAGGAAGCGGGAGCACAGCGTCTCCGTCCCGGCCAGGGTGTGCCGGAGGGCGGCGCCCAGCACGGCGCGGTCGATCGGCCCGCTGATCTCCAGGCTCGATCCGGTCTTGTAGTGGGTGCTCCGCGGATCCATCTGCTGGGCGAGCCACACCTCGTGCTGTGCGCTGGTCAGACCGTGCCGAACGGCAGCGAACTCAGACACTGTCCCTCACATTCGTCCGCCGGACCACCCGGCCATTGCGTGGTGCGATGCAATCTATGAAATGCCGCTGGAGCATCATTCGATTAATGAGAACTTGGACGCTAACAACCCGCTGACGTGCAGGTCAATCGATTGTTCGGGCTTATCCGGGGGTCTTGAGGCATTGGATATCCGGCGGATAGCCGGGGTATATGGCGGATTTGTAGACTGTTACTCGAATTCACGTCCAATTTTGCTGGCAGAGAATGCCCGAGCCCTTTCCTGCGGGCTCTTGAGGGCATTCACCCGTTCTTGGAGCCGCCATGCCGCCGAGTGCCATCGCCTACGCCGAGCTGTACGTTTCCGACGACCGCGAAGCCGCCGGCTTCCTCATCGACAGCCTCGGTTTCACGCCGGTGGCCGTGGCCGGTCCGGCCACCGGGACGCGTGATCGAAGGTCCACCGTGCTGCGCGCCGGCTCGGTCACCCTCGTCGTCACCCAGGCCCTGCGACCGGACGGACCGGTCGCCGGATACGTGGAGCTGCACGGCGACTCCATCGCCGACCTGGCGTTCACCTGCGCCGACGTGACGGAGACCTTCGACCGGGCCGTGCTCGCCGGCGCGGCCGTCCACCACCGGCCCGAGCCCTCCCGGGTCCGTGGTCAGGGCGGCGAGTACGCCGTGGTCTCCGGCTTCGGGGACCTCCGGCACACCCTGCTGCCCACGTCCGGGGGGCCCGCCGGGCACCTGCCGCCCGACCGGGACTGGGCCCTGCTCCCGGCCGCCGACACCGCTGGCTCCGGGGCCCGGCCCGTCCTCGACCACGTCGCCGTGTGCCTGGAGGCGGGCACCCTGCGCGCGACGGCCGCGTTCTACGAGGCCGCCTTCGGGATGCCGTACTACTCGTCTGAGTACATCCAGGTCGGCGAGCAGGCGATGGACTCCATCGTGGTGCGCAACGCGGACGGCGGAGTGACCTTCACCCTCATCGAGCCCGACGACTCCCGACTGCCCGGCCAGATAGACCGGTTCCTGGCCGCGCACAACGGCGCCGGCGTCCAGCACCTGGCCTTCCTCGTGGACGACATCGTCGAATCGGTCCGCACCCTCGGCGGTCAGGGCGTGGAATTCCTGAAGACCCCGGCCGCCTACTACGACCTGCTCGCCCGCCGGGTCGGCGGCCTCGCGGACCGCATCGCCGAACTGCGCGCGACGAGCGTCCTCGCGGACCGCGACGAATGGGGCTACCTGCTGCAGATCTTCACCCGCTCGCCCTACCCGCGCGGCACGCTCTTCTACGAGTACATCCAACGCAACGGGGCCCGGGGCTTCGGCAGTTCCAACATCAAGGCGCTGTACGAGGCAGTCGAGCGGGAACGGGAAGTGGCCGGCCGATGACGGCCGCGGCCCACCCCCGAACCCCGCCCGGGCCGGCCGGGCCCGGCCGGGCGGCGCCCCGTCCCCTCCCGCCGCACCGACCCGGCGCCCCGGAACTGACCCCGGCCGACTTCGCCGACCGGGCGCGCGCCCGACTGGAGCCCGAGGTATGGGACTTCATCGCGGGCGGGGCGGGTCGGGAACGCACCCTCGCGGCGAACGAGGCCGTCTTCGACGCCGTGCGCCTGCGCCCCAGGGCCCTGCCCGGCATCGAGGAACCGGACACCTCGGTGGAGGTGCTCGGCTCCCGCTGGACCGTTCCCGTCGGGATCGCCCCCGTCGCCTACCACGGGCTCGTCCACCCGGACGGCGAGTGCGGCACCGCCCGCGCCGCCGGCCGGCTCGGCGTACCGCTCGTCGTCAGCACGTTCGCCGGACAGCTCCTGGAACGGGTCGCCGAGGCGGCCACCGCCCCGCTGTGGCTCCAGCTGTACTGGTTCCGCGAACCGGGCCTCACCCTCGGGCTCGCCCGCCGCGCCGCCGCCGCCGGATACCGGGCGCTCGTCCTCACCGTCGACACCCCCTTCACCGGCCGCCGGTTGCGCGACCTGCGCAACGGCTTCGAGGTGCCCGCCCACATCGGGCCGGTGAACCTGGCCGGTTCCGCCGCCGCGGGTGCGGCCACCCCGGGCGCGCACAGCCGGCTGGCCTTCGACCGTGCGTTGGACTGGAGCGCGGTGGCCCGGCTGCGGGACGGGAGCGGCCTGCCCGTCCTCGCGAAGGGCGTCCTCACCGCCGCCGACGCCGAGGCGGCCGTCGCCGCGGGCGTCGCCGGGATCATCGTGTCCAACCACGGAGGCCGCCAGCTCGACGGAGCGCCCGCCACCCTCGACGCGCTGCCCGAGGTGGTGGCCGCCGTCCGGGGCCGCTGCCCGGTCCTGCTGGACGGCGGCGTCCGCGACGGGTCCGACGTACTGGCCGCCCTCGCCCTCGGCGCCCGCGCCGTCCTCGTCGGCCGGCCCGCGCTGTACGCGCTCGCCGCCGGGGGCACCGAAGGCGTCCACCGGATGCTCACGCTGCTGGCGGAGGAGTTCGCCGACACCATGGTCCTCACCGGCCACGCCACGACCGCCACGATCGACGCGGCCACCGTCGTCCTGCCCGGACCCGGCCGGCCCGCACAGGACAGGAGCCCCGGATGACCACCACCGCCCGGACCGCGGACCCCGGCCGGGTCCTCGACGGGGGCCCCGGCCGGGTCCTGCGCCGGACGGCGCTGCACGCCAGCCTGTCCGACCCGACGCTCGACACCATGAACTTCCTCAACGAGGTCACCTCCCGCTACCCGGACGCGATCTCCTTCGCGCCGGGCCGCCCCTACGAGGGCGATTTCGACGTCGCGCGGATCCCCGGCCTCATCGACACCTACCTCGACCACCTGCGGGGCCTCGGTCACTCCGAGGAACGGATCCGCACCGCGCTCTACCAGTACGGGGAGACGGCGGGGCAGATCCGCGACCTGGTCGCCCGCATGCTGGAGGTCGACGAGGACCTGATCGTGGACCCGGCCGCCGTCGTCGTCACCGTCGGCTGCCAGGAAGCCATCGTGCTGGCCCTGCGCACGCTGTTCCGGGACCCCCGGGACGTGCTCCTCGTCGACAGCCCCTGCTACGTCGGGATCACCGGCGCGGCCGGCGTGCTCGGGATACCGGTCGTGGCCGTCCCCGGCGGCGACGACGGCGTGAGCCCGGAGGCCCTCGACCGCGCGGTCCGGGAGATCGAGGCCGGGGGCCGCAGGGCCAGGGCCCTCTACGTGGTGCCCGACTGCTCCAACCCCTCGGGCGTCAGCATGAGCCGCGCGCGGCGCACCGAGCTCCTCGACGCGGCGGCGCGGGCCGACCTCCTCATCCTGGAGGACAACCCGTACGGAGTGTTCAGCACGGTCCGCCACCCCACGCTGAAGTCCCTCGACACCGACCGGCGGGTCCTCTACCTGGGTTCCTTCGCCAAGACCGCCTTCCCCGGCGCCCGCGTCGGGTTCGTGGTCGCCGACCAGCACGTCGAGAGCGCCGACGGGGGCCCGCCGACCCTGCTCGCCGCCGAACTGGCCAAGATCAAGAGCATGGTGACGGTGAACACCTCCAGCCTGGGCCAGGCCGCCGTCGCCGGCCTGCTGCTGCGCGGCGGGGGCGGGCTGCGGCGCGCCAACGAGGCGGCGGCCCGCCACTACCGGCGGACCATGTCCCTCATCCGGGACACCCTGGCGGAGGAACTGCCGCCGGGCGCGCCCCGGTCGGCGGGAGTCGGCTGGAACGACCCCCGCGGCGGGTTCTTCCTGACCCTCGACGTGCCGTTCCCGGCGGACGAGGCGGCGCTGCACCGGTCGGCTCAGGACTACGGGGTGATCTGGACCCCGATGCGCCACTTCCACCTCGACGACGCCGGGGACCGTCGCATCAGGCTCTCGTGCAGCTACCTGACCACCGCCGACGCGGTCGAGGGGGCGCGCAGGCTGGCCCGCTTCATCAGGGACACCGGGTCCCGGGCCGGCTGAGTCGGCGGTGGCGCGCGGCGGCCTACCGGAGGTCGCCGCCGTCCTCCACCAGGCCCGCCTTGTAGGCGATGATCGCCGCCTGGACCCGGTTGCGCACCCCCAACTGGGCGAGGATCGCGCTCACGTACGTCTTGATGGTGCCCTCGACCAGGTGGAGCCGCTCGGCGATCTGCGCGTTCGACAGACCGGCGCCCAGCATCCCGAGGACCTCGCGCTCGCGCTGCGTCAGCAGGTCGGTGCGACCGCCCGGATCCTCGCCGCGCTGCGCGGGCGCCCGGCGCAGGTCGGTCATCAGCCTGCGGGCGACCAGCGGCGACAGGCAGGAGCCGCCGCCCGCGACCGCCCGGACGCCGGCGATCAGGTCCCGCGGGTCGGAGGCCTTCAGCAGGAACCCGGCCACCCCCGCGTCGAGGGCCCGCTCGATGTACTTGTCCTCCCCGAAGGTGGTCAGCATGATCACCCCGGTCTCCGGGTTGGTGCCGCGGAGTTCCCCGGCGGCGGTCAGCCCGTCCATCTCGGGCATCCGGATGTCGAGCAGGGCGACGTCGGGCCGGTGTTTGCGGGCCAGTTCGACGGCCTCGCGGCCGTCGGAGGCCTCCGCCACCACCTCGATGTCCGGGTCGGTGGTCAGGATGGAACGGACCCCCGCCCGGATGATCATTTCGTCGTCGGCGAGAAGTACGCGCATCGTCCGCTCCTCGGGCTTCGTTGTCACAGACTGTCCTTGGCCACCAGCAGATCATCCTTGAAGCACAACCGGTACATGCGGTTGCCGAGTTGGAGGACGTTCCCGCCCGTCCGGTAGTACTCGCAGGACGTCCCCGCCGGCACCGGCGGTTCGGAGACGACCGGCGGCGGTTTGCTGATCCGGCGCTCGGGCAGGACCGCCGCCAGCTCGGCCCGCGGCTGGCCCGGCCGGATCCGCGCGTAGTCCCCGGGGTCCAGCGAGGTGAGCGCGGACGTGAAGACGTACAGCCCGACCAGCAGGACGACGAGGCCCGCCCCGATCAGCACGGGGACCCGCCCGGCCCGCCGCACGTCGCGCCGCAGCCGGGACCGGGCCCGGCCGAGGGCCGCCCCCGAGTGACTGCGGCCCGGTGGCGGCGCCGCCTCCGGATGCGGGTAGGGCTCGGTCTCCTCGAACCCTCCGGCGCCCCGGGCCGTCCCGGCCGGTCGGGCGGCGTCCGCACCGTCGGGCCCGTCCGGCGCCGCCGACGGGTTCCTCGGCAGCCGCGCCAGTACCTCGAAGCCGCCCGATCCGGGGCCGGTCCGCAGCGAGCCACCGGCCAGCCGAACCCGTTCGTCCAGCCCGATCAGCCCCGAGCCGCTGCCCACGGCCGGGGCGTCGGCCGGTCGGTCCGGCAGCTTGTTGAAGACCCACACGACGCTTTCACGGGGGCGGTGGGTGACCCGTACGGTGATCGCCGCGCCCGGCGCGTGCTTCGTCGCGTTCGTCAGGGCCTCCTGCACCACCCGGTAGGCCGCCCGGTCGGCGAGCAGCGCGAGCGGTGGGGCGTCCTCGCCCTCCTCGACGAACCGCACCGCCATCCCGGACCGTTCGAAGCGGCGCACCAGATCGGCGACCGACTCGTCGGAGGGGCTCAGCGGGGAGGGGCTGCCCTCGTCGCGGAGCAGCCCGATCACCTCGTGCAGTTGCTCGGAGGCCCGCGTGCACCGCTCGCGCAGCTGCGTGATCGTCGCCCGGTGCTCCTCGGGGACCCCCCGGGCCAGTTCGAGGGCCCCGGACAGCAGGGCCATGACGCTCAGTTCGTGGCCGAGAGAATCATGGATGTCCTCGGCGATCCGCGAGCGTTCCTTGAGCCGGGCCTGCTCGGCGATCCAGCGCTGTTTCCATTCCAGTCGCTCCGCGCGCTCCCATCCGGCGTGCATGAGCGCGGCGCGCCGGCTCCACCAGTAGCCCACCCACCACGGCAGGACGGAGGTGGCGAAGCCCACCATCAGCAGGCTCAGCCAGTCCTTCATCTCGGCGAACCCGGCCGTCACGGCCAGCCCGGTGAGGGCCACCAGGGCGAACACGGCGTGCGCCCGTGCGGGCGCGGTCAGCCTGCTCCCGGCGAGGAAACTGAGGACGAGGGCCGCCACGGCGGTCCACACGCTGCTGCCCAGCCAGGGGTAGAGCCCGCACAGCGCGGCGGCGAGCAGCAGGGACAACAGCGGGACGGTGCGTTCCACCGCGACCGCGGCGGTGATCATCAGCAGGGCCGCGAGCCAGGGCCCCGGGGCGGACGTGAGCCGGCCGGCCTCCAGCACCGCGGGCGCCAGGAGGACGGCGAGCAGCACCAGGGTGCCGCGCTCGCCGAAGGGGCGGGCCCCCGGGCTCCCGGACACCCGCGCCACCAACCGCTCCGTACGCCGCCGAACGGCACGCCATCGCTGCATGCCAGCAAGCTACAAGAGGGCCGGCGCCGCCAAGACCTGTCGAAAGTCGTGTGCGTTCGTTGCCGATCGCCAGATGTTCGGGGTCCGTGGAATTCCTAGAGTCCTGGTATGCCCTCGGAAGGAGCCAGCAGGCGATGATCACTTTGGACCGACTCACGAAGCGGTACGGCGACAAGACGGCCGTGTCCGACCTTTCCTTCGAGATCAACCCGGGCAAGGTGACCGGGTTCCTCGGCCCCAACGGCGCGGGCAAGTCGACGACCATGCGGATGATCGTCGGCCTGGACGCGCCGACGACGGGCCGGGCGCTGATCGACGGCAAGCCGTACGGGTCCCTGCGCCACCCGCTGCGGGAGGTCGGCGCCCTGCTCGACGCCCGCGCCGGACACCCCGGCCGCTCCGCCTACCACCACCTGCTCGGCATGGCCCGCAGCAACGGGATCCCGGCCTCGCGGGTGAACCAGGTGCTGGAGACCGTCGGACTCACCGAGGTCGCCAAGAAGCGGATCGGCTCCTTCTCGCTCGGCATGGGCCAGCGGCTCGGCATCGCGGCGGCGCTGCTGGGCGACCCCAAGGTGCTGCTGTTCGACGAGCCGGTCAACGGCCTCGACCCCGACGGGGTGCGCTGGGTCCGCGAGTTGATGCGCTCGCTGGCCGCGGAGGGCCGCACGGTCTTCGTCTCCAGCCACCTGATGAGCGAGATGCAGGAGACCGCCGACCACCTCGTGGTCATCGGCCGGGGCAAGGTCATCGCCGACGCCCCCATCGAGGAGGTCATCGCGGGCAGCTCGCTGAACGCGGTGAAGGTCCGCACCACGCAGCCCGACGTGCTGCGACGCGAACTGGTCCGCTTCGGGATGAGCGTCGAGCCGGAGGACGACGCGCGGTACGGCGAGTTGATCGTCGTCGGCGGCAGCCTGGAGCAGATCGGTGACCTCGCCTTCGCGAACCAGGTGCCGGTGCACGAACTGAGCCCGCGCAAGGCCAGCCTGGAGCAGGCCTACATGGAACTCACCGCTTCGAGCGTGGAGTACACCACCCCTTCCGTTTCCCTCGCCGCCGACGCCCAGAAGGTGTGATCGACATGACGACAGCAACCGCACCCGCGCCCCGGCTCGTCGGCCCCGTCAGGGGCGGTGGTCTGCGGGGGGCCCTGGCCTTCGAGTGGACCAAGCTCTCCAGCGTCCGGGCGACCTGGTGGAACCTCGCCGTCGGCCTGGTCCTGACCGTGGGCTTCGCGGCGATGGTCGGGATGTCGGCCGCGGCCAGCGCCGCCAAGGGGGTCGACGTCGCCTCCCCGGCCCCGCACGCCGCCGCGCAGGCGTTCCTGATCTCCCAGCTCACCGTGGTCGTACTGGCGACGCTGGCGCTGACCAGCGAGTACGCCAGCGGTTCGATCCGCACCACGCTGCAGAGCGTGCCGGCCCGCGGCCGGATGCTGTTGGCCAAGACGGGCGTCGTCGTCGCGGTCGTCGCGGTCGCCGGGTTCGTGTTCAGCGTGCTGGCGTCGCTGACCACCGCCGCCCTCATGGGCGAGGACGGCGCCTACACCGGCGGCGACCTGTTCGCGACGGCCCTCGGGGCGTCCGTCTACCTGGGTGCGCTCGCGGTGATGTCCATCGGCATCGGGACGGTCCTGCGCAGCGCGGCCGGCACGATCACCTCGCTCATCATGGTCCTGCTGGCCCTGCCGCAGCTGATGACCGTCGTCGGCGCGAAGTGGCTGGAGACGGCCAGCGAGTACATGCCGAGCGTCGCCGGCACCGTCCTGATGACGCAGGACACCCGGCCGTACGGGAGCGGGACGGCCGTCCTGGTCCTGCTCGTGTGGGCCCTCGCCGCGGCCGTCGCCGGTCACGCGGTGCTCCGTAGGCGCGACGCCTGAGGCGCCGGGAGCGGGACCACGGCCCTGCGGGGGCCGCACGCCAAGGGGCGTGCGGCCCCTTTCCCGTGTGCCCGGCCCGCGGGAGTCGCCGGCGGGAGTCGCCGGCCGGGCCGTGGGGATCGGCGGGTTCCCGTCGATAGCGGGGCGATACGCGCCCCATATCCGGCTCCGCGACAGTGGTCGACGGTCAGAACCGACGGATGGGGAGGGCGCCCGCATGCGCACCGTGGCGATCGTGGGCAGCGGTCTCATCGGAGCCTCGGTCGGCCTCGCCCTGCGCAAGCAGGGCGTGACCACGTACCTGATCGACGAGGACCCGGCGGCGGCGTCCGCCGCGGAGGCGCTGGGCGCGGGGCTGGCGCAGCCGGTCCGGGAACCTGCGGACCTCGCGGTCATCGCGGTGCCGCCCACCCGGGTCGCGGCCGCCCTGGCGGAGCACCAACGGCGGGGCACGGCCCGCTTCTACACGGACGTCTCCGGCGTCAAGGTGCGGCTGCACCGGGAGATCGAGGACCTCGGCTGTGACCTTCCGGCCGTCGTCGGCGGCCACCCCATGGTCGGTGGCGGGTGGGCGGGGCCCTGGGCGGCCCGCGCCGACCTCTTCGAGGGGCGCCGCTGGGTGCTCACCCCGAACGAACTCACCGACAACCTGGCGCTCAACCACGCGCTGGAACTGGTGGCCCTGTGCGGGGCGGTGTCCGTCGTGCTCGACCCCGAGACCCACGACCGGGTCCTCGCGCTCGTCTCCCACGCCCCGCACCTCATCGCCAGCCTGGCGGCGGCCAGGCTGCTGGACGTGGACGAGGCGGCCATCCGGTTGGCCGGTCAGGACCTGCGGGACATCACCCGCGGCACGGGCGGCAACCCGGAGACGTGGACGGACATCCTGACGGCCAACGCCGGTCCCGTCGCCGATCAGTTGGACGTCTGGGCCGCCGAAGTGCGGCTGCTGGCGCAGGAACTGAGGGCGGTGGACCGGTCCACCGACGGCCTGCGGCCCGTACGGATTCCGGAGCTCCTCCGCTTCGGGGCGGCCGGCCGCGCGCGCATACCCGAGGACCTCGGGGTCCGCGAGGAGGGGAATGCCCCGGAGGGGCCCCTCGTACGGACGGCCGGAGGAACGTGAAAGCATTCCGTTTTATCCGGCTGTGACCGCTCCGACCCTGTCGAACGTCCCGGGTGAACGGCCGGGAACCAGTGCCGAAAGGCCCTGCGGTCGGTAAGGGGGAAAGCTGTCCGAATTCCCCTCGCCCGGAATGATGAAATGCCGGAGCGGAGCTTCCGTTTCTTTTTCCGGCTCATAGTCTGACGGTATTCGTACATCTCAAGGAGATGAACACCGATGCCGTCGATCAGCTCCGCGCGTTCTCCGCGCTCCTACGCCCTCGCCGCACTGTTCGCGGCCGTACTGGCCCTCGCGCCGGCCGCCGACACCGCCCGGGCGGGCGCCGCCGCCACCGGACCGCCGGGGCCCACCCGTACCGTCGGACCGCGCCTGCCGGCCCCGACCGGCGGCCTGTCCGTGGGACAGCGGACCCTGGCCCTGCGCGACACCTCCCGCGAGGACCCGTGGGAGCCGGGCCGGGCCCGGGAGCTGATGCTCTCCGTGTGGTACCCGGCACTGCCCTCCGGGGCGCCGCGCGCGGCCTACGCGACGCCGCGGGAGTCGGCGATGATCCTGCGGCAGCACCGCGTCGGGGGAGTCCCCGAGGACCTGCTGAGCCGGATCCGGACGCACGCCCGTACGGGGCCGCCGGCGCTGCCCGCGGCCGGCGGCGGGCTGCCCCTGGTCCTGCTGTCGCCCGGCTTCTCGTTGCCCCGCACCTCGCTGACGGCGCTCGCCGAGGACCTGGCGAGCCGGGGCTACGCGGTGGCCGCGGTGGACCACGCGTACGAGGCGGCGGCCATCACGTACCCCGACGGCCGGGTGACGGGCTGCTCGGCCTGCCGGCCCGCCGTGCGGGGGGCCGCGGTCGCCGCGACCCGGGCGGCGGACCTCTCGTACGTCCGGCGGCGGCTCACCGGAGCGGGCGGCGGCGTCGGGGCGGGCCTGCCGAGGATGGACCCGGCGCGGGTCGCGGTCGTGGGCCACTCCATCGGCGGCGCCGCCGCCTTCGAGGCGATGCGCCGGGACCCGGCCTTCGTCGCCGGGGTGAACATGGACGGCACCTTCCAACCGTCGGACACGGGCCCGCTGGAGCGGCCGTTCCTGCTGCTGGGCGCGGACCGGCACGGCCTGCCGGGGGCCGACCCGAGCTGGGACCTGGCCTGGCGGCGGCTCACCGGACCCCGGGCGTGGTTCTCGGCGGCCGGGGCGGTGCACACCTCGTTCACCGACTACGCGGCGCTCACCGGGGTGACGGGCCCGGCGACCGCCGGGGGCGGGCCCGTCACCCCCGACCTGCCCGGGGCGCGGGCCGTCCGGCTCACCCGCGAGCTGGTCGCCGCCTTCCTCGACGGGCACCTGCGCGAGGGGTCCCGCCCCCGCGCCGAAGCCCTGCTCGACGCCGTGCGGGCCCGGCACCCCGACCTGCGCGGGCACGGAAGGTGAGTGCGAAGCCGGACGGATAACCGACGGAAACGCCGACTGCCTAGGGTCGTGACGCTGGCCATCTGGCCACCCGGCCGTCCGGCGCGGGTGGTGCCGGCGCAACCGCCATCCGACGTTCCCGGAAGGAATCCGACGTGACCAATCCGTTCGAAGACGCCGACGGCCGCTACCTGGTGCTGGTCAACGACGAGGGACAGCACTCTCTGTGGCCGTCGTTCGTCGACGTGCCGGCCGGATGGACGGCCGCCTTCGGTGAGTCCGACCGGCAGTCCTGCCTGGACTACGTGGAGAAGAACTGGACCGACATGCGCCCCAAGAGCCTCGTCGACGCGATGAGCGTCGAGGGCTGACCGGGCCGGCCCGCGCGGCCGGCGACACCCCGGGTGCGGCCCCTCCGTCAGGGAGGGGCCGCACCCGTACGGCGCCGGGGGCCGCCCCGCCCGTCGGCCGGGCGGGGGTCAGAACACCAGGTCCGCGGTGCGCGGGGCGGCTGCGCGGGAGTGGACCGCGTGCAGCCGGATCAACTCCTGCCAGCGGTAGGACATCGCGCCCCACGGGGTCCGCCCCACCGGCTCCAGGAGCTGCGCGTCCACCAGGATCTCGATCAGGTCCTCCGCGTCCGCCGGTCCCGTGGACAGCACCGACGCGGCCTGCGGCACGGTGAACTCGCCGCCGTCCAGACCGCTCAGCCGCTGGTAGGCGCAGGCCGCCTCGGGCTGGAGTTCCGCCACGCTGTCGTCGAGCCGGGCCCGCAGGGAGTCCTCCCCGATGCTCAGCTCGTCCAGGCAGTCCGCGGACTTCTCCAGGCGCCGTACGAGGTCGCTGACGTGCCAGTGCTGCTTGGTCAGCAGTTTGGCCGCGGCGGCGCGCAGCGCGAGCGGCATGTGGCCGCAGAGCTCGCCCAGTCGCCCCGCGGCCTCCGGGGACTCCTCGGCCCGGCGGTCGCGCAGCACGGCGGAGAGCAGTTGTCGGGACTCCCCGGGCGACAGCGGCCCGATCCGCAGCACCAGGGCGCTGTGCGCCTGCAGCAGCTCGTCCAGGCTCGCGCGCCCCGTGATCAGCGTGCAGCTCCCGCCGCCGCCGGGCAGCAGGGGGCGCACCTGCGCGTAGGAGGTGGCGTGGTCGAGGAGCACGAGCACCCGCTTGCCGTCCAGCCGGGCCCGGTACAGCCGGGCCGCCTCCTCGACGTCCGACGGCAGTGGGCCCGTCGCACCCAACTGCCGGAGGAAGCCGTGCAGTACGGCAGGGGTGCCCTGGCGCAGGTCCGCGAACAGGAGGCCGTCGGGGAACCGGTCGGCGGACCGGCGCGCCCAGTGGACGGCGAGGCCGGACTTGCCGATGCCGGGGCTGCCGGTGAGGTGGGCGATCGGCGCGCCGCCGCGGGCGGCGGCGGTCAGCAGGACGTCGTCCATGACGGAACGCTCGCGTTCGTGCCCGGTGAAGAGCGGGTCCTCCTCGGGCAGCCGGGGGGCCGGGGGTTGTTCCGGCTTCGCGGGGGCGGCCGGGAAGCCGGGGACGGCGGGCCGGGGCAGTTCGTCCCGCAGGATGGAGTCGTGGAGCATCTGCAGCTCCACGCTCAGTTCCAGGCCGATCTCCTCGATGGAATGCCGAGTGCCCTCGCGGAAGGTGTTCAGGGCCTCGGCCCGGCGTCCCGCACGGTATTGGGCGAGCATCAGATAGAAACGCAGACGGTCGCGCAACGGATTCGTACTCACCAGTACGCGGAGTTCTCCCAGTAAGGCGTGGTGTTCGCCGAGCTGGAGGCGCAGCGCCATGTGCTGCTCCACGGCCAGGAGGCGTTGTTCGTCGAGCCGGGTCGCCTCGCTCTCGACGAATTGCGCGTACACCCCGCCGAGGGCCGGTCCGCGCCAGAGCGACAGGGCCTCCCGCAGCGCCCCCTCCGCCTCGGTGTGCCGCGATTCGGCCGCCCAACCGGTGGACCGGTGCACGAGTTGCTCGAAACGCAGGGAGTCGAGCGTGTGCCCGCTCAGGCTCAGCATGTATCCGGGCGGGGCGGTGACGATGGTCTCCCGTTCGCAGCCCGCGGCCCGGAAGGCCTTGCGCAGCGCGGCGATGCAGATGGCGACCTGGGTGCGGGCGGTGCTGGGGGGCCGCCCGTCCCACACCTTCTCGATCAGCGAGTCGAAGGACACGACCCGGTTGGGCGAGAGCAGGAGCACCGAGAGCACGGCCCGCTGTCGCGGTCCGCCGAGCGGGAGGCTCCGTCCGTCCAGCAGCACTTCGAGGGGACCGAGGGTCCTGAACTCCAGTACGGCATCGGGTACCGGCCCGGACGTGTTTCGGGCCTGCCGTCTACTTTGCTCGAAATCTGCTATTTCCTGCTCTGCTGCCATGGTGTCGTGACCCCCGTCATTGATGACACGCTTGTGAATCTTGTTCGTGGGAAATCGCCGCGGTGGAATATGCCCGGCTGATCGAAGTTCCGCTTCGGCGGTGGATAGGTTGTGGGGTGTCGCCCCTGCCTTCGGTAAGGATACGGAACTGTCGTGCCCTCACCGCTTGACTCTCGATGGGGCCGGAGTTGTTTTCCGATCGCGCGGTGGAATTATCCCGCGTTGTCGGCGCTTTATTCCGGTTGTCGAGATGAAAAGGGCGAAAGGGACGCCCGGCGGGTGCCGGACGTCCCTTTCGCGTGGGCGGAACGGGGGATTGCCGCCCGGTGGGCTCAACCGTCGATGAGACGGCGACGACTACGAGCCCACACGAATTCGAGCACCAGGCCGGCGACCGCGGCCGCGGCCACCGCCGCTCCCGGTGCGGAGGTGCCGATCAGCTCCAGTTGGAAGAACTCCTGGAGGTACGGGACCACCAGGACGACCGCGAACGACGTCGCCATGGTCAGTACCAGCAGGACGCGCCACCAGGTGTACGGACGGGCCACGATGGCCAGTGCCCACAGGGCCGTCAGGAACAGCGTGAGCGTCGCCGCCGAGGTCTCCGCGTCCAGGTCGTCCGCGTACACCGACCGCGCGTACAGGTAGGACACGGAGGTCGCGAGGGCGGCCAACGCCCCCGCCGGCACGGCGAACCACAGGACCCGGCCCACGAAGTGCGGTCGCGCCCGCTCGGTGTTGGGGGCCAGCGCCAGGAAGAAGGCCGGGATCCCGATGGTCAGCGACCCGATGAGGGTGATGTGCCGCGGCAGGAACGGGTAGGGCACCTGCGCGATGACGACGACCAGGGCCATCAGCACCGAGTACATGGTCTTGGTGAGGAACAGGTTGGTGACGCGCTCGATGTTGCCGATGACCCGACGGCCCTCCGCGACCACCGAGGGCAGCGACGCGAAGCTGTTGTTGAGCAGCACGATCTGGGCCACGGCCCGGGTCGCGGGACTGCCCGCGCCCATGGCCACGCCGATGTCGGCGTCCTTGAGCGCGAGCACGTCGTTGACCCCGTCGCCCGTCATCGCCACCGTGTGGCCGCGCGATTGCAGGGCCAGCACCATGTCCCGCTTTTGCTGCGGACCGACCCGGCCGAAGACCGAGTGCTTCTCGACGGCGTCGGCGAGCGCCTTCGGGTCGTCGGGGAGGTCGCGGGCGTCCACCGGGTCGTCGGCGCCGGGCAGGTTCAGGCTCCGGGCGACGGCCCCGACGGACAGCGCGTTGTCACCCGAGATGACCTTGACCGCGACGCCCTGCTCGGCGAAGTACCGCAGCGTGGCGGGCGCCTCCTCGCGGACGCGCTGCCTGATCACGACGAGCGCGCAGGGCACCGCGCTCCCGGGGACGGCCGACGGATCGTCCTGCAACGCGCCGAGCGGCCGTGAGGACCGGGCCAGCAACAGCACGCGCAGGCCCAGCGAGCCGTGGGAGTCGGCCGTGGCGAGCACCGGATGCCCGGCGGGAAGCATCGTGTCGGGGGCTCCGAGGAGCCAGGAGTCCTCCTCGCCCGAGGGACGGACGAAGGTCGCGCCGCTCCAGCGGCGGGCCGAGGAGAACGGGGCGTTCGCGCGCCGCTCCCAGCCCCCGGGCGCCGGGTGGGAGTCGATGATGGCCTGCATGCTGGCGTTCGGGCGTTCGTCGGCCGCGCCCAGCGCGCCCAGCACCTCCTCGACGGGCAGTCCCGGCTCCAGCCGGATCACCCGGTCGACGTCCATGGCCGTCTCGGTGAGCGTCCCGGTCTTGTCCAGGCAGACCACGTCCACCCGGGCGAGCCCCTCGATGGCGGGCAGTTCCTGGACCAGTGCCTTGCGCTTGCCCAGACGTACGACACCCACCGCGAAGGCCAGCGAGGTCAGCAGGACCAGGCCCTCCGGCACCATGGGCACCAGACCGCCCACCATGCGACGGATCGCCTCGGGCACGTCGTCGTCGTTCACCATCAGCTGGGTGATGATCAGCGCGATGCCCGCGGGGACGATCGCGAAGGTGACGAACTTCAGGATCCGGTCGATCCCGTTGCGCAGTTCCGAATTGACCAGGGTGAACCGCCTCGCCTCGTCGGCGAGTTGCGAGGCGTACGCCTCGCGGCCGACGCGGGTGGCGGTGAAGGCGCCGGTACCGGCGACGACGAAGCTGCCGGACATCACCGTGTCGCCGGGCCGTTTGAGGACCGGGTCGGCCTCGCCCGTCAGGAGCGACTCGTCGACCTCCAGGCCGTCGGCCGCGATGACCGTGCCGTCGACGACGACCTTGTCGCCCGGACCCAGCTCGATCGTGTCGTCGATCACGACCTCGGAGGAGCCGATCGTGACGCGCTTGCCGTCCCGCCGGACCCGCGGCCGGCTCTCACCGACGATGGCGAGCTGGTCCAGGGTCCGCTTGGCGCGCACCTCCTGGATGATGCCGATCATCGTGTTGGCGAGGATGACCCCGCCGAACAGGCCGTCCTGGACCGGGCCGACGACCATGACGATGCCGAACAGCACACCGATGATCGCGTTGATCCGGGTGAACAGGTTGGCCCGCACGATCTCGCCGATGCTGCGGCTCGACTGGGCGGGCACGTCGTTGACCCGGCCGTCGGCGACCCGCTCGGCCACCTCGGCCGACGTCAGCCCGACGAGCTCCCCGGTCCGCGGCACGCCCTGCGCGGGAACGGCGGCACCGGCGGCACCGCCGACACCGATGACCTCGGAGTCGGCTCCTTCGAGCCCTTCCAACCGTCTCTTCATCCTCCGGTGCCCTCCGTGCTCGTCACTCCGCGGTGCCGTTCGCCGTGCACCCCGACGGTAGGAGGTCCTCCCCGGTGGTCACCAGGCACGAAGGACGTCCTTCTGAATTGACTTTCGACAGGGTCGGACGCCGCTCGTGGCAGGGTCCGCCCGGGGCCGCGACGGGCGGCGTGCCGGTGCCGTACACCGGCAAGGGCCGATTGTGGGCCGGTCCGGCCTGTGCGCGACCGGAGTCCGACTTGAGCGGCGCCCGATGCGGCACCGGACGCCGGAGCGAACCCGGCCGGAGGCCCCGCGCGGCCACGGACCGCGGAAAACGGATGGATACCCGAGGGAAAGAGCCCGCTCCTAGCGTCGGCGACGCATCCCACCCGACCGACCCATGCACCCCGACGCGGAGGAGCCCCACCCCATGCAGACCACGACGAGCGGGTACCTCGTGCGCGGGAACGACCTCCGCGGCCAGGTCGACGAACTGGACCGGCTGCACCCGGACCTGCACGCCGTGACCGACCCCGGTCGGCTCGCCGCCTTCGAGGCGGAGCTGCGCGACGGACCCGTCCGGCACGACGACTTCGGGGCCGACGCGCGCAAGAGCCGGGGCACCGAGTACGTCCAGGCCCAGACGCTGAACCCGCGGGCCCGTGCCACCGGCATCCGGAACCTGCTGGCGCTGGCGGGCACCGCGCGGCCCGCGCCCGGCACCGCGCGTCCGGTGCTCGTCGACCTCCTCGGTGGCGACGGACTCGTCCGGAAGGTCTGCGAGGAACTGGGCATCGGCGACTTCAACATCCTGACCTGCGACGCCTCCGAGCACATGGTGGAGTCGGCCTGGGCCGCCGGAATGCCGGCGCTGCTCCAGCGCGCCGAACGGCCGCTGCTGCGGGACGCGTCGGTCGACGCGGTGCTCCTGGCGTACGGTTCGCACCACGTGGACCCCTCGGCGCGCCAGGAGTTGACCTCCGAGGCCTTCCGCGTGCTCCGGCCCGGCGGGACGTTCATCCTGCACGACTTCCTCGTCGGCTCGCCCGTCGACGTCTGGTTCGAGCAGGTCACCGACCCGTACTCGGCCACCGGGCACAAGTTCGCGCACTTCACCCGGGACGAGATCGAGGGCTACCTGGAGCAGGCGGGCTTCGACACGTACGAGGTGCTGGAGATCGACGACCCGTACACCGCGGTCGGTGCCACCCCGGAGGCCGCGGAGATCGAGATCGGCCGCTACCTCCTCAACATGTACGGACTGGTCAAGGTCTTCGAGGGGCGCACCGAGGAGGAGGCCTACCGGTGGGTGACCGACACCGCGAAGGCGATCTTCCGGTACCCCGCGGGTCCGGACGGGTCGTCCGGCGTGAGCGAGCTGGTGCGGGAGGAGGCCACCGGCCTGTGGCGCCTGACCGTTCCGCGCCGCGCGGTCGTCGGCGTCGGACGCACCGCCCCCGCCGCGGGCTGAGTCCGTAGCCCGCTCCCGCCCGGGCGCCGGCCCGCCTCCGGTCGCACCGGGCCGGGGCCCGGGGCTAGCGTGGAGGGACCGGGGGGCCTGGTGTTGTGCGGGCAGGAGGCCGGCCATGAGGACACGACGGTGGCGCAGTACCGCGGTGGGAGCGTCCGTGGCGGCTCTGATGGTGGTGCCCCTGGGGGCCGGAGCGGGCGCGGGGTACGCCGCGGACGGCGCCGCCCCGCCGGTCGTCGCCGCCGCACCGGCCGCGGACGACTTCCCGCAGCTCACGCCCGCCCTGGCGGCGCGGTTGGACGCGGCGGTGAAGAAGGTCCTCGCGGACGCCGCGGTGCCCGGGGTGATGGTGGCGCTGTCGGCGCCGGGCAAGGGCGAGTACGTACGGGCCTTCGGGGTCGCGGACAAGGCGACCGGGGCACCCATGACCACCGGCCTGAACATGCGGATCGGCAGCGAGACGAAGACGTTCACGGTGACGGCCCTGCTGCAATTGGTCGACCAGGGCCGGGTGAAGCTCGACGACCCGATTGGCAAGTACGTCGCCGGGGTGCCCAACGGTGACCGGATCACCCTGCGCGAGCTCGCCGGGATGCGCAGCGGGCTGTTCAACTACTCGGAGGACGAGGCCTTCTTCAAGGCCCTGACCAGCGACCCCCGGCGCGAGTTCACCCCGCAGGAGCTGCTCGGGTACTCGTTCCGGAACCCGGTGGTGTTCCAGCCCGGCGCGCGGTTCCAGTACTGCAACACCAACCTGATCCTGCTCGGGCTGGTGATCGAGAAGGTGACCGGGCGCCCGCTCGCGGAGTACATCAACAAGGGCGTCGTCGCCGAGGCCGGGCTGAAGCGGACGCTGTTCCCGGTCGGCGCGGAGTTCCCGGAGCCGCACGCCCACGGCTACACCGACCAGACGGCCTCGGGGAAGACGGCCGACGCCACCGACTGGAACCCCTCGTGGGGGTGGGCGGCCGGCGCGATGATCTCCGACCTCGGTGACATGAGGAGCTGGGCGAAGACCCTGGCCACCGGCACCCTGCTCACCCCCGGCACCCAGGCCCAGCGGCTGAAGGTGACGCCGGCCGGCAACCTCCCCGACACGGGCTACGGCCTGGGCATCTTCAACGTCGACGGCTGGATCGGCCACAACGGATCGCTGCCCGGCTACGAATCGCTGACCGTCTACCTGCCCGAGGCGCAGGCCACCCTGGTCGTCCTGCTCAACACCGACGTGTCGTACCGGGGCAGCGAGCCCAGTTCGCTGTTCGGCGAGGCGATCACGAACATCGTGACCCCGGAGCACCTCTTCAGGCTGCCCGCCCAGCCCGTCACCGCGCGGTGACGGCCCGGGGCCGGTGCGAGGCCCCGAAGGTCCGCCCGCGCACAATGGGGCCTCGGCACGTGCGGACCAGGGAGTTGTCATGCGGGAGCAGTCGGCGGCGGGACACGAGGGCGAGCAGGACGCGGACGGAGCGGCGGTGGCGCTGCGCGTCGCGGCGGAAGGGGACCTCGACGTGGCGGCGGAACTCTTCCGCGGCTACCTCGACTTCTACGAGGTGAAGGTCGAGGACCCCGCCGGCCCGCGCGCGTTCCTCGCGGAGCGGATCGCGAAGGACGAGTCCCTCGTCCTGCTCGCCGAGGTCCCCGGGGTCGGCACGGTCGGCTTCGCGCAGGTCTACCGCGCCTTCTCCTCGCTCACCCTGAGCACCGCGTGGATCCTCAACGACCTGTACGTGGCCCCCGCCGGTCGCCGCACCGGCGCGGGTCGGGCGCTGCTGCGCGACGTGGTGCGCCGGGCGCGGGAGGCCGGGGTGGCCGGGGTGCAGTTGGAGACGGCGTACGACAACCTCGTCGCCCAAGGGCTGTACGAGTCCGAGGGGTTCGTCCGCGAGGAGTTCCACGTCTACTTCCACGATCTGGGCTGACCGGTGAAACATTCCTCCGCCGCCGTCGCGTCAATGGGGTGAGACGGACGCGAGGGGGAGTGCATGCGGCAGGGTCGAAGAGACGGGTTCCGTGAGTTCGCGGCGGGCCGGTCGGGGCATCTGTACCGATCGGCCTGTCTGCTGGCGAGCGGGGACACCCATCTCGCCGAGGACCTGGTGCAGGAGACCCTGGGGCGGATGTACCTGCGGTGGGGGCGGATCTCCCGCATCGACAATCCGGCGGCCTACGCGCAGACGGTGCTGGTCCGGGCCTTCCTCACCCATCAGCGGCGCCGCTCGGCGGGGGAGCGTCCCGTCGGTGACTTCCCCGAGCCGGGCGGTCACCGGGCCGACGGCGCCGGTGACCCGGTGCTGCGCCTGACGTTGCTGGAGGCGCTCGGCCGGCTCCCGCCCAAGGACCGGGCGGTGCTGGTGCTGCGGTACTGGGAGGACCGGAGCGTCGAGGAGACCGCCGACGCGATGAGCGTCAGTTCGGCGGCGGTGCGGACCCGGTCGTCCCGGGCGCTCGCCCGACTGCGGGACCAACTGGGCGCGACCCTGGCGGAGTTCGCGAGTCACTGACCGCGGAACCCGTTTCCCCGTTCCCCCCTTCCTGCTTCCTGCTTCCCGTGCCCCGTCGCCCTGTCCGTCCCGTCGCCCACCCCCACCCCAAGAGCGGAAGGTCTCATTCCTCATGCCCTTCGAAGATGAGCTCGGCGAAGCCCTCCGCAGCGCGGGCGCCGGATTCACCCCGGACTCCCGAGCCCTGGTGGACGCCGGTGAGCGGCGCGGTCGGCGGCTCGTGGCCCGGCGCCGGGCCGGAGTCGTCGGCGGATCCACGCTGGCCCTGGCCCTCGTCGCGACGGCCGGCGCCTGGACCACCGGCCTCCTCGACCGCGGCGCCGGCGGCGGGGCCGCCGCGGCGCCCCCGGCGCCGAGGGTCACCGCCCCGGCCGGCGCCGGCTCCCGGGCCGGCAGCGGCGCCATCGCGGGTGAGCAACTGGTCACGATACTCAAGGAGTTGACGGTTCCGTTCGCCGTGTCCGACACCGAGGCCCGGGGCACCGGTGACGAGGCGGGGCCGTACGTCCGGGGCGTGATCGACGACGGCAAGGGCAGGGGGAGCCTCGGCCTCGGCCTCACCCGCATCGACCCGGCCGGCGCGATGGCCCGCGAGATGACGACCTGCCCCACCGAGAAGGCGGTCAAGAACCTCGACTCATGCGTCGAGGAGAAACTGCCCGACGGCTCGCGGCTGCTCCTCATCCAGTCGTACGTCTACGACGACGAGCGCAAGGACGCCAAGGACTGGCGGGCCACGCTGGTCACCCCGCAGGGGTTCCTCGTCGACGCGTCGGAGGTCAACGCTCCCACCGAGAAGGACTCCGAGGTCACCCGGCCCGACCCGGTGCTGACGATGGCCCGGATGAAAACCCTCGTGCTCTCCACCGCGTGGCACCCGGCCCTGAACGACCTTCCGGCGGCGCCCCCGGAGGGGAAGCCCGGCGACCCGCGGCCGGGCGGCGACGAACTGCTCACCAGGGACGCCCTCGGCATCCTGCTGCGCAAGCCGCAGATCAACGTCGTGGACCGGGGCGGCGAGGGCGGCTACGGCTACGCGGTCCTCGACGACGGCAAGGGCCGATCGATGGTCGAGCTCGTCGTCGAGCGGTTGAAGGACCGCAAGACCTTCCCCGAGGACTCCGTCACCCGGCCCGACGGAATCGTCATGAAGGTGACGCAGCAGCCCGCGGACCGGGACGGGTCCGGCGTCGTCCGCTGGACGGTGGACACCCTGCGCCCCGACGGGAGGCGCCTGACGGTCTCCGGGTACAACGCGCCCCGACAGAGCGGGACCCCGAGCCGCCCGACCCCGGCGCTCACCCTGGACCAACTGAAGGGAATCGTCCTGGACGAGGCCTGGAACGGCCCCCTGAAGAGCTGACCGGAGCAAGCGCGCAAGGGAGCGGGGTGGCGGCGGACCCGGGCCGCGCCGGCTACTTCGCGTCGGCGTAGCACTCCACGACCGCCGTGGTGAACGGGAAGCGGACCGGGGTGTCGCCGAAGGCGATCCGGCCCGCCCGGTCCCCGGCCGCGCGGATCGCCTCCGCGACCGCGTCGGCCTCCTCGGCGGGGCAGTGCACGATCACCTCGTCGTGCTGGAAGAACACCAGCTCGGCCCGCATCCCGACGGTCGCCTGGCGCAGCGCCGCGAGCAGCAGCAGCGCCCAGTCGGCGGCGCTGCCCTGCACCACGAAGTTGCGGGTGAACCGGCCGCGGGCCCGGGCGTTGGTGGAGGCGTGGCTCGGGGTCCAACCGTCCTCACGGTCCTGAGGAACCCCCGCCTCGCCGTCGTCGTCGGCCGCTGCGGCGGGCGGCGGGCAGGTGCGGCCCAGCCAGGTTCGTACGAGCCGCCCCTCCTCCCCGGCGCGGGCGGCGTCGTCGACGTAGGCCACGGCGCGGGGGAAGCGGCGGCGCAGCGCGGCCAGGTTCTTCAGGCCGTCGCCGGAGGTCTGGCCGTAGACGGCGCCGAGGACGGCCAGCTTGGCCATCTCCCGGTCGCCGGAGAAGCCCTGGCGGGAGATGGCCGTGTAGAGGTCCTCGGGGCGCCCGGCCACGTCCATGAAGGCCGGGTCGCGGGAGATCGCGGCGAGGATCCGCGGCTCCATCTGGTCGGCGTCGGCGACGACGAGCCGCCAGCCGGGGTCGGCGACGACGGCCCGACGGATCACCTTGGGGATCTGCAACGCCCCGCCGCCGTTGGTCACCCAGCGGCCGGTGAGGGTGCCGCCGGGCACGAACTCGGGTCGGAACCGGCCGTCGTGGACCCAGTCGGCGAGCCAGGACCAGCCGTGCGCGGTGTGGATCCGGTACAGCTTCTTGTACGCGATCAGCGGCTCCACGGCCGGGTGGTCCAGCTCCTGGATCTCCCAGCGGCGGGTGGACTTCAGCTTGATCCCGGCCTCGGCGAACGCCTTGATCACGTCGGCGGGAAGGTCCGGGCGCACCCGGCGCCCGAACGCGGCGGACACCTCGTCGGCGAGTTCGGCCAGCCTGCGGGGCTCGCCGCGCCCGGCGTAGCGCTCGCCGAGCAGCTCGGTCAGCAGGGCGCGGTGCACATCGGTCCGCCAGGGCAGGCCCGCGCGGTGCATCTCGGCGGCGATGAGGAAGGCGGCGGACTCGGCCGCGACGAGCAGCCGCATCCGGTCGGGGTGGGCGGTGGCGGCGAGGCGCCGCTCCTGTTCGGCGTGGACCGCGAGCAGGGCGTCGAGGGGGACCGGGACGATGGGCCGCGGTTCGAAGAGGGAGTCCTGGGTGCCCGGTTCCGCGGCGCGCTGCGGCGGATCGGGCGGTACGGGTCCGCCGGTGAGGCGGGCCAGGGCGGCGGCGGCCGAACGGGGTGCGCCGGACCGTCCCTCGTGCCCGAGGAGCAGCAGTTCGGCGTCCTCGATGTCGTGGCACCGCTCGACGCGGACACCGGCGGCGAGGAGACGGGGGTACACGGCGGCGGTGGAACGCCACACCCAGCGGGTGCCCGGCGGAGCGGCCCGGATCGCCTCCGCGGGGTCGCGCACGCTGATCCGGGCCCCGACCGCGGGGGCCACGGGTGCGGCGTGCCACCAGCCGTCACCGTGCTCGGACTCGGCGAGGGCCCACCGGCCGACTTGGTCGCTCACGGGTGCGATTCTCCCACCGGGGTCCGACACCCCGCCCCCGCCACGGCGACCGGACCGGCGGTACCAGGCCGGTCCGACGGCCGCCGAGTACACCGCCGGGGCGGACATGCCAAGCTGAGGGGGTGAGTGAGTTCGCCGAGACCGTCGACCGTGCCTTTGCCGCCGCCCTCCACGCCCAGGACGACGCGGGCCTGGACACGGGAGCCTCGCTGCTCGCCGCCGCCCCCGGTGGCTGGGGCGGGACGGGGCGGGAGTTGCTGGCGCGCGGGGAGGCGTACGTACGACGGGCCTGGGAGCGGGGCTGGCGGCCGGCGGACGTGCTGCGGTTGGTGCGGCGCGACCTGGAGGACCTCCACCTGGCGATCACCTGCGACGTGATCGCCGCCGAGGCCCGCCGCTACCCGCGGCTCCCGGAGCGCTGGACCGACGCCGAGGTGTGGTGGGCACGGCCCGGCGCCGGCCCGGAGGGCGACCGCGATGGTGACGTCGGGTACGCGGAGCAGCTCGCGCGGCGTGCGAAGGCGGACCGGTTCACGCTGGCCACGGCCTTCCTGGAGGTCTTCCGGCTGCTGGTCCGGCTGCCGTCGATCGAACCGGTGGGACCGCTGCCGGGGGATCCGGTCGACGCGCTCGCGGGGCACGCGCACATCGAGCCGCGCATGCTGGGCCGGATCCGTGCCCTGCTCGCGAAGGCCGAGGCGACGACCTATCCCGAGGAGGCGGAGGCGCTCAGCGCCAAGGCCCAGGAACTGATGGCCCGCCACACGGTCGACGAGGCGCTGCTGGCCGTGCGCGGCGGGGCCCCGGCGCAGGTCCCGGCGGCCTGCCGGATCGGGGTCGAGCCGCCGTACGAGGAGGCCAAGGCGGTGCTCCTCGACGCGGTGGCCGGCGCCAACCGCTGCCGGGCGGTGTGGAACAGCGCCTTCGAGTTCTCCACGGTGGTCGGCTTCGAGAGCGACCTGGAGGCGGTGGAACTGCTCCACACCTCGCTGTTGGTGCAGGGCACGGCGGCGATGACGCGGGCCGAGGCCGCGCAGCGCGCCGGTGGCCGCAAACGGACCAAGACCTTCCGGCAGTCGTTCCTGCTCGCCTACGCCAGCCGGCTGGGTCGCCGGCTCGCCGAGACCGCCGAGCACGCGACCGCCGAGGCGGCCGGTGAACACGCGGGCGGGCAGGCCCCGGACCGGCTGCCCGCGCTGGTGGCCCGCGACGTCGCCGTCACCTCACGGGCCGAGGAGATGTTCCCCCGGACCACGACGACCCGGCTGCGCGGTGCCACGGACCACGCGGGCTGGGAGGACGGCACGGCGGCCGCCGACGCCGCGCACGTGGGCCGCCGTCGGCGCCCCCTGCCGAAGCGCTGACGAAGCCCCGATCAGACGTCCCGGCCGGTACCGGGGGAGTCCTGCGACCGCAGCTCGCGCGTCTCCGCCTTCAGGATGCGGACCGACCGACCCAGCGACCGGGCCATGTCGGGAAGCTTCTTCGAGCCGAACACCAGCAGGCACACCACCAGGACGACGATGAGGTGCCAGGGCTCGACGGCGTTGCGGAGCATGGGCGTTCCACCTTTCGGATGATCCGGAAATCCTTCCGGACATCGGCCCCATGGAACCGGTCCCGCCGCCCCCTGACAAATCTGAAGAAGTCCTGAAAACCGGCGAAACGTCGATCGGGGATCGATCGAGGTTAGTGTCGTTGCCATGAGCTGGCTCCGGGCCCTGAAGGACACCGCACGCTCGGGCATGACGGTCACCCGGACCCCGCTGGAACCCCTCATCGCGCTGCGGGCGGCCGTGGGACTCGCGATCGTCATCGGCGCCGGCCTCGCCCTCCTCGGGCCCGGCGCCGCCGCCAGTTCCGCGTTCGGCGCCTTCATGGCCGCCATCGCCACCTTCCAGCAGAGCTGGCGTCCGCGCCCGGCCCTGGCCCTCGCCTCCGGACTGACGCTGGCCGTCTCCACGTTCGTCGGCTACCTGGTCGGCGCGTCGCAGACCGGCCTGTTCCTCCTGCTGCTCGCGCTCTGGGCCTTCGCGGCGGGCATGCTGTGGGCCGCCGGGCCGACCGCGGGGATCATCGCCTCCGGCAACGTCGCGATCATGCTGGTCACCGTGACCCTGCCGACCTCCGTCCCGCAGGCCGCCGGGCACGCGGCGATGATCGCCGCGGGCGGGGTGGTGCAGGCGCTGCTGATCGTGCTCTTCCCGGTCCGCCGCTGGGGCGCCCACCGCGACGCGCTGGCCGACGCGCTCGCCGCCGAGGCCGACTACGCCCGCCGACTGCGCCACGACCCCGTCGCCCCCTTCGACCCGCAGCCCCTGATGAAGGCCCGGGCCGCGGCGACCGTCACCGTCCGCCAGGCCCGCCGGCGCCCAGCCGAACTGCACGGGGCGCGCGGGCTCGCCGAGCGGATCCGCCCCGTGCTGGCCTCGCTGGCAGACCCGGCCGTCGGGGCGCCCGCCGAGGGCCCGGCCCGGGACCGGGTGCGGGAACTGCTCGCCGCCGCCGCGGTCGTACTGGACTGCGCCGCGCGGGCGATCAGGCAGGGCGAGCCCGTACGGTTGCCCGCGCCCGAACTGGCCGTGCTCAAGGCACCCGACCTCGCGGAGCTGCTCGACGGGGCGCCGCTGCGGGCCGCCCGCAGGCTCGCCGCGCTGCTGGACGACGTACTGGAGACGGCCGCACCCGGCTCCGGGCGCACCGCCGACCCCGGCGAGGCGATGCTCCGGCCCACCCTGCCGCGGATGGTGCCCCACGTGCTGAAGGCCGTACGGGCCGAGCTGCGCCCGGGATCGCCCGTGCTGCGGCACGCCGTGCGGGTGACGGTCGTGGCCTGCGCCGGGTACCTCATCGGGGGCGCGCTGCCGTTCGGGCACGGCTACTGGGCGCCGATGGCCTCGGTGATGGTCATGCGGCCGGACTTCTCCCAGACCTGGTCCCGGGCCGTGGCCCGGTTCGGCGGCACCCTGGTCGGGGTCGGCGCGGCCACCGCGATCGTGCAGGTGGCGCAGCCGGGGATGTACCTGTCCGGTCTCCTCGCGGTGGTCAGCGCGGGCCTGATGTACGTCCTGATGCGCACCGGGTACGCCGTCGCCCAGACCTTCGTCTCCGCCTACGTCGTCTTCCTGCTCGGGATGGGCGGCGTCCGATGGGACCAGACCGTGCCGGACCGGATCGCCCTGACCCTGGTGGGCGGGATCCTCGCCATGGTCGGGTACGCCCTCTACCCGGCCTGGGAGACGCCTCGGCTGCGGACCCGGCTCGCCGACTGGCTCGCCGCCGTCGGGCGGTACGCGGCGGCCGTGCTCGGGCAGTACGCCGATCCGGCCGGGGCCCGGCGCGCCGACGTCCGGGAGGCCCTGCTGGAAACCCGTGACGCCCGCATCGCCTGGCAGGAGGCGCTGGACCGGGCCGAGGGGGAGCCGGTGCGCCACCGGGGGCTGTCCCGGGCGGCGGCCGACGGGGCGGCGGACGCGGTGGCCGCCCTCGGCCGCAACGCCATGCTGCTGGAGGCGCACCTCCCGGACCGGGCCCACGCCCCCGTTCCCGGCGCCGCCGAGCTCGCCGAGGCGCTGCGCGCGGCGACGGAGGCCGGGGCGCGGGCGGTCCGGGAGCGGCGGGTCCCCGAGTGGGACGGCGTCCGGAGCCTGCTGGCCGACTGGAACGCCCCGGAATCAGGTGTTCTGCGGGGAGCGGCCGAGCAGTTGCTGGACTCGCTGGACGAGGTCGCGGAGGCTCTTCGCCCCTGACAGTGATCGATTCGGTACCGCGCGTGCACGTGCATCTGCCCATGCATGCGCTAATGAACACAGCTATGATCCGGTGGAGTTGACATCTGCACTATCGGGGGCTTCCTGTGGACCACGCGTACAACGGGATGGCAGCTGCAGAACTCGCTTCCATGTACGAGCTGACCTGGCAGAAGAGCCGACACAGCAACTCGCAGGGTTCTTGCGTGGAGTTCGCCAGACTGCCCGGCGGCGACGTCGCCATGCGCAATTCGCGCTTCCCGGACGGGCCGGCGCTCGTGTACACGCCGGCCGAGATAGAGGCCCTGCTCCTGGGCGTCAAGGACGGCGAATTCGATCACTTGATCGGCTGACGGAACAGCGCATCGATTCACGCCATGCACGTGCACTGGCCGGGACTGATCCAAACGATCAACCCCGGCCAGTGGCCCCCGTGAATGTCCCGATCCCGCACCCCGCGCGCACGGGTCCCGCCGAACCGTGCGCGTCAGTCCTGGAGCAGGAACAGCGCCCAGACGACCTTGCCGGTCAGCCGGCCCGCGAGCGGGTGCCAGCCCCAGCTGTCGCTGTACGCGTCCACCAGGAACAGCCCCCGCCCCGACTCCAGGTCGCAGTTCTCGTCGGTCCGCTCCGGCACGAACGATCCGCCGGGCCGGTCCTCGCTGGGGTCGCGCACCGCGCACACGAGGCGGGTGCTCCACCGCATCAGGTGCAGCCGCACCGCGGGCTCGGGCTCGCCCGACGGCCGTGCGTCGTCGGGCAGCGCGTGCCGCAGTGCGTTGGTGACGAGTTCGGAGACGACGAGGGAGACGTCGTCGAAGCGGTCGTCGAGGCCCCATTGGGACAGCGTGGACCGGGTGAACGAACGCGCGCCGCGCACCGCGTCGAAGCGGGCGGGCAGACCGCATGACGCGGATCCGGAGACAGCCGTGGGGTCGACCGGGGGCAGCCCCTGCCGTAACGGCTCCAGCATGGTCGATCCATTCGTCCCCATGCGAGGCACTCCCGGGATTCGCGGACGAAGCGGCGGCTCTGTCCATGGAGAACTGCGGGGTGGGTCCAGCGCGCCGGCGCGAAGTGCACGCAGGTGCGCGGCACCATCGTTCCGAATGCCGAAGCCGGATGCAAGGGCAGATGCACGTGCACGCGCCCGCTCCGTCCCCTCCCGTGACGGTTCTTGCTCATTTCTTCCTACGCATACTTACGGACTTCTTTTCCGGGGCGCAGGATTCCGTTACAGAACGAGTACGGGCCGATGCGTTTTGGTGGCAGACTGCGGCACCGGGGTACGGGGGCCCCGCCGAGCACGCGCACGCCAACGCGCACGCCATTGCGATGGGGAGGGCAGGACCAGTGACCGCAGAAGCAAGCGGTTCTGTGGTGCGACGCATCCTCCTGGGCTCTCAGCTCAGGCGACTCCGAGAATCCCGCGGCATCACCCGTGAGGCGGCCGGCTACTCGATCCGCGCATCCGAATCGAAGATCAGCCGCTTGGAGTTGGGAAGGGTGAGCTTCAAGGCCAGGGACGTCGAAGACCTCCTCACGCTCTACGGAGTGACGGACGACGCCGAGCGCGAGTCCCTGCTGGGGTTGGTCCGGGAGGCCAACGCCACCGGCTGGTGGCACAGCTACGGCGACGTGCTCCCCGGGTGGTTCCAGACGTACATCGGCCTGGAGGGCGCCGCCTCGCTCATCCGGATCTACGAAGTCCAGTTCGTCCACGGGCTCCTGCAGACCGAGGCCTACGCCCATGCCGTCGTCAGCCGGGGCATGCCGGGCGCGAGCGCCGCCGAGATCGACCGCCGCGTCGCGCTGCGCCTGGAGCGCCAGAAGGTCCTGGTCTCCGAGAACGCCCCCATCTTCCACGCCGTGCTCGACGAGGCCGCGCTGCGCCGCCCGTACGGCGACCGCGACGTGATGCGCGGCCAATTGGAACATCTGATCGAAATCAGTCAGCGGCCGAACGTGCAGCTCCAGGTGATGCCGTTCTCCTTCGGCGGCCACGCGGGCGAGAGCGGGGCCTTCACCCTGCTGCGCTTCCCCGAGTCGGACCTCCAGGACATCGTCTATCTGGAACAGCTCACCAGCGCCCTCTACCTGGACAAAGAAGAGGAAGTGGCGCAGTACGCGCGGGCCATGCGCAGGCTCCAGGCCGATTGCCCGGATCCCGATCGGACCCGCGATCTCCTGCGAGGACTGCTCCAACTGTCTTGATCCGCACGTACTATGACGTCTGATCAGTGTATGACGACCGACCGGTCTCCGGTGCAGCGCAAGGGTGCGCGCTCGCAGTAAGGGATGGCATGTCCATATTCACCGACCTTGCTCACCAGTACATAGACGGCGAATGGCTGGCCGGCACCGGTTCGTGGGACATCATCGACGTCAACCCGTACAACGGGGAGAAGCTCGCCGCCATCACGGTGGCCACGGTCGAGCAGGTCCACCGGGCCTACCGCGCGGCCGAGCGGGCGCAGAAGGAATGGGCGGCCACCAGCCCGTACGCGAGACGCGCGGTCCTGGAACGCGCCCTGCGCATCACGGAGGAACGCCAGAAGGAATTCGTCGAGGCGATGATCGACGAGCTCGGCGGGACCCGCCCCAAGGCCGAGTACGAGGTCCACCTCGCGATGGAGTTCCTGCGCGAGGCGATCCAACTGGCGGTCCGCCCCGAGGCCCGCGTCCTGCCCTCGCTGGTGCAGGGCAAGGAGAACCGGGTCCAGCGCCTCCCCGTCGGGGTCGTCGCGGTGATCAGCCCCTTCAACTTCCCGCTCCTGGTGACCCTGAAGTCGGTCGCCCCGGCCCTGGCCCTGGGCAACGCGGTGGTCATCAAGCCCAACCAGAACGCCCCGGTGTCCGGCGGCGGGATCATCGCCAAGATCTTCGAGGAGGCGGGCCTGCCCGCCGGCCTGTTGAACGTCCTGGTCACGGACATCGCCGAAATAGGCGACGCGATCCTGACCCACCCCGTCCCCAAGGTGATCTCCTTCGCCGGCTCCGACCGCACCGGCCGGCACGTCGGGGCCGTCGCCGCCAGGCACTTCAAGCGGACGGTCCTCGAACTCAGCGGCAACAGCGCCCTGGTCGTCCTCGACGACGCCGACCTCGACTACGCGGTCGACGCGGCCGTCTTCAGCCGCTTCGTCTTCCAGGGCCAGGTCTGCATGGCCGCCAACCGGATCCTCGTCGACGCCTCCGTGGCCGAGGAGTTCACCGAGCGGTTCACCGCCCGGGTGCGCGCCCTGAAGACCGGCGACCCGCGCGAGGCCGACACCCACATCGGTCCCCTCATCAACTCCTTCCAGGCCGACGCCCTGACCGCGCTCGTGGACCGGGCCGTGGAATCCGGGGCACGGGCACTCGTACGGGGGTCTACGCGCGGCAACCTGGTCGAGCCGACCGTACTGGCCGGGCTCCCGGAGGATTCCCCGCTGCTCACCCAGGAGATCTTCGGCCCCGTCGCGCTGCTGGTCGTCTTCGACGGCGAGGACGAGGCGGTGCGCCTGGCCAACGCCACCCCGTACGGGCTCAGCGGGGCCGTGCACACCCGGAACGTGGAGCGCGGGGTCCGGTTCGCCGGCCGCATCGAGACCGGGATGATCCACGTCAACGACTCGACGATCGGCGACGAGCCCCTCACCGCGTTCGGCGGGGAGAAGGACTCGGGCCTGGGCCGGCTGGGCGGAGAGGCCACCGTGGAGGCCTTCACGACCCAGAAGTGGATCTCCGTCCAGCACGGTCGTACCCGGTTCCCGTTCTAGGTCGCCGGTCGCGGCCCCCTACACTCGGCCGGGCGTACGGCTCGCGTCCGGGGGAGATCAGGGTTGAGCAACATTCCGGAGACCGGCCGGACCCCCAGGGTCCAGAACCGGCTCGTCGTCATCCAGGTGGTCGTCTTCTCGCTGCTCCTCACGCTCGGCGGGCGACTGTGGTTCCTCCAGGTGCGCAACGGCCAGGAGTACACGGACGAGGCCAAGAACAACCACGTCCAGCAGGTGATCCAGCCCGCGGTGCGCGGTTCGATCCTCGACTCGCGCGGGGTTCCGCTCGCCGACAACGCCACGCACCTCGTGGTCTCGGCCGGGCGCACGGAGCTGCTGGCGATGAAGGACAAGGGCAAGGGCGTCCTGACCCGGCTCGCGGGGATCCTGGGCATGGACCCGCAGGAGGTCCTCGACAAGGTCCGGCTCTGCGACTCCAAGACGAAGCAGCCCTGCTGGAACGGGTCCCCGTACCAGCCGATCCCGATCAGTGACGAGGCCACCACCGAGCAGGCCCTGCAGATCCGCGAGCACCCCGAGGACTTCCCGGGCATCACCGCCGAGGCCACGGCGCTGCGCCGGTACGCGGGCCCCGACCAGGCCAACACTTCCCAGGTGCTGGGCTACCTGTCGCCGGTGACCGACGAGGAGATCGTCAGGGCGAAGAAGACGGACTCGCCGTACCTGCGCTCCGACCAGGTGGGCCGCTCCGGTCTGGAGCGCACCTACGACAAGGAGCTGCGGGGCAAGGCCGGTGTCACCCGCTACGAGGTGGACAACCTGGGCAGGATCCTCGGGCAGGGCGAGACCGACCCGGCGCAGCCCGGCTCGAACATCGTGACCTCCATCGACTCCCGCGTGCAGGCGGTCGCCGAGCGGGAGCTGAACGCCGCGATGATCGAGGCGCGCAAGGGGTACGACAGGAACACCCACCGCAACTACGAGGCCGACTCGGGTGCCGTCGTGGTGATGGAGACCAGGACCGGACGGGTCGTGGCGATGGCCTCGAACCCGACGTACGACCCCAACGCCTGGGTGGGCGGCATCTCGGCGAAGGACTACGCGGGGCTCACCGCGAAGGAGTCCAACTACCCGCTGCTGAACCGGGCGATCCAGGCCCAGGCGGCGCCCGGCTCCATCTTCAAGGTGGTCACCTCGGCCGCCGCGGTCAACGCGGGGTACCCGTTCAACCGGCGTTACCCCTGCCCCAGCGCGTACACGGTCGGCAACCAGACCTTCACGAACTTCGAATCGCAGGGCCACGGCGACATCACCATCGGGCGAGCCCTGGAAGTGTCCTGCGACACCGTCTACTACGCCATCGCCGACCAGGAGTGGAAGAAGGACGGCGGCATCAAGCCGAAGAAGGACCCGAACGACTGGTTCCTCAAGACCGCCCACGAGTTCGGCCTGGGCAAGCGCACCGGCATCGACCTGCCCAACGAGGTGCCCGGCCGGATCCCCGACCGTAAGTGGAAGCAGGATTTCTTCACGGCGAACAAGGACGCCTGGTGCCGGGACGGCAAGAAGAACGGCACCTTCGCCGAGAAGATCGCCTACGAGAACTGCCGTCAGGGCAACCAGCTGCGCGAGGGTGACGCCATCAACTACTCGATCGGGCAGGGCGACACGCTCGTCACCCCGGTCCAGATGGCCTCGGTCTACGCGGCCATCGCCAACGGCGGCACGATCCACCAGCCGAGCGTCGGCAAGGCGGTCATCAGTGCCGACGGCCGGTCGGTGCGGGAGATCGCGCCGAAGGAGCAGGGCAGGCTCCCGATGGACGCCAGGACCCGCGACGACATCGACGAGGCCCTCGCCGGGGTGGCCACCAACGGCAGCGCCGCCTGGCGCTTCGGCGGCTGGCCGCAGAAGCAGATCCCGATGCACGCCAAGACGGGTACCGCCGAGGTCCAGGGCAAGCAGACCACCTCGTGGTTCGCCTCGTACACGGCGGACTACTCGATCGTCATGACGATCTCCCAGGGCGGCACCGGATCCGGTGCGTCGGGACCGGCGGTCCGCAAGATCTACGAGGCCATGTACGGGCTCGACCCGACGGGCAAGCAGGACCTCTCCAAGGCGCTCCTCCCGCAGCCCGCCACCGCCCTGCCCGTGATCCGGCAGGACGAGCAGGGGCAGTGACGGGCGAAGGCGACCGGCCGCGAGTTGAGGACAGAAGCTGACCGCAAGGCTCCGTAGCGTGGTTCTCGTCAGCAGGAGAAGAACCCACGGAAGTAGGCGGTCGGCCATGGCTCAGGTTTCCACAGAGGTCCCCGGTGACGAGCGCGGGACGCTCCTCGCCTTCGTCGAGGCCCAGCGCGAGGCGCTGCGCGGGACGGCGCGGGGCCTGACCGAGGAGCAGGCGGCGAGCCGCCCCACCGTCAGCGAGCTCTCGCTGTCCGGGTTGCTCAAGCACGTCGCCGTGTGCGAGCTCGGCTGGCTCCGGATGGCGCAGCGGCGCCAGGACGAGGGCGGGTCCGAGGAGCAGTCCTGGAGCGATGGCTTCCGGCTGGTCGAGGGCGAGTCGATGCCGCAGGTGCTGGCCTTCTGGGACGGGGTCCGTGAGGAGACCGAGGCCTTCATCGTGGCGGTGCCGAGTCTGGACGACACCTTCCCGCTGCCGCCGGCCCCCTGGTTCCCGGAGAACGGCAAGGTCTCGATGCGGTGGATGCTGCTGCACCTGGTCGAGGAGTTCGCCCGGCACGCCGGCCACGCGGACATCATCCGCGAGTCCCTGGACGGGACCAAGGCCATGGGCTGAGGCGGCGCGCGCCCGGGGGATGAGTAGCCTGGCCCGATGTCAGCGATTCGGCTCCTCGTCCTCGGTGCGGTCCGCCAGCACGGCCGGGCGCACGGCTACCAGGTGCGCAACGACCTGGAGTACTGGGGCGCCCACGAGTGGTCCAACACCAAGCCCGGCTCGATCTACCACGCGCTCAAGCAGATGGCGAAGCAGGGCGTCCTGCTCGCGCACGAGGTGGCGCCGAGCGCGGCCGGCGGGCCACCGCGGACCGAGTACGAGGTGACGGACGCGGGCCGTGAGGAGTACTTCCGGCTGCTGCGGAAGGCCTTGGCGGCCCACGACCAGAAGACGGACGTGTTGTCGGCGGCGATCGGCTTCATGGTCGACCTGCCGCGGGACGAGGTGCTGGCGCTGTTGCGCGAGCGGCTCGCGAAGCTGGCGGGCTGGCGGTCCGCGGTGACCGAGTACTACACGCCGGAGGGCGGGCCCGGCCAACTCGGGCACATCGGCGAGATCATGCACATGTGGGTCCACTCGTCCGACGCCGAGGCGGAGTGGACCCGGGGGCTGATCGCCCGGATCGAGGAGGGGGCGTACTCCTTCGCGGGCGAGGGCGGCGACCCGTTCGTAGGAGTCCTGGCGGACGGCCAGGAGAACCCCTACGCGGAGCAGAAGACTCCGGAAGAGCACAGCTAATCAAGTTTGACTAATCCGTGCGGCGGGCATAGCTTTGCCGATCCAGCTAATCAAGTTTGACTAATGAGGAGGACCCTTGGCGATCTCCGTCGAAGGAGCGCACAAGCGGTACGGGGAGAAGCGGGCCCTCGACGGGCTCGACCTGGAGGTACCGGCCGGGACGGTGCACGCCGTCCTCGGCCCCAACGGCGCCGGCAAGACCACGGCGGTCCGGGTCATGAGCACCCTGCTGCGGCACGACGAGGGCGTGGTGCGGGTGGCGGGACACGACGTGCGCGAGGACCCGGCGGCCGTCCGCGCCCGCATCGGGCTGCTCGGCCAGCACGCCGCGCTCGACGAGCAGTTGGACGGCCGACAGAACCTGGAGATGTTCGGCCGACTCCACCACCTGGGCTCCCGTCGGGCCGGCGCGCGGGCCGACGAACTGCTCGCCCGCTTCGACCTCGCGGACACCGGGCGCAAGCCGGTCGCCCGGTACAGCGGCGGCATGCGCCGCCGCCTGGACCTCGCCGCGTCCCTGATCACCGAACCGCAGGTGCTGTTCCTGGACGAGCCGACGACCGGACTGGACCCGCGCGGCCGCGCCGAGGTGTGGGAGGCGGTCCGCTCCCTGGTCGGCGGCGGTACGACCGTCCTGCTGACCACCCAGTACCTGGAGGAGGCGGACCGGCTGGCCGACCGGATCTCGCTCGTCGACGCGGGGCGGGTGGCCGCCGAGGGCACCGCCGACGAGCTGAAGGCCCGTGTCGGGACGGACCGGATCGTCGTCGTCCTGCGGGAGGCGGCGGACCTGGCGCGCGCGGCCGAACGCGTCCCGCACCCGGACCCGTCGCTGGACCGCGACGCGCTGACCCTGAGCTTCCCCGTGCGGGACCGGATGGCGGGCCTCACCCGGACCCTGCGGGCCCTGGAGGAGGCCGGCATCGAGGCGGCGGACCTCTCGGTACGGCGCCCCACCCTCGACGAGGTCTTCCTCCTGCTGACGGGCGGCACGGGCGGCACGGGAGGCGGGGGAGGCGCGTCCGCCGGCGCCGACGACGCGGCCGGTACCGGCGAGAAGGCGGAGGCGACCGTATGAGCACGCCATGGGTGGTCACGGACTCCTGGACGATGACCCGCCGCGAACTCGCCCACTGGGCGCGGCAGCCGGTGCAGGTGATCGTCGGGCTGGCCTTCCCGGTGATGATGCTGCTGATGTTCGGCTTCCTCGTCGGCGGTGGACGCGGCATCGACGGCGAGTACGTCGAGTTCCTGGTGCCCGGCATGTTCGCCCTCACCATGGCCTTCGGCCTGGAGGCGACGATGACGGCCGTCACCCAGGACCTCGGCAAGGGGGTCATCGACCGGTTCCGCGCGATGCCGATGTCCTCGTCGGCGGTGCTCGTGGGCCGCAGCGCCGCCGACATGCTCCAGTCGGCGCTGGGGCTGGCCGTCCTGGCGGGCGTCGGCCTGCTGCTCGGCTGGCGTTGGCACGGCTCGGCGGCGGCCGCGCTGACCGCGTTCGCGCTGCTCCTGGTGCTGCGCTTCGCGATGCTGTGGATCGGGATCTTCCTCGGCATGGTCGCGGGCCGGCCGGAGCTGGTGCAGGCCGTGCAGATCCTGGTGTGGCCGGTGGGTTTCCTGTCCAACGCCTTCGCCACCCCGGAGTCCATGCCCGGCTGGTTGGGCGCGGTGGTGGAATGGAACCCGATGTCGGCGACGGCCACCGCGGTGCGCGACCTGTTCGGGAACCCGGCGGGCGCGGCGTCCTCCGCGTCGTGGGCGGCCGAGCACGCCGCGCTGCTCGCCGTCGGCTGGCCGCTGCTGCTGCTCGCGGTGTTCTTCCCCCTGGCGGTGGCGCGCTTCCGGGGGCTCAGCAAGTAGGTCCGCGCGGCGGACTTGCACCTCACGCGGCGTGAGGTCCCACAGTGAAGGGCGTACCCAACCGATCGGAAGGAGCGGGAAGCGATGGGCTGGTCAGTGGGTCAGGTCGCCGGGTTCGCCGGAGTGACGGTGCGCACGCTGCACCACTACGACGAGGTCGGGCTGCTCTCCCCGAGCAGCCGCAGCGGGGCGGGGCACCGGCGGTACGACGACGCCGACCTCGACCGGTTGCAGCGGATCCTGTTCTACCGGGAGCTCGGCTTCCCGCTCGACGAGGTCGCGGTCCTGCTGGACGACCCGGATTCGGACCCGGAGGAGCACCTGCGCCGGCAGCACTCCCTGCTGTCCGACCGGATCGCCCGGCTCCAGCAGATGGCCAAGGCCGTTGAGCACGCCATGGAGGCGAAGAAGATGGGCATCAACCTCACGCCGGAGGAGAAGTTCGAGGTCTTCGGGGACTTCGACCCCGACGAGCACGCCGAGGAGGCGGAGCGCCGTTGGGGCGGCACCGACGCGTACCGGGAGTCGACCCGCCGCACCGCGTCCTACACGAAGGAGGACTGGCAGCGGATCCAGGCGGCGGCCGCGGACCTCAACGAGCGCTTCGCCGCCCTGCTGGACTCCGGCGCCGCCGCCGAGTCCGAGCCGGCCATGGACCTCGCCGAGGACCACCGGAGCTGGATCAACGGTGCCTACTACTTCTGCACGTACGAGATCCACACCTGTCTCGGTGAGATGTACGTCGCGGACGAGAGGTTCACCGCGTACTACGAAGCCGTGCGTCCGGGTCTGGCCGTTTTCGTCCGCGACGCGATCCTCGCGAACGCGATCCGGAAGGCCTAGTCGGGAGCGTGCCGGGAGTTCACCGGAAGGCTCCCGCACCGTGCGCACACGGCCCCCGCAGGTACCTGGAACCTGGCGGGGGCGGTGTGCGTTCATAATTGGAACCACCCGTCATGCCCCGCATCCCCGCTGATTCCCCTCGATCCAGGAGAGCCCGGAACTCGTGTACACGCTTGCGCTCGGCCCTGAGTGGCTGTCCCCGGACTATCTGATCGGGGAGTTCGGCCTGATCGGAATCCTGATCATCGTCTTCGCCGAATCGGGACTGTTCGCGTTCCTGCCCGGCGACTCCCTGCTCTTCACGGCGGGCCTGTTCGTCGCGAGCGGCAACATCAGCCAGCCGCTGTGGATGGTCTGCACGCTCATCGTGCTCGCGGCCGTCATCGGTGACCAGGTGGGCTACCTGATCGGCAAGCACTTCGGGCCGAAGCTCTTCAACCGGCCGAACTCCAGGCTGTTCAAGCGCGAGAACCTCGACGCCGCGCACGACTTCATGGAGAAGCACGGCCCCAAGGCCATCGTGCTCGCCCGCTTCGTGCCGATCATCCGCACCTTCGCGCCGATGGTCGCGGGCGCCGGCGCGATGAAGTACCGCACCTTCCTGACCTACAACATCATCGGCGGCGTCCTGTGGGGCGCGGGCGTCACCTGCCTCGGCTACAAGCTCGGCCAGTTCGAGATCATCAAGACGAACATCGAGCCGATCTTCATCGGCATCGTGCTCGTCTCGATCATCCCGGTGATCTTCGAGGTGCTGAAGGCCCGGAAGAACAAGGCGAAGTCGGCCGCCGCCGGTCCCGCCCAGGGCGCCCCCGCCCCCGAGGACCCGCAGCCGCGCGGCCGGCACGCCAAGCGCTGACCGCCCGTACGGACGCACGTACGACGCCCCGGGGACCCGAGTGTCCCCGGGGCGTTCGCATGCCCGCAGCGGGCCGCCCGGGCGGCCCCCGGGGCGGCAGGGGTTCAGAAGCCGCGCGTGCGCTTCGCCGCCCGGCGCTTCGCGGCGCTCTCCGCCCCCGGGATCCGCATGAACAGGCGGGAGGTCTCCGACCCCAGGTTGACCCCGACCGCGATGGCGAGGGCGATGGCGGCGGCGTTGGTGAGCGAGGCCAGCCCCGCGTCGAGCCGGTTCTCGGCGATCGACAGCAGCCCGAAGTACGTAGCGGAGCCCGGCAGCAGCGGCCCGATGGCGGCGGTCACGTACGGCAGGGCCGAGGCGAACCGGTAGCGGGAGAAGAGCTGCCCGAAGAGGCCGACCAGGCCCGCGGCGATCGCCGTGGACGGCACCGGGGGCAGCTCGGCCGCCTGCAGCGCCCCGTAGGTCACCCAGGCGACCCCGCCGTTCAGCGTCACGATCAGCACGGTCGAGCGTTCCTGCTGGAGCAGGATGGCGAAGGTGAACACCAGGACCATCGAGGCCAGGATCTGGACGATCGGCCGGGAGGGGATCTGGAGCACCTCGTCCGGGTTCGGCTCGGCGCCGAACTGCAGGCCGACGTAGAGGACGACGAGCACGCCCACGATGATCCCGATGAAGAGGTACATGACCTCCAGCAGGCGCGCCGAGGCGGTGATGTAGAAGCCGGTCAGGCCGTCCTGCACGGCTGCCACCAGGGCCCGACCCGGGAGCAGCGCGAACAGCCCACCGGTGATCACCGCGGACGCGCGGACGTCGATCTCGGCGATCTTCAGGGCCACCCCGATCGCGGCCGGGGGCATGGCCGCGACGACGAACTGGTAGAACTCCGGCAGCCCGCGGCCGGCGCAGAACCAGGCGAGCCGGTCACCGAGGACGGCGCCGAGCACGGCGCAGAAGAACACCGTGACCCCGCCGCCGACGAGCGTGGAGGCGGCCCCGGCGAGCAGCCCGGCGGCGGCCGTGAGCACCCAGCCCGGGTACGGGTGGCGGTTGCGGCGGATCTCGGCGAGCCGGCGGTAGGCCTCCTCCAGGGAGACCTCCACCTCGTGCGCGCTGATGTCGTCCACCAGCCGGAAGACCGCGGCGAGCCGGGTGTAGTCCGTGCCGCGCCGACGCACCGTGCGGTTCGCCGAAACGGGGTCGTCGACCAGGGAGGGCTGGTGGGTGATGGACAGCAGGGTGAACGTGACCGTGGGCTCGCAGCGGTCGAGGCCGTAGGAGCGGGCGACGGCGAACATGGCCGCCTCGACGTCCTCGGCGCCCTCGCCGCCCGCCAGGAGCAGTTCGCCGATGCGCAGCGTGAGGTCGAGGACGCGGCCCACCGCGGGTCCGCTGTCGCTCTTCTGCACGGGTTCGGCCACCGGCCGGACGTCCACCGGCATGCGCAGCATGACGCGCATGCGGTCCTGCCAGGGCGATTCCTTCATCCGGGAGCCGGGGAAACCGGCGGCCATGCCGGGCGTGTACGCGGGCGGGGAGTGCTGGGCGCTGTAGGTGGCCGGGGCGGCGAAGGCGGAGCCCTCGGGCTCGACGGTCACCGCGGCCAGACCGTCGGGGATGGTGAACTCCGACGTCGGTTGGTCGTCCTCCGGGGACTCGGCCGCGATGCCGTGCGGCGCGGTGAACGCGCTGCGCGCCTCGTCCGACTTCGGCTTCCGGTCCTCGAACCCGGATCCTTCGGCCTCCGCCACGCGTCCTCCCGTCCTGTCGGCCCGGACACAAGTATGCGGAATCGTTTCCTCCCCGGCGAAAGCGGACGGCCATCCGCCGATCGGTCTCCGGGAGCGGCCTCCGGGCGGTCAACCGCTCCCCGCCCGTACCCGACCCCTCCCGGCTCATCCGCCGCCGGGCCTCCGGCCGATCCCCACCGGACCTCCGCCGTCCCTCCGGTCCGGCTCCGGCGGTCGTCCGGTGTCGCCGCGACGGTCGGGCGCGGCCCCGACCGCCGCCCGGACACGACGAACGGGCGGCACCCCCCGCGAGGGGTGCCGCCCGTGGTCGCGTCAGCCGGTCGGCGCAAGGCGCCGACACGGATCACCGAGCGGAGCTCAGTGGTGGCCGCCCTGCGCCTCCAGGCGCTTGTACGAGGCCTCGATCTCGGCCTCGGCCTCGGTGCGGCCGACCCAGTTCGCGCCCTCGACGGACTTGCCGGGCTCCAGGTCCTTGTAGACCTCGAAGAAGTGCTGGATCTCCAGGCGGTCGAACTCGGAGACGTGGTGGATGTCGCGCAGGTGCTCGACACGCGGGTCCGAGGCCGGCACGCACAGCAGCTTGTCGTCGCCGCCCGCCTCGTCCGTCATGCGGAACATGCCGATCGCGCGGCACTTGATCAGGCAGCCCGGGAAGGTCGGCTCGTCCAGGATGACCAGCGCGTCCAGCGGGTCGCCGTCCTCGCCGAGGGTGTTCTCGACGAAGCCGTAGTCGGCCGGGTAGCTGGTCGAGGTGAAGAGGCGACGGTCCAGACGGATCCGGCCGGTCTCGTGGTCCACCTCGTACTTGTTCCGCGAACCCTTGGGGATCTCGATGGTGACGTCGAACTCCACGTCCTGCTCCTCCATGATCAGCTTCATTGCTACGGGACTGCATTTGATTCAACCGCGCGCGCGTCCCGCCCAGCGCTACGGGGTGGGGTGCCATGCTCGCGGCAAGACGCAGTGGTTAAGTGTCCCTCACGCATATGTGTGATCGCGAAAGGGGCTGGTCCGAGGTGCCATTGGTCAAGACGTGGCAGCTCATCGCGGGGTCGGCCGTCGCCGGCCTCGCCCTCTCGGCGGTGACGGTGGCAAGCGCCGGGCCGTGGGACTCCGGTCAGCGTAAGGCCGAGCGGGACAGGGCCGCCTCCTGGAGCCGTGTGGGTGGCGCAGATCACGTCACGGGGGCGGCCCTGCCCAGGCCCGCGGCCAGCGCCCCCGGCGTGCTCCCCGGCATCGGCCCGTCCGCCCCGACCGGAGACCGGCCCGCGGCCGCCGCCCCCGGCGGCTCCGAGGCGCTCGCCGGGGCGCTCGGACCGCTCATCGCCGACCGCGCGCTCGGCACCGTGCGCAGCGCCTCGGTGATCGACACCGCGACCGGCCGCGTCCTCTACGAGTCCGCGCCGGGCGAGGCCATGACCCCGGCCTCCACCATCAAGATCGCCACCGCGGTGGCCGCGCTGGCCGCCCTCGGCCCCGAGCACCGGATCCGGACCACCGTGACCCCCGGGGCCGAACCGGGCCGGATCGTCCTCGTCGGCGGCGGGGACCCCTCGCTCACCGCGAAGAAGAAGAGCCCCGCCGGATCCGGCGGCAGCCTCGTCGCCCTCGCCGCGGACACCGCGCAGGCCCTCAAGGCCGCCGGCACCGACACCGTCACCCTCGGCTACGACGACTTCCTCTACCCCGGCGCCGTCCGCCACCCGATCGGCCGCAACGACAACATCGCCCCCGTCACCGCCCTCATGGCCGACGAGGGCCGCCCCGACGAGTCCGTCTCCGGGCCCGTCGCGCGCAGCGACGACCCCTCCGGCGACACCGCCCGCGCCTTCGCCGGCCTGCTGCGCGAACGCGGCATCAAGGTCACCGGCGAACCCGCCCGGGTCGACGCCCCCGCCGACGCCCAGCAGCTGGCCGCCACCGGGTCCACCCCGGTCGCCGGCCTCGTCGAACGGATGCTGACCCACAGCGACAACGACATCGCCGAAGCCCTCGCCCGCCAGACCGCCGTCGCCGCGGGCGCGCCCGCGAGCTTCGAGGGCGCCGAGAAGGCCGTCTCCGACAAGCTGGCCTCCCTCGGCCTCGACGTGGGCGGCTCCCGCTTCGCCGACGGCAGCGGCCTCAACCGCGCCGACAAGGTCAGCACCCGCCTCCTGACGGGACTCCTCGCCAAGGCCGCCGACCCCCGCCACCCCGAACTCAGACCGGTCCTCACCGGCCTCCCCGTCGCCGGCTTCACCGGCACGCTGCGCTCCCGCAACGCCGGAACCTCCCCGGCCGCGGGCCTGCTGCGGGCCAAGACCGGCACCCTGACCGGCGTGAACTCCCTCGCCGGTACCGCCGTCGACCCCTCCGGGCGCCTGCTGGCCTTCGCCTTCCTCACCGCGGGCGCCCCGGACGGGCCCGCCGCCGAGAAGGGCCTCGACAAGCTCGCCGCGGCGGTGGCCACCACACCGTAGGGGGTCCGCTCCGGCGCAGGTCCACGTACGGTTTACGCATGACGAGCATCGGTGGTGCGGAGATGGTCGACTGGAACCTCGCGGTGGCGACCGCGACCCGGCTCGTGCGGCCGGGTCCCGAGGTCAGCCGCGAGGAGGCCCGGGCCGTGGTGGCGGAGCTGCGGCGGCACGCCAGGACCTCGGAACAGCACGTGCGCGACTTCACCCGGATGATGGCCGCCCTGCCCGACGGCGGGGCCTCCGTCCCCGACACGCCCGTCCTGGTCGTCGACCGGGCCGGATGGATCAAGGCCAACGTCGCCGGCTTCCGGGAGCTGCTCGGCCCCCTGCTCGGCAAGATGCAGGAACGTCGCGGAGCCGCCCCCGGCGGCGCGGTCCTCGGAGCGGTCGGCGGCAAGGTCACCGGCGTCGAGCTGGGCATGCTGCTGAGCTTCCTGGCCTCCCGGGTCCTCGGTCAGTACGAGACCTTCGCGCCCGCCGGCCTCGACCTGCCGGGCTCCGCCGCGACGGGCGGCCGGCTGCTCCTCGTCGCCCCCAACATCGTGCACGTCGAGCGCGAGCTGGAGGTGAACCCGCACGACTTCCGCCTGTGGGTCTGCCTGCACGAGGAGACGCACCGTACCCAGTTCACGGCCGTCCCGTGGCTGCGGGCCCATCTGGAGGGCGAAATCCAGACGTTCCTCGGCGCCACCGAAATGGACCCCTCCACCGTCCTGGAACGGCTCCGCGAAGCCGTCCAGTCCTTCGCGGGCGCCCGCCCCGAGGCCGAACGCGGCGAGGAGGGCCGCTCGCTCGTCGAGCTCGTCCAGACCCCCGAACAGCGCGAGGTGCTCGGCCGCCTCACCGCCGTCATGTCCCTGCTGGAGGGCCACGCCGACTTCGTCATGGACGGCGTCGGCCCCGAGGTCGTCCCCTCCGTCGCCGAGATCCGCGAGAAGTTCCAGCAGCGCAGGGCCAGCGGAGCCGGCCGGCTCGACGCCGCCCTGCGCAAGATCCTCGGGCTCGACGCGAAGCTCCGCCAGTACCGCGACGGCGAACGGTTCGTCCGCGCCGTCGTCGGCCAGGTCGGCATGGACGGCTTCAACCGCGTGTGGACCTCACCGAACACGCTGCCCACCAAAACGGAGATCGCCAAGCCCGCCGACTGGGTGGCCCGGGTGCACGGCAGGGGGAGCGAGGGGAGCGAAGGAAGGTGACGCACGGGGCGTAAACATGTCTCACTGGGGGAAGCAGCGTCACCCGTCCGAGGGACCGTGGGCCGTGGAAGGGCGTGCGATGCTCGGGGAACGGCTCGGTTCTGTCACCATCGACGCACTCTGAGTGACAACCCGCAACTTCCGGGGGTTCCTCCGCGGCCATCCCGCCGCGGACACCGGAGGTGCGGACCGGTCACCGCCGAGCAGCACCCCTCGCACCACCCCCAACGCCTCCGAGCATCCGAACTCCACGAAGGGCACCGGACATGGGTCCCCATCCTGCGGTCGCGGCGATACGCCTGGCGGTCCGCCGCGTACTCCACGACGTCCTCACCGACCTCACCCACCGTTCCGCCGACCGTCGCACCCCGGACGGCACCCCGCCACTCGTCCTCGTCGCCTGCTCCGGCGGCGCCGACTCCATGGCGCTCGCCTCCGCCCTCGCCTTCGAAGCCCCCAAGCTCGGCATCCGGGCCGGCGGCATCACCGTCGACCACGGCCTCCAGCCCGGCTCCGACCTGCGCGCCGCCGAGGTCGTCACCCGCATGACCGCGCTCCGCCTCGACCCGGTGGAGTCCGTCGCCGTGCGCGTCGGCCGCGACGGCGGACCCGAGGCCGCCGCCCGCGACGCCCGCTACTCGGCGCTCGACGAGGCCGCCGACCGGCTCGGCGCCGCCGCCGTGCTGCTCGGCCACACCCGCGACGACCAAGCCGAAACCGTCCTGCTCGGCCTCGCCCGCGGCTCCGGCATCCGCTCCCTGTCGGGCATGGCCGAGGTTTCGGGAGGACCGGGCCGCACCAAGCGCTACCGCCGCCCGTTCCTGCAGATCGACCGGCAGACCGCCCGCAAGGCCTGCATGGTCCAGTCCCTCCCCGTCTGGGACGACCCGCACAACATCGACCCCGCCTACACCCGCTCCCGGCTGCGCCACGAGGGACTGCCCGCCCTCGAAAAGGCGCTCGGCAAGGGGGTCGTCGAGGCCCTCGCCCGCACCGCGCAGCTCTCCCGGGACGACGCCGACGCCCTGGACGCCTGGGCCGCCGACGCGGAGACCGGCGTACGCGACGCCGACGGCCGCCTGGAGTGCGCCAAGCTGTACGCCCTGCCCCCGGCCGTCAGGCGCCGTGTGCTGCGCAGGGCCGTCGTCGCGGCCGGCTCCCCCGCGGGCTCGCTGTTCGCCCGCCACATCGAGGAAGTCGACCGCCTCATCACCGGATGGCGCGGCCAGGGCGCCATCAACCTGCCCGGCCGCGTCGAGGCCCAGCGGCAGGGTGGCAGACTTGTCATTCGGCAGGGCTGAATGGTGCTGAAGCACGGCTGAGTCCTCCGGGGGCACCCCCGGAGCCCCGGCCGACAACGAAAGTGATGCGGGTGGACGAGAAGGACATGGGCAGCGACCTCCAGTCGGTGCTCATCACCAAGGAAGAGATCGACGCGAAGCTGGCCGAGCTGGCCGCGAAGATCGACGCGGAGTACGCGGGCAAGGACCTGCTCATCGTCGGTGTGCTCAAGGGCGCGGTGATGGTGATGGCGGACCTGGCGCGTGCCTTGTCCACCCCGCTCACCATGGACTGGATGGCGGTGTCGTCCTACGGTGCCGGGACCCAGTCCTCCGGCGTGGTGCGGATCCTCAAGGACCTGGACACCGACATCAAGGACAAGCACGTCCTGATCGTCGAGGACATCATCGACTCCGGTCTGACGCTGTCCTGGCTGCTGTCGAACCTGGGCTCGCGCCAGCCGGCCTCCCTGGAGGTCGTCACGCTGCTGCGCAAGCCCGACGCCGCGAAGGTCGCGATCGACGTGAAGTGGGTCGGCTTCGACATTCCGAACGAGTTCGTCGTCGGCTACGGCCTCGACTACGCGGAGAAGTACCGCAACCTGCCGTTCGTCGGCACGCTCGCCCCGCACGTCTACGGCGGCTGACACGCCTCCCCGGTCGCGTTCGCCGCGAGAACCGCGTGCGACGCGTCCCCGCGGCCCCGGCCGCGGGACCGCTCCCGACAGGACCACGGGGAAACCTGGGGAACCTCGGGGCGATTCCCGCCGTTGGAGCATGGGAAGGCGGGTCTGTCAGCCGTCCCACGAGGCCGCGGGTGACAATACAGGGGTACATTCCGAAGAACAGTCTTTACTCAGAGCAGCATTTACCTACGGGCAGGAGGGACGGGGTGCCTAGCGCCCCGTATGGATGGACGTGAAGCGATACTTCCGTGGGCCGGTCATGTGGATCGTGCTGGCCGTCCTCGCCGTGGTCGTGTTGATGAACGTCGTCGGCTCCGGCGGCGGCTACAAGTCGGTGGAGACCAGCGAGGTCATCAAGGCGATCAACAGTGGCCAGGTGGACAGCGCCAAGCTGACCACCGGCGACAGCCAGATGATCAAGATCGAGCTCAAGAAGGACCAGAAGCTCGGCAACAACGACGGCACCAAGTTCCAGGCCAACTACATCGGGGATCAGGGCGTTCAGCTCGCCCAGAACCTCCAGACCAAGTACGAAGCCGGTCAGATCCCGGACGGCTACTCCGTCACCCCGGACAAGACCAGCCCGTTCCTGAGCGTGCTGCTCTCGCTCCTGCCCTTCGTCCTCATCGTCGTGGTCTTCCTGTTCCTGATGAACCAGATGCAGGGCGGCGGCTCCCGGGTCATGAACTTCGGGAAGTCCAAGGCCAAGCTCATCACCAAGGACACCCCGAAGACGACGTTCGCCGATGTCGCGGGTTCGGACGAGGCCGTCGAGGAACTCCACGAGATCAAGGAGTTCCTCCAGGAGCCGGCGAAGTTCCAGGCCGTCGGTGCCAAGATCCCCAAGGGCGTGCTGCTCTACGGCCCGCCCGGCACCGGCAAGACCCTGCTGGCGCGCGCCGTCGCGGGCGAGGCCGGTGTGCCCTTCTACTCGATCTCCGGTTCCGACTTCGTCGAGATGTTCGTCGGTGTCGGTGCCTCGCGTGTCCGTGACCTGTTCGAGCAGGCCAAGGCCAACGCGCCGGCGATCGTCTTCGTCGACGAGATCGACGCCGTCGGCCGGCACCGCGGTGCGGGCCTCGGCGGCGGCCACGACGAGCGCGAGCAGACGCTCAACCAGCTGCTCGTCGAGATGGACGGCTTCGACGTCAAGGGCGGCGTCATCCTGATCGCCGCCACGAACCGTCCCGACATCCTCGACCCGGCGCTGCTGCGCCCGGGACGTTTCGACCGGCAGATCGCGGTCGACCGCCCGGACATGCAGGGCCGTCTGGAGATCCTCAAGGTTCACCAGAAGGGCAAGCCGGTCGCCCCGGACGTCGATCTGGGCGCGGTCGCCCGGCGCACGCCCGGCTTCACCGGTGCCGATCTGTCCAACGTCCTGAACGAGGCGGCCCTGCTGACCGCCCGCTCGGACAAGAAGCTGATCGACAACCACTCCCTGGACGAGGCGATCGACCGCGTCGTGGCGGGCCCGCAGAAGCGGACCCGGATCATGTCGGACCGGGAAAAGAAGATCACCGCGTACCACGAGGGCGGACACGCCCTGGTCGCGGCGGCTTCCCCGAACTCCGACCCGGTCCACAAGATCACGATCCTGTCCCGCGGTCGGGCCCTGGGTTACACCATGGTCCTGCCCGACGAGGACAAGTACTCGACCACGCGCAACGAGATGCTCGACCAGCTGGCTTACATGCTGGGCGGGCGCGCGGCCGAGGAGCTCGTCTTCCACGACCCGACGACGGGCGCGGCGAACGACATCGAGAAGGCCACCGCCACGGCGCGGGCCATGGTCACGCAGTACGGCATGACCGAGCGTCTCGGGGCGATCAAGTTCGGTGGCGACAACACCGAGCCGTTCCTGGGCCGCGAGATGTCGCACCCGCGGGACTACTCGGAAGAGGTCGCGGCGCTGGTCGACGAAGAGGTCAAGAAGCTCATCGAGACCGCGCACAACGAGGCCTGGGAGATCCTGGTCGAGAACCGGGACGTCCTGGACAACCTGGTCCTCGCGCTGCTGGAGAAGGAGACGCTGAACAAGGAGCAGATCGCCGAGGTCTTCTCGACGATCGTGAAGCGTCCGGCCCGTCCCGCGTGGACCGGCTCCTCCCGTCGCACCCCCTCCACCCGTCCGCCGGTGCTCTCTCCCAAGGAGCTCCAGCTGACGAACGCCGCCAACGGCATCTCGGCGGCCCCGCCGGCCGTGTCGGTGGAGAAGGCCCCGGAGCCCTCCCCGGAGGAGCGCCCGGAGGCCTGATCAGGCCCGGAATGGTTGCCGCGCCCCCCAGGTTCTAGCCTGGGGGGTGCGGCACTTTCACGTGGCCGTGTGCGCACAGAGGAACGAGGATGAGATGACCGACCCAGTGACCCTGACCGGTGGCGAGGGCACGATCGGCGAGTTCGACGAGAAGCGCGCCGAGGCGGCCGTCCGAGAGCTCCTGATCGCGGTCGGCGAGGATCCCGACCGTGAGGGCCTGCTGGCGACCCCGGGGCGGGTGGCGCGGGCGTACAAGGAGATATTCGCCGGCCTGAGCCAGCGCCCGGAGGACGTCCTGACGACGACGTTCGACCTCGGTCACGACGAAATGGTCCTCGTGAAGGACATCGAGGTGATGAGCACCTGCGAGCATCACCTCGTCCCGTTCCACGGCGTCGCGCACGTCGGGTACATCCCGTCCACGGACGGCAAGATCACCGGTCTGTCCAAGCTGGCCCGCCTGGTGGACGTGTTCGCGCGCCGGCCCCAGGTGCAGGAACGGTTGACCACGCAGATCGCCGAATCGGTCATGGAGATCCTCGACCCGCGCGGCGTGATCGTCGTGATCCAGTGCGAGCACATGTGCATGACCATGCGCGGCGTCCGCAAGCCCGGCGCGAAGACCATCACCTCGGCGGTCCGCGGACAGCTCCGTGACCCCGCGACGCGCAACGAGGCGATGAGCCTCATCATGGCGCGCTGATCGGCGCCCGCAGGCCGGGGGAGCGGCCCCTCCCGGGCCGCTAGGCCGTCGCCGGGGCCTTCCCCGGGTCCTCGTCCTCCGGGAGCCTCAGGACCCGCTCCAGGAAGAGGGCGGCCGCGATGACGGCCGCGCCCGCGAGGACGGAGCCGCCCGCGTACCAGGCTTGGTCGCGGCGCGCGGGCACGTCGAGGGCGTCGGTCAGCAGGAAGACCCCGACCCCGCCGTACATGCCGGCGACCAGCGCCGCGACGAGCGCGCTGGCCTGCCCGAAGACCACGGCGCGGGCCGCCATCAGCGGCTCCACGCCCTTGGCCCCCGGGCGGCGCTCGCGCTGGGCCTTGAGCCGGGAGCGCATCGACAGGGCCGTGGCGAACAGGACGGCCGCGATGACGGCCAGCACGACCGGCGCGGCCAGCGGCACGCCCGGCAGGCTCCCGTACGCGTTCCACAGCCGGGCGCCCGCCCAGGACAGGACCCCGGCGATCACGAAGATGCCCACCAGGACCGCCGGCCTCAGTTGCTTCACTTGCCCGTTCCCCACTCTCAGCCAGTCGCAGTGAACAGGCTAACGATTACTCCGGCAGGCGGAGTTCCAGGTCGGGGCGTGCCGTGACGCCGGTCAGGCCGATTTCGGCCAGGAGGGCCGCGACCGCGCCGATCCCGGGGAGCTGGGCCTCGGGGTCGATGTCGTGCCAGGGGGCGAGCACGAAGGCGCGCTGGTGGGCGCGGGGGTGCGGGAGGGTGAGGACGGGGTCGTCGGAGACCACGTCGGCGTAGGAAACGATGTCGACGTCGATGGTGCGGGGGCCCCAGCGCTCCTCGCGGACGCGATCGAAGGCCTCCTCGATGGCCTGGCCGCGTTCCAGCAGCGAGGACGGCGGCAGGGTGGTCTTCACCGCGATGACCGCGTTGAAGTACGAGGGCTGCGAGCCGGGCTCGACGCCCCACGGCTCGGTCTCGTAGACGGGGGAGACGGCCTTGACCCGCAGGCCGGGGGTGTCGCCGAGGGCGTCGATGGCGCCCTGGAGGGTCTCCAGCCGGTTGCCGAGGTTCGCGCCGAGCGCGACCACGGCCCATTTCGGATTGGACAGCGTCACGTCGGCCGCGTCGACGGCCTCGACGACCGAGGCGGGTACGGGCTGGACGGTGGGATCGCTCTGGGCGGTCATTCCGTTGTTCATGCGCGGCTCCGGGTGATCGTGATGGTCACGTCGTCGAAGGGGACGGTGATGGGTGCGTCCGGCTTGTGCACGACGACCTCCACCTGTGCCACCGCTTCGTGCTTGAGGCACTGCTGTGCGATCCGCTCGGCGAGGGTCTCGATCAGGTCGACGGGCTCGCCCTGCACCACGTCGACGACCTCCTCGGCGACGACGCCGTAGTGCACGGTCTTCGCCAGGTCGTCCCCGGCCGCGGCCGGGCGGGTGTCGAGGTGCAGTACGAGGTCGACGATGAAGGTCTGGCCCTCTTCGCGCTCCCGGGGGAAGACGCCGTGGTGCCCGCGAGCCTTGAGGCCGCGCAGCGCGACACGATCCACGCGAATCACTCCTGCTTTCGTAGGTGCTTCCGGTCCCGGGACTCCCCGGGGCCATGGGCCTACGCCGAGTGCGGTCGGCGTCGTCCGCCTTCGAATTTACCTGCGACGGAGCCCGGCCCCCGCCCTTGGGGTCAGTCGGTGCCCTCTTCCTCCTCGTCATCGGAGTCCGTGAGCACCGGAGAACCGTGGTGGGACCACAGGAGCCACCCCTGCGGTGTGCGTCGGAACACATTGGTGGCGACGACCAGCTGACCCACCAGAGGCCCCAGCTCGCCGCCGTCCTCGGCGGGTCCGCCGCTCAGGATGTTCTCGGTGCACGTGACGAGCGCGGTGTCGCCTATCAGCGCCACCTTGGTGTCGGTGAGGAAGAACTGGATGTACTCGGTGTGGGACATGATCAGCGCGTACGAGCGCAGTACCTCGCCCCGCCCCGAGAGCACCGGCCAGCCCGGGTGGACGCAGGAGATCTCGTCGTCGAGCCAGAGCGCCGACAGCGCGTCGAAGTCCCCCTGCTCCATGGCCTCGTAGAAGGCCGCGTTGGCCTCTTCGACCGCTTCGATGTCGGTACGGCTCACCGTGCCCCTTCCCTGTACGGCCGGCGGAGGTCCGTCCGGCGGATCACAGTGCCCCTTCCACGGCGCGGGCCACCCGAACCGCGTCCGCGGTCGCCCGTACCTCGTGCACCCGCACGGCCCAGGCGCCCTGGTGCGCGGCGATGGCCGAGACGGCGGCCGTGGCGGCGTCCCGTTCGCGGGCCGGCGGCGGGGCGGTGTCGGCGGCGCCGGCCAGGACCCGTCCGAGGAAACGCTTCCGCGAGGCGGCGACGAGCAGCGGGAAGCCGAGCGCGCGCAGCTCCGGCAGGTGCGCGACGAGGGCCAGGTCGTGCTCGGCGTTCTTCGCGAAGCCGAGGCCGGGGTCGACGACGATCCGCTCGGGGGCGATGCCGCCGGAGACGACGGCGTCGATGCGGGAGCGGAGTTCGGCGGTGACCTCGCCGAGGACGTCCTCGTAGACGGCGAGGCTGTTCATGCCCTCGCTGAAGCCCCGCCAGTGCATGACCACGAAGGGCACCTCGGCGGCGGCCACGGCCGGGATCATGCCGGGGTCGGCGAGTCCGCCGCTGACGTCGTTGACCAGGGCGGCGCCGGCCTCGACCGCGCGGGCGGCGACGGCCGCGCGCATGGTGTCGACGGAGACGACGACCCCTTCGGAGGCGAGGCCGCGCACCACGGGGACGACCCGGCGCAGTTCCTCCTCCTCGTCGACGCGGGAGGCGCCGGGGCGGGTGGACTCGCCGCCGACGTCCACGAGGTCGGCGCCCTGCGCGACGAGGTCCAGGCCGCGCTTGACGGCCGCGGTGGTGTCGAACCAGCGGCCGCCGTCGGAGAAGGAGTCCGGAGTGACGTTGACGACGCCCATGACCCCGCAGCGGTCCCAGTCGGGCAGACCCGTCACCCGGCCCCTGCCAGCGGCTCCGCGGTTGTTGTTCATGGGTCCCAGGGTAGAGCCCGTGCCCGGGGCGCTCCCTCCGCGGGAGCCGCCGGCCGTTCCCCGCCCGGAGCGGCACCGCCGGCTGCGGTCCGCCCTTCCGGGAACGGGGAAGGGCCCGGCGGTGCCGCCGGGCCCTTCGGTGCGTACCGCGCCCGGTCGTGCGTCAGACGGGCTGGACCTCGCGCTCCGCCTGGGCCGGAACCTTGGTGGAGGGCTGCTCGTGCGCGCAGGTGCGGACGGGCTTGGGGCGGCGGCGGGCCGCGAACAGCCGGGGCAGGGCCAGCGTCACGAAGCCCTCGGCCTGCATCGCGGCGAAGCCGATGCGGGGCAGGTCACGGGTCTGCCGGAAGACGACGAAGCGGGGCTCCCAGCGCGGGCGGAACTTGGCGTTGAACTTGTAGAGCGACTCGATCTGGAACCAGCGCGAGAGGAAGACGAGCAGTCCGCGCCACATGCGCAGGACCGGGCCCGCGCCGATCTTCTCGCCGCGGGCCAGGGCCGAGCGGAACATCGCGAAGTTCAGGGAGACCTTCTCGATCCGCAGCGCGGGAGCGGCCTCCAGGGAGGCCACGATCAGCAGCTCGTTCATGCCGGGGTCGGCGGCGCGGTCGCGGCGCATCAGCTCCAGGGACATGCCGTCCTTGCCCCACGGGACGAAGTGCAGGACGGCCTTCAGGTCGCCGAAGGGGCTGGTGTCGCCCTCCTCGACGCGGTGGGCGGTGGCGATGAAGCAGTCGCCGTCGCCCGGGTCGCCGACCCGGCCCAGCGCCATCGAGAAGCCGCGCTCGGTGTCGGTGCCGCGCCACGCCTCGGCGGCGCCGCGCACCTGCTCCAGCTCGATCTCGGTGAGCTCGCTGACCCGGCGGACCTTGGTGGTGTAGCCGTTGCGTTCGATCCGCTTCACCATCTGGCGGACGTTGCGCATGGCTCGGCCCGAGAGGGAGAAGTCTTTGACATCGACGATCGCCTCATCACCGAGCTCCAGGGCGTCCAGCCCCGTCTCACGGGTCCAGACCTCGCCGCCGGTCTCGCTGCATCCCATGACGGCGGGGGTCCACGAGTGGGCCTTGGCCTCCTCCATGAACCGTTCGATGGCACCGGGCCAGGCCTCCACGTCGCCGATGGGGTCGCCGGAGGCGAGCATCACGCCGGAGACGACCCGGTAGGTGACGGCGGCCTTGCCGCTGGGGGAGAAGACGACGGCCTTGTCGCGGCGGAGCGCGAAGTGGCCGAGGGAGTCGCGGCCGCCGTGCCTGGCGAGCAGCTCGCGCAGCTGCGTCTCGTCGTCGGCGGTGAGGCGGGCGGCCGGGTGCTCGGGGCGGAAGGCCAGGTAGATGGTGGTGAGGGCGGTCAGCATGCCGAGGGCGCCGAGGGAGTAGCCGACGGTCCAGGACACCCGACCGGCGTAGTCGACGGGGCCCTCGAAGCCGAAGAGCCCGTAGACGACGTGGGTGATCTGCTCGTACAGGCTCGGGCGGCCGACGACCTTGCCCGGGTGCACGTTGACGATGACCAGGCCGAGTCCGATGGAGCCGGCGCTCATGAGGACGAAGTTCGCGAGCGCCTTCCAGCGGCTGCGGGGGTCCGGCAGCGCCTTGAACTCGCTCTGATGGCGTACCAGCAGGGCGAGGAGCACCGCGGCGATGACCACGCCGATGATGGAGTGCCGGTACGTGAACTGCGCCACCGCGCCCGCGGGCAGCAGGACGACGGCGGCCCGCCAGGCGCGCCGCTTGTGCCGCTTGAGGCCGTGGGCGAGCAGCAGGAGCAGCACGCCCGCACTGATGGACATGGCCGCGGCGAAGGGGCCCAGCGAACCGGGCAGCACTTCGGTGACCGCGTGGATCCGGCTGTGCCGGAAGCGGGGGAAGACCCCCGCCGCGATGTCCAGAAGGCCGACGATCATGACGGCCGTACCTACGAGACCGGGCACCGACTCCGGCCGTGGACCACGGAGGATTCGGCGGACCCTGCTCGGAACCTGTCCCGACTTATCGCCATCTATCCTGCTAGACATCGCTTCCCGTTGCTCCGCGAGAGATCATGTGGCCGAAGGCCGCGACAGCCTCCGGTGTGTGGTGCGTCCATTAGGACGACGTCGACAGGGAGCGGGTTCACTCTTCCGTCGGAAATTTCCAGTCCTGCCATCAGAAAGTCGACTGACTGCTCATGGGTCTCACCAGTAATACGGTTCTGGCGTTGGCCGTTGTCGCCGGGGTGCTGCTGTTCGCGGCCACGGTGTGGTTCTGGCCGAAGCTCTCGGGCCGCAGCTGGCGTTCGGTCGCCGGCCGGATCGGTCTCCTCCTCGCGACCCAGTTGGCGCTGTTCTCGGCGATCGGGATCGCGGCCAACCAGTCGTTCCTGTTCTACGGGACCTGGGCCGACCTGTTCGGCCAGGAGACGTCCATCGGCAAGGTCGTCGACCACTCGATGAGCAGCAAGGACATCAAGGTCGTCGACAAGCAGAAGCTGGACGTGCCGGGCGGTGCCAAGCCCCAGGTCGGTGGTCAGATCCTGAAGGTTGCCATCACCGGGCAGAAGTCGAAGATAACGAGTCCCGGCTACGTGTGGCTCCCGCCCGAATACTTCCAGCCACAGCACAAGGACCAGAACTTTCCCGCGTCGATCGTGCTGACGGGCTACCCGGGCACCGCCGAGAACCTGATCAAGGGGCTCGACTACCCGATGAAGGCCTTCAGCCTGTCGAAGGCGGGCAAGATGAAGCCGATGATCCTGGTCATGATGCGGCCGACCATCGCGCCGCCGCGCGACACCGAGTGCGTGGACATACCCGGTGGACCGCAGACCGAGACGTTCTTCGGGCAGGACCTGCCCAAGGCCATCCAGGCGACCTTCCGGGTCGGTGACAAGCCGCAGAACATGGGCTTCATCGGCAACTCCACGGGTGGTTACTGCGCCCTGAAGATCGCCGCGCACTACCCGCAGACCTTCGGTGCCGCCGCGGGCCTGTCCGCCTACTACGACGCCCCGAACGACCCCACCACCGGTGACCTGTTCCAGGGCGACGAGAAGCTGAAGAAGCGCGCGGACGTGCTGCACACGATGGCCGGGAAGAAGCCGACGGGCACCTCGTTCCTCGTCACCAGCAGCGAGACGGGCGAGCCGAACCTCGGTGACACCCGCAAGTTCATCAAGCTGGTCAAGGGCCCGGACCGGGTCTCCTCGATCATCCTCGACAGCGGCGGCCACAACTTCAACACGTGGCGCCGCGAGATCCCGCCGATGCTCACGTGGATGAGCGGACGCATCCAGGCCTGAGGCCCGGTGCGAGGACGTGACGGAGGGGCCCGGCCGGGGGACGGCCGGGCCCCTCCGTCACGTCCGGGGCGCGTTCCCGTCTCTCACGGCGCCTCGTGGGGCCGGGACTCGCGCAGGGCCTGGTGGACCGCCTCCGGGGTGAGGACGCCGACCAGCGCGCCGGAGTCCGGGTCGGTGACGCCGAGCCGGCCCGAGTCCTCCTGGAGCAGTGCGGCGAGGGCCTCGCGCAGGGAAGCCCCGAGCGGTACGGAGGCGGCCGGCGCCGGGCCGTCGGCGGGTGCCAGGACGGCTTCCTCGACGGGGGTGACGGCGAGCCGGCGAAGGCCCCGGTCGGAGCCGACGAAGGAGGCCACGTACGGGGTCGCGGGGGCGGCGAGGACGGCGGCCGGGCGGGCGAACTGCTCGATGGTCCCCGTCCCGTACACGGCGATGCGGTCACCGAGCCGGATGGCCTCGTCCAGGTCGTGGGTGACGAGCAGGATCGTCTTGCGGACGGTCCGTTGGAGGGCCAGGAACTCGTTCTGCAGCCGTTCGCGCACCACCGGGTCCACCGCGCCGAACGGCTCGTCCATCAGGAGGACCGGAGGGTCGGCGGCGAGGGCGCGGGCCACGCCGACCCGTTGGCGCTGCCCGCCCGACAACTGCTCCGGGTAGCGGCTCCCGTGGACGGCGGGGTCCAGGCCGACGAGTTCGAGGAGTTCCGCGGCGCGGGCCCGGGCCTTGGCCTTCGGGGTGCCGATGAGCTGCGGGACCGTCGCCGTGTTCTCCAGCACCGTCTTGTGCGGGAACAGGCCGACCTGCTGGATGACGTACCCGATGCGGCGCCGCAGTTCGACCGGGTCGGCCGCGGCGATGTCCTCGCCGCCGAGCAGGATCCGGCCGGAAGTCGGCTCGATCAGCCGGTTCACCATCTTCATCGTGGTCGTCTTGCCGCAGCCGGACGGGCCCACGAGGGTGACCAGCTCGCCCTCCGCGACCTCGAAGGACAGGTCCTCCACGGCCGTCGTCCCGTCGGGGTAGCGCTTGGTCACGTGCTCGAATCGGATCACCCGACCATCCTCGCGCACCCGGGCCGGGGTTTTGGCGAAGCGATTGTCAGGAGAGTGTTGCGGGACTGCGAAGCTTTCCGGCCATTGTGGGCGCCGGGGGTTATGGTCGCTCCTGGATTGTCGGCCGGTTCCCGGGACATACGTTCGGTGAGGGGGGTGAGGGAGAGATGGCTGAACAGAGCTGCCTCGTGGCGAACGACTGGCTGTGTTGGGAGTACGTCACCTCCCGCTCGCAGGAACTCACCGACGCCACCGTCGAACACATCTGGATCACCGCCGTCTCGGTCCTGATCGGCCTCGCCGTGTCCGTGCCGCTGGCGCTGCTGGCCCGCCGCGGCCGCCGTTGGGCGGCGCCCGTGCTCGGCCTGACCACCCTCCTCTACACGATCCCCTCCCTCGCCATGTTCTCGCTGCTGCTGCCGCTCTTCGGGCTCTCGGCGGCGCTCGTGGTGACCGGTCTCGTGCTGTACTCGCTGACCATCCTGGTCCGCAACGTGATCGCCGGCCTCGAAGCCGTCCCCGAGGACGTGCGGGAAGCCGCGCGCGGCATGGGTTACGGCCCGGCCCGCCTGCTGTGGCAGGTCGAACTGCCGCTGGCGCTGCCCGCCCTGCTCGCGGGGGTGCGGATCGCGACCGTGTCGACGGTGGCACTGACCACCGTCGGATCGATCGTCGGCAAGGGCGGCCTCGGCAACCTGATCGCGCCCGCCGTCAACAGTTCCTTCAAGGCCCAGGTACTCACCGCCTCGGTGCTGTGCGTGCTGCTGGCGCTGGTCGCCGACCTGCTGCTGCTCGGCGCGCAACGGCTGCTGACGCCGTGGACCCGCGCCGGCCGTACGTCACGCCTCTCCCGCGGCTCCCGTGCCGACCGGCCCGCCCGGCCGGCGTCCGTGAAGGGGGCCTGAGGCCGTGGGCGTGTTGACAGGTGCCTGGGACTGGCTGGCCGACGGCGCCAACTGGGCCGGGGAGAACGGTGTCTGGCACCGGCTCGGCGAGCACGTCTACGTCAGCGGCATCGCGCTCGCCGTCGCCTGCGCGGTGGCGCTGCCCGTCGGCCTGTGGCTCGGCCACATCGGCAAGGGCGGCGCCCTCGCCGTGAACGTCTCCAACGTCGGTCGGGCGATCCCGGTCTTCGCGGTGCTGGCCCTGTTCATGGTGTCGCCGCTGCGCAGCGCCGGATACCTGCCGACCATCGTCGCGCTGGTCCTCTTCGCGATCCCGCCGCTGCTGACCAACGCCTACGTCGGCATGCGCGAGGTGGACCGGTCGGTGGTCGAGGCCGCCCGCGGCATGGGGATGTCCGGCCGTCAGCTGTTCCTGCGGGTGGAACTCCCGCTCGCCCGGGACCTGGTGATGACGGGCCTGCGCTCGGGCGCCGTCCAGGTCATCGCCACCGCCACGATCGCGGCGATGGTCGGGCAGGGCGGCCTCGGCCGGATCATCACCGCCGGCTTCAACACGTACAACACGCCGCAGGTCGTCGCGGGGGCCGTGCTGGTCGCCCTGCTGGCCCTGCTGGTGGAGGGCGCGCTGATCGCCGCCGACCGGCTGCTGCTGCGCCGTCCGGCGACCTCGCGCTGACCCGGGGCGTGCCGGTGAGCCGCGCGATCCCCATCCCCGTCCGTCCGAACGTTTCCCCTGAAGGAGCTTTGATGATCAAGTCCACGCGCATCCTCGGTGCGACCCTGGGCGCGGTGGCCCTGACCGTTTCGCTCACCGCGTGCGGGGGCGACAGCCTGGAGAAGAGCAAGGACGGCGGATCCTCCGCCCCCGCGTCCTCCTCGGCGGGCGGGGCCAAGGGGAAGTTGGTCATCGGAGCGGCCGGGTTCACCGAGTCCAACGTGCTGGCCGAGCTGTACGCACAGCTCCTCAAGAACGCGGGCTACGGCACCTCGATCACCACGGTCAACAACCGCGAGCTGTACGAGCCGTCGCTGGAGAAGGGCGAGATCGACGTCGTCCCCGAGTACGCGGCCACCCTCGCGGAATTCCTGAACGCCAAGGTGAACGGCCCCGACGCGCCGAAGGACAAGCCGGTCGCCTCCAGCGACGCGACCGCCACGGTCGCGGCCCTGGAGAAGCTCGCCGCGCCGCTGGGCCTCAAGGCCCTGCCGGCCGGCGAGGCGGTCGACCAGAACGCCTTCGCGGTCAGCAAGGAATTCGCGCAGAAGAACAACGTGAAGAGCCTTTCCGACCTCGGCAGGTCCGGAATCAAGGTGAAGATCGCCGCGGGTGACGAATGCGCCGTCCGCCCCTTCTGCGCACCCGGGTTGGAGAAGACATACGGAATCTCCGTCGCGGGCATCGACCCCAAGGGCGTCGGCACCCCGCAGGCCAAGCAGGCCGTCAAGGACGGCGTCGACCAGCTGGTGCTGACCACCACCACCGACGCCACCCTCGACAACTACGGCCTGGTCCTGCTGGAGGACGACAAGAAGCTCCAGAACGCCGACAACATCCTGCCCGTCGTCAACGCCAAGGACGCCGGCTCCCCGGAGGTCGCGGACGCCCTCGGCAAGCTCACGAAGGTGCTCACCACCGCCGACCTCGTCGAGCTGAACCGGAAGGTGGACGCGGAACGGGCGAAGCCGGCGGACGTCGCGAAGGCCTACCTGGAGTCCAAGGGACTCCTCAAGAAGTAACAGTTACCTCGTTGATGGGAAATTGTGGGGCAGCCGCCCGGTAAGAGTTTGCCGGGCGGGTATCCCGCCGAACGCCCACGCCCTGTAAATTTCTGGCCATGCCCCGTGGACGCCACCGCAATCCCGAGCCCCTGCACCGACTCCTCACGCCGACGGCCGTCGCCGTGGTTTCCGTGGCCGGCGCCGGCGCGGCCTGGCTCCTCGCGGAACCCGTCGCGCTACGCCTGCTCGTGGCCCTCACCGCGGTCGCCGGTGTGGGCGGCGCCGTCCTCATGCGCTCCTGGGACCGGGCCGCCGGCCGCCGGGTCGCGGAACTGGCCCGGGAACGGGTCAAGGACGAGTGGCGGACCGAGGAGCGGATAGCCGAGCTCGAATCCGATCTGGAGGAGGCGCGCGTCCTGCGCGCCAAGCTCGACACCAAGCTCCGCGCCAAGCGCGTCGAACTGGCGGGCCTGCGCGGCGAACACGCCGCGCTGCTGCGCCGGTACGCGACCGCCGAGACCGAGCGCGCCGGCGCCCTGGAGAAGCGCCGACTGCTGGCGATCGAGGCCGCCACCGCATCGGCCGCCGGGGTCAAGGAACTTCCCGCCGTGTCCGAGGAACGCACCAGCAGCGGCGCGCCCACCCCGGTCGGCTACGCCCGCGCACACGCGGCGATGGCCGCACTGGTCCGCCGCGCGCAGCAGGGACCGTCGGGTCCGTCCGGGCCGCCGAACCCCGCCGGCCCCTCCGGTCCGTCCGGCGGCAAGGCGCTCGCCGCCGCCGAACCGGTCGCCGTCGACCACGCCCGCCCGGCCGTCCCCCCGGCACCGGCGTCGGCATCGGTGCCGCTCCCGGCACGCAGGCCGGCCGCCACGATGGCCCCCTACGCGGCCCAGCGCCGATCCGCCTCCCGCGTCGAGGGCGGCTTCGACTTCTTCGGCACCAAGACGGCCGCGCAGGCCCGCGCCGTCATCGAGTCCGTGCAGAACGAGGACCTGGCCGACGTGGTCGGGGCCGAGGCCCTCGCCGTGCACAAGGCGGAGTCCGTACGCACCGACGCCGGACCGGAATTCAAGCCGGTCACCGCCGAACAGCGGGCGGTGGGCCAGGTCATCGACCTGACGGCCCACGACGAGACCGAGCCGATCGACGTGGGCCTGCTGCGCACGGCGATCTCCTAGGCGCCGTCGCCCGGCGCCCGTCGCCGGGGGGATGGCCCGGCCCCACTCACCGGAGCGAGTCGAACCAGCGGACCGTCCCCGGGGCGGAGCGGACCGCCGTCGTGGTGTGGTCGGCGTCTGCCCCCTGGTCGACCAGCTTCGCCCGGACCCCGTGGCCGGCCAGGTCCCGGACGCAGGACCGGGCGTTGGCGATCGGCACGTCGGTGTCGCCGGAACCCGCGTAGACACGGACGGGCGCGGCCGGCTTCCAGTCGCAGAAGCCGTCATTGGCGTCGAGCACCTCGCGCAGCGCCCCCCGCGGGCTGCGGATGTTCTCGACCCACTCCGGGGTGAGCAACTCCTGCGGGGTCGCGGGCAGCGCGGCCGCGATCTCCTCCGGTCGTCGGCTGCCGTCGAACAGTCCCTCGACGACCTGCGCGTAGGGAGCCGCGAACACCTCGGCGGGATCCGTGTAGAGCGGGTGGAGCCGGTTCTGCGCGGTCAGGAAGTACGAGAGGTAGAAGACGGCCGTGGCCGGGGCGACGCGGCCGTCCGTGATCCCGGGCATCTCGGCGCCGAGCAGGTCGTGCGGACCTGCGATCGGGGCGAGGGCGCGCAGCCGGAAACCATCCCGGCCCCGGGAGAGTTCGCGGCCCAGGGCCATCGCGACCTGGCCGCCCTGGGAGAAGCCGGTGGCGTACACGTCCCGGGTGAGGGGACGGCCCAGCCGGTCGGCGGCGGTACGGGACGCCTTCAGCATGTCGAGGGACGCGGTGACGGACGAGCGGGTGTCCATGTACGGGTGACTGCCCGGACCGCCGCCCAGCCCCAGGTAGTCCGGGGCGGCGACGGCGCGGCCCGCCGAGGCGTGCAGGTACGGGATGAGCCGGTTGTACCCGGGGGATCCGGACGGGGCCTGGTCGCGGGTGGGGACGGTGCCGTGCGTGTCGGAGACGAGGTCGAGGCGGTGCGGGCCGCCGCGCGGCAGGACGAGGAGCCCGGTGGCGGTCGTGGGACGGCCCCGGGGGTCGACGGTGGCGTAGGTGAGCCGGTACGCGTCGACGCCGTGCCGGACGGTCCCGGCGTCCATTCCGAAGCCGGTGAGTTCGGCGGCGACCTGCGCGCGGTCGAGGCCGCCGAGCGGGACGACGGAGATCAGGGCGCCGCGGGCCGCGGCCCGGTCGCCGGCGGTCGGGGCGCCGGTCATTGCGGTGGGGGCGGCGAGGGCGGCCGGGGCGGCGATCCCGCCGAGGACGGCCGCGAGGACCACGGCTGCCGCGCCGCGCCTGAGCCACTGCTTGCCGGTCCGGGTGCCCGGGTGCGTCGTCGTTGTCATGCCCCGAACGCTAAACGCGTGCGGACGCGGGTGACATCCCGTCATCCCCCTGACCAGGCGGGGGAATACCCCCCCATCGGGGTGCGCCGGCGTCGGTGGAGCGGTGACGGGGGTGGCTGGGCGGTCCCGCTGGGGCCGGTCGGCGGCGGTGTGGGCTCGGGGTTGGGTGTGGCTGCCGGTGGTGGGCGCTCAGGGACAGGGGTGGTTGGCCCGGGTGTGGGGCCTGGGCCGGGCCGTCCGGCGTGGGTCGTCGGTGCCTTGCGTCGGTGTCGGCGGAGCGGTGACGGGGGTGGCTGGGCCGCCTCGCCGGGGCTGGTCGGCTGCGGGGTGGGGTCGGGGTTGGGTGTGGCCGGCTGCGGGTGGGTCTGTCTTCAGAACAGGGGTAGTTGGCCCGGGTGCGGGCCCAGGACCAGGCCGTCCAGCGTCGGAGCCGACGCGCCGAGCACGACACGGGCGCGGGAACCGGGGCAGGACACCATGCCGCCCCGGTCCCGGCCGGCGGGAGGATCGTGCCGGGCGATCCGGCCTGCCGTCACGGCGCAGTCGCGGCCGCAGGCGGGGCAGGCCCGCCGGGGGGAGTGGGACATGCCCCCAGTCTGCCCTGCCGCACCGACACCGGAACCGCCGGCCGGGCCGGCACGGGCAGGGGCGCGGATTCCGGCGTCGGCCGGTGGCCCCGGGCCGGCTCTGTGCCCCGGCCCCGCCCTGCGAGGTCCGGCCTCCCGACTCCGGCCTTGGCTTCGGCATCAACTCCGGCTTTGGTCCTTGGCTCGGTTTCGGCCCGGGCATCAACTCCGGCTGCGGCCCTGGCTTCGGCATCGGCCCGGACTCTGGCTTCGGCCCCGGCTTCGGCCCGGGCTTCGGCGTCGGCCCCGACCTTGGTTTCGGTACCAACTCCTGGTTCGGCGCGGGTATCACTCCGGCCCCGGCCCCGGCCCCGGCTCCGTCCCCGGCCTTGGCCCCGCCTCCGGCTCCGGCTTCGGCCCGGACCCGCCCCCCGGGACCCCCGACGCGGCTGCGAAGCGCCCCCGTGCCGGGGTCTCAGCCGGTGCGGCCGGCCAGCCAGGTTTCGTGGGCCCGGGTGACGCGGGCCCACAGCGCCGACCGGTCCGCCGGGGTGAAGTCGTCGAGTTCCCGGCCGAAGACGGAGGTGATCGCGTCGAAGAACTCCTCGGCCGTGGTCAGTTCCCGCTCCGACACCGGCTTGCCCGGCTCGACGCGGGTCAGGATCCGGCCGCGCAGCGCGTCGACGCCGTGTTCGTCGCGTCGCAGCAGCGCGCAGGTCCGTACGAAGCCGGAGTCCTGCGAGGTCGACAGCCGGACGTGCTCGGCCTCGAAGTCGGCCGTCGAGGCCGGGGCCCGCAGGAAGTTCATCACCGGCGCGGACGCGCCGTCGTTGAGGTACGTCCACCCCGGTTCGGCGTCCGGCGCCGACTCCTCCAGCCGGTAGGTGGTGCCGCCCAGCACGTGCGCTCCGACGCGCAGCGGCAGCGGCTCGTACGGCCCGTCGCCGAGGCCCGTCTCGACGAGGTACTCCTGCCCGTCCACCCGTACCGTCAGGGCCAGGTGGTCGCCGCTGACGTCGCGCCGGTGGGCCTCGGCCCGCTGCATGACGCCCCCGACATGGCGGGTCACCTCGTAGCCGAGGGTTTCCAGGAGCAGCGCGAAGGCGCCGTTGAGGTGGAAGCAGTAGCCGCCCCGCCCGGCCGCGATGCGGCGGGCCGACAGCTCGGGGTCGATGCCGGGCGGCCGACCGAGCTGGATGTCGAGGTTCTCGTACGGAACGCGTTCCAGGTGGGCGCGCTGGAGCGCGAACAGCCCTTCCGCGGAAGGGGTACCGGGATCGGTGATGCCGAGTCGCCGCAGGTAGCCGGCGCGTATGCCAGAGGTCATGTCCGCACGATAGGACGTGGGTCCGTCCCCGCACGCGCCATATTCGTCGATCACCCGTCGATCACCCGAGGATTCCCGGTGATCCCCGGCGATCACTTGTCGATGTCGCCGACGACGAAGAACAGCGAACCGAGGATCGACACCATGTCCGCGACCAACTGCCCCGGCAGCAGCACCGCCAGCGCCTGGATGTTGTTGAAGGAGGCGCTGCGCAGCTTCAGCCGGTACGGGGTCTTCTCGCCCTTCGAGACGAGGTAGTAGCCGTTGATGCCGAGCGGGTTCTCGGTCCACGCGTACGTGGCCCCCTCGGGCGCCTTCAGCACCTTGGGCAGCCGCTGGTTGATCGGTCCCGGCGGCAGGTCGGCCATCCGGTCCAGGCAGGCCACCGCCAGGTCGAGGGCGTTGTGCGTCTGGTCGAGCAGCACCTCGAAGCGCGCCAGGCAGTCGCCCTCGGTACGGGTGACCACCTTCAGGACGTCCTGGAGCTGCCCGTACGCCAGGTACGGCTCGTCACGGCGCAGGTCGAAGTCGACACCGGAGGCACGGGCGATCGGCCCGGACACCCCGTACGCGTGCACCGACTCGGCGGACAGCAGGCCGACGCCCCGGGTCCGGCCGCGGAAGATCTCGTTGCCGTGGACGAGCTTGTCGTAGACGTCCATCCGGGTCCGGACGTCGGCGATGGCCGCGCGGGTCCGGCCCAGCCAGCCCGCCGGGAGGTCCTCCTTGAGGCCGCCGACGCGGTTGAACATGTAGTGCATGCGGCCGCCGGAGATCTCCTCCATCACGGCCTGGAGCTCCTCGCGCTCGCGGAACGCGTGGAAGATCGGCGTGATGCCGCCCAGTTCGAGGGGGTACGAGCCGAGGAACATCAGGTGGTTCAGGACCCGGTTCAGCTCGGCGAGGAGCGTGCGCATCCACACCGCGCGCTCGGGGACCTCCATGCCGAGCATCCGCTCGACGGCCATGACCACGCCCAGCTCGTTGGAGAACGCGGACAGCCAGTCGTGGCGGTTCGCGAGCATCACGATCTGGCGGTAGTCGCGGGCCTCGAAGAGCTTCTCGGCGCCGCGGTGCATGTAACCGACCACCGGTTCGGCACTGACGATCCGCTCGCCGTCCAGGACGAGCCGCAGGCGCAGCACACCGTGGGTGGAAGGGTGCTGCGGTCCGATGTTGAGCACCATGTCGGTGCTCTCCGCCGCTCCGCCGATGCCGACCGTGGTCTCCGTCATGGCGGCATTGTCTCAGCCCTACGCTGGGGGCATGGAAACCGGGACGCAGGGTGAGACGGCCCCGCCCGAATGGGTGGGGCTGCCGGGCGGGCTCCTCTCCATGCGGCGGCTGCTGCTGGTGATCTGGACGCTGCTCCTGACGGTGGCGACGGGCGTCCTGCTGGGTCTGTTCGCAGGGCCCGCGTGGGCCTTCCTCGGGGCGCTCTGGCTCGGGGTCCTGGCCTGGGGGTGGGTGATGCTCGGGCGGAACTGGCGGTCCTGGCGGTACGCCGAGCGGGCGGACGACCTGCTGATCAGCCGGGGCGTGCTGTGGCGGGAGCAGACCGTGGTCCCCTACGGGCGGATGCAGCTCGTCGAGGTGACCTCGGGCCCGCTGGAGCGGCGCTTCGGCCTGTCCTCCGTCCAACTGCACACGGCCGCCGCGGCGACGGACGCCAAGATCCCGGGGCTGGTGCCGGCCGAGGCCGAGCGGCTGCGGGACCGGTTGACGGAGCTCGGCGAGGCAAGGTCGGCGGGCCTGTGAGCGTGCCCGCGGACGGGCCGGACCCGTCGCAGGAGGCCGTCGGAGGCGGGGGCGTCGAGCGGCGGCTGCACGTCCTGACCCCGCTGCGCCGCGCCTGGGTCCCGATCGCGGCGACCGTCGGCATCATCGTCCAGCAGGGCGAACAGGCCCGGGAGTGGGTGACCGACCTGTCCCAGGGGCTGCGCGTGCTGCTCCTCGTCGGCCTGGTCCTCGTCTTCGGCGTGTACGGGTTCCTCAGCTGGTGGTTCACCCACTACGCCGTCACCGACACCGAGCTGCGCATCCGCACCGGCCTCGTCTTCCGCCGCACCGCCCACATCCGGCTCGACCGGATCCAGGCGATCGACGTCACGCGCCCCCTCCTGGCCCGTGTCGCCGGGGTCGCGAAGCTGCGGATCGATGTGATCGGCACCGACGCGAAGGACGAGCTGGCCTTCCTCGGCGAGGCGGACGCCGTCGCCCTGCGCGCCGAACTGCTGGCCCGGGCCGCCGGATTCGCCCCCGCCGAGGCCGTCTCGGTCGGCCAGGCCCCCGAACGGGAACTGCTCCGGGTGCCCGTGGCCCAGCTGGTGGTGTCCATGCTGCTCAGCCTCGGCGTGTGGGCCGCGCTCGTCGGCGGGCTCGTCGGCCCCGCACTCGTGTGGTGGTTCAGCGAAAGCTTCTGGGTGACCGTCGCCACGCTGGTCCCGATGGTCGGCGCGGTCTGGACCGGCAGCCTCGGCCGGCTGTTCACCGAGTACGACTGGACCGTCGCCGAGTCCCCGGACGGGCTGCGCCTCGACCACGGACTGCTGGACCGGGCCCACGAGACGGTCCCGCCGGGCCGTGTGCAGACCGTGCGGATCATCGAACCGCTGCTGTGGCGGCGCCGCGGGTGGGTCCGGGTGGAGCTGGCCGTGGCGGGCTCCAAGAACGGGCTCCTGGTCCCGGTGGCCACCCGCGAGGCCGCCCACGCCGTGATCGCCCGGGTGCTGCCGGGCGCGGACCTGGGGTCCCTCGTCTTCACCCCGTCCCCGAGCACGGGATCCCGGTGGGTGGTGCCGGTGTGGTGGAAGGGGTACGGGCTGGCCGTCTCGACGGAGCTCTTCGCGGCCCGCCGCGGGCGCCTGTGCCGGCGTACGGAGATCGTTCCGCATGCGAAGGTCCAGAGCGTACGCCGCTCACAAGGCCCCTGGTCGCGGGCCCGCGGGGTCGCCGACCTGCACGTGGACACCGGCGCGAACGAAACCGTCACCGCCCGCCTGCGCGCGTCGGCGGAAGCCTCCGCCCTGCTCGACGCCCAGGCCGTCCGCTCCCGCACCTCCCGCGCGTCGGCCCGCCCGGACCGCTGGATGACGTGACACCGGGTCGCTCGGGTGGTGTCCGACCGACTCGCCGGGAGGACGCCCGCCGTGCGCGTAGCCCTACGCACACGGGCTGTTGAGCGGGCGTGAATCAGCCGTGAATGATTTTCGGCCAGGGGGCCCGGCCGGATGAAACCGTGTTTGTGTTCGCAACGTCCCTTCGGTAGACAGGGATCCACGCAAGTGACGGAACGACACGTCAGGGGTGGCTGGATGAAGTTCGACATGGGTGGCACCACGCTGTCCGACCTGGGCAAGGCCACGACGGGATCCAGTGACGACCTGGGCACGCTGATCAAGCTGCTGGTGGCCGCGGCGGACCCGCTGGAGGGCAAGTTCAACGGCACCGGCCGGATCGCCTTCGACTCTTTCAAGCAGCGGTCGGACGCGATCACGACCGAGCTGAACGCCTCGCTGCGCGCGATCCTCGGCGGTCAGGCCGGCATGGACACCTCGTTCACCACGGGTGCCACCGAGCAGGGGGACAACGCCCACCAGAACATGGGCACCGCGAATTTCGACGCCGCTCGCTTCGGCGCGCGCTGAGCCCCGGGGGACTCGACACATGGGACAGAACCAGGACCGCACTTCCTACGACACCGGCGCCTCCGTGGAGGTGCAGGGCGGTCTGGCCGGGATCATCGGCCAACTGGAGCGGGTGCTCGGCGACCGCGAGACGGCGGTGAAGGCGGCGATGGCCGAGTTCACGGCCGACGGTGTCTCCGACGAGTACCACGGCAAGGAAGCCCGCTGGAACAAGGCCGCGAACGAGGTGCGCAACATCATCCGCCTCGTGCGCACCACGCTGGAGCAGAACGACGCGACGGCGCAGGCGACGCTGCAGAAGGCCAAGGCGGCCGTGGACGGGATCGGCTAAGGGCTGTCCCGTAATTCCCGGCGGGCGCACGACGCCGGCTACGGCACCTCGCCGCGTTGTCGGAACGCCCGAATACGCCCGGTATGAGGGTGCTCCTCCGCCTTGCGAGGCACCGCATCCGACGCCGTGCGCCGATCCACCGGGGATTACGGGACAGCCCTTAGCCGCTCGCTCGGACGGTTGCGGCTGACGTGGGGAATTCGGGAGAACGGGGGTAGGCCATGGACTGGGACATCAAACCGTCCGGCGTACAAGGGGTCGTGAACAAGACGGTCACGGCCGCCGGCGGCTTCCAGACGGCCGGCAAGTCGCTGCAGACGGCGCTGCCGGACGCGGCGAAGCACGCGGGGACCATCTCGGGCGGCGGGTCCACGGCCGGCGAGGGCGGCGGCATGGGTGTGATCGCCGCCGCGCTGGGCGGCCTCATGGACGCCCACGACCAGCGCCTCAAGTTCATCGGAGCCCGTACGTCGGCCTCCGTCAACGGGGCCATCGCGGCGACGACGGCTTACGTCCAGGGCAACCTGGAGCAGGCGGCCAACGCCCAGCGCGAGGCGCTGAAGGAACCGAAGATCGACCTGCCGGGGGCGGGTCGGAAGTGACGGATCACGTACCGATCAATCCGTGCACGATCCCGCAGTTCACGGGTGACCTGGCGGCGTTGGAGTCGGACCGGGCGAAGTTGGATTCGGCGGCGGGGACGTTCCGTGATGCCGGGTCGAACGTGGATGCCGAGTTCCAGGGTTTGTCCGCGTTCTACACGGCGCCGGAGGCGGCGCAGCTGTTCGCGACGACGAAGCCGGTGAAGACGGACAGTGATTTCTTCGCCGATCAGTTGGAGTCGGCGGCGAAGGCGTTGGGCGAGTACGTCACCGAGGCGCGGCCGATCGTGGCGCGGTTGAAGGAGCTCCAGGCGAAGGCGACGACCTTCACGGGGAAGATCGCCGGGGATGAGCACTGGAAGGACGACGGGGACAAGATCGATGAGAACAATGATCTGATCCACGATGTCAACGCGGCGGTGTCGGCGTTCTGGGCGGCGGAGCGGACGTGTGCGAACAAGATCCGTGCGTTGTACTGTGCGCCGCCGTTGACGACGGATGACGGTAGTCATGGCGCGAACATGTACGGGTACAAGGGGGAGGACCTCAACAACGCGCAGGACCTGCCGTGGGGTTCGCAGTTGGAGGAGACCCACCGGGCGTGGGAGATCGGGTACTGGGTCAAGTCGTTCGTGTGGGACGGCCTGATCGTCGACGGTGTGTGGGGCACGATCAAGGGCCTGGGAACGCTCGTCGGTTTCGGTGGTCTGGACGCGATGGGGCAGGCCTGGACGGGGCTGGCGAAGCTCGCGACGGGTCTGGCCCTGAGCATCAATCCGGGCACGGCCATTCAGTTCTGGACGGCCGATGAGAAGGATCTGCCGGGTTGGCTCAGGGATTCGCGGACGGCGATGAAGGAGACCGGCAAGGCGTTGGTCGCGTGGGACGAGTGGGGCAAGAACCCGGCTCGTGCGGCGGGTGCGGTCACGTTCAACGTGCTGACGATGGTGTTCACGGGCGGCGCGGGTGCGGTGGCGAAGACGGGCAGTGTCGCGAAGGTGATCTCCGCGGCGGGCAAGGCCGGTCGGCTGATCGACCCGATCACGTACATCGGCAAGGCCGGCTCGTTGGCGAAGTTGAAGGTCGGCGATCTGTTCGCGAACTTCGGCAAGATGGACGGGGCCTTCCCGAAGGTCGATGACGTGGTGTGGAAGGACCTTCCCAAGGCGGAGGCGCCCGGGGGCGTGACCTTCCCGCACCCGGACGACACGGTGCGTCTCCTCGACGATTCCCTGGGACGCCCTCAGTACTACGACAAGGCCACCCACCAGCTCCTGGACCACAACGGCGTCCCGAAACAGGACCTCACCTCGGTCCCCAAGGGCCCCGACCACCCCCTGGCGGAGGTTCCCGTACGCCAGGAGGTCCCGGTCGGCGTGGGTGCCCACACCCCGGGCGGAGCGGTGTCGCACACCCCGGGCGGAGTCACGAGCCACACCCCGGCGGGAGCGGCGACGCACACCCCGGGCGGCGTCGCGGACAACACGGCCCACAACGGCCACACCGACCCCACGAACCCGACGGGCGCCGGCACCCACACCGACACCACCCCCACGGGCGGCGCCGGGCACGGCGACGGCCCGGGTACGGGCGGCGGTCACGGTGACACTCCGTCTCCGGGCTCTGGCCACGGCGACGGGCCGGGTATTCCGCACCAGGGCGACGCTGTTCCGTCCCACGGTGGAGAGGGCACGAATGTTCCCTCGCGTGAGCTCTCCGTGGATGAGCGGGCGGCACTGGACGAACACCTTGGTGATCTGGAGCAGCGTTACATCGACGACTTCGATGTGCTCAAGCACGACCCCGACCACAAGGGGAAGGTGGCGCCGTCCGAGATGGACGAGGCGCGGGTGGCTCTCGACCTGCGGGAGCAGGGCAAGGTTCCTGCTGATATTCAGCGCCCTCCGGGTAACAATCAGGGAGACCTTTATTCGCCCGGTACGGGAGAGTTCTACGACATCAAGGGAGTACACTCCGACTGGCCTCCTCTCAACAACACCCGAGACAAGTCAATGCCTTTCAAGGGTGCGTATGACCCGGCCAACAATCAGGGCTGGGTGAGGAAGATTGAAAAGCAAATGACGCAGAATCGCATCGTCATTCTTGATGTGCGAAATGCCAATCAGGCGGCGATCGACGACCTGATGGCGATCGTCGATCGACATGGGTGGAGTGATCGAGTTGTCTGGTACCCGTGATCCCCGCCGCGCCGTGGCAGCATGGCCTGCCGAAGAAGAGGCCGCAACTGTACTGAGAGGTTGGGTCGATGGTGATGTCGCGGTGCTTGATGCCGCGGGGTTGGACCTGTCGCTCGTCGATCTGTCGCGGGCGGACCTGGCGGACGGACTCCTGACGGAGGCAGTTCTCCGGGGGGCCCGACTGGCTGGTGCGGATCTTTATCGGGCACATCTTGAGGGTGCGGTTCTCGACGGTGCGGATCTCTCGGGGGCGTCTTTGGTGAAGTCCGTCCTGGACGGGGCCTCGTTGCGCGGTGCGGTGCTCGACGGGGCGGATCTGGGGAGTGCGGACGTGTACTCCGTGGATGCCCGGGGCGCTTCCTTCGTTCGGGCCGTACTCGATTCCGCATCGTTGGACGACGTGGACCTGCGGGGTGCCGACCTGTCCGACGCCTCGGTTTCGCACACGTTCCTGCAGGTGGTTCTCGACGACCGGACGCTGGTCCGGGGCCTTTCGGGGACGATCTTCGGGCCGGCGGTCGTCATGGAGGCCGATGAGCGGCGGCAGTTGGCCGGCGGCGAACTGGAGGCATGGCTCAACCATCGGGGCGCGAAGGTCAGGGTGCTCCCCTGATCGCCGGCACACCCGTCGCGCAGTGGTCGTGGGGGGAATTCGGCCATGACACCGATCTGGTCCGCGAGGCCGTACACCGGTTCCTCCTGACGCTCGAAGTCCTGGACCGGCACCGGCTCGCGACGCCGCACGGCGGGCGCGTGACCGTGGAGGTTCCCGAGATGGGCCGCCGGAGCATCCTGTTCCGAGCGGATCTTCCTCTGCGCAAGGCGGCTGCGGATACCGCGGAGGACCCGCCGCCGGCCGAGGCGCTGGTGGAGCGGATCCGGCAAGGCATCGCGCCCGGTGAGATCGGGGGCGTGGATCTGTACGCCCGGTGCGACGGCATCGTGGAGACCGGGACCGGCGCCGAGGCGGTCGAAGGCCTCTTCGCGCTCGGCGCGGAGGTGTCCGAGGGCTACTTCCACGTGGCGCTGACCACCTTCTGCGACGCGTGGATGCCGTTCGATCTGCGGGGTCGCGCGCAGGAGGCGGTGTTCGCCGCGAACCGGCCGCGCCTGGCGTCCGCCCTCGCAGGGATCGCGGAGGCACTCGATGTCGAGATCGACCCCGACGACGCCACCTGGTTCGCGGTTCCGACCGAATCGGGGGTCGAGAACCACTACGAAGACGACGGCTCCGCCTCCGATGTGTGGGGGAGCTTCGAGATCCCCTACCGGAACGGAATCTTCAGTCAGACCCCGAAGTTCACGGCCGGCTACGGACGGCAGGCGTCCGGGGCCGTTCGGTACGTTCCGATCGCAGGGTCCGAGCAGGTGCTGGGGTATCTGTGGGCCTCGGATGCCGAGGCTGCCGCGAGCTTCGAGCCGCGTGACGCGGCGGACCTGGACGCCTACCGGGCCGGGCTGGTCTGGCTGGACCGGCTGCAGGCGGCCTACGACCGGGGGCTGTCCCCGGCTGCCGCGCTCGTCGAACTCGGACGGCTTCCCGCCGATCCTGTGGCCGGGCGGCCCGAGGCGGACCGGGCGACCGACGTGGACGAGTTCTGGAAGCTGGGACAGCTGGCGCGGCAGGAGCATCCGTCGTCGAAGCCGTGACGTACGGGGCGGGGGCAATGCCCTGATGGCCCGTACGCCTGTTGCCCGGTGGACGGGGCCGCGACGGCGAGGCAGCCCGCGCCCTTCAGCTGCCTGTCCGATCTGCTGTCCGCCTACGCGGTCCTGGCCGCCCACCGGCTCGCGGTGGGCGGCCCGAGGCGAGTTCGGCGGCCGAAGCGGGCGCGTTCGAGGCGCCGGCGCTGCCGGCGCTCGATCAGGAGCGCCGATGCCGTGAAGGGAAGGGGGTTCGAGTGACCGACCGAGCGGCCCGCGCCGTGCTGGACCGGCTTCGGGCGGTGGAGTGGGCGGGCGAGTGGGACTTCGCGTTCGGCCACGTCGGGTCGCGTCGCGTGCTGTTCCGTGAATACCTGCGGCGGGCGGCCGTGTGGTCCCGGGCCCACGGCGGCCGGGGCAGTTGGCTGCTCTCCGATGTCACCCCGTACGTGGATCCCGACTTCCGGCTCTCCCCGGCAGTGGCCGAGGAGCTCGCGGAATTGTTGCGCCGTCCTTCCGATGGTGAGGTGCGGAGCACCTGTTCGGGGGCGGTGCGGCTGGCGGAACTCCGGGGGCGGGAGCCGGAGGCCTTCGCCGGCCTTCCCGACCTCTACGAGCCGTTGCTCCTGTTCTGGGAGCGGGGCGGCGAGTTCGCCCGCGACGATGCCGGCTTCATCGACCTGACGGGTGTGCTGATCCGCCCCGGCCCGCTGGGGGCCTGCGCGGGCAACCCGCCCGTGACCGACCTGAGCGACATCGTCCTCGACGCGCTCGACGTGGACGGACGGGTCACGTACTACACCTCGGCGGACGGCCTGCGGCCGCTGCTGCGGCGGTGCGTACGGCGGGACGGGCCGACGGACCAGTCCCTCGGCCGCGATCTCCGCTGGGAGCCGACGGATCTGATTCCCGCCTCGGACGAGGCGGTGCGGGGCGCCGGGCTCGTCACGGTCGACGAGCTGGAGGCCGCCCGGCTCATCGGGCAGCAGCACGCGGCGGCGGAGCCGGAGCCGTGATCACCTCCCGGTCGTGGGCGCAAGTGCCGGTCGGGGTCGTCGGGGGCGATCACATGCGGTCCGTCAGGTCGGGGGGCCGGTGGAGGCCGCCGGGACGCGAGCCCGGTCGTGCCGCACGGAACACCGTGCGGGGGTGAGGGCGTCCTCGGGGCGGGAGGCCGGCTTCGGGCGGGTTTCGCGGGGGAGCGGCGGCGTACTAGCGTCGGGGGCCGACAGGAAGGGGCAGCGTCATGGCGGCGCAGGACTACGACAGCCAGCTGCTGGAGTCGGTCGCGGTACGGCGCCGGCGGCTGCGGGACGCCGTGCTGTTCGGGGCCCAGCGCGGGCGTCGGATGGCCGACGAGCGGATCGGCAAGGCGGTCGCCGGGTTGGTCATCGCTGCCGTGTTGTGTGCCGGCTGCGTCGGTTGGTCGTTCGTCTCGAACCGGCTGATGGGCAAGACCGGCACCCCGGGACAGGTCAGCACTCGGTGATAGGTTCGAACGCGTGGTGAGTACGGGGACGACGAGCGGGTCGGCACTGAGTCGGGTCACCCTGGTCGGTGAGCGCCGACGGATGGATCTCGTACTGCCCTCCCATGAACCCGTCGGGCGGCTCCTGCCCGATGTCATAAGACTGTTGGACGACCGGGTGGCGGCGCAGCCGATGCTCCGCCACCTGGTGACCGGCGACGGGTCGGTACTCGAACACGACACCTCCCTCGCCGACTCGGGCGTCACCGACGGGGCCGTGCTGCGGCTCGTGCGGGTGCAGGACTCGCCGTCCGCGCCCGTGGTGCACGACGTCACCGACGAGGCGGCCGAGGACCTCGACGTACGGTCCTGGCGCTGGCGGGCGTCGGCGCGGCGGGTCACCGCCGGGGCCGGGCTCGTCGGGTGGGTGCTGCTCGCCGGGTGGTTCGCCCGGCGGGAGTTCGCGCCGGGTGCGGTGGCCGCGGCCCTGCTCGCGGCCGGTGGTGTGTGCGCGGTGGCCGGGGCGCTGTCGGGCCGGCTGAAGCAGTCCGGGCTCGCCGCGGCGCTGCTCGCCACGGCGGGCGTGACCGGTGTGCTCGGGGCGTGGACCATGGGCGACGCCCAGCATTGGGGCGGCATGGGGCGGCTCGCCGCCGTGTCGGGCGCCCTGGCCGTGGGGCTCGCGCTGCTGGGGTGGTTCACGTCCCTCGGGCGGGGCGGGTTCGTCGGGGCGGTGGCCGTCGCCGGTCTGACCGGTATGTGGGAGGGCGTGGCCCTGTTCCAGGGCGACGCGGCCCGCACCGGGGCCGTGCTCGCCGTGGCCTCGGTGGTGCTGCTCGGACTGTTGCCGCGCCTCGCGCTGGCCGCCGCCGGACTGACCGGGCTCGACGACCGGCGGGCCCGCGGGGTCTCCGTCAGCCGGTACGAGGTCGCGACCGCCCTCGGCGCCACCCACCGGGGCCTGGTGCTGGCCACCCTCGCCACCGCCGCCTCGGCGGCCGCGGCCGGGGTGCTCGCGCTGCGGGACCCCGATGTGTGGACGGTGTCGCTGGCCGTGGCCGTAGCCGCCGTTCTGTGGCTGCGCGCACGGGCGTTCCCGCTCGTCGCGGAGGTGGTGGCGCTCCTGCTGGCCGGGGGCGCCGTGACCGTGGCCGCGCTGCTCGTGTGGGCCGGGCGGTCCGGCTCCGCCGGACCCCTGGCCACGCTGCTGGGCTTCGCACTGATCGCGCTCGGGGTGTTGGCCGTGCAGCCGCCCGAGCACGTACGGGTCAGGCTGCGTCGGATCGGGGACGCCGCCGAGTCCGTCGGCGTCATCGTGCTGTTCCCGCTGCTCATCGGGGTGTTCGGCGTGTACGGGCGGCTGCTCGGCACCTTCGCGTAGGGGTTGTTTCTCAGACATGGCAGACATGAACCAGCGCGACGACTGGCAGGCCGGGGTCCTGGGCGAGCTGACCGGGACCCCCGTCGCGGCCCCCGAGCCCGCTGCCGCACCGCAGCAGGCGCGGCAGGCGCAGCGGCCCCAGCATCCCCAGCAGGCCGAGCAGCCCCGGCAGCAGGCTCCCGCCCCTCGCCCGGCCGCGCCCCGCGCCGCCCCCGAGACCGTCCCGGTCGCCGGCTCCGAAACCCCCACGGGCCGGCCCCGGCACGGTGACCCGATGGTGCGGCGCACCCTGCGGACCCTGCGCGGCGCGCTCGGTTCCTCCGTCGCCCGGGCCGTGGCCGCCGAGACGGAACTGGCGACGCGGGTGCAGCAGCCCGTCACCACCGGCCGCCACATCGTCGTCACCAGCATCCGCGGCGGCTCCGGCAAGACCACCGTCACCGCCCTGCTCAGCCGCACCTACAACCACTTCCGTCACGACCCGGTGCTGACCCTGGAAGCCGACGCCGCCCTCGGCACCCTCCCCGTCCGGCTCGGCGTCCCGTCCCTGCGCTGGACCGTCGGCGACCTCGCGCAGATCGTCCGCCCCTCCATGCAACTGACCGACGTAACCGGCTACCTCGTGCCGCTCGCCGACGGCGGCTGGCTGCTGCCCGGCAGCCAGGGCCGGATCGGCGCGCAGGTCGACGTCGCCACCTACCGGACCGTCATGGTCGCGCTGCGCCGCTACTTCGGCGTCACCGTCGTCGACTGCGAGACCCTGCCCGGCGAAGTGGCGCGCACCGCCCTGGACACCGCGCACGCCCGCGTTCTCACCGCCCCCGCCACCACGGAGGGCATCGTCTCCACCCACGCCGTCCTCGACTGGCTCGGCTCCTTGCCCGTGCCCGTCCTGCCGCGCACCGTGGTCGTCCTGACCTCGCAGTTCCCGCACCCGGCCGTGGACCTGGCCAAGGCCGCCGCGACCCTGCGCGAAACGGGCGCCGGGGTCGTCGTCCTGCCGTACGACCGGCACCTCGCCTCCGGCGGCGCCGTCCGCACCGAACTCCTCGGCGCCGAAACCCGGCAGGCCGCCGTCCGGCTCGCCGCGGAAGTCCTCCAGCGGGCGGTCGCGCTCCCGGCGGCCGGAGCCGGGGCCGCCCGGTGACGCAGCACCTGGTCCACCGGCCCGCCCGGGGCACCCTGCCCCCCGCCCCCGCCGAACCCCGCACCGTCGAAGCTCCGCCCAACCTTCCCGAGGGCAAGATCGGCAGCCCCGCCACCGCACTGCTGCCGATGGCCGGCGTCATGGGCTCGGTCGTCATGATGACCGTCGTCCGCAACAGCCAGTTCGCCGCCATCGGCGCGATCGTCCTCGTCATCGCCCTGCTCGGCGCCGTCGCCCTGTTCTGGTCCCAGCGCGGCAAGGCCCAGCGCACCCGGCGCGCCCAGCGCGAGCGCTACCTGGAGTACCTGGAGGAACAGCGCGAGGAACTCGGCGCCCGCGAACGAGAACTGCGTACCGAGGCCCGCCGCCTCAACCCGCCGCCGGAAGCCCTGTACGACCTCGTACGGGACCCCGCCCGCCTGTGGGAACGCCGCCGCACCGACCCCGACTTCCTGCGGCCGCGCCTGGGCACCGGCGCCGTCGCCGTCCAGAGCCTCGGCCTCGCCCCGGGCGCGGGCGGGGTACTGACCCCGCCCGACCGGTTCATGCTCAACGAGGCCGGCGCGTTGATGTCCCGCTTCGAGCGGGCCGGCGACTTCCCGCTGACGGTCCCCCTCGACCGTGCCGGGAACGTCAGCATCATCGGCGACCGCGAAGGCGTCCTGCGCGTCGCCCGCGCCCTGCTCGTCCACACCGCGGTCCTGCACGCCCCGGACGACGTCGCCATCGCTCTCGGAGTTCCGGGCGAACGCCTCGCTGCCGACTGGGACTGGGTCAAGTGGCTTCCCCACGTCCTCGATCCGCAGGAACTCGACGGCCCCGTCCCCGCCCGCCGGATCGCCCCCGGCCTGTCCCAGCTGGCCGACGTCCTCGGCGCGGACCTGCGCCGCCGGGCCTCCTACGCCGCCGAGGTCCGCCGCGGCCTGTCCGACCGGGGAGCGCTGCGACTGGCCGGCCGGCTCCTCGTCGTCAGCGACGAGTACGGCGAGAACGCCGTCGACCTGCCGCGCCCCGACAGCGCGGTGGGCCTGACCGACATGAACACCACCGTGCTCCACCTCCTCGCCGAGCAGGTGCACGAGCCCGACGCGGTGACGATACGGATCACCGTCGACGGTTCCCGCGTCACCGTCCGCGATCTGCGCACCCCGCACGGCCCCGCCGCCGAGGGCCTCACCGACGCGCTCGCGCCCGCCACCGCCGAGGGCCTCGCCCGGATGCTCGCCCCGCTGCGGCTGTCCGCCGAGTCGGTAGCCGAGGGCACCCCCGTCTCCGGTCCCGTCGACTTCATGGGCCTGCTCGGCATCACCGACCCCGCCGCCCTCGACGTGGAGCGCCTCTGGGCGCCGCGCGGCGAACGGGACTTCCTGCGCGTGCCCATCGGCGTGGACGACCGCCACGGTCCCGTCCTGCTGGACCTCAAGGAGTCCTCGCAGCTGGGCATGGGCCCGCACGGGTTGTGCGTCGGCGCCACCGGCTCCGGCAAGAGCGAGCTGCTCCGCACGCTCGTCCTCGCGCTGGTCGCCACCCACTCGCCCGAGGACCTCGCCATGGTCCTCGTCGACTACAAGGGCGGCGCGACCTTCGCACCCTTCGCGCAGCTCCCGCACGTCGCCGGGGTCATCACCAACCTGGAGAACCAGGCCGGACTCGTCGAACGCGTCCACACGAGCCTCGCCGGCGAGGTCAAGCGCCGCCAGCAGGTCCTCAAGGCCGCCGGGAACGTCGCCGACATCGGCCACTACGCCGTCCTGCGCGCCGAGAAGCCCGAACTGGAGCCCCTGCCGCACCTGTTCGTCGTCATCGACGAGTTCGGCGAACTCCTCACCGCCAAGCCCGACTTCATCGACCTGTTCCTGTCCATCGGTCGTATCGGCCGGTCCATCGGCGTCCATCTGCTGCTGTCCAGCCAGCGCATCGAGGGCGGCAAGCTCAAGGGCCTCGACACCTACCTGTCGTACCGGCTCGGCCTGCGCACCTTCTCCGCCGACGAATCGCGCACCGTCCTCGACACCACCGACGCCTTCATGCTGCCGCCGCTGCCCGGCTTCGGCTACCTCAAGGTGGACACCTCCACCTACACCCGCTTCAAGGCCGGCTACGTCTCCGGCCGCCACCGCGGTCCTGCCGCCGACCGCGAGGACGAGCGGGGCCCCCTCGCCCTGGCCTACCCCACCTTCAACACCCTGCGCGCCACGACCGCCGCCCCCGACGACGGCGAGGACAAGCCCGCCGCGACCGTCCGCGAGACCGGCCCCAGCGTGCTGTCCGTCATCGTCGACCAGCTCGCCGCGGCCGCCCCGCCCGTCCGCCGCATCTGGCTGCCACCGCTGCCCGACGCGATCTCCCTCGACGCGGCCGCCGGACCGCTCTCCGTCACCGGCGGCGGTCTGCGCCTGGACGGCGACGAACGCCGCCCGCTGCGCGTCCCCCTCGGCGTCCTCGACGACCCCGCCCGGCAGTGGCGCGGCCCGTGGGAACTGGACCTGACCGTGGCGGGCGGCCACACCGCCGTCACCGGCGGCCCCCAGTCCGGCAAGACCACCCTGCTGCGCGCCCTCGCGCTCTCCCTGGCCCTCACGCACACCCCGCAGCAGGTCGGGATCTACGGACTCGACCTGGCCGGCGGCGGCCTCGCCGCGCTCGCCGGGCTCCCGCACGTCGGCGGGATCGCCGGGCGCGCCGACCGCGAACGGGCCGCCCGAACGGTCGCCGAGGTACGCGGCATGCTGTCCGCCCGCGAGCAACTGTTCCGCGAGCACTCCATCGACTCCGTCGACCAGCTGCGCCGGCTGCGCTCAGGGGGCGGGTTGCCCGAGCTGACCTCCACCGACATCGTGCTGATCGTCGACGGGTACGGGGCCCTGCGCGAGGAGTTCGACGAACTCGACGACGCCGTGACCGACCTCCTCAAGCGCGGCGGCGGCTACGGCATCCACGTCGTCGCCGGGATGCTCCGCTGGAACGACGTCCGCATCGCCAACCAGTCCCTGTTCGGCGGACGTGTCGAGCTCCGCCTCGGCGATCCCTCCGACTCGGCCATCGACCGCAAGCTGTCCGAAACCCTGTCCCCGGACACCCCCGGCCGGGTCCTCACCGACGGAAAGCTGTTCGCTCAGGTCGCCCTGCCCCGCATCGACTCCCGGACCGGGAACACCGACCTGGCCGCTGCCCTGGAGGAAGCCGCGGACACCGTCCGCGCCACCTGGCACGGCGACCTGGCCTCCCCGGTACGGGTCCTGCCCGCGCGGCTGCCCGCCGAGCGGTTGCCGTCCCCGCAGGACGAGCCGTACCGGATCCCCATCGGCGTGGACCAGGACGTCCTCGCGCCGGTCCTCCTCGACCTCTTCGAGCAGGACCAGCACCTGATGGTGCTCGGTGACAACGAGTGCGGGAAGACGAACCTCCTCGCCCTGATCGCCCGCCAACTCATCGCCCGCTACGGGGAGGACGAGCTGGTCTTCGCCGTCTACGATCCGCGGCGCGGTCTGCGCGGAGTGGTGCCCGAGCCCTACCGGGGCGGGTACGCGCACAACGCGAAGATCGCGTTCGCGCTGTCGGCGGGCATCGCCAAGGAACTCGACAAGCGGCTTCCGGAGGACGGCATCGACCCGGACGCCGAACCGGGCGAGGGTCCCGGCTTCACAGGCCCGCGCATCGTCGTCCTCGTCGACGACTACGACATCCTGACCACCGCGGGGCAGCAGCCCCTCCAGGCGTTCGTGCCCTACCTTCCGTCCGCGCAGGACATCGGGCTGCACTTCGTGCTGGCCCGCCGCGTCGCCGGATCCTCCCGGGCCCTGTACGAACCGCTGATGACGACCCTGCGCGAATCGGGCACCGCCGCGCTGGTGATGAGCGGCGAACGCTCCGAGGGACAGTTGTTCCCGCAGCTGTACGCGAGCGCGCAGCCACCGGGCCGGGGCAAGCTCGTCCGCCGCGGCCGGCCGCACCAGATCGTGCAGACCGCGCTGAGCAGCGCCGCCGCGACCGGCCCGACCGTTCCCGGCCCGACCGTTCCCGCGCCGTCCGAGCAGGCTCCCCACGCCGACCGGGAAGCACCGTGACCAAGGACGTCATCGCCCTCACCCCGGCCATGCCCGACACGACCGCGATGCTGGTGGCCCTCGCGGCGGGCGGCGGCGACCTCGACGTCTCGCCGTCCGAGGACGGCGCCGTCATCCAGCTCCTCGGAGCGGGCGGCCGGCCACTGGTCTCCGTGGAGGCCCCGGTACTCGTCCAGGTCCCCGGGGAGACCGAGCGCCTCCTCGGGACGCCGTCCGCGACGCCCGTCTGGTGGACGGAGACCCGCGCGTCCACCGCCGTTCCCGAAGCGGCCGCACTCGCCGGCGCGGTCGCGGGCCGGCTCGCCGAGGTGCTCGGCGGCGCCGTCTGGCCCGAGGGCGCCGGCAGCGTCGGCGGCGTGGAGATCGCCTCCGCGGCCTCGGCGGCGCCCGCGCCCGTCGGCGCGCTGCCCACCGTCGACGTGGTCACCGGGTCCACCGCCGTCGTCCTCGCCGACCGGCCCGTGATCCCGCTGACGGCCTGGCTGTCGGACGTCCTGCGGACCACCGCCGCGTTCGGCGCGGCCCTGCACATCGTCACGCCCGCCCACTGCCGGCTCAGCCTGCCGTTGCGCAACGCGCTGACCGGCGCCCCCAACCGGTGGGTCGTGCAGGACGGGGGCGGCTACTACGACGGCCTGTCCGGCGCGGTCCTCTCCTGGCAGGACGGCACCTTCGCCCCGATCCGCGACGAGGCCGGGCGGGCCCGCGCCGCCGAGGCCTTCACCCGGCCCGACGCACCCGGCGAACGCCGCCTGACCGTCTCGTTCCGTACGGAGCACCCCGCCGAGGAGGAACTCACCCTAGGCCGCTCCCTGGAAGCCGCCTGGCGGATCCTGACCGGGGAGCCGCCCGCCGGCTGGGGCACCGCCGAGCCGGTCAACCTGCCCTGGTCCCCCCGACTGCTCACCGACCTGGCGCGCCGCCGGGTCCCCGAGCCGACGCTGATCACCGTCGTCGGCCGGCCGGAGCGGCCCGCGCTGGCGACCCTGCGCGTGACCCGGACGGCCGGCGGGGTGGAGGAGGACGTCACCCTGTCCCTGGGCCACGGCCCGACGGAGGAACCACCGCTCGCCGCGCTGCCCGAGCTCGCGGAGGAGCTCGTGGCCCGACACGGCCTGATCAGCATGCTCGTATCGGCCGGCCCGGCCCGCCGGGACCCCAGCGCGGCCCCGCGGATCGCGTCGCCGCCGCTGCCCGTGTCGTTCACCCTGGGCGGCGCCGGAGTCGCCGGGACCGGCCTGACCTTCGCCCGGCGACCCCCGCTGCCCCTGAAGCCCGCGCAGGTCGGTCCGGCCCGCCGGCCCGGGTTGCACTATCCGCTCGGCGACGGCACCGACCCGGCCGGCTGGGACACCCTGGGCATCCTGCTGGCCCACCTGCGCACCTCGGTCCCCACCGCCGGGTAGCTGCCGGAGCCGCCGCTACAGGCCGCCCGCGCGGACCAGGCCCGTCTCGTACGCCAGGACCACGACCTGGACCCGGTCGCGCAGGCTCAGCTTCGTCAGGATGCGGCCCACGTGCGTCTTGACCGTGGCTTCCGAGAGGACCAGTCGGGCCGCGATCTCGCCGTTCGACAGGCCCTGGGCGACCAGCAGCATGACCTCGCGCTCGCGCTCCGTCAGCCGCTCGACGTCCTTGTTCTTCGGCTCGTTCGTCGTCGTCGGCAGCATCGGGGCGAAGCGGTCCAGCAGCCGCCGGGTCGTCGACGGTGCCACGACCGCGTCCCCGCTGTGCACGGAGCGGATCGCGGCCAGCAGCTCCGCGGGCGGGACGTCCTTCAGCATGAACCCGCTCGCCCCCGCCTTCAGCCCGGAGAAGGCGTACTCGTCCAGGTCGAAGGTGGTCAGGATGATCACCTTCGGGTGTTCCTCCGGCTCGCAGATCCGCCGGGTCGCCTCGACCCCGTCGAGCCTCGGCATGCGGACGTCCATCAGCACCACGTCGACCTTCGTCGCGCGCAGCACCTCCAGCGCCTCCAGGCCGTCCCCCGCCTCGGCGACGACCTCCATGTCCGGCTGGGCGGCGAGCACCATCCGGAAGCCGGTGCGCAGCAGCACCTGGTCGTCGACCAGCATCACTCGGATGGACATCGGTGAATACCTCTACCTCTTCTTGAGCGGGAGCAAAGCACTGATGCGGAAGCCACCGCCGGGCCGCGGTCCCGCGTCCAGGGTTCCCCCGACCATACCGATGCGCTCCCGCATGCCGATCAGACCGTGTCCGGCGCCGTCCGCGCCGCCGTCCTCGTACAACTCGTGTGCCGCGCCCCGGCCGTCGTCCTCGACGAGCAGGCCCAGCCCGTCGTCGAAGTAGACCAACCGGACGCTCGCCCCGGCCTCGGGGCCCCCGTGCTTGCGCGTGTTCGTCAGCGCCTCCTGCACGATCCGGTACGCGGTCAGCTCGACGCCGCTCGGCAGCTTGCGGGGGGTGCCCTCGACGACGAAGTCCACCGTGAGACCGGACGCCCGGACCTGCTCGACCAGGACCTCGATCTGCTCGACGTCCGGCTGGGGCACGTAGTCCTCGGAGTCCTGCGGCTCGCCGGTGCGCAGCACGCCCAGCAGGCGGCGCATCTCGGCGAGGGCCTGGCGGCCCGTCCCGGAGATCGTCTGGAGGGCCTCCTTGGCCTGTTCGGGGGCCACGTCCATGACGTACGCGGCGCCGTCGGCCTGGACGACCATGACCGACACGTTGTGCGCGACGACGTCGTGCAGTTCGCGGGCGATGCGGGCCCGCTCGGCGGCCACCGCCACCTTCGCCTGTGCCTCGCGCTCCTTCTCCAGCCGCTGGTTGCGCTCCACGAGCTGGGCGTAGTACGCCCGCCGGGTGCGCAGCGAGTCGCCCGTGACCCAGGCCAGGGCGAACGGGACGATCACCATCAGCGCGAAGGTGACGCTCTGGGTGAAGCTCAGCCCCTTGTCCACGCCGAAACGCAGGAAGTACACGGGTGATGCCAGCAGCCCGACGCCCAGGGCCGCGCGTGACACCCAGCGCGGGACGTCCCCGGCGGCGACGGTGAACAGCACGACCAGCATCGCGATGTCGAAGATCTGCGCCTCGATGCCGAGGGCCAACTGCCAGACGCCCGCGCCGACCGTCGTCCAGAACATGGCCTGCGTCCACCTGCGGCGCAGGGCCAGGGCGGCCGTCAGCGCGACCACGACGGGCACGGTGGCCAGGCGCAGCGCGGTGCTCGGCTCGGGGTTGTCCACCACGGCGATCATCGAGATCCCGAAGAAGAGGACAGCCCAGAAGCTGTCGACGCCCGTCGGGTGTCTGCGGATGAAATCGTAGAGGCGCTGCACGTCACCCAGAGTAGGGAACGGAGATAGGTGCTGGAGTCAACCACAGGAGCGATCCCTGTGACGGGGGTGTACTCCGCAAGGTGGAGGGTGAGCCTAACCTTCGTTTGATGAGCGCTCAGGACGACACCCGCGGGCCGGTCCGCTGGCGGCCGGCGGCCGAGGCCGCGCTGTACGGCCCCGGCGGGTTCTACGTACGCCCGGGCCCCGGCCCCGCCGGGCACTTCCGCACGTCCGTGCACGCCTCCCCGCTGTACGCGCGGGCCGTGGCCGGTCTGCTGGACGCCGTGGACGCCGAGCTGGGCCGGCCCGCGCGGCTCGACCTGGTGGACGTGGGGGCGGGCCGGGGCGAGCTGCTGACCGGCGTCCTCGCGGCCCTGCCGGCCGGCACGGCCGCCCGGGTGCGCCCGTACGCCGTGGAGCGCGCGCAGGCGCCGGACGCGGCGGCCCCGGGCGGGCCGGACCCGCGGATCCGGTGGGTGGCGGAGCCCCCTCGGGGGACGACCGGGCTGCTCTTCGCGAACGAATGGCTGGACAACGTGCCGCTGGACGTCGTGGAGGACGGCCGGTACGTCCTGGTGGCCGCCGACGGTACGGAGAGTCCCGGCGGCCCCCCGGACGCGGCCGATCGGGCCTGGCTGGAGCGGTGGTGGCCGGACGGCCTGCGGTCGGGGCGGGCCGAGATCGGCCGGCCCCGGGACGAGGCCTGGGCGGCGGCCGTCGCCACTCTGGACCGGGGCCTCGCGGTGGCCGTCGACTACTGCCACACCCGGGAGGCCAGGCCCCCGTACGGCACCCTGACCGGTTTCCGGGCGGGCCGGGAGGTGGCCCCCGTCCCGGACGGGAGCTGCGACGTCACCGCGCACGTCGCGCTGGACGCCTGCGCGGGGCCGGGCGCGACCCTGCTCACCCAGCGCGAGGCCCTGGGCGCCCTGGGCGTCTCGGGCGGCCGGCCCCCGCTGGCCCTGGCCTCCACGGACCCGGCGGCGTACGTCCGCGCCCTGTCGGCGGCGGGCGAGGCGGCGGAGCTCACCGCGAGCGGGGGCCTCGGCGACTTCGGCTGGCTGGTGCAGCCGGTCGGCGTCCGGGCCTGGCCGGGCGGGATCGGGTCCGCCACCGCCACCGCCACCGGGGCCGGGGACGCGGCGGAGGCCGGGACCCCCTGAGGGAATCCCGGCCCCGGCCGCTCGGCGACCTCGTCGTTACTTGGTGACCTCGTGGCCGTGGCCCTCGTGCAGGCCGCCACCGCTGCCCGTGCCCGGGGTGGTCGGCTGCGAGACGACCGGCTGCGACAGCGGGGCCAGGTCGTGGGCGTAGTGGCCGACCGCGTTCGCGATGACGTCGACGTTGATGTCGAGCGCCTTCTGGTCGATGTTCGTGATGTCGTCACCCTTGCCGTGGTAGTTCACGTCGTAGGCGACACCGGCCTGACCGCCGAACTTCGCGGCCTGCTCCGGCGACTTGATGCCCTCGGCGCCGGTGAACGTACCGCCCGACGGGATGCCGACCTCGATGAACGGGCCGTAGTCCGAACGGCCCGAGAAGTCGGTGCCCTCGTGCGGGATGTTCTTGGAGTCGAGGAAGTCGGTGATCCCCTTCTCCAGCTGCGCCGAACCCTCCGGGCCGGGGCCCGCGCCCGTCGCGTCCGAGTCGTCGCCGTCGTAGACGAAGTAGGCGGCGTTCGGCGAGCCGATCATGTCGAAGTTCAGGTACAGCTTGATCTGCTTCTTCTGCTCCTCGGTGAGGGAGGCGACGTACGCCTCGGAGCCGAGCAGGCCGTACTCCTCCGCCGACCACCAGGCGAACTTGACCTTGTTCTTGATCTTCGTCTGCTGGCTCGCCAGGCGCTGCGCGACCTGGAGGATGCCGGCGGAACCGGAGCCGTTGTCGTTGATGCCGGGTCCGGCCGCGACCGAGTCCAGGTGCGCGCCGAGGAAGACGGTGTTGTTCTCGTCGCCGCCCTTCGTCTCGGCGATCACGTTGTACGTCTTGCGGTTCTCGCGCAGCTCGCGGATGTCGAGGGTCACCTCGACCGGGCCTGCCGCCACCTCGGCGGCCAGCTTCTCGCCGTCCGCCTTCGTGATGCCGCCGGTGGGGACCTTGCCCGCGTTCGCGTCGCCGAGGGTGCCGTTCAGGGCGCCGTCGGTGTTGTTGTAAATGATCGTGCCGACCGCGCCGGCCGCCGCCGCGTTCTCCTGCTTCACCGCGAAGGTGCAGCCGCCGCGCTGGACGAGGGCGATCTTCCCCGTGAAGGCGCCCGCCGCGAAGTCGCCGGGCTCGCAACCGTTCGTGCCGTCGGCGTCCACCGGGACGACCGAGACCTGGGCGGTCACGCCCTCCTCCGGGCCGCTCGCCGTGTACGTCATCAAGTGGATCGGGATGTCGCGCCCGTTGTCGCCGTTCACGGCGAGCTTCTCGGCGATGGCCTCGACGTAGACGAAGTCGAATTCGTTCTTCGTGACCTTGTAACCGGCGCCCTTCAGCACGGCCTCGACGTACTGCGCCGACTGCACGTGGCCCTTGGAACCCGCGACCCGATTTCCGTTGTTGTAGTCGGCGAGCGACTGGAAGACCTTCAGGTGGTTGTTGGCGCCTTTCCCGGTCGCCTCCTGGACCAGCTTCTTGGCCAGCGCGTCACCCCGGGCGGCGTCGCTCTGCGGGCTGCCGGTGGCACCGGCGGGTCCGGCGAGCATCAGCGGGGAGACGAGGGCCGCGGCCGCCAGTGCGGCGGTGGCTGCGGCTATACGGCGAGAGGGCATGAAGGTCCTTTCACAGCAGGTGCGCATCGCACGGTGCGTGGGGGAGTGGTGGACGCACGTTAGGCACCAACGGGCGTCCCTCGCCAGAGTTTTCACTGCTTCCGGTTTGTGAAATCCGTATATCGGTGAGTCTCCGCCGAACAAATCAGGCCGGCGTCCGGAAAAAGGTCAGCGCAGAATGCCCTCGATGAAATCGGAGCCTATCCGCGCTACCACGGACAGATCCAACTGATGCTGGACATAGCGGCCTTGGCGCCACGTACGCAACAATCCGGCCTTCTTCAGGACCGTCAGGTGCCGGGACACCTCCGGCGCCGATATCCCGTACACCGTCGCCAACTCGCTCGTCGTGTACGGGGCCCGCGCCAAACTGCGGCACAACCGCATCCGCATCGGATGGGCCAGCGCCTCCATCCGCCGCTGGAGCAGCTCCACCGAACCCGGGGCGGACGCCGGCTCCGGCGACTCCAGCGGATAGTGCACCACCGGACGCCAGCCGGGCGCGTGCAGCACCAGCAGGTGCGGCCAGCCGAAATCGGTCGGTACGAAGACCAGCCCGGCCCCGAGCCGCGGATCCGTGGCGGTGGCCTGCCCGTGCACCATCTTGTCGACGGATATCGTCCGCTGCTCCCCGTCGACGCTCAGCGCCGGCGACACCTCCCGCAGCGCCGCCGGCAGGCCCTTGCGGCGCAGCACCTCCGCCTTGTGCCGGGCGTCCGCGCTCTGCCGGGGCCCGATCCGGCGCCACGTCTCGGCGAAGAACGCCTCGTCGCAGTCCTCCAACAGCCGTCGCAACCAGACCCGTACGCCGGCCGTGTCGTCCATCAGCCGCAGCGAGAACGCCAACTGCCGCGGCCCGCGCGCCGCCGCCGTGTCCAGGGCCTTCGCCCGGGCCGCCGGATCGTGCAGGGGCGAGGGGCCGCCGCCCTCGTTGTAGAGGGCCAGCCAGCAGTGCTCCAGGGCGGCCATCACGAACCGCTCGTCGTCCATCCGGTCGAGGACGTCGAGCTCCTCGGCCAGCGTCGCCGCCGGCAGGCCCGCTCCGGGCACGCCCGCGAAGGCCATGAAGATGTCGGAGAACGAACTGCGCCACATGAAGTCGGCGTCCAGCAACCGGTCCGCCAGGCAGGAATCGAGGGAAGCGGTCGTGGCGGCCGTCCAGGAATTCAGCCCCGGGTGGTGGGCGGGCTGCGAGAGCGCGTGCAGGGCCATGCAGAGCTCGGCGAGCGGGGACGGCGCGAAGCCGATCCGCTCCACGGGGAGTCCGGCGATGTCGATGGTGACGCTCATCGCCCCATTCTGGCCCGGCCCACCGGGCCGCCGCGGCCCGGGGTGCACTGGGCGACGCCGCCGTCCGGGCGACCCGCACGAGGGCTCCGTCGCAGGTCGGGGGCATCGATTGACGCGGAACGTCAATCGATGGGCGGGCTGCGCCCGACGGGGTGAGGGTGGATGCATGACCGCCATCGAGCAGTACCTCATCGACACCTACCGGGCCTCCCAGCACCGCACGCCGATGCCTCCGCCCCCGGGCCGGGACGACGTCGCCGCGCTGCGCGCCCTGCACACCGAGGCCCGGTTCCGCTCCGTCCTCGCCGGCCGCCCGGCCGGCCACCGGTGGCGCACGAGGCTGCGCCGCCTGCTCCCGCTGCGCCGCAGGGCCTGCTGAGCGGACCCGCCCGGCACCACCATCGAAAGGGCGGACCCGCCCGGCATCACCGCCGGATCCCGCGGGGCGGATCCGCCCGGCGGGACCCGCCGGGACCCGCCTACGCCTCCAGCCGCGCCAGGAACCCCCGCACCGCGTCCCGGACGTCGTGCGCGGTCCAGGCGAGGCCCGGCGCGGTCACCTCCAGCTCCGTCATCGCGAGGCCCGGGGGCCCGTCGGGCGACCAGCGGCGGAACAGCACCGTGCCCGTCTCCTCCGCGAGGCGCAGCCCCGCCTCCGTGAGGCGGTCCGCCTCGTGGGGGAGCCACACCTGGAACTGGTGGGTGTGCGGCACCTCCGGATGGACCCGGAACCAGGGCAGCCCGGCCTCCGCGAAGCCCTCCCGCAGGGCCCCGGCGACGGTACGGGCCGCCGCGACGTAGGACGGCAGGCGGGGGAGCTCCCCGGCCAGGCCGGCCAGCGCGGACAGGGCCTGCGGGAACTGCCGGAAGATCTGCCCCCCGTACCGGTGGCGCCACACCCGGGTCTCCTCGACGAACGACCGGGAGCCCGCCAGGGCGGCGCCGCTCAGGCCGCCCAGCGACTTGTAGAAGGAGACGTACACGGAGTCGGCGAGCCCCGCGATCTCCGACAACGGACGGCCGAAGTGGACGGTGGTCTCCCACAGCCGGGCCCCGTCCAGGTGGACGACCGCGTCCCGCTCCCGGGCCGCCCCGACCAGCTCCGTCAGTTCCTCCCAGGTCGGCAGCAGGAACCCCGCGTCGCGCAGCGGCAGCTCCAGCATCAGGGTCCCGAAGGGCTCCGGATGGTCCCGGACCTCGGCGGCGGTCGGCTGCCGGGCCTCCGCCACCGGGTGGACCGCGCGCAGCCCGGAGACGACGGACAGGGCGCCGCCCTCCCAACGCTCCGGGTGGCTCATGGGGTGCAGGGCCACCACCGGGCTCCCGGTGCGTCCCGCCCAGCACCGCAGCGCGATCTGCTGGGCCATCGTCCCGGAGGGGAAGAAAGCGGCGTCCTCGGTGCCCAGCAGTTCGGCGACGCGGCGTTCCAGGTCGCCGACGACGCCGTCGCCGTACAGGTCGGCCGGTGCGTCCATGTCGTACGGGGCCTCGGCGAGCCCCGCCAGCAGCTCGCCGACCGTGGGTTCCAGCAGGCTGTGCGACAGGACCCGATCGGCCCCGCGCCACGCCGCCACCAGCCGCTTCCCGCGTTCCGCGTCGTCAGTCATGCCCCTGATCATCGCCGATCGCCGCCGATCGCCCCCGCGCCCCAGGGGCTAGCATGGCGGCGTATCGTCCGGTACCCCCCGCGGACTGGAACGGAAGGCATTCCCCGCGTGAACGCACCCCATCAGACGGAGCCCCGGGATCCGTCCGACCGCCCCGCCCGGCTCGCCGTCGGCGTCGTCGGCGCCGGACGCGTCGGTCCCGCCCTGGCCCGGGCCCTCCAGCAGGCCGGACACCGACCCGTCGCCGTGTCCGCCGTCTCGGACGCCTCCGTGCGCCGCGCGGAACGGATGCTCCCCGACGTACCGGTCGTGCCGCCCGCCCAGGTGCTGGAGCGGGCCGACCTGGTCCTGCTGACCGTCCCCGACGACACACTGCCGGGCCTCGTCGAGGGCCTCGCGGAGACCGGTGCCGTCCGGCCCGGCCAACTCCTCGTGCACACCTCCGGCCGGTACGGGACCTCCGTGCTGGACCCGGCCCGCCGGGCGGGCGCCCTCCCGCTGGCCCTGCACCCCGCGATGACGTTCACCGGCACCGAGGTCGACGTGCAGCGACTGGCCGGCTGCTCCTTCGGCGTGACCGCCCCCGACGAGCTGCGGCTCGCCGCGGAGGCCCTGGTCATCGAGATGGGCGGGGAACCCGAATGGATCGCGGAGGGGGACCGCCCGCTGTACCACGCGGCTCTCGCCCTCGGCGCGAACCACCTGGTCACCCTCGTCGCGCAGTCGATGGAGCTGCTGGCCCGGGCGGGCGTCGAACACCCCGACCGGATGCTCGGCCCGCTGCTCGGCGCGGCCCTCGACAACGCGCTGCGTTCCGGCGACGCCGCCCTCACCGGGCCCGTCGCCCGCGGTGACGCCGGTACCGTAGCCGCGCACGTGTCGGAGCTGCGCAAGCACGCCCCGGCCACCGTCCCCGGATACCTGGCGATGGCCCGCACCACCGCCGACCGGGCCCTCGCGCACGGCCTGCTCAAGCCCGAACTCGCCGAGGACCTGCTGGGCGTCCTCGCGGACACCGGCGCCGAGGACACCGCCGCACCGGAGGGTGGCGAGCGATGACCGGCCCGCTCCTGCTGAACACCGCCGAAGAGCTCGAAAAGCTCCCCCGGACCGGCCGCCGCGCCGTCGTGATGACCATGGGCGCCCTCCACGAGGGCCACGCCACCTTGATCCGCGCCGCCCGCGCGGAAGCCGGCCCGCGGGGCCAGGTCGTGGTGACCGTCTTCGTGAACCCGCTCCAGTTCGGCGCGAACGAGGACCTCGACCGCTACCCCCGCACCCTGGACGCCGACCTCGCGATCTGTGCGGGAGCCGGCGCGGACGCCGTCTTCGCACCCTCCGTCGACGAGGTCTACCCGGGCGGCGCCCCGCAGGTACGGGTCGCGGCCGGACCCATGGGCGAACGCCTCGAAGGGGCCACCCGACCCGGCCACTTCGACGGCATGCTCACCGTCGTCGCGAAGCTGCTCCACCTCACCCGCCCCGACCTGGCCCTCTTCGGCCAGAAGGACGCCCAGCAACTGGCCCTGATCCGGCGCATGGTGACCGACCTGAACTTCCCCGTCGAGGTGGCCGGCGTACCGACCGTCCGCGAGGACGACGGCCTCGCGCTGTCGTCCCGCAACCGCTACCTCTCCGCCGAGGAACGGCGCACGGCCCTGGCCCTGTCCCGGGCCCTGTTCGCCGGCCGCGACCGGCTCGCCGCCCAGGCCGCGCTGCGCGCCCGCGCCGAGGCCGCCCCGACGAGCGACGAGCGGGCGACGGCCCTGGCCCGGCTCGGCGAGATCCGTGCCTCCGCCGACGCGCACGCCGTGTCGGCGGCGGGTTCCGGGCTGCCGGACGCCGTCCGGGCGGCGGCCCGCCACGTCCTGGAGGAGGCGGGCCGGCACGAGCCGCCGCTGGTGCTGGACTACCTGGCGCTGGTCGACCCCCAGGACTTCGCCGACGTCGGCCACGGCTTCACCGGACGGGCCGTGCTGGCCGTCGCGGCGAAGGTCGGCACGACCCGGCTGATCGACAACATCCCATTGGAATTCGGAGCACACGCGTGAGCACCACAGGCAGAGGCACCGCGCCCGGCGGCGGCAAGGGAACCGGCATACGGCTGCACGCCCCGGCGCCCGGCTGGGCCGTCGAAGCGGACGTCGTGGTCGTCGGATCCGGTGTCGCGGGGCTGACCGCTGCACTGCGCTGCGCCGCCGCGGGCCGCCGCACGGTCGTGGTCACCAAGGCACGGCTCGACGACGGCTCCACCCGCTGGGCGCAGGGCGGCATCGCCGCGGCGCTCGGCGACGGAGACACCCCCGAGCAGCACCTGGACGACACCCTGGTCGCGGGCGCCGGCCTGTGCGACGAGGCGGCCGTCCGGCTCCTCGTCACCGAGGGCCCGGACGCGGTGCGCCGACTCATCGCGACCGGCGCCGTCTTCGACACCTCCGCGGAGACCGGCGAGATAGAGCTGACCCGCGAGGGCGGCCACCACCGCCGCCGCATCGCGCACGCGGGCGGCGACGCCACCGGCGCCGAGATCTCCCGGGCCCTGGTCGAGGCCGTCCACGCCGCCGGCATCGAGACCGTCGAGAACGCACTGGTCCTGGACCTCCTCCAGGACGCCGCCGGTCGCACGGCCGGCGTCACCCTGCACGTGATGGGCGAGGGCCAGCACGACGGCGTCGGCGCCGTCCACGCGCCGGCCGTGATCCTCGCGACGGGCGGCATGGGCCAGGTCTTCTCCGCGACCACCAACCCGTCGGTCTCCACGGGCGACGGCGTCGCCCTCGCCCTGCGCGCCGGCGCCGAGGTCTCCGACCTCGAATTCGTGCAGTTCCACCCGACGGTGCTGTTCCTCGGCGAGGACGCCGAGGGCCAGCAGCCCCTGGTGTCGGAGGCGGTCCGCGGCGAGGGCGCCCACCTCGTCGACGCGGACGGGGTCCGCTTCATGACCGGGCAGCACGAGCTGGCCGAGCTGGCCCCGCGCGACATCGTCGCCAAGGGCATCATGCGCCGCATGCAGGAGCAGGGCGTCCCGCACATGTACCTCGACGCCCGGCACTTCGGCGCCGAGATGTGGGAGCAGCGCTTCCCGACGATCCTGGCCGCCTGCCGGTCCCACGGCATCGACCCGGTGACGGAGCCGATCCCGGTCGCGCCGGCCGCGCACTACGCCTCCGGCGGCGTCCGGACGGACCTCCAGGGCCGCACCACCGTCCCCGGCCTGTACGCCTGCGGCGAGGTGGCCTGCACGGGCGTGCACGGCGCGAACCGGTTGGCCTCGAACTCCCTCCTGGAGGGCCTGGTCTTCGCCGAGCGGATCGCCGACGACATCATCGCCCGGACGCCGTCCGGCAGCCGGCCCGAGACCCCCGCGCCCGCCACCGGCCCCCTCCAGCCGGCCGAGGCCCGCCACGAGATCCAGCGGATCATGACGAACGGCGCGGGCGTGCTCCGGTCGGCCGGCTCGCTGGCCGAGGCCGCCGAGGCCCTGGAAACCCTGTACGCGCGGGCCCTGGGCGAGCTGGAGAGCCACGGCAAGACGGCCGTACCGGGGGTGGAGACCTGGGAGGCGACCAACCTGCTGTGCGTGGCCCGGGTCCTGGTCGCCGCCGCCCAACGGCGCGCGGAGACCCGCGGCTGCCACTGGCGCGAGGACCACCCCGACCGGGACGACGCCGACTGGCGCCGCCACCTCGTCGTACGACTGTCGGCGACGGAGAAGCGCGCCCTGGTCGTCACCCCCACCGACTCCGCGGACTTCCCGTCCGTCGACGTCCCCCTCAACCCCCCGAGCATGGAGCAGTGACGTGAGCACCCCCGAACTTCCCCTGATCGACCAGAACGAAGGCGGCTGCGGCGACGACTGCGGCTGCGGCGAGGGCGAGGAGTCCGGCCTGGACCCGGCGCTGGCACAGCTGCTGGAGGACGCGGGCCTGGACCCGATCGAGGTCGAGGACATCGCGCACATGGCGCTGTCCGAGGACCTGGACGGCGGTGTCGACGTCACCACCGTCGCCACCGTCCCCGAGGAGGCCGAGGCCATCGCCGACTTCGTCGCCCGCGAGGACGGCGTGGTGGCGGGACTGCGCATCGCCGAGGCCGTGTTCTCCGTCGTCTGCACGGAGTCCTTCGAGGTCGAGCGGCACGCCGAGGACGGCGACCGGGTCGCGAAGGGCGACGTGCTGCTGTCCGTCCGCGCCCGCACCCGGGACCTGCTGACCGCCGAGCGCAGCGCCCTGAACATCCTGTGCCGCCTGTCGGGCATCGCGACGGCCACCCGCCGCTGGGCGGACGTCCTGGAGGGCACCGACTCCAAGGTCCGCGACACCCGCAAGACCACGCCCGGCCTGCGCTCCCTGGAGAAGTACGCGGTCCGCTGCGGCGGCGGCGTCAACCACCGCATGTCGCTGTCGGACGCGGCGCTCGTCAAGGACAACCACGTGATCGCCGCGGGCGGCATCGCGCAGGCCTTCAAGGCCGTGCGCGAGGCCTTCCCGGAGGTGCCGGTCGAGGTCGAGGCCGACACGATGGACCAGGTCCGCGAGGTCGTGGCCGCGGGCGCCGACCTGATCCTGCTGGACAACTTCACCGTCGAGCAGACCAAGGAGGCCGTCGCCTTCGTCGCGGGCCGCGCCACCCTGGAGTCCTCGGGCCGGCTCACCCTGGAGACGGCGCGCGGCTACGCGGAGACCGGCGTGGACTACCTGGCGGTCGGCGGCCTGACGCACTCCTCGCCGATCCTGGACATCGGGCTCGACCTGCGCGAGGCGGTGTAAGCGGTGCTCCTCACCATCGACGTGGGCAACACCCACACGGTCCTGGGCCTGTTCGACGGTGACGAGATCGTCGAGCACTGGCGCATCTCGACCGACCCGCGCCGGACGGCCGACGAACTGGCCGTCCTGATGCAGGGCCTGATGGGGACGCACCCGATGCTCGGCACGGAGCTGGGCGACGGCATCCACGGCATCGCGATCTGCGCGACGGTGCCCTCCGTCCTGCACGAGCTGCGCGAGGTCACCCGCCGCTACTACGGCGACGTCCCGGCGGTGTTGGTGGAGCCCGGCACGAAGACGGGCGTGCCGATCCTGATGGACAACCCGAAGGAGGTCGGCGCGGACCGCATCGTGAACGCGGTCGCCGCCGCCGAGTTGTACGGGGGCCCGGCGATCGTCGTCGACTTCGGTACGGCCACCACCTTCGACGCGGTGTCCGCGAAGGGCGAGTACGTGGGCGGGGTGATCTCCCCGGGCATCGAGATCTCGATGGAGGCGCTCGGCGTGCGCGGGGCGCAACTGCGCAAGATCGAGCTGGCCCGGCCGCGGAACGTCATCGGCAAGTCCACGGTCGAGGCCATGCAGGCGGGCGTGGTCTACGGGTTCGCGGGCCAGGTCGACGGGATCGTCGCCCGCATGGCCAAGGAGCTCGCGGGTCCGGGCGGCGACCCGGACGACGTCCGCGTGATCGCGACGGGCGGGCTCGCCCCGATCGTCCTCGGCGAGTCCTCGGCGATCGACGACCACGAGCCCTGGCTGACCCTGATCGGCCTGCGGCTGGTGTACGAACGCAACGCGCCCAAGTTCGCCTGACGCCGAGGCCGGAGCCGACGCCGGAGCCGACGCCGAGGCCCGGCACCGGTCGCCCGGCACCGACGGCGACGCCTCCGCCCACCGGCCCCCGCCCGCACCCCGGGCGGGGGCCGTCGTGCGCCCGGCGGCCTCACCTCCGGGTACCGGTCCCCGAACGCAACGCTGCCGACGACGGACCGCCGAACTCACGTCACCCCGCGCGCCGTTGACACTCGTCCCTTCGACGCCCGTCGCATCGGCCGAGGTGGACGCCCCGCGCGGTGGGGGCGCCGGCGCGTGGATGCGGCCCATCGCCCTCACCGTCATCCCCGTGGTGGGGGTCCCGAGCCCGTCCCGGGCGAACCAGGACCGGGCCCGCCCGCCCGGCGTCCGCCTCGGCGCGTCGATCACCGGGATCGGGCGCACCCGCTGTGACGGCGAGGGCCGGAACGACGCCCCGGATCGTGCCCTCCGCATTTCGCCCGGATACCCGGGGCGCGGCCCCCGCGTACGGCGTTGGTAATTTTTGCGCTGTGATTTTGACGGAAATGGCCGGAGTGCGACTCCACCGGCTATAGCGTGCCGGTCGAGAACCACACGAACCCACTCCACGGTGGAGGAGACACCATGACCGAGAACGCCGCCCGGCCGGCCTGGCAGAAGTCGTCCTACTGCGGCGACGGGGACGCCTGCGTCTACGTCGCCGCAGCCCCGGGGAAGCTCGTACGGGTCGCGGACCGGGCCGACCCGGCGCACCTCGTGATGGCCACCACCCACGCCGCCTGGGCCGATTTCCTGCGGTCCGTGAAGACGACCGGCTGACAGCCGCCCGGAACCAGCTCCGAAACCGCCCGGAGAGACCGCCCGAGAGCCCGTCCGGGAACGTGCCGGGGCGGGCGGTGGACGGTTCGGTGGTCGACCGGTCCCGGAACACGCCGCACCGCCGAGGCCCTCGCCGAGGCCCCGTCTCGGTCCGGCCGCAGTCCCGCCGCGGTTCCCGCCGCGCCGAAATTCCCCACCATAAGGGGATTTTGTCCGATTAGGCGTATCTTCGGCGCATGCCCACGCCCTACGGATCCCGCGGCGGCATGGCGTTCGGCGCCGCCGAGCTGCTCGTGCTCAGGCGCCTCCTCGCCCACGCCCTCCAGCCCTCCTCGGCCCCCCTGACGGCCGCCGAGGTCCAGGACTGCCTGCGCCTCGCGGCGTCGGTGGACGACGCGGTGGCGGAGGCGGGCCGGCTCAGAGCCTTCCTGCTGGCCGATCTGGCCCGCTACCGGGACGCCCTCCCCGGCAGTCTCCCCGGATACCTGGAGCTGCTCCAGGACGCCCTGGCCGCCGGGTACGAGCCGGTCCCCGACGACCTCGCGGCCCTGCGCGCCCTGCGCGGCAACCCCGTCGCCGCCGCCCTCCTGGCGCGGGCCCGGACCATCGCGGAGCGCTCCGTGCGCCGCCGCCTGTCGGCCGCCGCGCCGGCACCCCGCACCCGGCTGCTGGCCCTGGCCGGCGGGCGCGAGGAACACCGCTCCGCCGGCTCCCCGCCCCCCGGACAGCCCGGCCCGAAGCCGACGCCGGACCGCAAGCCGCAGGAGCCGCGCCCCGCGCAGCCGGCCCGACCCGTCCCGACGCCCGGCGAGGTCTTCCCGCCGCGCCGCAAGCCCACCCCGCCCCCGGCGGCCGGCCGCGCCGTCGGCTGAGGGCCGTCCGCACGGGCGGAGCCCACGCGTCACGTGCGGTACGGGCGTCGCGGATCAGGCCCGCGACGCCCGTGCCGCAGGCCGTGTCGGACACCGCGACCCGGCAGCTCCTTCCATACCCGGCACTGGCTACGCTGGGGGCATGGACTACGTATCCGCTCTCGTGCCCCCCGTCGTGATGGCCGCGTTCTTCATCGCTCTCGTCGTGACGATCGTGAAGAGCCAGGGCGGTGCCAACAAGAACAAGGAAGACGCCGCCGTCGACGCCGTGATCGCCCGCGCCGAGGCCGCCCAGCAGCCGCAGAAGTAACGGCGCCACCCGCGGCCCGACCGGCCGCGGCGGGCGCCCCGGCGAGGGCCGCCCGACGGGTTTGGCCGCGCGTTGCCCGACGAATGGTCGGGCAATTCGGTCGATTCCGCACTATCGTGCTGTTGTGCCTCGCCCCTTGGGAGAACTCGAAGACGCCGTCATGACGCGGGTGTGGCAGTGGAACCGCCCGGTCACCGTTCGGGAAGTCCTGGAAGACCTCCAGCAGGAACGGTCCATCGCGTACACCACGGTCATGACGGTTATGGACAATCTCCATCAGAAGGGCTGGGTCCGCCGGGAAGCCGAAGGCCGCGCCTATCGATATACGGCGGTCTCCACCCGCGCCGCCTACTCGGCCGCACTGATGAACGAAGCCTGGTCCACCAGTGACAGTCCGGCCGCCGCTCTCGTGGCCTTCTTCGGCATGATGTCCCCGGAACAGCGCGAAGCCCTCCGCGATGCCATGCGCGTGGTTCAGCACGACGATGCCGGTACTCCCGCGGATCCCGAGCCGGCACCCGCCCCCGCCGAACCGGAAGGGGAGTCCGGCGCGCAGGAACCCGAGCCGGGGCGATAGCGTCCGGGTATGGGAGAGCTTTCCGCCGCAGACGTGAAAACAGTGACCATCCGCCGAGCGCGCACCCGTGATGTTCCGGCGCTGCGCCGCCTGCTCGACCAGTACGTGCAGCAGCGGATCCTCCTCGACAAAGCCCCCGTGGTCCTTTACGAGGACATCCAGGAGTTCTGGGTCGCGGAACGCGACGGTGACGGGCAGGTCGTGGGGTGCGGGGCTCTCCACGTCATGTGGGAAGACCTCGCGGAAGTACGCACACTCGCGGTCGACCTTGAGTTGAAGGGCGCCGGCGTCGGGCACCAGGTGCTCGCCAAGTTGTTGGAGACGGCCCGTCTGCTCGGGGTGAGCCGGGTATTCTGCCTGACCTTCGAAGTGGACTTCTTCGCGAAGCACGGCTTCGTCGAGATCGGCGAGACCCCGGTCGAGACCGATGTCTACATGGAGCTCCTGCGTTCCTATGACGAGGGTGTCGCCGAGTTCCTCGGTCTCGAACGAGTGAAGCCGAACACCTTGGGCAACAGTCGGATGCTTCTGCACCTGTGAACGATCACAGCGGCATTTTCCGGGCCCCGGCCCCCTGTGGCCTATGTCCGAATCGCGCACGTTTCCCGCCTTGTTGAGGTCCTGAACCTCTCACCGGGGGTTTGTGTTTTCCTGGCAAAAGCGGTTTCCTTTCCGCGTACTGCATTTTCGATGAAAGGAAATCCGGTGGCACAGAAGGTTCAGGTCCTTCTTGTCGACGACCTCGACGGTGGCGAGGCGGACGAGACCGTGACGTTCGCTCTGGATGGCAAGACCTACGAGATCGACCTCACCACCGCCAACGCTGAAAAGCTCCGCGGGCTGCTCGACCCGTACGCCAAGAGCGGCCGCCGCACCGGCGGGCGCGCGTCCGCCGGCCGCACGAAGGGCCGCGCCGCGGCTTCCTCCGGCAGCCCGGACACCGCCGAGATCCGCGCGTGGGCCAAGGCCCAGGGTCTCAGCGTGAACGATCGAGGCCGCGTACCGGCCGAGATCCGAGAGGCCTACGAAGCCAGGGGCTGAGGCGTACGCCGCCACAGGCGGGCGCGGTGGCATTCCGTCGCCGCCGCGGCCACCAGCCGTACGAGGTCGGGACCGGAGCTCCGTCCGGAACCGGCGCCCTGCCCGGGACCGGGCAGGGACGGCAGCGATGCCTCGCACCCCAGCTCGGGGGGCCGCAGCCAGACGGCGGCCCCCCGAGGGCTTTGCGCCCACCCCGGCGGTACGGGAGCGGTGATCCTGCCCCCGGAACCGACGGCGGTGAGGTCGAGGGGCACCCCGCCCCACTCCAGCCAGTCGAGCAGCCCCTCCAGCTCCTCGGCGGAGCCCGGAGCGACCAGGAAGCGCATCCTGCGTCCCATCAGTGCCACCGGACCGGTGGGCACGGGCCTGCGCAGCACCTCCGCCCCGGCGTCCGCCGGCAGCTCCAGCACGTCGAACCGGAGACCGGTGACGAGCTGTGCGGGAGTCCCGGCGGCGAGCTTCCAGCCGAGGACGCGCTCGTACCAGAGGGACCACGGGGCGCACCCGTCCCGCTCGGGCGGGACGCGGGGCGGCGGCACACCGACGGAGCTGATCGAGCTGACGGAGCTGACGGCCATGCCTGAGCAACTCCGTGGAACGCCCCGGGGTTACGCAGTGCGCCGGAAACAATGCGGAACGTAAACGTCCGCAGAGTGGAGTCCCACATTCGGGACACAAGCGTGTTCGCCCGTAGCGGAGGGAACCGCGCCCATCGGCATGGAGTGTCAGTCCTTACGGGTAAGACATTCCTAGTGGATCGGGGCGACACGCTGATTTGGGCGGCTTCCGTTCGCCATCGGCGTACACGTGTGACGGGTATCTGCCTGGCCTGCGGGAACATCGTCTCGCAGGATCGGGTTGGAGCAGTAGTCGGCTCTTACAGCCGGTTTTCCTCACCGATGTGGGGGTGAGCCGTGGACGGATGTCGGCAGTTGGAATGAGCTGTCCCGCCTCACGGGACTAGCATGCGGTAGGACAGGGCGGGGACCGACCCCGAACTGCCCGACCGCTCTGAGGAGCGATAAACGATGTTCGAGAGGTTCACCGACCGCGCGCGGCGGGTTGTCGTCCTGGCTCAGGAAGAAGCCCGGATGCTCAACCACAACTACATCGGCACCGAGCACATCCTCCTGGGCTTGATCCACGAGGGTGAGGGTGTCGCCGCTAAGGCCCTGGAGAGCCTCGGGATTTCGCTCGAGGCTGTTCGCCAGCAGGTTGAGGAGATCATCGGCCAGGGGCAGCAGGCCCCGTCCGGCCACATCCCCTTCACCCCGCGGGCGAAGAAGGTCCTGGAGCTTTCGCTCCGCGAGGCCCTCCAGCTCGGCCACAACTACATCGGCACCGAGCACATCCTGCTCGGCCTGATCCGCGAGGGCGAGGGCGTCGCCGCCCAGGTCCTCGTGAAGCTGGGAGCCGATCTCAACAGGGTCCGGCAGCAGGTCATCCAGCTGCTTTCCGGCTACACCGGAGGCGGTAAGGAGTCGGCCACGGCAGGCGGCCCGGCCGAGGGAACCCCCTCGACCTCGCTCGTCCTCGACCAGTTCGGCCGCAACCTGACGCAGGCCGCTCGTGAATCCAAGCTCGACCCGGTCATCGGGCGCGAGAAGGAGATCGAGCGGGTCATGCAGGTGCTGTCCCGCCGGACGAAGAACAACCCGGTCCTCATCGGCGAGCCCGGCGTCGGCAAGACCGCCGTCGTCGAGGGCCTGGCCCAGGCGATCGTCAAGGGCGAGGTGCCCGAGACCCTCAAGGACAAGCACCTCTACACCCTGGACCTGGGTGCGCTGGTGGCGGGTTCCCGCTACCGCGGCGACTTCGAGGAGCGCCTGAAGAAGGTCCTCAAGGAGATCCGCACCCGCGGCGACATCATCCTGTTCATCGACGAGCTCCACACCCTCGTGGGTGCGGGTGCCGCCGAGGGCGCGATCGACGCCGCGAGCATCCTGAAGCCCATGCTGGCCCGTGGTGAGCTCCAGACCATCGGTGCCACCACGCTGGACGAGTACCGCAAGCACCTTGAGAAGGACGCGGCCCTTGAGCGCCGCTTCCAGCCGATCCAGGTGGCGGAGCCTTCCCTCCCCCACACGATCGAGATCCTCAAGGGTCTGCGCGACCGCTACGAGGCCCACCACCGCGTCTCCATCACGGACGAGGCCCTCGTCCAGGCGGCGACGCTGGCGGACCGGTACATCTCGGACCGCTTCCTGCCGGACAAGGCGATCGACCTGATCGACGAGGCCGGCTCCCGAATGCGCATCCGCCGGATGACCGCGCCGCCGGACCTCCGCGAGTTCGACGAGAAGATCGCGGGCGTGCGCCGCGACAAGGAGTCGGCCATCGACTCCCAGGACTTCGAGAAGGCGGCTTCGCTCCGTGATTCGGAGAAGCAGCTGCTCGCCGCGAAGGCCAAGCGCGAGAAGGAATGGAAGGCCGGCGACATGGACGTCGTCGCCGAGGTCGACGGCGAGCTCATCGCCGAAGTCCTCGCGACCGCGACCGGCATTCCCGTCTTCAAGCTCACGGAGGAGGAGTCTTCCCGCCTCCTGCGCATGGAGGACGAGCTCCACCGTCGCGTCATCGGCCAGAAGGACGCCATCAAGGCGCTCTCGCAGGCCATCCGCCGCACCCGTGCGGGTCTGAAGGACCCGAAGCGTCCCGGTGGCTCGTTCATCTTCGCCGGCCCGTCCGGTGTCGGTAAGACCGAGCTCTCCAAGACGCTCGCCGAATTCCTCTTCGGTGACGAGGACGCGCTGATCTCCCTCGACATGTCGGAGTTCAGCGAGAAGCACACGGTTTCGCGTCTCTTCGGTTCGCCCCCCGGCTACGTGGGCTACGAAGAGGGCGGCCAGCTGACCGAGAAGGTCCGCCGGAAGCCGTTCTCCGTCGTCCTCTTCGACGAGGTCGAGAAGGCGCACCCGGATATCTTCAATTCCCTTCTCCAGATCCTGGAGGACGGTCGCCTGACCGACTCCCAGGGCCGGGTCGTGGACTTCAAGAACACGGTCATCATCATGACGACCAACCTGGGTACGCGGGACATCTCCAAGGGCTTCAACCTGGGCTTCGCCGCCCAGGGCGACGTCAAGACCGGTTACGACCGGATGAAGGCGAAGGTCAACGAAGAGCTCAAGCAGCACTTCCGGCCCGAGTTCCTCAACCGCGTCGACGACACGGTCGTCTTCCACCAGCTCACGCAGGAAGACATCATCCAGATCGTCGACCTGATGATCGCCAAGGTGGACGAGCGCCTCAAGGACCGCGACATGGGCATCGAGCTCAGCGGTGACGCGAAGCTGCTCCTGGCCAAGCGCGGCTACGACCCGATCATGGGTGCGCGCCCGCTGCGCCGGACCATCCAGCGCGAGATCGAGGACCTGCTGTCGGAGAAGATCCTCTTCGGCGAGCTGCGTCCCGGTCACATCGTGGTCGTCGGCGTGGAGGGTGAGGGCGAGGACGCCAAGTTCACCTTCCGCGGCGAGGAGAAGTCGGCACTGCCCGACCTCCCCCCGATCGAGGCGACGGGCTCGGGCCCGGACCTCTCCAAGGGTGCGTAGGCGCTAGCCGCTGGTAGCAGGACGAAGGGGCGGCCCCGGGACTTCGAGTCCCGGGGCCGCCCCTTTTCGCTGCCCGGGCTGCGGCGGGGCCGTCCCGGTGCCCGGAGCCGGCCCCCCGGCAGCCCGGTGGCGGTGGCGGCCGGCGTAGCGGGGAGGGGCCGGGGCCACGCCCCCTTCCCTGCACCTGGGTGGTGGGCGCCGGGCCCCGGCGCATGCCGTGGGGAGCGGGCCGGCTGAGGCGCGCCGCAGACTGTCCGGGCCGTCCGGGCCGTCCGGGCCGACCAAGGCCGACCAGGGTCGACCTGGGCCGACCAGGGCTTGCCCGGACCCCCAAGCCCTGGGACCCCGGTTCTGGCCCGCAGCCCCGGCTCTCGGCCCGTGGGCTTGCCCGGACCCCCAAGCCCTGGGACCCCGGTTCTGGCCCACGGCCCCGGCTCTCGGCCTGTGGGTGCCCCGGGGCCGTCGTGGTGGGTCGTGGTCGTGGGGAGTGTTCGGGGTCGGGGTGGGCAGGTGAGGGCGGGGGTGTGGATACGCCGTGGGGCGTGGGGTGTTGGTCGTGGTGACCGGGGTCTCAATGGGGGCTGGGGCCCGGTGACAAGCCGCACAGAACAAATCGGACCTACTAGGACCTCTCGTAGATTTTGACGTCCCTTTTGTCCACCTCCAGGCCCAGCCTGGGGGGCGTCAACAGGAAGATCGCCCTCCGCTCGGCTACGAGTCCGGGTAGTAACGGGGAGGTTTGGGGAAGTCCGGGGGCCCGGGTTACCAAGGTTGAGCAAGCCCGGCACCGACGGCTTCAGCGCCGCAGAGCCGGGTCCTTTCTTGCCCGATTCACTTCCTTGTCCCCGGCCCCGGAGGTCTGCACATGTCCGCGAACCGCGTCAGCACCCGTCGTACCCGTATCGCCGTCGTCGCCACCGGACTCGGTGCGGTTCTGGCTCTCGGGGCCGGAGCGAACGCGGCCATCGCCGACACGGCGCCGGCCGCCGCATCCGGTACCGCCGAACTGGTCGCCGTGCAGGCCCAGGCGCAGGCCAAGGCGGCCACCAAGGCCGCCGGTGGCAAGAGCACCGCCTGGAAGAAGCCGGTCAAGCGCTACACGCTCTCCGCGACCTACGGCAAGGGCGGCAGCATGTGGTCGCACAAGCACTCCGGCCAGGACTTCGCCGTTCCCGTGGGCACCCCGGTGTCCGCCGCTGCCGCCGGCACCGTCGTCAAGGCCGGCCCGAACGGCGGCGGTGACGGCCCCGCTTACGGCAACGCCATCGTGATCAAGCACGCGAACGGCAAGTACTCCCAGTACGCCCACCTGTCGAAGATCCAGGTCAGGATCGGTCAGAAGGTCGGCGCCGACCAGCGGATCGCGCTGTCCGGCAACACCGGCAACTCCAGCGGCCCGCACCTGCACTTCGAGATCCGCACCACCCCGAACTACGGCTCGGCCATCAACCCGGTGACCTTCCTGCGCAACGCCGGCGTCAGCCTCTGACGAACGTCGACGCCGCGCCCACCCCAGGGGCCGTAGGAGCCCCGGGGGGCGTATCCCGGCAGGGGATCAGATCAGCCACGCGTGCGTCGGCTTGGTCTTCTTGTCGAGCTTGTTGTTCTTCAGCCCCGTGATCTGTTCCTGACCCAGGGCCTGCCCGAAGACCCGGATGTGGTCCAGCGGGCCGTCCCACGCGGCACTCCAGATCCCGTGGTGGCGCGCCCGGCCCAACTGCAGTGGACCGGGGCCCGCCCAGATGCCGGAGACCTGCGCCTGGCCGACCATCCTGTCGTCCACCCAGAGCGAGATGGTCTTCTTCTCCGCGTCGTACGTACCCGTCAACAGGGCCCAGGTCCGTACGGTCTCGACGTTGTCCACCACGACCTGCTGCGCCGTGGCCGCCTGGCCCTTGTCCCCGGTCTGAACCCGGAACACCCAGGCCTTCTTGCCGTTCACGACCTCGAAGCCCAGCTCGAACGAGTACGAGACCCCGTCGCCCTGGCTCACCGCCATCCGGGAGCCCGTCTCGGCCACGTTGTAGGCACGCGTCGAGACGGTGAAGCTCTTCGTGACGTCCACGGCCGCCTCGGCGCCCTGGGCGTACGAGTCGTCGGTGCCCTTGAACCTGACCTCGGTCCGCTTGGAGAGTTCACCCAGCGAGGCACCGGGGCCCAGGGCGATGCCCATCCGACCGTTGCGGTCGCGCAGCAGGTTCGGCTCACCGGCCACGGTGGGGGAGTCGTCCTCCGGGGCCTTCGACTCGGGCGCCTCCGACGACTGCTCCGACGGGCTCGGCGAGCCGGAGGCCGCCGTCGTCGGCTTGTCCGTGGCTTCCCCGTCCCCCTTGAGCAGGAAGAACGCCGTGCCCGAGGCCACCAGCACCACGGCCAGGGCCCCGATCCCGATGGTCAACAGCCGGCGCTTGCGCTGCTGCGCCTCGCTGCGGTCGGCCATCGCCTGCCAGTCCGGCTGCGAGGACGAGGCGAAGGCCTCGGGTGCCGGTGCGGGTGCGAACGGCTCGGCCTGCGCGAACGGTTCCGCCGGCGGGAACACCCCCAGCGGCCGGCCGGGCTGCGGCTGTCCCTGCGGGGGCTCCTGTTGGTACGGATTGGGCTGCGCGGGCCCCGGCAGGCCGGCACCCGGCTGCCCCGAGTCCGGCCGGCCGCCGTACCCGCCGGGTATCCCCTGCGGGAATCCGTAACCGCCGCCGCTCCCGGCGGCGGGGTCGGGCTGGGGGTTGTGCGGGCGATCCGTACCGTCAGTCATGGCACGGATGCTAAAACATCGCCGTGTCCGAACGAACGGCCGACGGTTCCGATACGGTCGCGATCCGTCCGGGCCCGCCCCGCCCCGTGCCCGGCCGTACGCCCCGACTCACCCCGGCAGCTGGATGATCGGGAAGCTCCCCGTCGCCGTCGGCGCGTGCTCCGGAAGCCACAACACCGCCACCGCGCCCGCCGACGCGTCCTCTCCCGCGGCGCCGCCCGGCGCCGCGACGTTGCGGAACGTCAGCCGGGCGCCCAGCACCCGGGCCTGGCCCTCCGCGATGGTCAGGCCCAGTCCGTGCCCGACGCCCGCCCGGTCCGTCGACCCGGTCCGGAAGCGGCTCGGGCCCTCCCGGAGCAACGCCTCGGGGAAGCCCGGCCCGTGGTCCCGGACGCGCACGACGCGGCCCTCGATGTCGACCTGGATCGGAGGCTGCCCGTACCGCGCGGCGTTGGCCAGCAGGTTGCCGAGGATCCGCTCCAGTCGGCGCGGGTCGGTGCTGACGATCTCGTCCGCGACGATCCGTACGCCCGCCTCCGGCATCAGCGACGTCACCCGTCGGCTGACGAACTCGCCCAGCGCCACGTCCTGGAGCTCGGCCCGCTCGGACGCGCTGTCCAGCCGGGCCACCTCCAGCACGTCCTCGACCAGCGCCCGCAGGGCCTGCGCGCGGTCCCGCACGAGTTCCGTCGGCCGGCCCGGGGGCAGCAGCTCCGCCGCCGTGAGCAGGCCCGTCACCGGGGTCCGCAGCTCGTGCGCGATGTCGGCGGTGACCCGCCGTTCGGCCTCCAGTCGCTGCTGGAGGGCGTCCGCCATGGCGTCCACGGCCCGCGCGAGGTCGTCCGTCTCGTCCCGTACGACGCCACCGACGGCGTCCCGCACCCGGACCTCGGGGTCCCCGTGCGCCACGCGCTGCGCGGCGGCCGCCGCCTTGCGCAGGCGGCGCGAGATCTGGCCGCCGATGAGCACGCCGAGGGCCGAACCGCCGATGACGACGGAGAGGGAGCCGACCAGCAGGGCCTGGTCCAGGTCGCGCACCATGTTGGCGCTCTCCCGGAAGGGGTGGTGCAGGGAGAGCACCTGACCGTTCCCGAGGGGGACGGCGGCCCACACCTCCGGCGGCTTGTGCGGGTGCTCCTGCACGTAGGTGCCGCGCCGGCCCGACCGGGCCTTCTCCCGCAACTGCGGCGGGAGTTCGGGGTCGTTGAGCTTGGCCCCCCAGATGGGCTTGCGGCCCATGTCGGCGTTGCGCGTGGCGATGTACTGGACGCGCTCCAGTTCGGCGTCGCGGGCGCTCTCCATCATCGACACGCGGGCAGCACTGTGCACGACCAGGCTCAGCGCGACCGCGGTGAGGGCGCCCACGGCGGCGATGGCGAGTGTGATCTTCCAGCGGATGCCCGTGCGGAGGGTGAAGCTCCTCATGCCTTCAGCTTGTATCCGAAGCCCCGGACCGTCTCGATCCGGTCCTGACCGATCTTCGTGCGCAGTCGCTGGACGTGGACGTCCACGACGCGGGTGTCGCCGCCCCAGTCGTAGTCCCAGACGCGCTCCAGCAGCCGGTCGCGGGAGAGCACGGTGCCGGGTGCGGACGAGAACTCCAGCAGCAGCCGCATCTCGGTCGGCGTCAGGGCGACGGGGGCGCCCGCCCGGCGGACCTCCATGCCCTCGGTGTCGACCTCCAGGTCGCCGAAGGAGAGCACGCCGCGTTCCCCGGCCGGTCCCTCGCCGCCGCCCTGGCCGCCGTTCTGCGGTCCGCCGGCGTGGCCGAAGCGCCGCAGGACGGCGCGGATGCGGGCGACGAGCACGGAGCCGTCGAAGGGCTTGGTGACGTAGTCGTCGGCGCCCGCCTCCAGGCCGAGGACCACGTCGATGGAGTCGGCACGCGCCGACAGCATGATCACGGGGACGGTGGACTCGTCACGGATGCGGCGGCACAGGCTGACGCCGTCCATCCCGGGGACCATCACGTCCAGCAGGGCGATGTCGGGCCGGTCGGCCCGGAAGGACTCCAGTCCGGACAGCCCGTCGGGCATGGCGGTGACCACGAACCCGTCGCGCTCCAGCGCCAGGGTCGTGGCCTCGCGGATGACGTCGTCGTCCTCCACGAACAGCACATGGGTCTCGGCCATGCCCAGCCTCACTTCAGTTCTTCTGCGTCAGGGCCGGGGCGGGCTGGCCCCCGCCGTCGACCACGTTGCTGTACTCCGTGTGCACACGGTCCTGCTCGGTGAACTTCTCCCCGCTCCAGCGGTACGTGATCACGTCCTCGCCGGAGGGATAGGCCAGGGCGTCGCCCTTGCCGTAAACCTGCTTGATGAGCATCAGGTCGCCCCGGTCGATCTCCGCGTAGACCGGTGACTGTTCGTCCGTGAACACATTCTCGTACTTCCCGCCATCGGCCCGGTACACGTACGAGCCGAGCCCGAGCGCGTCCGCGCACGACAGGACGTTGACGACGACGTCCACGGAGCCGCCGCCGGTGACCTTCCCGTAGCTCACGTCGATCGGGTACTCCTTGCCCGTGCAGGGCTTGAGGTCCCGTTTGACGGCGGGGCTGACCTTGGGGTCCGCCTTCAGCAGGGCCACCGCGTCGACCTTCTTGAGGGGGCTGCCGGAGGACGACGCGGGGGCGTTGCCGGGCGGGACGGGCGCGGTGTCCGCGTCCTCCGAGGGCTTGGCCGTCCTGGCCACCTGATCGGTGTGGGCGGGGCCGCCGTCGCGCAGCCCGCTGCCGCCCGTGGAGCAACCGACCGCGAACAGCACGGTGCCGACGAGGACGATCGTCCCCGCCGACACCAGTACGAGCGGCCCCCTCCCGGCACGGGCCGGGGGGGAGCCTCTGTCACTCAGGTCTTGGCCGTTCAGGCCGCGCACCGCTCCCGCCCCTCGTACCGGCTGGTGTGGTCGCCGCGTTCGAGCGCGCGCATGTCGAGGTCCCGGCTCTCCAGCTCCTGCCGGAGCCGGGCCAGTGCGCGGTGCAGGGTGCTCTTCACGGTTCCCGTCGACATACCGAGCGCCGCGGCCGTCTCCTCGGTGCTCATCTGCTCCCAGTGTCGCAGGACGACGACACTGCGCTGCTTGGGCGCGAGCACCTTGAGGATGTCCATGAGGAGGGCGCGGTCGGCGCGCTGGTCGGAGCCGTCCTCGACGGACGCGTCGGGGAGCTGCTCGGTGGGGACCTCGTCGAGCTTGCGGGCCCGCCACCACTCGGTCCGGGTGTTGATCATGACACGGCGGAGGTAGGCGTCGGCCAGGGACTTGTCGGCGATGCCGTCCCAGCGGCCGTAGGTGCGCACGAGAGCCGTCTGGAGGAGGTCCTGGGCGTCCGTGGGGTCCGGAACCAGGCGGCGGGCACTGCGCAGCAGCGCGTCCTGCCGGGTGCGTACGTACTCCTCGAAACCGAGCACCTCGCCGTGTGCCATCTCTGACCGCCTCCGCTGCCGTACAACCGTCTCCGCCGTCTTACGGATCCGAAGGTACGGACGGGTTGTCACGGCACTGTGCGGGTGAGCCTTCGGTGGACGCACGGACAGCCGTAGGTTGTGTAACAGTGCCGGTGAGCTGCGGTTTCCCGGCCCGAAGCGGAATAGTTGAGTCAGCTACGAGCCGGGTTCGAGGAGTTCGCGACCGCCGCGGACTCAGCTCTGCGGCAACCGGTACATGCCCTGCGCGAGCGGCTCCACCAGACCGTCGGAGACCAGACCGTCCAGTGCCCGGGCCCGCTGCACCGGTTCGTCCCACACGGTGTCGAGGACCGCCTGCGGGACCGCGCCCACGGCGTCGCGCAGCACCGCCAGCAGTTTGCCGCGCACCTGCCGGTCCGTCCCGGCGTACGTCTGACCGCGTCGCGGCGGACCGTCGTGCGCGGGCTTCCCGGCGAGGCGCCACGCGCACAGTCCCGCCACCGGGCAGCGGACGCAGTCCGGGCTCTTGGCGGTGCACACCAGGGCGCCCAGTTCCATCGAGGCGGCGGCCCAGCGGGCCGCCGTCGCCTCGTCCTCGGGCAGCAGGGCGCGGGCCAGGCGGCGTTCTGCGGCGGTGGTGGCGTTCGGCGGGTATTCGACCCCGGTCGCGGTGCGGGCGAACACCCGGCGCACGTTGGTGTCCAGCACCGCGTGCCGCTGCCCGTACGCGAAGGAGGCCACGGCGGCGGCCGTGTACTCGCCGATCCCGGGCAGCGCCAGCAGGTGCGCGTGCTCGCGCGGTACGTCGCCGCCGTGCCGTTCCGTTATCGCGACGGCCGCCCCGTGCAGGCGCAGGGCCCGGCGGGGGTAGCCGAGCCGGCCCCAGGCGCGGACGGCCTCGCCGGGTGCCTCGGCGGCCAGGGCGGCCGGCCGGGGCCACCGGGCGAGCCACTGCTCGTACACCGGCAGGACCCGGCTGACGGGGGTCTGCTGGAGCATGAACTCGCTGACCATGACCCCCCAGGAGCCGGCCTCGGGGCGGCGCCAGGGGAGATCACGGGCGTGTTCGTCGAACCACGCGATGACGGGGGAGTGCAGCGCGTGGGAGACGTCGGGGGAAGGAGTGGTGGATGCAGTCATGGCAGACGGCATCCTGGCACGTTTCGGGCTCAGCGCGCCGGGCCCGGACCGGTGAACCAGACGGCCACCGGCGCCCGGCTCGCCCGTACGGCGGCCACGACGCGACTCATCACACCGGCCAGCGCGACCATCAGGAGCGCGGCGAGCGAGAAGCCGAGCAGCAGGCCCATCGCCACGTCGTGCGGGTAGTGCACCCCCACGAAGACCCTGGAGAAGGCCATCAGCACGGCCAGCGGCAGGGTCCACACGGCCAGCCGGCGGGCGGCCATGGCGAGGCCGACGGCCGCGCCGCCCGCGATGGCGGAGTGGTTGCTCGGGAACGACCAGTCCCCGTACTCGGGGCAGGCGATCAGTGAGGCCGCCGCGCCGGCGACGGCACGGCAGGGCCGTTCCTCGTCGACGGTCGACTTCACCGTCTCGGAGACGACGTACGTGATGGCGGTGACCAGCGGTGCCAGGACGGCGAGCGCCACGGCCCGGTCGTCGTGACCGCGGGAACGCCACCAGACGGCTATGAAGAGCACACCGAAGAGCAGGAGCCCGTATTTGGTCTCGGCCTCGAACGCCGACTGCACCCAGGAGGGCGTGTCACGGGCGAAGTCGGTGATGTCGCGATAGAGGTCGGAACTGTCCATGGTCACAGACCGTACTCAAGGACGGATCGTCATCGCATCGGACCCTTGGCCGGAACTTTGCGATCCGCTCTGCTCCCGCAGGATGATCATCGGCAAAACCTGCCGGTTGTACGGCATGGGGGGCGCTGATCGCCGTGCGAGTTCTCGTAAGGTTCGGTGCGTGGGATCTATGCGCAATCCGGTCGGGCCGCTCCCCTCTTCCATCTACTGGCGACGGAGGGCCGTGTTGGCGTCCGTTGTGGCGCTCCTCGCCCTCCTCGCCGTATGGACCGTCAGTTCCGGCGCGGGCAAGTCGAGTACGAACGGCAAGGGCGGCGACGGCTCCGGCCCGCGGGACACGATCACGGCGGGACCGTCCCCGTCCGGCTCGGCGATCAGTCAGGCCCCGGGCGGGCGGACCGAGTCGGGCTCCGGCGGGGGCTCCGGCTCCGGCGGCGGCACCGGCAGCTCGGGCAAGAACGGTGAGCCCGGTGGCGGCAACGCCGCGGGCGGCGGGGCCGGTTCGGCCGGCGCCGCGGGCTCGGGCGGCTCGGGCGGCGCCGGCGGCGGGGCGCAGGTGCCCGCGGACTCCCCGCTGCCCACCTGCCCGGCGGGTTCGCTGCGCTGGGAGGTCAAGAGCGTGAAGAACGAGTACGAGACGAACGAGAAGCCCCGTCTCGAACTGCTCGTCCGCAACACCTCCGGCAGTACCTGCAAGGTCGGACTCGGCCCGAAGCAAGCGGTGCTGACGATCGTTCAGTCGAACGGCGCCAAGGCCGTCTGGTCCTCCGGCGACTGCCCGGCGGGCGCCGCCGAGGCGTTCTTCCGGGTGCCGGCGCAGGGCGAGACGAAGCAGTCCCTGGAATGGGACCGCAAGTTCAGCGCGGCGGACCAGTGCCAGACGCCCCCGGCGGGCAGTGCGACCCCCGGCACCTACATGGTCGAGGTCAAGGCCCCGGGGATGCCGGTGGTGCAGGCGTCCTTCGTCCTGAAGCAGGACTGAGGCGCCCCGGGCGCCGGGAACGGCGCCCGGGGGCGGGTGTCCGTGGCCGGTGCCCGGCGGGAGCCCGGGGCGGGAGCCCGGGGCGGGTGTCCCGCGACGGGTGCCCGGCGTGGAGTCCGACGCGGGTGTCCCGTGCGGAGTCCGCGAAGGGATCAGACGTAGCGTTCGAGGATCGAGGACTCCGCGAGGCGCGACAGGCCCTCGCGGACGCTCCGGGCGCGGGCCTCCCCGACGCCGTCCACGGTCTGCAGGTCGTCGACGCTCGCCGCGAGGAGCTTCTGCAGCCCGCCGAAGTGCTCCACCAGCCGCTCGATGATCGCCCCGGGCAGCCGCGGCACCTTCGCCAGCAGCCGGTACCCGCGCGGCGAGACCGCCGAGTCGAGGGTCTCCGGGGAGCCCGTGTAGCCGAGGGCCCGCGCCACGATGGCCAGCTCCAGCAACTCCGGGTGCGTCAGCGCGTCCAGTGCCGGGAGCGCCTCCTCCACCGTGCGGGAACGCTTCGCCGTCGGCTCCGGGACGTAGTCGCGGATCACCAGCTCCCGCTCCTGCTCGATCCCGACCGTCAGTTCGTCCAGCTGGAGCGACAGCAGTCGCCCGTCCGTGCCCAGTTCGACCACGTACTCGGCGATCTCGGTCGCGATCCGGCGAACCATTTCCAGCCGCTGGGCGACCGCGGTCACGTCGCGGACGGTCACCAGGTCCTCGATCTCCAGCGCGGAGAGCGTTCCCGCGACCTCGTCGAGGCGCAGCTTGTACCGTTCCAGCGTCGCCAGGGCCTGGTTGGCCCGCGACAGGATCGCCCCGGACTCCTCCAGGACGCGCCGCTCGCCGTCCACGTAGAGCGCGATCAGGCGCATGGACTGCGACACCGACACCACGGGGAAGCCGCACTGCTTGGACACGCGGTCCGCGGTGCGGTGCCGGGTGCCCGTCTCCTCCGTGTGGATCGACGCGTCCGGCACCAGCTGCACGCCGGCCCGCAGGATCTTGGTGATGTCCTTGTCGAGGATGAGCGCGCCGTCGAGCTTGCAGAGCTCGCGCAGCCGCGTCGCGGTGAACTCCACGTCCAGCACGAAACCGCCGGTGCACATCGCCTCGACGGACTTGTCCATGCCGAGGACGATGAGCCCGCCCGTGTTGCCGCGAACGATCCGCTCCAGGCCGTCACGTAGGGGCTGACCAGGAGCGACCGCGCTGAGCGAGGCGCGCATCATGGCCTCCTGCTTGGAGCCGGCGCCCGACTTGCCGGATGCTGCTGCCCCGTCCTTGGCTGCCACTGCACTCCTCCGGTCGCGGGTCGTACCGCCCCGCGCCACGGGCACGAGGGCGTGCGTACGGCCGGGCGGACCAGCACAAAGTCTACCGGCGCGGGCTGTGAGCCCGCCGAGCCTTGGCCCGTACCCGTCCCGCGGATGCCGGCGGCAGGCCCCTGACCTGCTGCCCGACCCGTTGGCGGACCCCCTGATTCCGCTCCTGGCCGGCGTCGCCGGGGCGCCGCTCCCCTACTCCGCCCCGCGCTCCTTGGCCGCCGTACGGGACCGGCCGCGCGGCAGTGCCCGCAGGGCCTCGCCCATGTCCGCGACCTCGGTCACCTTCATGCCGGCCGGGACCTTGCCCGGGTCCGCCGGCACCAGCGCGTGCGTGAAGCCCAGCCGGTGCGCCTCCGCGAGCCGGCGCTGCACGCCCGTCACCCGCCGCACCTCACCGGCGAGGCCCACCTCCCCGATCGCCACCAGGTTCTTCGGCAGCGGTACGTCACTGGCGGCCGAGGCCAGCGCCAGCGCGATCGCCAGGTCCGCCGCCGGCTCCGTCAGCTTCACCCCGCCCACGGTCGCGCTGTAGATGTCCCGCTTGCCCAGCGCGGTGATCCGGCCGCGCTGCTCCAGGACGGCCAGCATCATCGAGACGCGTGAGGTCTCCAGCCCGGACGTGGTCCGGCGGGGCGAGGGGATCTGCGAGTCGACGGTCAGTGCCTGCACCTCGGCGACCAGCGGACGCTTGCCCTCCAGGGTCACCGTCAGACAGGTCCCGGGCACCGCCTCGGCCCGCCGGGTGAGGAAGAGACCGCTCGGGTCGGCGAGCCCGGTGATGCCCTCGTCGTGCAGCTCGAAGCAACCGACCTCGTCGGTGGCCCCGTACCGGTTCTTCACGCCGCGCACCAGACGCAGCCGCGCGTGCCGGTCGCCCTCGAAGCTCAACACCACGTCCACCAGGTGCTCCAGCAGACGGGGGCCCGCGATGGCCCCGTCCTTGGTGACGTGTCCGACGAGGAGCGTGGACATGCCCCGCTCCTTGGAGGCCCTGATCAGGGCCCCGGCCACCTCGCGCACCTGGGCCATGCCGCCGGGCGCGCCGTCGATCTCGGGTGAGGCGATGGTCTGTACGGAGTCCAGGACCAGCAACGACGGCTTCACGGCGTCGAGGTGGCCCAGGACCGCGGACAGGTCGGTTTCGGCGGCGAGGTAGAGGTGGTCGCTGAGGGCGTTGATCCGGTCGGCCCGCAGCCGCACCTGGCTCGCCGACTCCTCACCGGTGACGTACAGGGTGCGGTGGTCGCCGTCGGCCGCCTTCGCCGCGACGTCGAGGAGCAGCGTCGACTTGCCGACGCCCGGCTCCCCGGCCAGCAGGACGACGGCCCCGGGGACCAGCCCGCCGCCCAGGACGCGGTCCAACTCGTCCACCCCGGTGCTGCGGGCCGTCGCCGTCCGGCCGTCGACCTGGCCGATCGGCAGCGCGGGTGACGACACGCGCCCGGCCGCGGTGGTCCGTACGGCGGGGGCGCCGCCCATCTCCTCGACCGTCCCCCAGGCCTGGCACTCCGGGCAGCGCCCGAGCCACTTAGCGGTCGTGTAGCCGCACTCGGTGCAGCGGTAGGACGGCCGGTCCTTGGCGGATGAACGAGCGGTGCGGGCAGCCATGCGCCCCACGGTAGCGGCCCCCACCGACAACGCCGGGCGGAGCGGTCGTCAGGGGCACCGTCAGCTCGGAGCCGATCTGTTCACCCGTAAGGACTAAAACTGCTGAAGGCTTCCGGGCCGTCACCGGCGCGCCGCCTACGGTCGCCAGGTGAACAGCAGCAACCAACGACACCCCGCAGCGCGCACCGGCGCACACCGGGCGCACGGGCGCATGCCCGCCGCGGGTCCGACGAGGGGCGCGCCCGCCCCAGCCGTCGGGGCTGCCGAGGGGCCCGAGAGGCCCGAGAGGAAGGGTGCGGCCGACGTGACGGACGGGGCGTACGAGGAGTACGGGGCACCCGGGGCACGAGGGGCGCATGAGGCGCATGGGGGGCGGAGCACGCCAGGATCCGGAGTCCCGGCCGATGGACCGGTTGACGCCGCCACCGGCCGCCCGACCGGCGGACCACCCACCGCGGGCACCCCGGCCCCGGATTCGGCCGCCCGCCCGACCGGTGCCCCCGACACCCCCGACGAGCGGCCGACCGCGCCGCCCCCGCCACCGCCCTTCCGGCACGAGCCCTACCTGGACGGCCTGTTCACGTACTGCCTGTCGGTCCTGTGCGACCACGACGCCGCCACCGACGTCCTCGGGGACGTCCTCGCCGTCGCCGAACGACACCCCGGCCGCTGCCCCGACGAAGGGGAACGGCGCGCCTGGCTGTACGCCCTCGCCCGCTGGGCCTGCCTGCGCCGGCTGGCCGAGCGACGCCGCGCCCGCCAGGGCGCGCACTCCGCCCGGCGTGCGCCGGAGCACGGCGACCCCGACCACGCGCCGGGTGCCCATCGCGCACTCGACGTCAGCGCCTACCGACGCACGGAGTTGGCCCGACTCGCCTGGCCCGAAGCCGCCGGCACCACCCCCGAGCAGCGCGAGGCCCTCGAACTCGCCGTCCGCCACCGCCTCGGCGTCCCCGAACTGGCCTCCGTGCTCGGCACCGGACCCGCGGCCGCGCGGGAGCTGCTGTCCGGGGCCGCCTGCGAGGTGGAACGCACCCGCGCCGCCCTCGCCGTCGTCGAGACCGGGAACTGCCCCGTCGTCTCCCGACTCACCGGCGACGACGGCGACGGGGGCGACGGCAACGTCCTGCTGTCCAGCTCCCTGCGTACCGAACTCGTCCGCCACGTCGACGACTGCCCCCGCTGCCGCCGCGCCGCCGAACGCGGCGGCGCGGGCGCGCCCTGGCCGGGCACCGGCGGCGTCGACGCCGCCCTCCCGCTCGTCCCGGCGCCCCGCCCCGCCGTCCACGCGGCGATGCTGCGCTCCGGGCGCCGCCGCGGTGGCCGCCCCGGCCCGCGCTTCGACCGGACCGGCTTCCCCATGGACCCCAAGGACCGCGCCGCCCGCCGCGACCGGCTCCGGGCCCGGGCCGTGACCACCACCGTCGTCGCGACCGTCGTCGCCGCGCCGGTCATCGCGCTGTGGGCGGCGTACCGGGGAGCTCCGAGCACCGGGGAGCCCGTCGGGGGCGAGGGCACCCGGATCTCCGCCAGCGAGTCCGACATCCCCCTGCCGTACGCCGACGGCCGCTCGCTCACCGCCTACGAGAACACCGGCAACACCGCCCACACCACCGGCGAGCCCGGTTTCGCCCCGGGCGCCGCGGGCCCCGACGTCTCCGTCGAGGTCATCAGCGTCGGCCAGCCCCCGACCCCGGAAGCGGCCGGTCCGGGCACCCCCGGCCGGCTCACCGCAGCCGCCACGACCCGGGGGTCCGTCACCCTGCTCACCCTCACCGCCTCGGGCGGCAGTCCCGTCGACTGGCGGCTCTGGTCCGACGCCCCGTGGCTCCGGGCGAGTCAGACGGCGGGCACGATGCGGCCCGGAGAATCGGTCACCCTACGGATCACCGTGGACGCCGCTGCCCAGCCCGTCGGCGCCTGGAGCGCCCGGGTGGGCGTGGACCCGGCGGGCGCGGTCGTCTCCATCCAGGGCCGGGGCCGCCCGGCCCCCGTCCCGGAGCCGACCCCGACGCCCACGCCGACCGCGGCACCCACCCCGGAGCCGACCCCGACGCCCACGCCCACGCCGACGCCCACACCGACCCCGACCCCGCCGGACCCCGGCACCCCGACTCCGACGCCGGAACCCTCCTCAGGAGGAACGGTTTCCCCCGACCCGCCCCCGGCGCCGGCCGGGGGATAGAGCGGGGGAGCCGTCGGTGCGGGTGCGGGTGCGGGCGCGAGTGCGGGTCAGGCCGGGTCCGCCGGGTGCGGCGCCATCGGCAGCAGGGACGCCAACCGTGCCTCGCAGAGGGCGACGAGGGCGTCGTAGCCCTCCTTGCCCATCAGCTCCGTCAGCTCCGGCCGGTACGACACGTACACGGGGTCGCCCGCGCCGTGCGCCGACGTCGCCGACGTGCACCACCAGTGCAGGTCGTGGCCGCCCGGACCCCAGCCCCGCCGGTCGTACTCGCCGATCGACACCTGGAGGATCCGGGTGTCGTCAGGCCGGTCGATCCAGTCGTACGTGCGCCGGATCGGCAACTGCCAGCACACGTCCGGCTTCGTCTCCAGCGGCTCCTGGCCGCCCTTGAGCGCCAGGATGTGCAGGGAGCAGCCCGCGCCCGCCGGGAAACCGGGCCGGTTCAGGAAGATGCAGGCCCCGTCCCAGCGGCGCGTCTGCTTCTCGCCGTCGTCGTCGAACTGTGTCCAGCCGCTCTCGCTGCCGACGTCGTGGAACTGCCACACCTCCGGGGTGAGCCGCGCGACGTGCTCCGCGACGCGCTTCTCGTCGTCCTCGTCCGAGAAGTGCGCGCCCAGCGTGCAGCAGCCGTCGGAGGCGCGGCCCGGCTGGATGCCCTGACAGCCGCTGCCGAAGATGCAGGTCCAGCGGGAGGTCAGCCAGGTCAGGTCGCACCGGAAGACCTGCTCGTCGTCCGCCGGATCGGGGAATTCCACCCAGGCCCGGGGGAAGTCCAGGCCCTTCTCGTCGGGCTCCTTGCCCTTGTCCTTCTTGGACCGGGTCTTGTTGGCCTTCTTCGTATTTGGCACAAACCCAAGCCTAAGCGCCCCTTACTCCACCCCCACGCGTTCCGCCCAGTAGCGTTTCTCGTATGAGACTCGGTGTCCTTGACGTGGGTTCGAACACGATTCATCTGCTGGTGGTGGACGCACACCCCGGTGCGCGCCCCCTGCCCGCGCACTCGCACAAGGTGCAATTGCGGCTGGCGGAACTCCTCGACGAGCACGGTGCGGTCGGCCCCGAGGGCATCGACCGGCTCGTCGCGGTGATCGGCGAGGCCGTGCAGGCCGCCGAGGACAAGGGCTGCGAGGACCTGCTGCCCTTCGCCACCAGCGCGGTGCGCGAGGCCACCAACGCCGATGAGGTCCTCGCCCGCGTCAAGGCCGAGACCGGCATCGACCTGCCCGTCCTCAGCGGCGAGGACGAGGCCCGCCTGACCTTCCTGGCGGTCCGGCGGTGGTTCGGCTGGTCCGCCGGCAAGCTCCTGGTGCTGGACATCGGCGGCGGGTCGTTGGAGATTGCCTTCGGCATCGACGAGGACCCCGACAAGGCCGTCTCCCTCCCCCTCGGCGCCGGCCGCCTCACCTCCGCCTGGCTCCCCGGCGACCCGCCGGACCCGGCGGACGTGAAGGCCCTGCGCAGACACGTCCGGGCCCAGATCGCCCGCACGGTGGGGGAGTTCAGCCGCTCCGGCCTGCCGGACCACGTCGTGGCCACCTCGAAGACCTTCAAGCAACTGGCCCGCATCGCGGGCGCGGCGCGTGAGGCCGACGGCCTCTACATCCAGCGCGACCTGACCCGGAAGTCGCTGGTGGAATGGGTCCCGAGGCTCGCCGCGATGACCACGCTCGAACGCTCGGCCCTGCCCGGTGTCTCCGACGGCCGCGCCTCCCAGCTCCTGGCCGGCGCCCTCGTGGCGGAGGCCACCATGGACCTCTTCGGCGTGGAGGAACTGGAAATCTGCCCCTGGGCCCTCCGGGAGGGCGTCATCCTCCGCAGGCTGGACCACCTGCCGTAGGGGTGGGCGGGGGGCGGGGGCCGGGGAGCGGGGGCCGGGGGCCGGGGGAGCACCGCCCACCCCGGCCGCGGACCGGCCCCACCCCCGGCGTCGACCTGTCCCACCCCGGCTCCGCCCCCGCCCCGTAACCTGTCCCCGTGGCAGAACCAGTCCGGATCCCGAAAGTCGCGCTCTCCACGGCCTCCGTGTACCCGGAGTCCACGGCGACCGCCTTCGAGATCGCCGCGCGCCTCGGGTACGACGGCGTCGAGGTGATGGTCTGGACGGACCCGGTCAGTCAGGACGTCGACGCGTTGCGCCGACTGTCCGACCACCACCGGGTGCCGATCCTGGCCGTCCACGCCCCCTGCCTGCTGATCACCCAGCGCGTCTGGTCGACGGATCCGTGGATCAAGCTCCAGCGGGCCCGGGCGGCGGCCGAGAGCCTCGGGGCGTCGACGGTGGTCGTGCACCCGCCGTTCCGGTGGCAGCGGCAGTACTCGCGGGACTTCGTCACCGGCATCTGGCGGATGGCGGACGAGACGGACGTCCGGTTCGCCGTGGAGAACATGTACCCGTGGCGCTACCGGGACCGCGAGATGCTCGCCTACGCCCCGGAGTGGGACGTCACCAAGGACGACTACCGGCACTTCACCGTCGACCTGTCCCACACCGCGACCGCCCGTACGGACGCCAACGCCATGATCGACCGGATGGGCGACCGGCTCGCGCACATCCACCTCGCCGACGGCAACGGATCGGCGAAGGACGAGCACCTGGTGCCCGGCCGTGGCAGCCAGCCCTGCGCGGAGCTGCTGGCCGGCCTGGCCCGTACGTCCTTCGACGGGCACATCGTCATCGAGGTCAACACGCGGCGGGCGATGTCCTCCGCCGAGCGCGAGGCCGACCTCGCCGAGGCGCTGGCCTTCACCCGGCTGCACCTCGCGGACCCGGCGCGGCGCCGATGACGGAGCCCGTGAAGCGGCGTCGCGGTCCCGGCCGGCCCCGGCAGGACGAGGTCGGTGACGGCCCCGGCACCCAGGAGGTCATCCGGCTCGCGGCCCGGGAGGTGTTCGCGGAGCGCGGCTACGACAAGACGTCCGTACGCGGCGTCGCGAAGGTCGCCGGGGTGGACCCGGCGCTGGTGCACCACTACTTCGGCAGCAAGGACGACCTGTTCGCCGCGGCGATCGAGGTGAGCATGGAGCCCGCCCTGATCGTCCCGGCGGTGGTCGGCGAGGGCCCGGACGGCATCGGGGAACGGCTCGCCCGCTACTTCCTCGGCGTCTGGGAGAACCCGGTCACCCGGGCCCCGATGCTCGCGGTGATGCGGTCCGCCCTCACCCACGAGGCGGCGGCGAAGGTCCTGCGCGGGCTGATCCTGCGCCGGGTCCTGGAGCGGGTCGCCGCCGATCTGGACGTGCCGGAGCCCACCTTCCGGGCGGAGCTGGCCGCCTCGCACATGGTCGGGATCGCCGTCCTGCGCTACGTCGTCCAGGTCGAGCCGCTCGCGTCGGCGGATCCGGAGGACATCGTGGCCCTGGTGGCGCCGACGCTCCAGCGGTACCTGACCGAGGGCGGCACCTGACCGAAGAATGAGCCGCCCGTCCCGACATCCGGACAGCCTGTCCGTATCGCGGGCGACAGGCGTAGCCTCGTAACTGATTCATATCTACAGTCGCGGTCGCGTCCGTCGGGCCGGCCGCACTCATGGGGAGTGAACCCGATGCCCGAGCTGAGGTCCCGCACCGTCACCCACGGCCGCAACATGGCAGGCGCACGTGCGCTTATGCGCGCGTCGGGCGTAGCGAGCGAGGACATCGGCAAGCCGATCATCGCGGTCGCCAACTCCTTCACCGAGTTCGTCCCGGGCCACACCCACCTGGCGCCCGTCGGTCGGATCGTCTCCGACGCCATCCGCGAGGCCGGTGCGATCCCGCGCGAGTTCAACACCATCGCGGTCGACGACGGCATCGCCATGGGCCACGCGGGCATGCTGTACTCGCTGCCCTCGCGCGACCTGATCGCCGACTCGGTTGAGTACATGGTCGAGGCGCACTGCGCCGACGCGCTGATCTGCATCTCCAACTGCGACAAGATCACCCCCGGCATGCTGATGGCCGCGATGCGCCTCAACATCCCCGTCGTGTTCGTGTCCGGCGGCCCCATGGAGGCCGGTCAGGCCACCCTCGTCGACGGCACCGTCCGCAAGCTCGACCTGATCGACGCCATGGTCGACGCCTCGAACGAGAACGTCTCCGACGAGGACGTCCTGCGGATCGAGGAGAACGCCTGTCCGACGTGCGGTTCCTGCTCGGGCATGTTCACCGCCAACTCGATGAACTGCCTCGCCGAGGCCATCGGCCTGGCCCTCCCGGGCAACGGCTCGGTCCTCGCCACGCACACCGCCCGCCGCGCCCTGTACGAGGACGCCGGCCGTACGGTCGTGGAGATCACCAAGCGCTACTACGAGGGCGACGACGACTCGGTCCTGCCGCGCAACATCGCCAGTCGGCAGGCCTTCGAGAACGCCATGGCCCTCGACATCGCGATGGGCGGCTCCACGAACACGATCCTGCACCTGCTGGCCGCGGCGCAGGAGGCGGGCCTGGAGTACGACCTGACCGACATCGACGAGGTGTCGCGCCGTGTCCCGTGCCTGTCGAAGGTCGCGCCGAACGTGGCGCCCGGCGGCACCTACTACATGGAGGACATCCACCGGGCCGGCGGCATCCCGGCCATCCTGGGCGAGCTGCACCGCGGCGGGCTGCTCAACAAGGACGTCACCTCCGTCCACTCGGACAACCTGGAGGACTGGCTGGCGGAGTGGGACGCCCGCTCCGGCACCGCCTCCGCCACCGCCATGGAGCTGTGGCACGCGGCCCCCGGCTGCAAGCGTTCCGCGACGGCGTTCTCGCAGTCCGAGCGTTGGGAGACCCTCGACCTCGACGCCGAGGGCGGCTGCATCCGCTCGGTGGAGCACGCGTACTCCAAGGACGGCGGCCTCGCGGTCCTGCGCGGCAACATCGCCGTCGACGGCTGCGTCGTGAAGACGGCCGGTGTCGACGAGTCGATCTGGACCTTCGAGGGCCCGGCCGTCGTCTGCGAGTCGCAGGACGAGGCCGTCGACAAGATCCTCCGCAAGGAGATCAAGGCGGGCGACGTCGTCGTCATCCGCTACGAGGGCCCGCGCGGCGGCCCGGGCATGCAGGAGATGCTCTACCCGACGTCCTTCCTCAAGGGCCGCGGCCTCGGCAAGGTCTGCGCGCTCGTGACGGACGGCCGCTTCTCCGGCGGCACCTCGGGCCTGTCCATCGGGCACGCCTCGCCCGAGGCGGCCTCGGGCGGCACCATCGCCGTCGTCGAGGACGGCGACCGGATCCGGATCGACATCCCGAACCGCTCGATCGAGCTCCTCGTCGACGACGCCACCCTCGCTGCCCGCCACGAGGCCCTGGGCGGCGTCTACGCCCCGAAGGACCGCGAGCGCAAGGTCTCCGCGGCCCTGCGCGCCTACGCGGCGATGGCCACCAGCGCCGACAAGGGCGCGGTCCGCGACGTCTCCCGCCTGGGCTGACCCCGCTCCGCTCCGAGCCCCGCCGGGCGCTTCACCACCCGGCGGGGTTCTTCGCGTCCACGGCGAACACGCTCCCGTCCGGCGCGGACGCGAAGACCCGGCCGTCGGCGACCACGGGGGCGGGGATCGCGGAGCTGAACGTGTCCTGCCCACTGCCCATGCGGGTCCTCGTCTGCCCCACCAGCCGCCCGGTGCCGGTGTCGGCCGCCAGGAGCCGCCCGTCCGGTGTGGTCAGGTACAGCCGCCCGTCCGCGTACACGGGACGGGAGGCGGAGGCCGTACCCGTCTCCAACCGCCAACGCTCGCCGTCGGATCCGACGGCCACGATCCGGCCCCCGGTGCCGAGGGCGTAGACGGTCCCGTCGGGGCCGGCGGTCGCCTCCGCGTCGGGCAGCGGAGCCGACAGCGGCGTCCGCCGCACGGACCGCTCGGACAGGTCCACCCGGACGACCGCGAGGGCCGCGCTGGAGGCATCGATCTCCAGCAGGTGCACGGCGCCCGCGGCCACCCCGGTCGGCCGCAGCAGTCCCGGCCGATCGACGTGCCAACGCTCCTGCCCGCTCCCGGGGTCCACCGAGGCCAACCGGGTCGACCTGCCGGACGCGTCGCGCGTGGCCGCGTACAACGCCGGCTGCCCCGACGCGTCGGGCCCCGCCCACCATTCGGCGCCCGGGCCGCCGATCCGCCTCGTCCACCGGGGGGTGCCCGACGCCGTGCTCAGGGCGGTCACCTCGCCGCCCGACCCCACCAGCAGCAGCTGCTCCCCGGCGGCCACCAGTCGGGTGCCGTCCGGCAGCGGGCGGCTCCAGCGCTCCTTGCCGTCCGCCGGGTCCAGGGCGCGCAACAGCCGACTGCCCGACGCGAGGGAGACGACGACGCCGCCGCCGTACACGGGAGCGCTGTCCGTCGCCGTACGGTCGGCGGCGGCCGGCGAGGCGGCCGACCACACCACGGAACCGTCCGCCGGATCGAGCCGCACCACGGCCGTGCCCCGCGCAGAGCAGTGGAGGGCCGGGGCGGACCAGGAACAGGCGGCGAACCGTTTGCCCGCCGCGCCTTCACCCACCTCCACCGCCCACGGCACGACCGCGGGGGGCTTCGCCGAAACGGCCGTCACCTGCTGGTCCGCCTCCTCGGCACGGTCTCCGAGGAGCGCGTACCCGCCCGTGGCGGCGACGGCCAGCAGGAGCGCCACCCCGCCCGCGACCAGCGCCTTGCGCGGTGTCCGCCGGGGGCGGGACGGCGGCGGCGTACCGGGCGGGACCTCGGACACGGCCTGCGCCACGTCCCGTTGGTGCGTGACGACTTCGTCGGGCACGGGCGGGCGCGGCTGCGGTATGAAGGCCTGCGTGTCCTCCGCCGTCCGACCGCCCAGGCTGCGGATCTCCGCGATCAGCTCGTCACCCGTCGGTCGTTCCGCGGGATCCTTGGACAGGCAGCGGGCCACGACGGGGACGAGCCGGGCGGGGAGCCCGGTCAGATCGGGCTCGCTGTGCACGACCTGGTAGGCGACGAGGTAGTGGCTGTCGGAGTCGAACGGCCCCCGTCCCGTGGCCGCGTGCACGAGCACGGCGCCCAGCGCGAACACGTCGGCGGCCGTCCCCACCTCCCGGGGCCGCTGGAACTGCTCCGGCGCCATGAACGGCGGCGTGCCGATCAGCTTGCCGGTCTCGGTGCGCAGGTCGCTGTCGGCCGGGCGGGAGATCCCGAAGTCGATCACCCGCACCCCGTCCGGGGCCATCAGGACGTTGCTCGGCTTCAGGTCCCGGTGCACGACCCCGGCCCGGTGGATGTCGCGCAACGCCTCGGCCAGGCCCGCGGCGAGCCGGGTCAGCTCGACGGCGTCCAGGACCCGCTCCCGTACCCGCTCGGACAGCGTCGGGGCATCGATGAACAAGGTGGCCATCCAGGGCCGTTCGGCATCCGGATCGGCATCGACGACGGGCGCGGTGAACGCCCCGCTCACCCGCCGGGCGGCCTCGACCTCCTGCCGGAACCGCGCCCGGAACTCCGGGTCCACCGCGTGCTGGGCGTGCACGACCTTGACGGCGAGTTTCAGCCCGGAGCTGGAAGCGGCCAGGTGGACGACGCCCATGCCACCGGAGCCGAGTACGGATTCGAGCCGGTACTGCCCGGCGTACTCCGGAAATCCCGCGTAGTCCGCACGCCGCGACTGCACTGCTCACCACCCCCGCCGGAGCCTAGTCGATGGCCCGTGGGAACATCCAAGGGCTCGCCACCCTGCGCGCGTTGCGCAAGGGCACATCCGAGGGGGGATGTTTCACATGTCCGTCGAGAACGTTTCCGGCCGGCCGGAAACCCAGGAGAACGAGGCCGCGGAGAGCCTGGTGGCTGCCGCCGCCTCCGGTTTCCCGTCCTTCCCGGTGGCCCCCGGCCACCAGGTCAACGTCCGCACGGGCCCCGGCACCCAGTACTCGATCGCCCGGGTCCTGCCGCTGGGGGCCACCGTCACGATCCGCTGCCAGTGCCCCGGCACGATGATCAGCGGCCCGTACGGCACCACCGACCTGTGGGACTGCATCGGCAACGGCCAGTTCGTCTCCGATGCCTACGTCAGGACGGGCAGCGACGGCTACGTGGCCGGCCGCTGCGGCTGAGCGCCGATCCGGGGCTCCTCCCCGGGACCTGGGCCCGTCACCCGTTCCGCCACGCGAGACGCCCCCGGCCGACCGGATCCGCCGGGGGATAATCGCTGCTGTGAGCGACGACCAGCAGCGAGACCAGAGCCAGAGCCCGAGCCAGGGGCGGCGACAGGGACAGGGGCAGGCCCGGGGTCGCGGGCGGGCCCAGGAACCCGGCCGGGGCAACGGCCCGACCGGCGGCGCCGGCGGGGACACCGCGCCCGCCGACCCCGCGGCGCCCACCGCGTCCGCCGAGCCCGCGCCCGGCCCCCGGCCCGAGCCGATCCGGTTCTTCGGCACCACCTGGGTGAACCACGACAACGGCTACGCCCCGCGCCGCGCGGCCGTCGCCGTCGGCGCGCTCGTCGCCGCCGTCGCCGGCGCCTACCTGCTGCGCCTCGCCTACGAGGGCCTGGAGATCGGCAACGTCGGCCCGTTCCTCAGCATCTCCGTCGTCATCCTCTTCGCGATCGCCAGCTCCATCGCCTTCGCCAAGACCTGGGAGTCCTTCGGTCGCCGCGCCGCCCCCTCCTCCGACGAGGCCGCCCTCAAGGGTCTGAAGGCGATCGGTTTCATCGGCTCCCTCATCGCGTACTTCCTGCGCTGCCTCGTCGAGGCCCCCGGGGAGAAGCTGCACCGCGCCGAGTACGAACGTGCCGTCACCGAGTTCGACCGCCGCCGCAGCAGCCGTACGGGCAACCCCGCCGCCCGTCGCCCCAAGCGCAAGAAGTAGCGGCTCCTCCCGCCCCTCCCCGCGGCGCCGCCCCAAGTCCGTACCCCCCGGCCGATTGACGCCCCGGCACCGCCGGGAGCATTATTCATCACATGATGAATAAAGACCCGGAGGGAACGGGGCCCCACACCCCTGCCCACCCCGCCCCTGCCGTCCACGCCCACGGCCTCACCGTCCGCCGCGGCACCGGCCGCTCCCCCCGCACCGTCCTCGACGCCATCGCCTTCGACGTCCCCCGCGGCCGCATCACCGGCCTCCTCGGCCCCTCCGGCTGCGGCAAGTCCACCCTCATGCGCGCCGTCGTCGGCACCCAGGCCCACGTCACCGGCACCCTCGACGTCCTCGGCCGCCCCGCCGGCCACCCCGGGAACCGAGCCCGGATCGGCTACGTCACCCAGGCCCCCTCCGTCTACGACGACCTCACCGTCCGGCAGAACCTCGACTACTTCGCCGCCGTCCTCGACCCCGGCCGCACCGCGGCGGCCCGCCGCGCGGAAGCCGTCACCCGCGCCATCGCCGACGTCGACCTCACGACCCGCGCCGACGCCCTCGCCGGCAACCTCTCCGGGGGCCAACGCAGCCGCGTCTCCCTCGCCGTCGCGCTCCTCGGCACCCCCGAACTCCTCGTCCTCGACGAACCCACCGTCGGCCTCGACCCCGTCCTGCGCCGCGACCTGTGGAACCTCTTCCACGACCTCACCGCCCGCCGCGGCACGACGATCCTCGTCTCCTCGCACGTCATGGACGAGGCCGAGCGCTGCCACGACCTGCTCCTCATGCGTGAGGGCCGGATCCTCGCCCAGGACACCCCCGACGCCCTGCGCACCCGCACCGGCTCCGCCACCGTCGAAGAGGGCTTCCTCCGCCTCGTGGACGACGCGGGCACGCCCACCACCCCGGCGCCCGCCGCGCCCTCCACCGAAGGAACCCGCCGATGAACGGCGCCCGCACCCTCGCCACCGCCGCCCGCGTCCTGCGCCAGCTCCGCCACGACCCGCGCTCCATCGCGCTGATGCTCCTGGTCCCCGTGGTCATGCTGACCCTGCTGCGCTACGTGTTCGACGGCAGCCCGCAGACCTTCGACACGACCGGCGCGAGCCTCCTCGGGATCTTCCCCCTCATCACCATGTTCCTGATCACCTCGATCGCCACCCTGCGCGAACGCACCTCGGGCACCCTGGAACGCCTCCTCGCCATGCCCCTCGGCAAGGGCGACCTGATCGCCGGCTACGCCCTCGCCTTCGGCGCCGTCGCCGTCGTCCAGTCCCTCCTCGCCACCGGACTCGCCCTCTGGGCCCTCGGCCTCGACGTCATCGGCTCGCCCTGGCTGCTCCTCCTCGTCGCCCTCCTCGACGCCCTCCTCGGCACCGCCCTCGGCCTCTTCGTCTCCGCCTTCGCCGCGTCCGAGTTCCAGGCCGTCCAGTTCATGCCCGCCGTGGTCTTCCCACAGCTGCTCCTGTGCGGACTCTTCGCGCCCCGCGACACCATGCAGCCCGTCCTCGAAGGCCTCTCGAACGTCCTGCCCATGTCCTACGCCGTCGACGGCATGACCCAGGTCCTCACCCACACCGACATGACGGCCGACTTCGTCCGCGACACCCTCGTCGTCGCCGGCTGCGCCCTGCTCGTCCTCGTCCTCGGCGCGGCCACCCTCCGCCGCCGCACCCCGTAGCCGCCCCCGCCCGCCCACGGACCGGACGCCCGCCCGCCGCCCCCCGACCGGGTGCAAGGATGAACCCGTACGTCCTTACGTTCGTTCGGCGAGGTGAACCCGGCATGACCCAGACAGTCGCAGTCCTCGGTACCGGCAAGATCGGCGAGGCCCTGCTCAGCGGGATGATCCGCGGCGGCCGGCCGGCGGGCAAGCTGCTCGTCACCGCCCGCCGCGCCGAGCGCGCCGAGGAGCTCAGCACCCGCTACGGCGTCGAGGCCGTCAGCAACGCCGAAGCCGCCAAGCGCGCCGACACCCTCATCCTCACCGTCAAGCCGCAGGACATGGGCAAGCTCCTCGAAGAGCTGGCACCCCACATCCCGGCCGACCGCCTGGTCATCAGCGGCGCCGCGGGCATCCCCACCTCCTTCTTCGAGGAACGGCTCGCCCCCGGCACCCCGGTCGTCCGTGTCATGACGAACACCCCGGCCCTCGTCGACGAGGCCATGTCCGTCATCTCGGCCGGCAGCCACGCCACCGCCGCGCACCTCCAGCACACGGAGGAGATCTTCGGCGGCGTCGGCAAGACCCTTCGGGTCCCCGAATCCCAGCAGGACGCGGCCACCGCGCTCTCCGGCTCCGGACCCGCCTACTTCTACTACCTGGTCGAAGCGATGACGGACGCCGGCATCCTCCTCGGCCTGCCCCGCGCCCAGGCCCACGACCTCATCGTCCAGGCTGCGATCGGCGCCGCCGTGATGCTCCGCGACAGCGGCGAGCACCCGGTCAAGCTCCGCGAGGCCGTCACCTCCCCGGCCGGTACGACCATCAACGCCATCGTCGAGCTGGAGAAGCACGGCGTACGGGCGGCCCTGATCGCCGCCCTGGAGGCGGCCCGCGACCGCAGCCGCGAACTCGCCTCCGGCAACAGCTGACCGTACGGGGAGGGCGTACGGGTTCAGGGGGCCAGCAGCCCGATGGCCTCGTACGCCCGGTCCACCACCGGCCGCGCCAGCGCCCTCGCCCTCCCCGCACCGTCCCGCAGCACGCGCTCCACCTCGCCCGGATCGGCGGAGATCTCCGCGTGCCGCTCGCGCAGGGGCCGCAGCAGCTCCACCACGGCGTCGGCGACGTCCCGCTTCAAGGGCCCGTACTGCGCGTACCCCCGCGCGAGCACCGCCGGCTCGTCGCCCGTGCAGGCCGCGAGGACGTCGAGGAGGTTCGCGACTCCCGGGCGCGTGGTCCGGTCGTAGACCACGCCGTCCGCACCGCTGTCGGTCACGGCCCGCATCACCTTCTTGCGGATCACCGCCGGCTCGTCGAGCAGGTAGACGATCCCCGCACCGCTCTCGTGGGACTTCCCCATCTTCGAGGTCGGCTCCTGCAGGTCCATGACCCTCGCGGCCACCTGGGGATGCGTGGCCCTGGGCACGGTGAATGTGTGCCCGTACCGCTGGTTGAACCGCACGGCGAGGTCCCGGGTCAGCTCCACGTGCTGCCGCTGGTCCTCACCGACCGGCACCTCGGCGGTGTCGTACGCCAGGATGTCGGCGGCCATCAGCACCGGATAGGTGAGCAGCGACAGCCGTACGCCCTCGCCGGCGTCCTGCGCCTTCGCTGCCTTCTCCCGGTACTGGATCATCCGGCGCAGCTCGCCGTCCGAGGCCGTGCACTCCAGCAGGTACGCGAGCCGGGTGTGCTCGTCCACGTGGCTCTGCACGAACAGCGTGCACTTCTCGGGGCCCAGCCCGGCGGCGAGCAACAGCGTCGCGGCCTGCCTGCTGAGCCGGCGCACCCGCGCCGGATCGTGCTCGACGGTCAGGGCGTGCAGATCGACGACGCAGAACAGCGCGTCGTCGGGCTTCTGCTCGGCGGCGACCCACTGCCGCACGGCCCCCAGGTAGTTCCCCAGGGTCAGGTGCCCGGTCGGCTTGACCCCGCTGAAGATCCTCGTCATGTCCCGCTCCCTCTGTGTGTGGTGTCGTGGCCGCCGTGTCGGGCGACCGAGCCACCCCCGGGAGGGGAGGAACAGGAACGGCCGCCGTAAGGGCGGCCGGGTACGCATGTCTGCTCGCGTGGAAGGTGGCCGCCGTCAGGCGGCCCACCAGCGAAGGTCGAGCGTGATCGCATGCGTGGTCATACGAACCACCGTAGCCCGGGGAGGGCGCCGGGCGGAGCGTTTTCCGCCCACACCCGCGCCGCGCCCGGCTGCACCTCCGCCCCTCCGCTCCCGCGGTTCACGCGCGGTCAGCCGGGGGTTGACACACCCGTGCCCGATCCGTAAGGTTCTTCGAGTTGTCCGAAGTGAGCGCCGACCCCGGTCGGTCCCCGGACAGCCATCCCGCACCACACATTCGAACGAACGACTCACGTTGTCGTCTCGTTTTCATGCGTATTTGCGAATGAGGAATCCGCGTCCCAGGACGCAGCCGCCGATTGGCTTCGGGGGCAGGGAATCCGCTACTGTCTCACTCGCCGGAAGGGCCCAACAGCCCCGAGGGCAAACCCCGCTGACTGGGAGTCAGGCCCGAAAGGATCTGATAGAGTCGGAATCGCCGGAAAGGGAAAGCGTGAAAGCGCAGGACCTGGAAAGCACCGAGGAAATCGGGCCCGAGAGAGTCTGATAGAGTCGGAAACGCAAGAACAGAGCAGGACAACAGAACGAAAGCCCGGAGGAAAACCCGCGAGGG
>NZ_JBVIVP010000021.1:0-147423 GCF_055595445.1 Streptomyces sp. NPDC040432 | reverse complement strand
CCCCCCCCCCCCCCCCTCCCCCCCCCCCCCTCCCCCCCCCTCCCCCCCCCCCCCCCCCACCCTCCCCCCCCCCCCCCCCCCCCACCCACCCCCCCCCCCCCCCCCCCCCCCCCCCCCTCCCCCCCCTCCCCCCCCCCCCCCCACCCCCCCCCCCCCCCCCCCCCCCCCCGCCACTCACGCCCCGACGTACTCCCGCAGGTGCCGGGCCGTCAAGGTGTCGGCCTCGGCGACCAGTTGGGCGGGGGTGCCCTCGAAGACCACCCGGCCCCCGTCATGGCCCCCGCCGGGGCCGATGTCGATCAACCAGTCGGCGTGGGCCATCACCGCCTGGTGGTGCTCGATCACGATCACCGAGTTCCCGTCGTCCACGAGCCGGTCCATCAGGGCGAGCAGCTTGTCCACGTCGGCCAGGTGCAGGCCCGTCGTCGGTTCGTCCAGGATGTACGTCGAGGACTTCTCCGCCATGCTGATGGCCAGCTTCAACCTCTGCCGCTCACCGCCCGACAGCGTGCTCAGGGGCTGCCCGAGCCGCACGTAGCCGAGCCCCACGTCCGCCAACCGGCCCAGGATCGTCCGCGCCTGCCCGGTGGTGAAGAACGCGTGCGCCTCCGCGACCGGCATGTCGAGGACCTCGCTGATGTTCTTGCCGTTCAGCCGGTACGTGAGCACCTCGGGCGTGAACCGACGCCCCTCGCACTGCTCGCAGACCGAGGCCACCGCGGCCATCATCGCCAGGTCCGTGTACACCAGCCCCAGACCGTTGCACTTCGGGCAGGCGCCCTCCGAATTGGCGCTGAACAGCGCCGCCTTGACCCCGTTGGCCTTGGCGAAGGCGGTCCGGACCGGATTGAGCAGGCCGGTGTACGTGGCCGGGTTGGAGCGTCGCGAGCCACGGATCGGCGACTGGTCGGCGACCACCACTCCCTCGCGTCCCGCCAAGTGGCCGTGGATGAGTGAACTCTTACCGGAACCCGCCACGCCGGTCACCACGGCCAGCACCCCGAGGGGCACGTCCACGGTGACGTCTTTCAGGTTGTGCAGGTTCGCGTCCTTCACCGACAGGTGCCCGCGCGGCGTGCGCACCGTCTCCCGCAGCCGAGCACGGTGGCCCAGGTGGCGGCCGGTGAGCGTGTCGGAGGTGCGCAACCCCGCCACGTCCCCGGTGTAGCAGAGCCGTCCGCCCGCGGTGCCGGCGCCCGGACCGAGGTCCACGACGTGGTCGGCGATCGCGATGACCTCCGGCTTGTGCTCGACGACCAGCACCGTGTTGCCCTTGTCGCGCAACCGCACCAGCAGGTCGTTCATCCGCTGGATGTCGTGCGGGTGCAGGCCGGTGCTCGGCTCGTCGAAGACGTACGTGATGTCCGTCAGGGAGGAGCCGAGGTGGCGGACCATCTTCACCCGCTGCGCCTCACCGCCCGACAGGGTGCCGGACGGCCGGTCCAGGCTCAGGTAGCCCAGCCCGATCTCGATCAGGGAGTGCAGCAGCTCGCGCAGGCCCGCGAGCATCGGCGCCACGCCGGGGTCGTCGATCCTCGCGATGACCGCGGCGAGGTCGCTGATCTGCATCGCCGAGCATTCCGCGATGTTCAGCCCGTCGATGCGGGAGGACAGCGCGGCCGCCGCGAGCCGGGTGCCGCCGCAGTCCGGGCAGTCGGCGAAGACCACGGCCCGGTCCACGAACGCCCGGATGTGGGACTGCATCGACTCGCGGTCCTTGCCCAGGACCGTCCGGGTGATCTTCGTGATCAGCCCCTCGTAGGTGAAGTTGTTCGATCCGACCCTCACCTTCACCGCGGGCTTGTGCAGGAAGTCGGCCCACTCCTGTGCGGTGAAGTCCTTGAGCTTGGTGTCGGGGGAGTAGAACCCGGAGTTGGCCATGATCTGCCAGTACCAGGAGTCGACCGCGAATCCGGGGGCCGTGATCGCGCCCTCGTTGAGCGACAGTTCGCGGTCGACGAGCCGGTCGACGTCCACGTCGGACACCTGGCCCATCCCCTCGCAGCGCGGGCACATGCCGTCCGGGGTGTTGAAGCTGAACGCGGAGGAGGTGCCGACGTGCGGCACGCCCAGGCGGGAGAAGATGATCCGCAGCATCGTCGAGGCGTCGGTGGCGGTGCCCACCGTCGAGCGCGATCCGGTTCCCATGCGTTCCTGGTCGACGACGATGGCCGCGCTCAGATTGTGCAGGGCATCCACGTCGGGGCGGCTCGGGCTCGCCATGAACGACTGGAGGAAGGCGGTGTACGTCTCGTTGATCATGCGCTGCGACTCGGCGGCGATGGTGCCGAACACGAGTGAGGACTTGCCGGATCCGGACACGCCCGTGAAGACGGTCAGTCGGCGCTTGGGGATGTCGAGGGAGATGTCGGCGAGGTTGTTCTCGCGGGCTCCGCGGACCTGGATGTCCTGGTGGCCGTCTGCGGGGCGGGCCGGATTCACGCGTGTTCCCCCTGGTCGTCGGTGGCATGGCTGCCGTACCGTTCATCTTCGACTTACTCTATACGCTGTATTCTATACGGCGTAGTGAAATAGCGGGCGGGACGGAAGGGCCGGACATGGCGAAGGAACGCAGCGGCGCGGGCGACCCCGTCCGCACGCTGGAACTCCTGTGGCGCGAGCCCGGACAGGGGCCCGCGGGCGGTCGCCGCGGCCCGCGACAGGGACTCACCGTGGACGCCGTCGTCACGGCCGCCATCGCCCTCGCCGACGAGGAGGGGGCGACCGCGCTGACCATGCGCGCCCTCGCCCAGCGCCTGGGTGTCACCCCGATGACCGTGTACACGTACGTACCGGGCAAGGCCGAGTTGCTCGACCTGATGCTGGACGAGGCCTACCTGCGCATGGACCGCCGCGAGCCCGCCGACCAGGAGCCCTGGCGGGCGCGGATCACCCGCATCGCCGACGACAACAGGGACCTGCTGGGCCGACACCCCTGGATCGCTGACCTGGCCGCCACCCGCCCGCCGCTCGGCCCCGGGGTGATCGGCAAGTACGAACACGAACTCGCGGCCTTCGACGGCATCGGCCTCACGGACGCCGAGATGGACGCCGCCCTCACCCACCTGCTGGGCTTCGTGCACGCCAACGCCCTCGCCGCCGCCGACGTCGCCGAGCACCAGCGGCACCGGAGCGACGACGAGTGGTGGGCGCTCGTCGCGCCCGTCCTGGAGCGGGCCATGGCCCCGCGGAGCTACCCGCTCGCCGACCGGGTCGGCAACGCCGTCGGCGCCTTCGACCCCGAGGCCGTCTGGGCCTTCGGCCTGCGATGCGTGCTCGACGGCCTCGCCCACCGGATCGGGACCGACACCCCGTGAGCCGCGCCACCCGTCCGTGACGCGGGGTCCCCGCCGCCCGGTCAGCGGTATCCCGTGGGGTCCGCCGGCAGGCCCGGGTCCTGGACCTCGACCATGTACCGCCACGCGTCCGGGCGGCTGCCGTCCAGGTCCGTGAAGCCGTAGACCCCGGCGAGTCCGCCGCTGGACAGCGACCGACCGTTCCAGCGGGACACCAGGGGGTCGGCGGCCAGCGCCGCGACCGCCCGGCCGACGTACGAGGGGGTCTCGGAGATCGCGAAGTGCGGGACCCTGTCCAGCGCGTCACGCCAATGGGACTCGGTCACGCCGAAGGCCTCCAGCATCATCTCCGAACGCAGCCAACCGGGCGTGAGCGCGACCGCCGTCGCACCGCGCGGACCCAGCTCGTGCCCCAGCGCGAACGCCATCCGCAGGACCGCCGACTTGGCGATGTCGTAGAAGAACGAGACCCGGTAGCGGTCCGTGTTGTAGTCGGCGGTGCCGTCGGTCATCTCCACCACCAGCCCGCCCGGGGCGCGCAGCAGCAGCGGCAGCGCGTAGTGGCTGGTGATGGCATGGGTGTCCACCGCGAGGCGCAGCAGTCGCAACCCGTTGTCGAGATCGTGCTCCCAGACGGTGCTGTCCCACTCGAAGAGCCGCTCACCGCCCCAGATGTCGTTCACCAGCACGTCCAGGCGGCCCTGCTCGCCGTCGATCCGCGCCACGAGGGCCTCCACCTGCGCGGGCACCAGATGGTCGGCGACCACCGGGACGCCGAGCCCGCCCGCCGCCGTGACCAACTCGGCCGTCTCCTCGATGGTCTCCGGCCGGTCGTACTCCGACCGGCCCGCCGCACTGCTGCGCCCCGACACGTACACCGTCGCTCCGCACGCGCCCAACTGGACGGCGATGCCCCGGCCCGCACCCCGCGTCGCACCCGCCACGAGGGCGACCTTGCCTTCCAGGTTCCGCTCGGAATCGGACATGGCCCGACCCTACGTCCCGCCCGCCGCGGCAGGTCCCGCACAACACGCCCCGGAGGCGGCACGGTTGACGCGCCCCGCGCGCCCCGCGCGGCGCGACGCGATCACACGGTCCGGCGGCTACGCGGTCGGGAAGGCCAGTGCGACCAGCGGGTCCGACGTCGGCGCGGGCGAGCCGCCCGCCGGCTCCAGCGTGACGCCGATCCCGGTGGCCCCACCCACCGGGCCGGCCAGCAGCGCCGGGGCGTCGGGCCGCGCCGGGTCCATGAGCCCCGCCGGACGCATGCCCCTGCCGGGGTCGTCGAACCACAGCTGGTACACCCGCCCCGGCGGCGGCGCGGCCATCCCGGAGGGCACGAACACGGCCCGGTTCCGGTCCCGGGAGACCACCACCGTGCCCGTCCCGCCGTCCGGGACCCGGCCGCTCGTCAGCCGGGCGTCGGGGGCGGATAGCACCTGCGCGAGCGCCGCCGCCCGCGCCTCGACCCGGCGTGCCTCCTGTCGGGCGCCCTCGGCCTCCTGGAACTGCCACACGGCGACCCCGCCGAGACCGGCGGCCACCGCCAGGCACGCCGCGAGGGCCCACCGCGCCCACGGCCGCCCGCCCCGCGCCGCGTGCCGGGCCGGTGACCTCGAAGCCGTGTCCCGCGCCGGATCGCCGTCCGGGACCGGCCCGACCGGTGCCTCCCGGATCCGGCGCAGCACCTCGTCCCGCAGTCCCGGCGGCGGCTCCACCGACACGGCCGCGCCGAGCAGCGCCGCCGTCGCCGCGAACTCCCGCACTTCCCGGGCGCAGTCCGGGCAGGTCGCCAGGTGCGCCTCGAAAGCGGCGCGTTCCGCCGGGGGCAGAGCGTCCAGGACGTAGGCACCCGTCGCCTCGTGCACGTTCTCCGTACCCATCAGCCGCTCACCCCGAGACAGTCACGCAGCCGCAGCAGGCCGTCCCGCAGGCGGGTCTTGACGGTGCCCAGCGGCACGGACAGTGCCTCGGACACCTCACGGCAGGTGAGGCCACGGTAGTAGGCCAAGGTCACCGACTGCCGCTGGATCCCGGTCAGCGAGCCCAGGCACCGGCGCACCCGTGCCGCCTCGTCGCGCTCCAGCGCCGCCTCGCTGACCTCGTCGAACTCGGGCAGCGCCGACTCCAGCCGGGCCGCACGCCGCTCCCGGTCGGTCGACGCCTGGGCCGACCTGACCCGGTCCACCGCCCGGCGGTGGGCCATCGTCAGCACCCAGGTCCGTACGCTGCCCCGGTCGCTCCGGTAGCGCCCGGCGGTCCGCCACACCTCGACGAACACCTCCTGGGTCACCTCCTCGGCCTGGGAACGGTCGCGCAGGACCGCGAGCGTCACGCCCAGCACGCGCCCGCACACCGCCTCGTACACCGCGCCGAAGGCCGACTCGTCGCCCTCGGCGACCCGGCCGAGCAGGGCGGCGAGGCCCTCGTCGGCCCGTGTCGCGTCATTCACGGACCGATCCTCCGGGATCCGTACCCATTCCCTCGCATCCACAGGTCTCCACTGCGATTCGGAGCCGCAGGTTCGCCGGATTGGTTCCCTCCGTCGCACCGTCGGCCCGGCCCGAGGGCCGCCGCTTGCGCAATTCCACCACGCCGTCGGCGAGCCGGTCCCACAGATCGCCGACCCCGGGCTCCTCGGGGCCGGTTTCGGACGCCTCGGTCACGTCGGTCACGTCGGGTGCACTCCTGTCGGCCGGCGGCCTCTCGGCCCGTTGACGTCGGAAAGGGGCGGGCACCGGAACGCTCCGGTGCCCGCCCCTGACCATGGCCGGGCCAGTGAACCCAGTGCCCCCGCCGCACGGTGGCCGCTTCGGTCCCGGCTCCCCCTCCCGGGGAGCGGGATTCCCCCGGGCGGGTGATCGCGACGCGTGGTACGTGCCGGCGGAGGGCGGGTCGTGTACCACGACGGGGGTGGCCGGTCGGGCCCCGTCGTGACCCGCCCCGGGCGGATCGCCCCGCCGAGACCCGATCGCCCCGCCCCGGACCGTCAGACGGGCAACGACCAGGCCTGGTCGGGCCGGTGGTCGCCGCACTCCTCCAGCCGCAGCCGTTCGGCCGGGGCGTCGGGCGTCGCGGCGGCCGCAGGCGCCGTCAGGCACAGTCCGCTCGCGCCGTGGACCAGCGCGCCGTCGCGCCGGTGGCTCCAACGCTGGTCCGAGCGAGGTCCGTTCGCGCAGTCGGACAGCTCGACGAGGTCGTTCCCACCCGCCGTGAGGCATTCGCCGGCCAGCAGCAGTCGACCCTGCTCCCCGAGCTTCCAGCGCTGGTCCGCGCCGGCGGTGCAACCGGCCAGGACGACCGCGCCGACGCCGGTGGTGTTGGCCCCGTCGACGCACTTGGAACCGTTGCCGACGACCTGGCCCGTCGGTACGGCGTCGCCGCAGCCGTGCGGGGTGAGCCGCCACACGACCGTGTCGTGCGCGTCGAGCCGCCCGGTCAGCGAGGTCGACACCTCGGTGCTGCCCCCGTCCCAAAGGTTCTTCGCGTCGACCGTGCAGGAGTGCAGGCCGATGTCGGCCAGCGGCACGGAGACGTTCCGGGCGGTGCCGGAGCGGTTGAGCACCGCTACGGCGCGGTCGCCGTTCGCCAGTGGCCGGGCCAGTACCTCGAAGGTGGCGTTGGAGGAGACCACCGCGCCCTGCCGGCCGAGGCGGTCCTGGTCCAGGGCGATCAGATCGGTGTTGCCGAGCGCGGCGAGCCCCTCCGGGGTCAGCTCCGACACCTCGGAGGACAGGATGAACGGGGCGGCCATCATGGCCCACAGCCCGACCTGGCTGCGGCTCTCCGCCGGGGTCAGACCGGGGGCGCCCGCGATCAGGAAGTCGGGGTCGTTCCAGTTGCCGGGGCCCGCGTACCGGCCGAGCCAGCGGTTGTACCCGTAGTTGCCGAGGACCGAACTCCACCGGGAAGTGGCGGGAGCGGCGGGGTTGTGGACCTTGATGTCCCGGCCCTCACGCCACAACTGGCCGGTCTCACCGACCCAGTCGAGGACCTTGTGCCAGTCGGAACCGCCCCATTCGCCCTGCTGGAAGTAGGCCGGTGCGGAGGCCGAGAGCACCATGGGTCGGCCGCTGTCCCGCAGGGCCTTGGCGACAGCGTTGTACGCGTCCCGGTAGGCCTCCTCCTTGGTCCTGCCCGGCGGCACCCACAGGTTGCAGCCGTCCATCTTCACGTAGTCCACGTTCCAGGACGCGAACAGCCGGGCGTCGCGCGCGTAGTTGTCCGGGCCGCCACCGTCCGGGGCCCCGCTTCCCGGGTACTTCTCGCAGGTCAGGTAGCCGGCGTCCTCGTAGATCCCGAACTTCAGCCCCTTGCCGTGCAGGTATTCGCCCAGCCAGGTCATCCCGTGCGGGAACTTGTCGCGGTCGACGACCAGATTGCCTTCGGCGTCACGGCTCTTGAGCATCCAGCAGTCGTCGATGGTGACGGTGTCGTAACCCTTGGCGGCGAGGCCGGTGGACACGAGCGCGTCGGCGTTCGCGACGACCGTGGCCTCGTCGATGTCGCACATGTGGTGCGCCCAGTTGTTCCATCCCATGGGCGGGGTGAGCGCCAGCGGGGTGTCCGAGGTCGCGGTGGTGTCGGCCGGGGCGGCGCCGGCCGCGGCGGCCGAGGCCGGGACGGGGCACAGGCACAGGGCGAACAGGGCGGCCGCGGTCAGACAGGGGAGCGACGCACGCAGGCGAGGCGGCACGGGGTCTCCTTGACGTGGGGGGCGTACCGACGGGCAGTCGTGCGCCCAGTGCAGCGATGTGACTACCCGCTGTCAACGCAAGTCGTCGGATATGGCTCGATGACCAGCAATATGGCGGTAGTCGGCATCGCGTCACAGCGCTGATACGTCGTATGAGCCGGTGGCTGATACGATGTATCTCATGCCGAGAAGATCAGACTCCCTCGATCGGGCGACCCCCGGGGCCATCGCGGAGGCCGCCCTGCGGATCCTCGACGAGGAAGGTCCCGGACAGCTCAGCTTCCGCGCGCTCGCCGCTCGGCTCGACGTCTCCCACGCCACCGTCCAGCGCCGCTGCGTCGACCTCGCCGGACTGCTGGACCTCTGCACCGAGCACCTCGCCGCGCAACTCCCCGACGTCCCCACCGGCACCGGTTGGGCCGAGGCCGCCGAACTGCGCTTCGGCGCGCTGTACCGGCTCCTCACCGCCCACCCCGGACTGCTCGTGCTGCGCGGTGGCCGTCCCTGGCTCGGCCGTCAACTGCTGGCCCGACTCGTCGAGCCCGCCCTCGCCGACAGCGTCGCCGCCGGGATGAGCCCCGCCGAGGCGATGACCGTGTACCGCCGCATGTACCTCCTCACCCTGGGCAGCGCCGCCTTCGTGGACCACCGGGATCCGGCGGCGGCCACCGCCGCGTCCCGGACCGCGCTCGCCGCCCTGGACCCGGCCGAGTTCCCGGTGCTGGCGGGCGCGACGGCCGACGTACTGCCCCCGCTGACCGATCACGAGGTGTACTACGGCGCCCTGCGCCAGCTCATCGCGGCGGCCGCGCCCGCCGAGCCGGCCCACTGAGCGGCCCCGGGTTCCGCGGCCCCCGCAACCCCACCGTCAAGTCCCCTCACCGGAAAGGCAGTCAGCCATGGAACAGCAACTCGACCCCGCCGCCGTCCGCGCCGCCGCCGACCGACTGGCCGGCGCCGTTCGGCCCGTGGCCGTCGTGCCCGCCGCCGAAGGCGTCTGGTACGCGCTGGAGTACCTCCAGCACACCGGTTCCTTCAAGGCCCGCGGCGCCCACAACTTCCTCGCCGCGCACCGCGCCGCCGGCTCCCTGCCCGCCGCCGGCGTGACGATCGCCTCCGGCGGGAACGCCGGCATCGCCTGCGCCTGGGCGGCCCGCGCCCACGGCGTGCCCGCGACCGTGTTCCTGCCGGTCAACGCCCGCCCCGTCAAGGTGGAGCGGTTGCGCGGCTACGGCGCCGACGTACGCCTCGTCGGCGACCGGTACTCCGAAGCCCTCGCCGCGAGCCAGGAGTTCGCCGCCGCCCACGGGGCCCTGGCCAGTCACGCCTACGACCATCCCCTGATCGCCGCGGGCGCCGGGACGCTGCTGGAGGAGATGCGCGACGCGCTCCCCGCCCTGGACGCGGTCGTCGTCGCGGTCGGCGGTGGTGGACTCTTCGCCGGCATCGCCACCGCGGCGCGCGAGCACGGCGTCCACGTCATCGCGGCCGAACCAGAACACTGCCGGGCCCTCAACGCCGCCCTGGCGGCGGGCCGCCCGGTGGACGTTCCCGTCGTGTCCGTAGCCGCCGACTCCCTGGGCGCCACCAGGGTTTCGGCCGACGCGCTGGCCGCCGCCCAACGGGGCGGAGTCGACTCCGTGCTCGTCACCGACGCGCAGATCACCGCGGCCCGCCGGGAACTGTGGGAGGAGCACCGGATCGTGGTCGAGGCGGGCGCCGCCACCGCCCTCGCCGCGCTGCGCACCGCCCCCCGGCCACCGGGAAAGCGGATCGCCGTCGTCCTGTGCGGGGCCAACACCGACCCCTCGGACCTGACGGCTCCCGCGGCCGGGGAGGCGTAGCCGCCGGGAGCCCGGCCGCCCGTCAGGCGTCGTGACGGACCACGACGACGCTGCTGGCCGCGTACTGGACCACCTGCTGACTCACCGAGCCCAGCAGTGCGCCCTTGATCCCGCCGTAGCCGCGCGTGCCCACCACCGTCAGCTCCGCCTCCCGCGACGCCTCCACGAGCACCTGGCCCGGCGAGCCCCGCTCGACGCGGCGGAACACCGGCACGCCGGGTGAAGTGCCGACCGCCTCGGCCACGGTGTCCGACAGCTTCTGCCGCGCCGCGTCCTCGGCGTGCACCAGGTCCGCCTGCTCGGCCGTGCCCACCGCGAACGGATTCGTGTTCCAGTCCCAGCTCATGACGGCGTGTACGCGGCCACCGGTGGCCTTGGCCTGGGCGACGCCCCAGCGCAGTGCCTCCTTCGAATGGTTCGAACCGTCCACACCGACGACGATCAGAGGCTCGACGGGCTCACTCACAGGTGGTTCCTCTCGTTTCGTCCGGATCGTCCTTCTCCTCTTGTATACACGGCCCCGGGGGCCCGACCGCGAACGGCGACCCCGAACGACGATCGTTGCGGCGGCCCGAGACTTTCGGGGACAGCCCACCGACACCATCCGCTGCGAAGGTCGGTACGTCACGGTGAAGGGCACCGGACACGGTGGACTCGGAGGAACGGGCGTGGCTCAGCGCAAGGGTTGTCTGATCGGTTGCGGCGTGGCGTTGGTGGTGGGCATCGGCCTGGCCGTGGCGCTCGTCCTCGGCGCGGGGAAGCTCCTCGACATCGCCGACAAGACCCTGCTCGACCCGAAGGTCTACGAAGCCGTCCGCGTCGGCGACCCCGAGACGGAGGTCCGTGCCAAACTTCCCTCGGGCGACAGCTTCGTCAAGGACGCCCTGAAGGACGGCGGCCCGGCCGAGCCCGCCGGCAGCACCTGCGCCTGGTACCTCTCCAGCACCGACAACAGCAGCTCCGACGTACTGCGCCTGTGCTTCAAGGACGGCAGGCTCGCCGACAAGGCCGCCTACCGCATGAAGTAGACCACCGCCGGGGGAGCTCCTCGGCCGGGCCCGGAAGACGTCCGCCCGAGGGCCACGCCGGGTCGACCCGGACTACACTCCGCGATCCGTTCGCGTCGGTCGGTCGGTCGGCCGGGAGGCGTGGCGGACCGACCCTGCGGCGGGTCAACGCCGCGGTACCTCCCGGTGCCCCGGCACCTCGACGCGGCACATCCAATGCCCGTCGGTGCTCCAGCCCAACAGCCGTCGGGCGGCGCCCCCGTCGGCGGTGCCGTCCGGACCGAACGCGCCGCCGTCGGCCACCAGTCGGAGCCCCGCCAGGGCCGGGGCCAGGCGGGCCCGGACGTGCGCCGGGCGCAGGGCGGCCTCCGCGTCGATCCCGGCCAGCGCGGAGCGCCGGTCCGCCTCCTCGCACAGCGAGAGGTGGAACAGCATCTGGCGCCAGGCGTACGCCGCGTCCTTGACGGCCGACAACGGACGGGGGTTGCCCTCCACCCGCGCCACCGACCGGCACACGGTGTCGAAGCAGTCGCCCGCCAGGCCCGCCCAACCGGGCATCGGCGCGATGCCGGCCCGGGCGACCAGCGTAGCGAGGTTGTGGGTCGTCAGGATCTGCGCCTGCTCGATCACCGTGCCGTTCACGGCCGTCCCCCGGGAGCCGCCGCTCCCCGCACGCTCCGCGCACATCCGGGCGAAGTCCGGCGCGGTGCGCCCCCGGTCGGCGCCCGCCGCCCGATCGGCCGCGCGGGCGACCGCCATGCGGCGCACCGCCGCGCAGTCGACCGCGTAGTAGCGGGCGTACAGGCTGCCGTCGAGCAGTTCCGCGGCGATCCGCGCGGCCACCAGGAACTTGGGCGTGAACGCCCCCGTGAAGATGTCGGCGGCCAGCTCCTCCACGAACGGGGCGCCCAGCTCCGCCTGCTCCGCGAGCTGCGCCAGCTCACGGACCAGAGGATTGGGCAACAGCGTCGCGGGGAAGGCCCGCACGGCCAGTTCGCCGAGCCGGCGCACCGCCTCGTGGGCGGGCTCCCGGACGTCCTCGCCGTTGCCGCGGTGCCCGGCGACCGCCCGGATCCAAGGGAGTTCATCGATCCGGACCTGATGTTCCAGGTCGAGCAGGAGCAGCGACCTGCGGTTGCGGAAGGCGCGGTACGCCGCCGCCATCAGGGTCCGCAGGGAGGCGTCGGCATACCGTTCGGCGGTCACCGCGGCGACGAGCTGCGGAACGAGGCCGGCCAGCACCTCGGCCGAGGGGACCACCCCCCGCTCCACGAGCACCTCCAGCGGCGCGCTGAGCGCGCCCGCGACGGCGGCCCCGATCGCGGGCGGGATCGCCGCGCCCACGGGCAGGCCCGTCTCCCGAGCCTCCCCCGCGGTCACCGGGACCAGCGGGGACTCCACGTCGGGCGTGCCGCCGTCCTGGTCGAGCCGGGAGATCCGGCGCAGCACCAGGGCGGCCAGCGCGTGGTGCGCCGGCAGGCCCGCCTGGTGGGCCTGGACCTGCCGCAGCCGGACGTGCCCGGGGGAACCGGGCAGGCCGCGCTTGGCGACCATCGAGGTGACGGCGACCTCCAACAGGCCACCGAGGCGGGGCGTCAGGGTGCGGCCCGCCACCTGCTCCTCCAACGCGCGCCGCAGGATCGCGGCGTTCGACTTCGGGTCCAGGTGCTTCGTGCAGCGGGTGTGCTCGGCCGCGAGTGTCCCGTAGCGCGCCAGCAGGGCCGCTCCGGCCGCGTGCCAGTGCGGGCCGGCCGCGCCGTCGCGTGCCTCCAGCCGGTGGGTGAGCAGTTCGTCCTCGAAGGGACGCCAGACGGCCAGCGCCTCGCGCTGGGTTTCCACGGCGGCCTTGGGCCTGCGGCGAGCGAGCGCGGCCGAGGCCTCGCCGACGGTCCACCGGTGCACCGAGTCCGCTCCCGGCGCGGGACGCTCCGCGGGCCACGGGGTGAAGCGCAGCCGGTCGGCGAAGGGCTCCAGCACGCCGACGAGTTCGGCGGCGGCCTCGAAGTCGCCGGCCCGCACCAGCCACGCGACGGTCGCCAGCGCGGCCTCCTCCGGGAGGCGCACCTCGTAGCAACCGCTGTCCAACAGGGCCCACAGGTCGCGCAGGCCGTCCTCGGTGAGGCCGTGCGCGAAGAGGGCCGCGCGGGTGGCGGGGACGCCGGCCCGACGGGCGGCCTCCCGTTCGTGGGGCAGCAGCGGCCCGCCCGCGGAGGCGGCGCCGGTGGCGAAACCGCCGGTGACCACTTCGGGGGTGACCCAGGCCGGGAGTCCGGACACGGGAGTGCGCGATCCGACGGCGAGGGTGCCCCGGGCCATGCCCGACAGGACGTCCTGCCACTGGCGGATCCGGGTCACCGCCCGCTCGCGGGTGGCGGTGTCCGGGTGGACCGCGGCGGTGCGCCGGGCCCTCGCGAGTCGGTCCGCCGCGTACGACGGGGAGACGGACGGGGACGGGACGGGCTGCTGCTGATCAGCGTTGGCGTTCATGGCCGGCGTGGCAGGTTCCGCCCCTGCGCCCCCCGGGAAGCAAGCCCGGTGCTCTGCTGCTGAGCTACACGCCGTGGTGTGTCGGTCCCGAACCTAGCCGGGCGATCGTCCGCGTTCAACGGATATCCCGGAGGGCGGTCGCGGACGCACGGCCGGCGCTGTTCCGTACGAGGGTTGCCGGGCGCGCCCCGGCGCCTTCGATAAACCGCATGGGTGCGGCTCGTTCCGACCGTCGACAAGAAGTCAAAACCCGCCCGGAAATCCAGCTCCCGAACAAAGCGCCGCAGTGCCGGGAAAGATCGGAACTAAAGCGCATCAGTCCAGCTGGGGGAAGGGGTGGGGTGGGGCCCGGAGGGATGCGTCGCGTTCTCCTCGGGACGGCGGACGTACGCGTCGTCGGCCAAAGGGATTTCGGGCACGTTGACGGGCTCCGGGATACCGGACAGCGTGGGCACCGCCCTCCGGCCCGAGGTCGGAACTTCCCCTGAAGGCGGCGGAGATGACTCGTTCCCAGGCGGCACGGACAATCCTCACCACCCTGCTGGCGGGTGGCCTCCTCTCCTTGTCCGCGTGCGGTCTGGGCGGGGACGGGGGCGCGTCGCAGAGCAAGCAGGCGGAGCGGACGGGGACCGTGTCCGGCGGCATCACCTTTCGCACCCTCCAGCTGAAGCCGAAGTTCACCGGCTACGTCCAGGGAGTCATCGACTCCTTCGAGCGGAGCCACCCCGACGTCACGGTGAAATGGGAGGACGTCCCCGGGGACGGGTACAACGAGAAGCTGGTCGCCGACGCCCGGGCCGGGACCCTCCCCGACGTGGTCAACCTCTCCACCGACTCCTTCCAACTGCTGGGCGACCGGGGCATGCTCGCCGACGTCTCGGCGCTGGACGGCGAGATCGCCAAGGACTACGTGCCCGGTGCCTGGGAGCAGTTCAAGCTCCCCGGCCGGGGCGACGGCGTGTACGCCTACCCCTGGTACGTGACCCCCGAGGTCCTCACCTTCAACACCGACCTCTTCGAGAAGGCCGGTCTCGATCCGGGCCGGCCACCCACCACCGTCGAGCAGTTCTTCGACCACGCCGAGCGGATCGCCGCCCGCTCCGGCGGCCGGTACGCCGCCTTCATGGCCGACCCCAAGGGGCGCCTGCCCGGGGACTGGCAGAAGATGGGCGTCCCGATCCTCAACGAGCGCAGGGACCGCTTCACCTTCGACACGGACAAGGCCGTCGAATGGGTCGAGCGGATGAAGGACCTGTACGCCAAGGGCGCCATGCCGAAGGAATCCCTGCTGAAGTCCGACGACATCAACCAGCTCTACGGGGGCGGCAAACTCGTCTTCGGCCCCGGCTCCCCGGGCTTCGTCAAGGACATCCGGCAGAACGCCCCGCAGATCTACGAGCGCACCCGGGTCGCCGCCGCCGTCACCGGCGAGCTCGGTCACATCGGCATCTACGCCCAAGCCCTCGGCATCAGGAAGGACACCGAACACCCGGACGCGGCGGCCGAGTTCGCGAAGTGGGTCACCAACGGGCCCAACCAGGTCGAGTTCTCCCGGAAGGCGACCATCTACCCGTCCAACGCCCGGGGCCTGGCCGACCCGTACTTCTCCGACCGGGGTGACGGCCGGGACGCCGAGACGGTGGCCCGCGCCGTCGGGGCGGAACAGCTGAAGAGCGCGGCGCTCGACGCCAACACGCCGGTCCAGTGGACCAGCCAGGTCGGCGACGCCGTGGTGCGCGAGATGCAGAAGGCCATCCTGGGGGAGCAGGATCCGAGGACGGCGGTGCGCAGGGCCCAGGAGGAGGCGAACCAGCTGCTGTCCGCCGCGGCCCGCCCGTGACCGTGAAGGAGGCAGGCGCCGCCCGGGGCACCGCCGCCGGCAGCGGTGAGGGCCTGCCCCACCGGACGTGGTGGGCGCCCTACCTCTTCCTCGCCCCCGGGCTGGTCATGGTGGCCCTGTTCAGCGTCTGGCCGTTCGTCAACACGGTGATCCTGTCCTTCACCGACGCCCGGATCCTGCGCGGCGGCGGCTTCGTCGGCCTCGACAACTACACCCGCGCCCTCCGGGACCCGGACTTCTGGGTGGCCACCGGCAACAGCGTCCTCTACCTGGCCGTCGTCGTCCCCTGCCTGGTCCTGCTGCCGCTCGCCCTCGCGGTTCTCGTCCGCACGAAACTCCCCGGCATCGGACTCTTCCGCTCGGCCTTCTACACGCCCGTGATCGCCTCCTCCGTCGTCGTCGGCCTGATCTGGCAATGGGTGTTGCGCAGCGACGGACTGGTCAACACGGTGTTCCGCGAGCTCGGCGTGGTCTCGGAGCCGATTCCGTTCCTGACGGACAGTGCCATGCTGCTGGTCTCGGCGATGATCGTGACCGTGTGGAAGGGCCTCGGCTACTACATGGTCTTCTACCTGGCGGCCCTCGGGAACGTCCCCGCCTCCCTCCACGAGGCCGCCGCGCTCGACGGCGCCGGGCCCGTACGCCGCTTCTTCAGCATCACCGTCCCCCAGGTCAAACCGATGATGCTGCTGGTCGGCACGCTCTCCGCGATCTCGGCGCTGCGCGTCTTCACCGAGATCTACATCCTCGGCGGCGAGAGCGGCGGTCCCGGGGGCGGCGCCCGGACGCTGCCGTTCCTGATCCGGCAGGTGGGCCTCGGCTTCTCCGGCGAGACCGGCTACGCCTCGGCCATCTCGCTGCTGCTGTTCCTGCTGACCCTGGTCTTCAGCCTGCTGGGCCACCGCCTGTCGAAGGGGGACGAGAGTTGAGCGCGCCCACGGGCCGGCCCCCGGCCGGCCGCCCCCCGACCGACCCACCCCGGGCGGCCCCGCCCGAACCGGCCGCCTCCCGACCGGCCACGGACCCGCGCGCTCGGGCGGACCTGCGCCGTCGCCTCCTCGGCCGCACCGGCCGGTACGTGACCCTGCTGCTGATGCTCGTGGTCATGCTCGGCCCGATCGTCTGGCAGTTCCTGACCTCGATCCGCGGCCGTACCGAGAACGTGTACGACGGGGTGCTGCCGTCCCGGCCCACCCTCGACAACTACGTCCTCGTCGCCGAGTCCTTCCCCCTGCTCCAGTACGTCGGCAACACGCTGACCGTGGCGGCCCTGTCCGTCACCTCCAACCTGTTGTTCGCGGCGATGGGCGGATACGCCCTGTCCCGCGCCGGCTGGAAGGGCCGCAAGAGCGTTTTCACCGTTCTCGTGGCGACGCTGATGTTCCCCTTCGAGTCAGTGATGATCTCGATGTTCCTGACGGTACGGGGGATGGGCCTCGTCGACACCCTCGTCGGGGTCTGGCTGCCCGGAGCCGTCTCCGTCCTCAACATCATGATCATGAGGGCTGCCTTCCTGTCCGTGCCCCGGGAGATCGAGGAGGCCGCCGTCATCGACGGCGCGGGCGAGTGGACCCGCTTCACCCGCGTCTTCCTGCCCTCCGCCAAGGGTGCCCTCGCCGTCGTCTGCATCACCAGCTTCATGGGGGCCTGGGACGACTTCCTGTGGCCGCTGCTCGTCCTCACCGACAGCGAGCACTACACCCTCCAGCTCGGCCTCAAGACCCTCGCCGGCGCCACGACCACCAGCGACCAGCGGACCATCGCCGCCGGGGCCATGGCCGCGCTGATCCCGATGATGCTCCTCTTCTTCGCCCTCCAGCGTTACTTCTTCAAGGGCGTCGCCGAGGGGGCCGTCAAGACCTGATCCGCCGGTTCCCCGTCCGCCCGTCCGTCGCCCGTCCGTTGCCCGAGTCGCCCCGGCGACCGGCCGGCCCCCTGGAGCCGTCATGCACGATGACCGCAGCATCGCCGAACACCGTCTGCGCCGCGTCCTCGCCGAGCGGATCAAACCCGCCGTCCGCTCCCGCTCGGTACCGCTCACCGTCGAGCGTTGGGACGCGCCCGGCGAACCGGTGCCCGTGGCCGAGGGCCTGGCCGCCCCGTACGGGCCCTGCGCGTCCGGCGATGCCTGGGGCCCGGCCTGGGGCACCACCTGGTTCAAGGTCACCGGCCGGGTACCCGCCGACTGGGCGGGCCGTGTCGTCGAGGCCGTGCTCGACCTCGGCTTCGACCGGATGATGCCCGGCTTCCAGTGCGAGGGCCTCGTCCACCGGGCCGACGGGAGCGAGGTCAAGGGGCTCAACCCGTACAACGACTGGGTCCGCGTCGCCGACCGGGCGACGGGCGGCGAGCGCGTCGAGTGGTACGTCGAGGCAGCCTCCAATCCGATCCTGGTCAACCACTCGCCCACCTACGAGGGCGACCGGCCGACCAGTGGGGACCAGCCCCTCTACCGACTCGCCCGGATGGACCTCACCGTCTTCGAGACCGAGGTCTGGGAACTCGTACAGGACCTCGAAGTGCTCCACGAGCTGATGACGCAGCTCGACGGGGCGGACGCCCGCCGGTACGCGATCCTGCGCGCCGTCGACTCCGCGTTGGACGAGGTGGACCTCACCGACGTCCCCGCCACGGCCGCCGCCGCCCGCGCCCTCCTCGCCCCGGTCCTCGCCGTGCCGGCCAACGCGTCGGCACACCGGATCAGCGCGGTCGGCCACGCCCACATCGACTCGGCCTGGTTGTGGCCGCTGCGCGAAACCGTCCGCAAGGTGTCCCGGACCACCTCCAACGTGGTCTCCCTGATGGACGAGCACCCGGAGTTCGTCTTCGCCATGTCCCAGGCGCAGCAGCTCGACTGGATCAAGACCCACCGGCCCGAGCTCTTCGAACGGATCAAGAAGAAGGTCGCGGACGGCCGGTTCGTGCCGGTGGGCGGCATGTGGGTGGAGTCCGACACCAACATGGTGGGCGGCGAGGCCATGGCCCGCCAGTTCCTCCACGGCAAGAAGTTCTTCCTCGACGAGTTCGGCATCGAGACGAGGAACGTGTGGCTGCCGGACTCCTTCGGCTACACCGCCGCCATGCCGCAGATCGTGAAGCTCTCCGGCTCGCGGTGGTTCCTGACCCAGAAGATCTCCTGGTCCCAGGTCAACAAGTTCCCCCACCACACCTTCTGGTGGGAGGGCATCGACGGCACCCGCGTCTTCACGCACTTCCCACCCGTCGACACCTACAACAGCGACCTGGGCGGCGCCCAACTGGCCCACGCCGCACGCAACTACCAGGAGAAGGGGCGGGGTTCACGCTCGCTGGTCCCCTTCGGTTGGGGTGACGGCGGCGGCGGCCCCACCCGCGAACACCTCGCCCGGGCCCGGCGCCTGCGCGACCTCGAAGGCTCCCCGCGGGTGGAGGTCGAACGGCCCGACGCCTTCTTCGAGAAGGCGCACGCCGAATACCCGGACGCGCCGGTCTGGGCCGGGGAGCTCTACCTGGAGCTGCACCGCGGCACCTACACCTCCCAGGCCAGGACCAAGCAGGGCAACCGGCACAGCGAATCCCTGCTCCGGGAGGCCGAGTTGTGGGCCGCGACCGCCGCCGTGCGCGTCCCCGGCTTCGACTACCCGTACGAGGACCTGGAGCGGCTCTGGAAGACCGTGCTGCTCCACCAGTTCCACGACATCCTGCCCGGTTCCTCCATCGCCTGGGTGCACCGGGAGGCCCGTGCGACGTACGCGGCCGTGCGCGAGGAGCTCCTCGCGATCACGGGGGCGGCACAGTCGGCCCTGGCGGGCGAAGGCGCCGAGGAACTCGTCTTCAACTGCGCACCGCACGCCCGACGCGGCGTGCCCGCGGGCGGCGCGGGGCGCCCCGAGGAGCCGGTGGGGCCCGTCACGGTCGAGGAGCGGCACGGCGGCGGGCACGTCCTCGCCAACGGCCGGCTGCTGGTCGAGGTCGACGGTCGCGGACTGATCGTCTCGGCCTACGACCTGGAACGGGACCGCGAGTCGCTCGCCCCGGGGAGCGCCGCCAACCTGCTCCAGATCCACCCCGACTTCCCGAACATGTGGGACGCCTGGGACATCGACGCGTTCTACCGCAACAAGGTCACCGACCTCGTCGCCCTCGACTCGATGGAGGTCACGGACGGTGGGCCGGACGCGGCGACCGTCACCGTCACCCGCTCCTTCGGCTCGTCCACCGCGGTGCAGACGATCACCCTGCGGGCCGGGGCCCGCACCGTCGACCTCGTCACGGACGTGCAGTGGCACGAGAGCGAGAAGTTCCTCAAGGCGGCCTTCCCCCTCGACGTGGCGGCCGACCGGTCGGCCGCCGAGACCCAGTTCGGTCATGTGCACCGCGCCACCCACACCAACACCTCGTGGGAGGCGGCCAAGTTCGAGATCTGCGCACACCGCTGGATCCAGGTGGAGGAGCCCGGTTGGGGAGTGGCCCTGCTCAACGACTCCACCTACGGGCACGACGTCACCCGGGACGTGCGCCCCGACGGCGGCCGGACCACCACGGTCAGGCTGTCCCTCCTGCGCGCCCCCCGTTACCCCGACCCGGAGACCGACCAGGGCCGCCACACCCTGCGGTTCTCCCTCGCGCCCGGCGCGACGATCGGGGACGCGGTCCGCGAGGGGCACGCCCTGAACCTGCCCGAGCGGTCGGTGAGGGGAGCCGGCCCGGTCGAGCCGCTGCTGGCGGTGGACGAGGACGCGGTCGTCGTCGAGGCGGTCAAACTCGCCGAGGACCGCGGCGGGGACGTGATCGTACGCCTCTACGAGTCCCGGGGCGGCCGGGCCACGGCCACCCTGACCCCCGGCTTCGCGATCACCGCGGCCGTCGAGAGCGATCTGCTGGAACGGCCCCTGGCGGGTTCCGCCGTCGCCGCCCCGACGGCGGACGGCCGGGTCGCCCTGACCCTGCGTCCGTTCCAGATCGTCACCGTACGGTTGCGCCGCGCCTGACGGGCCGCGCGGCCCCGGTCCACCCCGGGGCCGCCTCCCCGGCGGCGGCGCACTCGCCGACGGGGTGCCGTTCGGGCCGTGAACTGCGCCACAGGGCGGGGTGGCGCGGGCCGGTGGGAGGCGGGACGGGTGTCCGAACCACCCCCATCTGGTTATGCACCTAGTTGCAAAAGCGGCCGGCCCTCGCTAGAACAGGTTCATCACCCCCGCGCGAGGAGGCGCCCCCATGAGTTCCCAGAGCCGCTACCCGCACCTGATGAGCCCCCTGGACCTCGGCTTCACCACCCTGCCGAACCGAGTGATCATGGGCTCGATGCACACCGGCCTGGAGGAGCACGAGGGCGGCTTCGAGCGCCTCGCCGCCTTCTACGCCGAGCGCGCCCGCGGTGGCGTCGGCCTCATCGTCACCGGCGGCATCGCCCCCAACGACGCCGGACGCCCCTTCGAGGGCGGCTCCCGCCTCACCACGGAGGAGGAGGCCGCCGAGCACCGGGTGATCACCGACGCGGTGCACGCCGAGGGCGGGAAGATCGCCATGCAGATCCTCCACTTCGGCCGCTACGCCTATCACAAGGACCTGGTCGCCCCCAGCGCCCTCCAGGCCCCGATCAGCCCCTTCGTGCCGAACGAGCTCTCCGACATAGAGGTCGAGCGCACCGTCGAGGACTTCGTCAGGGCGGCCCGCCTCGCCAAGCTGGCCGGCTACGACGGCGTCGAGATCATGGGCTCCGAGGGCTACCTCATCAACGAGTTCATCGCGGCCGCGACGAACAGGCGCACCGACCGCTGGGGCGGCGCGTACGAGAACCGCACCCGCTTCCCGCTGGAGATCGTCCGCCGCACCCGACAGGCCGTCGGCGAGGAGTTCATCCTCGTCTACCGACTGTCCATGCTCGACCTGATCCCCGGCGGCTCCACCCTCGACGAGGTCGTCCGCCTCGCGAAGGAGGTGGAGGCCGCCGGCGCCACCATCATCAACACCGGCATCGGCTGGCACGAGGCCCGCATCCCCACCATCGCCACCTCCGTGCCGCGCGGCGCCTACACCTGGGTCACGAAGCGGCTGATGGGCGCGGTGAGCGTGCCGCTCGTCACCAGCAACCGGATCAACACCCCGGAGATCGCGGAGGAACTGCTCGCCGACGGCCGCGCCGACCTGGTCTCCCTCGCGCGCCCCTTCCTCGCGGACCCCGACTTCGTCGCCAAGGCCGCGGCCGACCGCTCCGAGACCATCAACACGTGCATCGGCTGCAACCAGGCCTGCCTCGACCACACCTTCAGCGGCAAGATCACCAGCTGCCTCGTCAACCCCCGCGCCTGCCACGAGACCGAGCTCGTCCTCGCGCCCACCCGGCGCAAGAAGAACGTCGCCGTCGTCGGCGCCGGACCCGCCGGTCTGGCCTGCGCCGTCTCCGCCGCCGGCCGCGGCCACGCCGTCACCCTCTACGAGGCCTCCGGCCACATCGGCGGCCAGCTCGACGTCGCCCGGCGCATCCCGGGCAAGGAGGAGTTCGAGGAGACCATCCGCTACTTCGGCACCCAGCTCGTCGACAGCGGCGTCGAGGTCCGACTGAACACCAGGGCCGACGTGGAGGCCCTGCGCGACTACGACGAGGTCGTCGTCGCCACCGGCGTCAGCCCCCGCACCCCCGCCATCGAGGGCGTGGACCGGGACAACGTCGTCAGCTACCTCGACGTGCTCCGCGACGGGGCCGCCGTCGGCGAGCGCGTCGCCGTCGTCGGCGCGGGCGGCATCGGCTTCGACGTCGCCGAGTTCCTCACGGACAGCGGCGAGGGCGCGGCCCAGGACCCCGAGGTCTACTTCCGCCACTGGGGCGTCGACACCGCCTACACCGGCCCCGGCGGTCTGACCGCCCCCGAGCGTCCCGCCCCGCCGCGCCGGGTGCACCTGCTCCAGCGCAAGGCCACCAAGGTCGGCAAGGGCCTCGGCACCACCACCGGCTGGATCCACCGCGCGGAGCTCAAGCACCGCGGAGTGGTCTCCGTCGCCGGGGCGACGTACGAGCGGATCGACGACGAGGGCCTGCACATCACCGTCGAAGGCGAGGCGCGCCTCGTAACCGCCGACACGGTCGTCCTGTGCACCGGCCAGGAACCCCGCCGAGACCTGTACGAGGCGCTCCGCGCGGCGGGCGTCGAGGCCCACCTCATCGGCGGCGCCGACGTGGCGGCCGAACTCGACGCCAAGCGGGCGATCCGGCAGGGCACGGAGCTCGCCGCCGGACTCTGAGCGAAGGCCCCTTCACCGCAGCGGTGTTGTGGCGGCCCGCTCCGGGCCGCCACAATCCTCGGGTGACGCTGACACCGGCAGAAGCCGACACGATCCTGGCCGACAACTTCGCCCCCTGGGTGCTGGCCCTCGGCCTCACCGTCGAGGAGACGGGTACCCGGCACGCCGTGCTGCGGCTGCCCTGGTCCGACGACCTGGCCCGGGACGGTGGCGGCCTGAGCGGTCAGGCCCTGATGGCCGCCGCGGACACCGCGACCGTCATCGCGATCTCCGCCGCCCGCGGCGGGTACGGGCCGATGACCACGGTCCAGCAGTCGACGAGCTTCCAGCGGCCGGTGATCGCCGCGGACGTGCTGATCGCGGTGAGCGTCACCAAGCTCGGCAAACGGATGGCCTTCGCCGACGTCACCATGACCCCCGAGGGCGCCGACGAACCGGCGGCCAAGGCCTCCACGGTCTACGCCCTCCTCGGCTGACCCGACGGCCCGTGGCCGGCCTCCCGGCCGGCCACGGCCCGCGGTGACGGTCCCGACGCCCGGCAGGCGCTCCGCGGCGTCCCGTGCGACCTGATCAGCGCCCGGCCGCCGCACTGGAACGCACGTTCCCGCAGCTCGCCGACCAGTGAGAGCGGGCGGCCCTCGTCCACGTCCACCCCCTGCGCGGCCGTGGCCGCCGCCCACGAGGAGGACTCGACGCCGGCCGTGCCGCGCCTCGACTTCGCACCCCGCGCGGGACGCCGGAGGTCCTGCTGTCGGGGTTGCCGGCGCGCGCGGGCGGTTCCGGTCTGGGATCGTGACCGCGTAGGGAGCGACCGCGCGGGAAGTGGCGCGCGGGCGCGTGACCACGCGCGGGAACGCGGCGGACGTACGGCGAGGGAGTCTCACATGGGTGGACGGTTCGAGGCGACGGTCGACATCGACCGGCCGGTCGAGGCGGTGTTCGCCTATCTGGCCGACGGCCGCAACGATCCCGAGTTCAGCCCGCGCGTCCAGCGGATCACGAAGGTCCCGGAGGGTCCCACCACCGTCGGTACCGTCTTCCGCAGCACGGTCAAGGACGCCGGGATGAAGACGGGCCGGGAGTTCCGGATCACGGCCATCGAGCCTCCGGGCCTGATCCGTTGGACCGAACAGAGCAAGAACCTCGTGACGGCCGAGGGCGGCTACGACCTGGAACCCCTGCCCGGCGGTCGCACCCGGGTCCGCGTCTTCAACACCCTGGAGGGGCACGGCGTCGGCAAGCTCCTCGTCGGCCTGGCCCTGGGCGCGGCCCGCAAGGACGCCCCCGCGTTCGGCGCCCGCATCAAGGCGGCGGTGGAGGCGTCATCCCGCACGGGCTGACCGGGAATCCGGCACGCGGCGGGGAGAGGCGGCGGGGGGACACGTGGCGGGGCGACAGGCGGCGGCCGGCGGAAACGGGACGGGGCACCGCCCGCGGGTGACGCGGACGGTGCCCCGGGGCCGATCGGTCCGGGCGCGGCAATGCCCGGACCGATCGCGCCGACTCAGAAGCGCTGCGGACCGTTCGGGAACGGGGACGGCGCCGGGAGCGCCTCACGGCGTTCCGCCGGGGCCGGCTCGGTCCGGCAGGTGATGTCCCGGGCGGGCAGTCGGCCCGTGGCCAGGTAGGCGCTGACCGGGGCGTTCACACAGGAGTTGGGCTCGACGAGGTACACGGCATGCCCCTCCCCGCCCCGCGCGAGGACCATCCGCGAGCCCTTCAGCGCGCGGTGCAGGCCCTGTCCGCTGACGAGCGGGGTCTGCGAGTCCCACTCGTTCTGCACGGTCAGGACGTTCACCCGCTTCGTGATGGGCGTGGCCGCCTCCAGGGGCCGCTGCCAGAAGGCGCACGGCTTGATGTTGGAGGCCATGTCCCCGTACAGCGGGTACTTCGCCTTGTCCCGGGCCGCGTCGCGGGCGTACTGCCCCGGATCGCGCGGCCAGGCGTCGGTGTCCGCGCAGACCACGGCCCAGAAGACGGCGGTGCCGTTGTCCGACGCCGGTTGGGGTGCGGTCGCACCACCGGTCGGCGCGGGCGAGGCGGCGGGCGGTGTGACGGACGACGCGGCGGGCGGGGCTCCGGGTGATGCGGCGGGCACGGCGGCGGCCTTGAGCCGGTCCGGACCGAACACGGTCCTCGCGTCGGGCACGGCCAGGCCCTGGGGCAGCGGACGGCCTTCGGCGGCGGCCTTCACGGCGGCGATCAGCGGCGCGGCCGCCGCAGGGGTGAAGAACAGGGGCCGCGCGGACCGGATGTTGTCGCCCGTCAGCTTCAACCCCTCGAACTCGACGGGTTCCCGGTCGGCCCGCGCCACCAGGTCCCAGAAGGACTTGGAGACGGCACCCGGAGTGCTGCCGAGCCCGAACTCGGCGTCGCGCTCGGCCGTCCACCGGGTCCAGCGCGCGAAGGCCGGCTCGGCCTCCGTGGCCCACACCTGGAACATGCCGCGCCAGATCCGCCCGGGGTCGACCCCGCTGTCGAGCACGAACCGGTCGGCGCGGTCCGGGAACATCTGCGTGTACACCGCGCCGAGGTGGGTCCCGTACGAGTAGCCCAGGTAGGAGATCTTCCGCTCGCCGAGAGCGGCGCGGATGACGTCCATGTCCCGTGCCGTGTTGCGGGTGTTGAGGTGGGGGAGGAGGGCGCCGGCCTTCTCCCGGCACTTCTCCGCCACCGTCCGCGCCCAGGCGACGTCCGAGGGGAACGTCGCGGGCCGGTAGGGCCGGTCGAGGTTCTGCTCGGCGTCCGTCATGCCGCAGGTGATCGGGGTGCTGCCCCCGACGCCCCGCGGGTCGAAGCCGATCAGGTCGTACTTCTCCCTGACCTCCGCGGGGAGCGCCGCGCTCATCTCCAGGGGCAGACCGAGCCCCGGACCGCCCGGACCGCCCGGGTTCAGCAGCAGGACCCCGTGCCGCTTCGCCGGATTCTCGCTCTTGACCCTGGATATCGCCAGGTCGATCGTGCGCCCCCGAGGACGCTGGTGGTCGAGCGGCACCTTGATGGTCGCGCACTCGTACGAGGCCGGCTGGTCGGGGCTGCACCGGTGCCAAGCGGGCTTCCGCGCACCGTAGTCGGGCGCCGGCTCCGCGACCGCCCCGGTCGCGGTGAGGAGGGGCACGGCGGTGGCGAGGAGTCCGGCGGTGGCGAGCAGGGGTGCGAAGCGTTTCGTACGCACGAAGAGCCGATCCTTTCGGTGAGGAAAGCGGTTCCCTGCACACCTTGGGGCAATCGGAGGGCGGGCGAATCATCCCTCAGGGCGCCTTCCCTGCTCCTCGCGAACGAGCGCGATTCCGGACAACTGGCCGACACGCCACGCGGATTGGCCGCCGGCGCGAGCAGCAGGACGCAGAAGCGGTCCCTCGCGCGACGCCGGCCGGAGGGGGAACGACCGGAGGGGGAACGGCCGGAGCGGGGCGACACGGCCGCGCGCGGAGGACGACCCCGTCGGCCCCCACGCCGAACGGGCACCGCCCGCCGGTACACCGGACGACGAAGACCCCCGCGGCAGCCTGCGGGGGTCGGGTCCTACAGGGCGCCGGCCAAGCCCTCCGCCAGCAGCAGCACGCCGATGGCCACGATCACCCAGGCCATGACCGCGGCCGCGTGCGTCTCCAGCCACAGCTTGACCCGGGCCAGGGGCCCCAGGACGCGCGGCCCGCCCACGGTGTGCAGCAGGACCGGAAGCGCGACCGTACTGGCCGCGACGGCCGTGAAGACGGCCAGCCCGACACCCGCTCCCGCGGCCGACGAAGCGGCGGATCCGACGGCCAGCCCGGCGGCGGCCGACAGCAGGAAGATCTTCGGGTTGGCCACCGCGAGGAGCACCCCGAGCCGGAACGCCCGGCCCGGCCCCGCCTCGCTGAGCAGCCGCATCCAGCGCGGAGCCGGTTTACCGTGCCTGACCAGCCACTGCCGGATCCCCAACGCGACGAGGCACACGCCCAGCACGATCCGCGCCCAGTCCGTCCACGGCCGGTCGCGCTCACCCAGCGGGACCAGGGAGGTCAGCACGGCGCACAGGACCGCGGGCACCGCCACCCCGATGACCCACCCGGCGAGGAAGGAACCGCTGGTGGCCTTGGCCCGCGGCGTGAACTGCATGAACACGGCAGGGATCACCGTGAACGGCGACACGGCGATCACGACTGCCATCGGCAGGACCTCGCCGATCACCGCTGCCCCCGGCGCCGAGCCGGTTCCGGTGCGCACATGGCCACGTACCCTCTCCTCGTCCGGGCCCCTCCCTCCATGTCTACCGGCCCCCGGGCGTCACCGCCCCCCGTGTCCGCCCGCCGTCGGACGCGAGCAGGGCCGCCTCGTAGACCTCCATCACCTCGCGGGCGAACTCCAGCGTGCCGAGGCTCGCGGGCCGGCCGTCCAGGACGCACCGGCAGAAGTGGCTCAGCTCGGCGTGGATGCCCTGCACGAAGGAGGACTGGTTCTCCAGCGAGGACCTGCTCTGCTGGGGCTCCCAGGAGAGCATCCCGCCGTCCGTACCCTCCGGAGCGAAGCCGGTCGTCACGCCGTACTCGTAGGGAATGCCCCGCTGGAAGGTGACGCGGCTGCCGTTGAGGATCTCGGCCGTGCCGTGCTCGGCGACGAAGGAATACTGCTCGAACGGCTGCGACATCGAGAGGTTCTCGCTCATCTGGAGCACCCCGAGGGCCCCGCTCGCGAAGTGCAACACGCACAGGCAGTCGCCCAGACCCCCGCGGTGCACGTCGACCTCCGCCACCCGACCGCCCGCGGCGAGCAGCAGGGACAGCGGATGGCAGCCCTCCGCGAGCCAGTGGCTGTCCGCCCGCCGCTCCAGCAGGTCGCCGCCGTCCTCGGGGACGGAGAGGGCGTACCGGGCGTACAGGCTCGTCAGGCGACCCGTGTCGGGCCGCGCGAGGAGTTCGAGCGCCTTGCGGGCCGCGGGCATGAACACCTTCTTCAGCCCGACGACGACCACCCGGTCACCGCGTGCGTCGATGACGGGGTCCAGATCGGCGGCGCGCGCCGCCGGAGGCTTCTCCATCCAGACGTGCACCCCCCGGTCCAGGGCCTCGATCGCCAGCCGGGGGTGTTCCTGCGGGGGTACCGCCAGCAGCACGGCGTCCAGGGCCTGCTCCGCGAGCATGTCGGCCTGCGCGGTGTAGGGGACGGCGCCGTACTGGCGTGCCGTCCGCTCCGCCCGGGCGGCGTCCTGGTCGCACACCGTCACCAGCTGCACCGGCAGGGTGGTGAGCAGCGGCAGCAGCGTCCGTCGGCCGTGCCCTCCCAGACCGACCACGCCCACGCGCAGCCGCCCTTCGTCATCGCGCTGACAAGCCATTTCTTCGTTCCCTTCCTCAGGTTCGGCGTACTCTCACGCGGCGGTCCGCGCCACCGCGCCCGGCAGCGGGCGGGCCGCGCGCACCCAGGCGTCCAGCAGAGCCACATGGCCGATGCAGCGATCGGCGGGTGCCGGATTGGGGGCCCGCCCACCGAAGTACCGCAGGATCCGGCGCAGGTGCCGGTCGAGCGGATCGTCGGGCACCGTGCGGGGAGGCCCGAGCGGGCGTCCGTCGCACAGGACGGCCACCGTGCCCTCGTTGCGGAGCAGGCCCGCGACGGGTTCGAACGCGCCGGTGACGAGCCAGTGCCGCCCCCGCCGGTCCGTCGCCTCGACCTCGATCACCCGGTGGCGCCGCTCGGATCCGTACGCGATGGTGCGGAGCCCCGGCCCCGGCCCCGGCAGGCGCGGGCGGCCCACCAGCGAGGTGTACAGGGCGACTTCGCACCCGGCGGCGGAGCGGTAGCCGATCTCGGCCCCCTCCTGGGGCGGGGCTCCGTCCGTCCCCCAGGCCCCGCTGAAGGAGGCCGCGACCGGGCCGCCCGGACCCAGGGGGATGCCGAGCCGCTGCCCGAGCGCGTCGAGGACACCGAGCAGGTGCGGCCCCTCGTACCCGAGGGCGCCAAGGGCCCGGTCCTCGAACCGTCCGCGGGCCGTGTCCCGCCCGCGGTGCTTGGTCATCTCCACGGCGACGCGGGTCACGGTCAGCGTCCGGCTCGACAGCACCCGAGCCACCTCTGCCAGTACGGCGGAGGCACCGTAGTGCTCGTCGACGGCGACGCGTCCCCGGTGGCCCGCCAGCAGGCGGACCATGTCGGGCACGGCGGACGGGGCGCACACCGGCTTCTCCACGATGACGTCCGCCTCCGGCGCCACCCGGCCGATCTGCCGGAACAGCGGGGCGTGGGCGATCGTGGGCACGCAGATGCTCCAGAGGTCCAATTGCCCGGGTCGGGGCACCTCGTCGACGGTCGCCACGACGCGCGCGCCGCACGGCAGGACCCGGCCCGCCGCGCGGGGGTCCACCACGACGACGGTCCGTACGCCCAGCGCGGCGAGCTTCGCCCGGTGCATCCGCCCCATGACGCCGTAGCCGGCGATGGCGCAGGTCGCCGGGGCCGGGCGGCGGACCGTCGGAGTCCAGTCGTCCACGACCGCCACTCCTTCCGTCCGTGTGGCGCTCTTCCCCGCCAACGTAGGGGCGGGACCGGCAGCACCCTGTCGTCCGATCGGACCGGGCGGCGGACTAGGGCCGGTCGTCGAAGTCCCGTCGTCGCCCGGAGGGCGGCCTCGCGGTGTCCGGTGCGTGCTCCCGGTGTGCCGGGCGGAAGCCCGCGTACTGGACGTACTCGGGCTTTCGCCCGGTGCGGCGGGAGTGCGTGCCGGACGCCGCGAGGCAGACGGGAGTTTGACGACAGGTCCTAGGACACCCGGCCGTGCGACCGGGAGAGCCGGGCCCGACCCGGGGACCACCCGGGTCCACACACCACCGGCGTCCGACTCCGCCCCGCCCCCGGGACGGAGACGCCCGGCGGACCGAGCGCTCCCGCACGGCCCGGTCGAGGGCCGAGGGCCACTCGGGCGCAGCCCGCGGCCGGGCCCGAGCGCCGGGCCGCCGGCGCGGAGCCCGGCTGTGTTGTTCCCGGGGTCCGCCACGAGCGCGCCGTACGGTGGGCCCGTGGCGCAACGCACGGCAGACGAGGTGGACCCGCAGACGGCCGCGGCCCACCTCAAGGAACGGCTCTACGCGACGATCACCATGATCTCCGTCGTCATCGGACTGGCCGGCAGCGACCACGTGGACGCCCTCGGCGCCGCCCTGACGGTTCTCACGGCCTCGGCGGGCCTGTGGCTGGCCGCCTTCGTCGCCGACCAGCAGGCCCACCGGGTGACGCACGGAGCCTTCGCCCGGGGGCACGAGCTGCGCACCATGCTCTTCGTCAGCAGCCCGCTCCTGCTGTCCGCGGTCGGCCCGTTGATCCTGATCGGGCTCTCCGCCCTCGGCGTGATGCACGTCGGGACGGCCCTGCTCACGGCCGCCGGCGTGAACGTCGCCACCCTGTTCGCCTGGGGCTGCTACGGAGGCATCCGGATGGGCGGCGGCACCGCCTTCGCCCTCCTGGCGGGCGGCATCGACGCGGCCATCGGCACGGCGGTCGCGGCGGTCAAGGTGGCCGCCGGCCACTGACCCCCGCACGGGGGCCGGGCCCCTTCGTCCACGGATCGGGTCAAGCGGCTGTCACCCCGTCAACCGGACGACTACCGTTGCCGGTACGGACGACGGGGAACGACCGGGGGGCACCGAATGCTGGACCAAGCTCTGACAGCACTGGCGGCGGCGGCCGGCACGGCCGTGGCCGCGGCGGCGGGCACCGACGTGTGGTCCGGCCTGCGCGGGTCGCTGGCCCGCTGGTTCGGGGCGGGCGACACCGAACGGGAACAGGACGCCCTGGAGCGGCTCGACCGGACCGCGGCCACCCTCGGCTCGACGCCGCCCGCGGAGGTCGAGCAGGCCCGGATCCGTCAGGAAGCCTCCTGGCAGGCCCGGATCGAGGACGCGCTGGAGGACCTCCCCGCCCAGGAACGCGAGCAGGCGGCCGACCTGCTCCGCTCCCTGCTCGCCGGGGCGGAACCGCCCGCCGCCGGGCCCGGATCCGTTTCCGTCGCCGGGGACGTCCGCGCCGACCGGGGTTCCATCGCCGCCGCCGTGATCCACGGAGGGGCCACCGTCGGAACCCCTCACCAGCCGGCTCCGGAAGAGGGCTGACCGGACCGGCCGGCGCAAGCCCCCAAGCCTCCTTACGACCGACACCCGTCGGCGTCCGGCCCGAACCCGGCACGCACGCGACGGAACGCAGCCTCGCCGTCGGGTACGCCGCCCCCGGCAGCCGGGTGACGTACGTCGCCGCACCGCCGCGCGGGGTGAACCTGCCCCACCAGGTCGGGGTACTGCCCCGACAGGCGGACTGCTTCCAACAACGCGCCGCCCTGCGGCAACTGACCCGGGCGTTCGGGACGGACGAAACGGGCGACGAGCGCGCCGCCTGCCTGGTGTTGACCGGGCTGGGCGGGGTGGGCAAGACCCAGATCGCGGCCCACCACGCGCGGGAGGTCTGGCGGGCGGGACACGTCGACCTGCTCGTCTGGATCACCGCGGGTTCACGGGAAGCCGTGATGTCCGCCTACGCCCAGGCCGCGACCGAGGTGCTCGGCACCGACGCGTCCGACCCCACCCGCGCCGCCCAGGCGTTCCTGGCCTGGCTGGAACCCAACGCCGCGAGCCACGCCGTACCGTGGCTGGTCGTCCTGGACGACCTTCGTGACCCCGCCGACCTGCGCGGCCTGTGGCCGCCGGACAGTCCGTGCGGCAGGACGCTGGTCACGACACGCCGCCGCGACGCGGCCCTCACCGGGACCGGCCGACGGCTCGTTCCCGTCGGGCTCTTCACACCGGCCGAAGCCGTCACCCACCTCAGCGACGTGCTCGCCTCGCACGACCGTACGGAGCCGCTCGGGCAACTGGCCGCGCTGGCCGCGGACCTCGGCCGGCTCCCCCTGGCGCTCTCCCAGGCGGCCGCCTACCTGGTGGACACGGACCTGGACTGCGCCACCTACCGTGCCCTGCTCTCGGATCGAGGACCTGCCATGGCATGTCTGCTCCCCGACCCGGCCGGCCTGCCCGACGACCAGTCCACCTCGGCGGCCGCCGCCTGGTCGCTGTCCATCGACCGGGCGGACCAACTGCCCCCGGCCGGTCTGGCCCGCCCCATGCTGCAACTCCTTTCCGTGCTCGACCCCAACGGCATTCCCGCGGTCGCCCTCACCTGCGGTCCCGCCCTCGACTACCTGACCCGTGAGGCCCCCGGCGGCGGGTACGGGGCGCAGGACGCCGTGCAGGCCCTGCGCGCCCTGCACCGGCTGAGCCTCATCGACCACACACCTGCCCAACCGCACCGGGTCGTCCGGGTCCACCAACTCGTCCAGCGCACCACCCGGGAGGCCCTCGACGACGAGGGCCGGCTTCGTCTCGGCCGGGCCGGCGCGGACGCCCTCCTGACAGCCTGGCCCGGCATCGAACGGGAACCGCAGCTCGCCGAGGCGCTGCGCGCCAACGCGGACGCCCTGCTCCGCTGCGCCGAGGACGCCCTCTTCCACGGCGGCACACACCCCCTCCTGCTGCGCATGGGACAGAGCCTCGGCGAATCGGGTCGGCTCGGGGAGGCCATCGCCCACCACCGCCAATTGGCGGAGACGAGCCGGGACCGACTGGGACCCGTGCACCCCGACACCCTCACGGCCCGTCACGACCTCGCGCAATGGATCGCCCGCGCCGGGGAACCCGTCGAATCCGCCGAGCTCTTCGCCACCCTGGTGGCCGACCGGGAGCGGGTCCTCGGCCCCGACCACCCCGACACCCTGCTCACCCGGGGCAGCCTCACCCAACGGATCGGCGAGTCGGGCGACCCCGCGGCTGCCGTCGCGGGGTTCGCCGCACTGCTCCTCGACATGAGTCGGGTACTGGGTCCCGACCACCCCTACACGGTCAACGCCATGCACATCGAGGCGTGTTGGCGCGGCGAGGCGGGGGACGCGCAAGGGGCGGTCGCCGGTCTGCTCGACGCCCTGGAGCGGATGGGCCGCGTCCTCGGCCCCGACCATCCGCGCACTCTGACGGCCCGGCACGACACCGCGCGCTGGCGCATGAAGGCGGGTCTCGCCGACCGGGCCGTGCTCGATCTGGAGGAGCTCCTCACCGACCGGGAACGCGTGCTGGGCCGTGACCACTTGGACACCCTGCTCACCCGCCACTATCTGGCCCGCTTCAGGGGCTTCGCAGGTGACACCGCGGGGGCGGTGGCCGGCCTGGAGGGGCTGATCCCGGACAGCAGTCGCGTACTGGGCGAGGATCACCCGCGTACCCTCAACACCCGTCTCTTCCTGGCCGACTGGAGAGGACGCGACGGTGACGTGGCGGGAGCGGTGGCCGCTCTGGAGGAGTTGCTCGACCACACGGCTCGCAGCCAGGGCATCGAGCACCGCCGTACGCTCCTCACCCGGGCCTTCCTCGCCGAGTGGCGGGGCCGTCTCGCGGGCCCGGACCTGGCCTTGGCCGGGTTGGAGGAGCTCCTCGCGGACATGACCCGGATCCGTGGGGTCGATGACCCCCACACGGTCCGGATCCGAGGGCGCCTCGCGGAGTGGCGGGGCGGTACGCCGCCCGAGGACTCGCCGCCCACGCTCTGAAACCGCGGCGCCATCTTCCGCCGGTCCACACCCGGTCCGTGCCCGGCACCTCCCGCCGTATGCCCCGAGGAGTCAAGCCGCATGTCCGATTCCGACCTTCACGCGCGTCTGACCGAACGGATCGTCGCCTACCAGCAGACGCAGGACCAGCGGCTCCTGTTCGGCCCCGAAGCCGACGCGGAACTCGACCGGATGGCCCGGGTCGTCGCGACCTCCCGCCCGCCACGGACCGCGCGGGGGCGGCAACGGATGGCGCAGCTCTACCACGTCGCGGCATGGGTCCACTTCCACCGCTACCACCGCAGCCCCGGCGATGAGGGCTTCGAGGACCTCGCACTGGCCGTCTTCCTCCTCACCCCGCTCATGGGCATCGACGCCGTGATCCCCCCACCGTTGTTGCCGGCGCTCGGCAACGTCCCCGATCCCCGGGCCCAGCTGGACCTCGCCACGATGCTCCTCGAACGGGGGCCGGCCTTCGTCGACGACCGCTTCACCGGATCCGCCATGGCGCTGCTGCACGGAGCGGCCGAGCGGACCACGGACCCGGCGCACCGGGCCGAACTGACGAGCCGGCTGGGCAACGCGCACCGGGCGCGCGCCCACGCGCAGCTGGGGGCCGACCGCTCCGAACTGGACCGCGCGGTGACGCTGTGCCGGACCGCCGTCGACATCGCCCCGCCGGACCCCGTGCTCCGGGTCCGGCTGCGGTACCGCCTCGGCCTGGCCCTGCAGTCCCGTCACCAGTTCGGGGAGGCGACGTCCGACATCGCGGAGGCGGTGATGCTCCTGGAGGACGTGGTGCGGGAGACGCCACCCGGTGACGAGAAACTGCCGCTGAGGATCGCCGACCTGGCCACCGCCCTGAGCGACCGGCACGACACCGACGGGAACCCGTCCGATGCCTACCGCGCCGTCGACGTCATGACCGAGGCGATGCGCCTGGGGCCGTTCCGACCCGATGTTGCCGAGCGGTGCCACAGTGTCTTCCAGACCGTGCTGAGCCACAAGTACCTGCTGTCCGGCCGTCCCGAGGACGGCGACCGCGCGGTGGAGCACGGTGAGAGGGCATTGGCGCTGCTGCCCGCCGACAGTGCGGACCTTACGGACGGCACGGCCCGCGCGTCACGTTTCAGTGCTCTCGGCGCACTCTCGCAGAGCCATCTGATCCGCTACGAGCACGAGGGCCGCTCCGCCGATCTCGACCGTGCGATCGATCTGGCGGAGGACCGCCTGGCCGCAGCGGTCCTCCCGGGGGACCGTCCTCTCGCGGCGAAGCTGTTGGCGAACTGTCTCATCTCCCGCGGTTCCCGTGACGAGCAGATCGACGACGTGCACCGCGCGATATCCCTGCTGGGCGAAGCCATCGCCGGGACACCCGAAGGGCACCCGCTCCTGGCGGACGTGCACGACAGCCTCGGCACCGCGTACCTCGGCCGCTACGCGCTCCGGAGGGACCCGGGGGACCTCGACCTCGTCGTCGACACGGCGGGCCGCGCCCTGCGCGGTACCCCGCCGGGCACCAGGAGCGCCGCTCGGCGCTCGAACCTCGGACACGCCCACCTCGCCCGCTACCGGCGGTCGGGGCAGCCGCACGACCTGGACCGGGCGGTCGAACATTGCGTCGGGGCCCTGCGGGAGCTGACCCCCGACGCGTCCCGCGGGCCCGGTGGGTTGGTCACGTCCGGGCTCGCGGCGTCGGCGCTCCTGGAGCGGTTCCTGAAGGAGCCGAGCCCCACGGACCGGGCACACGCCGCCTTCCTGCTCGACCGCTCGTGGGGCCCGCCCGCGGCGTCCCGCGCCCGAGTCCAGTACCTCCAGGAGCTGGGGGGCCTCGCCCTCGCCTCCGGTCGGCACGACCTCGCGGCGCAGCTCCTGGACGAGGCCGCGCTGATGCTCCCGGCGGCAATACCCGATGGGACGGCCCCGATCGACCTGATCCTGCCCCTCACCCTCCACTTGTTGACGGCCGAGTACGCCATCGAGGCACACTGCGCCCTCGGCAGTCCCTCCGACGCCCTCGCCTCGGCCGAACTCGCCCGCGGCGTCCTGACGAAGGGCGGTACGCGCCCGCCGGAGCGGGCCGACGGGAGCCCGCTCCTCGACGGCGCCGCCCACGCCGCGGCAGCCCGGCGCTTCGCCGAAGTCCGCCGGGGACTTGCCCCGGCGACGTCCCGGAACCCGCCGGGACGGGCCGCGGCCGACCCGGACGCCGACCGCCGGACGTATGAGGAGGCGTGTGCGTCGCTCCGGCAACGGCCCGGCCTGGCCCGGTTCCTGTTTCCCACAGACGTCTCCGGCCTGCGGCCCCCCGGGGTCTCCGGGGCGGTCGTCGTCGTCAGCCCCGGCCTGCGCACCGGCCACGCCCTGATCATCGGACCGGACGCGGAGCCGATCGCGCTGCCCCTGCCGGCCCTGACCCGGGAGATGGTGACCGGGTACACCGGGATGTTCGTCCAGGCGACCGGGCAGATTCCGGTGGTACTGGAGGCCCGTCCGGCCGAGTTGCTGCCCGAGATCCTCGACTGGCTGTGGCGTGCGGTGGGCGAGCCCGTCACCGCCCGGGTGCGGCAGCTGCTGCCCGGACAGCCTCCCAGGGTGTGGTGGATCCCCATCGGGATGTTGTCCGTACTGCCGTTCCACACGGCCGGCCCGGCGGACGGCGGCCCCGGGTGCCTGGACGCCGTCGTCTCCTCGTACGCGACGACCGTGCGCGGGCCGCTGCGCGCCCCCGCAGGGGTGGATCGGGCCCGTCCACGGCGCCGACTCGTGGTCGCCGTACCGAACAGCCCGGGTCTGAGGGAGCTGCCCGGAGCCCGGCAAGAGGCCCGGGAACTGGCGGCCCGCGGTGGTGAGGTCCTGCTGGACGCCGACAGGGCCGGTGTCCTGGCCGCCCTGCCGTCGGCGGACCTGGTGCACTTCGCCTGCCACGCCGGCACCAGCCCCCTGTCGCCCTCGGAGGGCGCCCTGCACCTGAGCGACGGCCCGCTGAGCATCGCCGAGATCAGCGCACTGAACCTGGCGCACGCGGACCTGGCCTACCTGTCGGCCTGCTCCACGGGCCAGGGCGGCTGGCGATACGCGGGAGAGGCCCTGCACCTGGCGTCCGCGTTCCAGCAGGCGGGGTTCCCGCACGTCGTCTCCAGCCTGTGGCCGGTGTCCGACCCGGTGGCCGTGCGGTTCGCCCGCCGCTTCTACGAGGAACTCCCGGACACCACGGGCACCGCCGCCGAGGCGCTGAACCGGACCGCGCGGTGGATGCGGGACCGCAACCCGGACCGCCCCGACCAGTGGTCGACCTTCGTGCACAGTGGTCCCTGAACGGCCCGGGGGACCCACCCGCCCGCCTCAGGACGACGGATCTCGGACGGGCAACGGATCGGGGGCTGACAGTACGCCCTCGGTCAGCCAGTCCTGACCCCGGTCGTCGACGAGGGCACCGGCCACCCGGAGCCGTTGGGCGATCTTGCGCCGGCAGGCCGCGGTGTCCGACAACTGGATGAAGTTGCGGCCCGCCAGATCGGCGATGGGGCGGTGCGCGCCGACCCGGACGATCACCGTGCGCTCGGGGGCGTGGGCGAGGGCCATGCCGAGTTCGAGCAGGACGTTGGGTCGCGCCTGCATGCCGATCGAGGTCTCCTCGGGCGGATCCCCGGGGTCGCACAGCCCGGGGTGGAGCTGGACCACGTCCTCCGGCGTCAGCAGCACCACGACCGCGGCGGCCCGCCGGATGCCCTGCGCCACCACCTCCCCGAGGAAGGGACTGCCCTCACCGGTGGACTCCACGACGCTCTCCCATTCCAGGGGGTTCAGACCGAGCGAGCGCAGGAAGGCGAACATTCCGGCGCGCACGACGGACTCCCGTCCGTGGACGACGAACACGTTGCGGCGTGTCGCGTGGGGGTCGGGGGAGCGGGGGCACCGCGGGTCGGGAACCTCGACAGGGGGCGTCGGGCGGGGCACGGGCTCCACCTCCCGGACCAGGGGAACTGCCACCGTGCCCGCTCCGCGCGTGGCCTCCCAGCGGTCCACGGCGTCCGTCAGGTAGCCCGTCTCGTCGTCGAGCGCCGCGAGCAGCCGGCCCGCGAGCGCGTGGTCGTCGGCGAGGAGACCCGTGTACGGGGGTGGAGCGCCCAGGACCCGAGCCATGTTGTCGGCCGCGATGTCCACGGTGCGACGCAACGAGCGCAACCTCGGCAGGAGTTGACGGGCTTCGGCGATCAGCAGGGTGGGGTCGGCCATCTCGGCGCGTCCCGATGACAGCCCCGCGACCGCGCGTTCGGTGGCCTCCTCGATGAGTTCGCGCAGGAGCCCCGCCCGACCGTCCCGGCGCCAGACGCGCAACTGGTAGCGCAGTGTGGACGTGTGCAGGAGGTATCGGGCGAGCGGGGGGATCGCGGTGCCGCCCGACGACCAGGCCCAGGCGCTGGCCGCGGCCTCGTCGTCCGCTCCGGCCACCAGCAGGACGTCCCGTCGGGGCCGTTCGTCCGCGCCCGGATCGGGCTCCCACATGAACAACCGCTCGTGGACGACGACCCCGCGCCGCTGCCACGCCGGATCGCGTGGGGGATCGGGCAGCCGGGCGGCCGGCCCGGCGACGATCCCGACGGGATCGGCCACGACGTCGTCGGCGCCGTGGACGGGCCGCGCGAGTCGGGCGACACGGACCCGGGACTCCCCGATCAGCGGCGCGGTCCTGCCGTGGGAGACCGCGTTCCACTGACGTTCGAGCAGCCGCCACCCGGGCCGTTCCGTACGCGGAGCCAGCGCCACCGAGAGGGACAGGACGTCATGATGGCGGCGCAGCACGGCCTGGTAGTCGTCGTCGGCCCGCTCCTGGGCGGCCACCGTACGGGTGCCCGCCGAGCCGTCCTCGGCCCGGGTCAGCTCGGCGGCCGTCGCCGGCAGGTCGCGGGGCAGCCCGGTGCCCCGGAGGGGCGATTCCATCGCGAACAGGTGCCGGCAGGCCGTCCAGATGTCGGCCACCGCGCGGTAGGCCGCGGCGGCGTGCGGACCGCCGAGCGGGGCGAAGAGGTGCAGGACGAGGTGTTCGTCGAGGAGTTCCCCGGTCCCCGCCTCGGGGCGGACCCCTTCAGTCACCGGCGGATCCGCCGCGACCGGGAGCGGCCGGCCCGTCCGCCTGCTGCTGCGCGGTTCGGTGGACGAGGTCGTGCAGGAGGACGGCGACGCGCTCCTGCAGCCCCGGATCGGCGCCCTCCTCCTCGGGCGTCGATCCGGCCTTGATCATCCGGGAGGGCGCTGCGTCCTCCAGAGCGGAGGTGGCGTCCCTCAGACCTTCGTGGGACCCGTCACGAAGAGCGGTCGCCAAAGCCTCCACGGCCCGCCGGACCCCCACCCAGTCCGCCTCGGGGAGCTGCCACTTGAGACAGCCGGCCAAGACCTCGATGGCGTCGGAGTAGTCCGTCGATCCACCCTGCGCCGTGGCGAGTTCGTCATGTGAGGACATCGTGCGGGGTCCCTCCCGTCCGTCCGGCCGAAGGCCTTCGATTCTCGCACCATCGGGCTGCGCGCGGAGGAGATCCGCGATGGCGGCGGGCCCGATCCGTCCGATGTCGCCGGGCCGCACCACCAGGCGAAGTTCCGGACAGATCACGCCGCTTCGTGCACGCGCCAAGAAGGAGCGCACCACCATCGTCAGCAGCTCCGGGGGAGTGGTGCCGTCCACGCGGGCCAGCCCGGAACCCACCAGCCCCATCGCCAGGGGGCGGCGGCGGCCGTGGCGGGCGACGTGGTCCCACAGGCGGTCGAGGCTCGACGTCAGGTGCTCCAAGGACGAGGTGGCCACCAGGTCGTTGCCCATCCGGCTGTAGGCGACGCCGAAGACCTGCCGGTCACCGGCCCACAGCGGGACGACCGTTCCGATCGGGTACCGGATGAGCTTGCCCAGCCTCTTGCGCGACCTCGATTCGACCGAAACCCGGGACACGTGGCGCAGCGCGCGGCGCAGCTCGCCGTCGAGCCGGGTCCGGTCGCCACCGAACAGGGCCTGCGGCAACTGGCCTTGGAGACTGTCCCGGTTGATCACCCGGTCGTCGGTGGAGGTGTCGAAGGTGTCGGTGAACCCGATCGCCAGGTCGGCGTCCGACTGGTCGAAGAGGTCGCCCGAGACTAGCACCACCGCCGTTCTGAGCAGCGGGAACTCCCGCCGCAGCACGGTCTCGCCCGCCCTGCCCACCTCGCGCACCCGGTCGCGGAGGGCGGACAGCGTACGGTCGAGCTCGGCGTCCCCGGCTGCGTGCTCGGCCAGCTCCTCGCCGACGGACAGGGCGGCCGAACTGTCCCCCACCTTCATGTGGGCCCGGAACAGCTCCCGTTGGGCCGATTCCCGCAGGGCCCACAGCTGCCGCACGGGCCTCCGGGCGAAGTCGTACCCCTCGACGTCCTGAAGGGGTCGGCCCCGCCACAGGGCGAGGGCCCTCGACAGGACGGTGACCGCCGAGGCGGCCGGTAGCCGTCGCCCCTCCGCGACCAGGGCCTGGAACTCCCACAGGTCGATCTGTTCCGTCCGCAGCGCCAACCGGTACGCGCTGGGCCGCCCCGGCTCGGTGACGATCACCTCGTCGCCGCGACCGTCCCGACCGGGGGACAGGAGTCGGCGCAGGGCCAGGACGTGCTTCTGCACGGCCACCCGGTCACCGCGCCGCACCGGCACGTCGACGCCCCACACGTCGTGGGCGATCTCGTCCACCGACACCGACTCGCCCCGCCCGAGCGCGAGCCGGGCCAGGACGGCTGTCGTCAACGGGGGTGGCGCGATCCGGTCCTCCCCGAGGCGCACCCGGGCCCGTCCGAACAGTGTCAGCCGGAGATTCTCCACGTGGCCCTCGCCGCCATTCGTCCCAACACCCCTGAACGCGGAGCCAGTTTAACGAGCGGTCGTCGGCGGGGCGGGCGGAAGCGAAGAGGAAGCGCCCCGGCAGCGGGACGGCCCTTGTGGGGGAAGCGCGCCGGCGGGTCGAATCGGCGGGTCGACACACCACCTCACCAAGGAGTCGAAGATGCCGGCGACAGAACGGCGAACCGAACTGGCAGCACAGATGAAGGCCTTGACCGAATCCGCGAGCGGCCCCGTCTCGGTGTCGGTCGCCACCGGGGAAGTCAGGTCCGTCGCGGACCGTGTGGAACGCATCCGTGCCGCACACCCGTCCGCGAGTCGCGGTTCCTGCCTCTCGGGTTACTCGACCTGGGGCGACTGACAACCACCCGACCCGTGTCCCGGGGCCGCCGCACCGCGCGGCCCCGGGACCACCCCCACAACCGGAGCCCGCATGCTGACGACCGGGATCACCCTGTCCAACCGTTCCGAAGCGTTCCGCCCGTCGGACGTCATGATCAGTTCGGGTACGAGGCGGCTGGCCGGCGTCCCCGGCGTCGCGGCGGACCCGACGGCCGTCGTCCCCAGGGACGACTGGCGCCCCCTCGACGGTCGCGAGCGGGAACTGCTCCGCGCCCGGCCCGGCACCCCGTTGAACCTCATGCTGACCGTGGTGGGCCTCGACGCGGAGTCCCTGGCACGATGCCAGGACCGGCTGCTGCCGCTGCTCGCGACGGCCGGTCGGAACGCAACGGACGAGGAGGACGAGGAGAGCGGGCACCGCAGCGCCGTCCTGGGAGAGGTCCGGGAGCGGATCCTCGACGCCGTGCTGCGCGGCGTGGGCGCCGTCAGCACCCGCCAGGGGGCCGCCGACAGCGTCGTGCACCGGCCCGGCCTCGTTTCCACCGCGTACAACTACGAGCAGCGGACCTTCATGGGCCTGCACCTCGACAACCACGAGGACCACGCGTTGGCCGAGCGGCACCGCTCCCTCCTGCTGACGGTGACCAACCTCGGCACCGCCGACCGCTGGGTCCACTTCGTCAACCTCCGCGCGGTCGACCTGATGAGGCTGCTCGCCGACACGGGCCGGGAGGTCCCGGACACCGGCCACGCCCTGAAGAACGCGTTCGTCACCGCCTTCCCCTCCCAGCCCGTACTGCGCGTGCGGCTCCGGCCCGGACAGGCGTACCTCGTCAACACCCAGGACGTGCTGCACGACGGCGCCACGAACACCGAAGGCGAGGCGGACATTTCGTTCCTGACGGCCAATCGGCTGTCTCCCGCACTCGTGGGCGTGCGGGGGACGCCGTGACGACGCCGGCGCCCGCCGGCGTCCCGCCGGTCGGCCCCATCCGTCAAGTGGTGCTCCAGGCAACGGGCTTCTGCAACATCGACTGCTCGTACTGCTACCTCCCCGACCGCCTCACGCGGACGGTGATGCCGTTGGCCACCGTGCGGGCCACGGCCAGGGCCCTCGCCGGGAGCGGGCTGCTCGCGGAGGAGGTCGAGATCCGCTGGCACGCCGGCGAGCCGCTGACCGCCCCGCGCCGGTTCTACGCCGAGGCGCACGCCGTGCTGCGCCACGAACTGGAGGAACGGACCCGGCTGAGCTTCTCCCTCCAGACCAACGGCCTCCTCCTCGACAGCGCCTGGGTCCGGTTCCTCGGTACGGAACGGGTGCGGGTCGGCGTCAGCCTGGACGGCCCCGAGGAGGTGCACGACGCCTACCGGCGCACCCGAGCCGGACGGGGCACGCTGGCCCGGGCCCTCAAGGGGGTCGCCCACCTCACCGAGGCGGGGCTGCCCTACGACGTGATCTCCGTGATCACCCCGGTCACCCTCTCCCGGACGCGCGAGTACCTGGACTTCATGGCGGAGCTGGCCCCCCGCTCGCTCGGGCTGAACCCCGAGGAGACAGAAGGGGGCAACGCGTCCACCCTGCACCGGTCCGCCGGGTTCGAGGAGGGCTACCGGACGTTCCTGCGCGAGGTCGCCGCATGGTCCGGGCGGACCGGGATCGACGTGCGCGAGCTCGTCCACATGCGGCGCCACGTCCTGGAGAACGACCTGCCCGTCCGCAACACCCAGAACGAACCCCTGTCCATCGTCACCGTGGGCGTCGACGGCAGGGTGTCCTCGTTCTCCCCCGAACTCTTCGGATGGACCAGCGAGACCTACGGGGACTTCGTCGCCGGCCGGGTGACCGACCCGGACTTCCGCTTCGACCGTTGGCCCGAGCCCTTCCGGCGGATGGCCTCCGACATCGAGCGTGGCCGCGCGCACTGCGAACGCACCTGCCCCTACTACTCCTTGTGCGGGGGCGGTGCCCCGGCGAACAAGTGGGCCGAGACCGGGGACCTGGCCGCCACCCGGACCCGGTTCTGCTCCCTCGGGGTGATGGCCGTCGCCGACGTCGTCCTGGAGTCGCTGGAACAGGCCCCGCGGTGAACGACCGAGCGGCCCGCGGACCCCGGATCACGGTCCGCGGCCATTGCCCCCCGGATTCCGAGGCGACCCTCCGCGCCGCCCTGGCCACCGCGCCGGCCGACACCGCGTCCTGTGCCGCCCTGGCGGACCTGCCGGGACACTTCGCGGTGACCGTCGAGTACCCCGACCGCGATGTCGTCCTCGTGTCCCGGTCGGGAGCCGTCGCCCACTTCTACGACACCCGCGCACCCCGGGCCCACGGGGCCTGCCTGGCGGACGTCCTCGCCGCCGCGGGGCGCGAACCACGCTGGAACACCGAAGCCGTCGCCGACCACCTGGTGCACGGGCACCCACTCGGTGACGCCACCCTCGACGGCGACGTCCGCCGGGTCCCGGCCGGAGCCGTCGCGACCCTCACCCACGACGCCCCCGCCCTGATCACCGCACCGACCGCACCCGGCCCGGCCGACTCCCCGGCATCACCCACCGCCACCGCCCACCTCGCGCTGACCGCGTTGCGCACCGCCGTCCGCGCCGCGGCCGACGTCCCGTGCGCGCTGTCCATGTCGGGCGGCCTCGACGCCCGCCTGCTGCTGGCCGCGCTGCTCGCGGACGGGGTCCGTCCGCGCCTGCTGATCTCGGGCGTGCCGGGCTCGTTCGACCGTACCGTCGCCGTCGCCATCGCCCGGGACCTCGGCCTGCCCCACCAGGTGCACGCCGTCGCCCCCGCCCCGCTCCTGGCCGGAGCCGCGCGCACGGTGCGGGCCACGGACGGACTCCTGCCCCTGAGCAACTGGGCGGGCATGGCCCACGTGGCCGAGAGCATCGGCGCCGAGCCGGTCCTCTTCGGTTACCACGGGGAGCTGGCCCGGGCTCATCACCTTCCCGCCATCGGCCTACGGGCATGGCCCCTGTCCGCGCGCCCGGCCTCGGAGGCGCCCGGACACCTGCTCGCGCGCAGCGGGGGTGATCCGTTCCTGCCGCCCGAACACCACCGTCTCGCGGACGACCTCCGCGAGGCGCTCCGCCCGCGGGCCATGGAGGAGCGGATCCGCTCGGCGATCTCCCGGGACGTGGGCCCCCGCCCGGATTCCGACGCCGGTCGCGGAACCCTGCTCGGCGCCACCGAGACGTTCTTCCGCACGCAGTACGGCCGGCGCAAGATCGCCGTCAACCTGGCGGCCATCGGGACCCGCGTCCACTGGAGGGTCCCCCTGCTCGACCCCGACTGGAGCGACGCCGTCCAGCGACTGCCCCGCCACTGGAAACTGGGCGACCGGTGGCACCGCTGGGCCATCGACCGCCTCCACCCGGAGCTCCTGCGCTACCCCGAGGAACGCTACGGTGCCACCACTTCCCGTCGGCCCCCGCCGCGCTACTGGCTGCGCGGACCAGGCCTGCCGAGCACTCCGTTCTACGCGGACCAGGTCCCCCTCCGCACCGAAAGCCCGCTCATGGCGGAGCTGGCCCGCGTCGATGCCGGGGGACTGGCCCCCTTCATCGACCCGTCACTGGTCGGGCAGCTGATCCGCGAGCAGGCCCGGTCCTCGACACGCCCCCACCTGTCCTTCGCCCTGGCCGCCCTGGCCGGCTGGTCCCGGAACCTGACCCGTACGGGTTGACGGTCCGAAGCGCGGCCTCGCCCCGGGCTCCCCGGCTCGACGGGCGGGCCCCCGGGCGCGCCCCTATCGTGCACAGGGAGCGGCGGCGAGCGGCCGGTGTCCGGCGGAGGGAGTTCCGGCATGGCGAAGGCGTACCTGGTGGGCAGCGGGATCGCGGCCCTTTCGGCCGCGGCGTTCCTGATCCGGGACGGCGGGTTCGCGGGGTCCGACATCGTGCTCCTGGAGGAACAGGACCGCGAGGGCGGCAGTCTGGACGCGGCGGGCTCGCCCACGACGGGCTACACCATGCGCGGCGGACGCATGTTCGAGCTGCATTTCGAGTGCACCTACGACCTGTTCCGCTCCATTCCCTCCCTGGACGACCCGTCGAAGTCCGTGACGGCGGACACCTTCGCCTTCCACGAGGACTTCGCCTGGGACGACCACGCCCGGCTGGTCGACGCCAACGGCAGGATCGTCGACGCGCACGGCATGGGTTTCTCCGAGCGGGACCGGCTGGAGCTGATCGCGTGCGCGGCGACGCCGGAGCGGCAGTTGGACGGCAAACGGATCACCGACTGCTTCGGCGAGGGCTTCTTCCGCACGAACTTCTGGTGGATGTGGTGCACCACCTTCGCCTTCGAGCCCTGGCACAGCGCCGTCGAGTTCCACCGCTACCTGAACCGGTTCGTCCACCTCTTCAAGACGTTCGACACCATGTCGGGCATCTACCGGACCCGCTTCAACCAGTTCGACTCGATCGTGCGGCCATTGCTGAAGTGGCTCACCGACCAGGGCGTGACCGTACGCCTCGGGAGCCGGGTCACGGACCTGACGTTCGCCGGAGAAGGTGAAGGCGAAGGGGGAGGTGAACGGGGCCGGAACCGGGACGGCGGCGATCACGGGGACGCGCTCACCGTCACCGCGCTCACCGTGACCCGCGCAGGACGCGCCGAACGGATCGCGGTCGGTCCCGACGACCTGGTCATGGTCACCAACGGCTCGATGACGGCCGGCTCCGCCCTGGGCACGACCGACGCACCGCCCGTCCTCGACGCGACCGCCCCCGGCGGCTCCTGGGCGCTGTGGGAGACGCTCGCCGCGAAACGGCCCGGCCTGGGCCGCCCGGCGGTCTTCAACTCCTCGCCCACCGACTCCTGCTGGGGTTCCTTCACCGTCACCACCAAGGACCCCACCTTCTTCGAACTGATGGAGGACTTCAGCGGCAGCGAGGCCGGCAAGGGCGGACTGATCACCTTCAAGGACTCGGCCTGGCTGCTGACCATCGTCCTCAACCACCAGCCCCACTTCCGGGACCAGCCCGACGACACCTTCGTGTGGTGGGGATACGGGCTCTTCCCCGACCGGGAGGGCGACTTCGTCGGGAAGCCGATGCGGGACTGTTCGGGCCGGGAGATCCTCGACGAGGTCCTGCACCACCTGCGCTTCGAACAGGCCCCGCGGATCCTCGACACCTCGATCGTCATTCCCGCCCTGATGCCCTACATCACCAGCCAGTTCCTGGTCCGCGGCCGGGGCGACCGGCCGCCGGTGGTGCCCGAGAAGTCGACGAACCTCGCTTTCATCGGCCAGTACGCCGAGGTGCCGGACGACGTCGTCTTCACCGTCGAGTACTCCGTACGCACCGCCTGGACGGCGGTGGCCGGCCTGCTCCACCTCGACACGGGACCGCCGCCCGTCTTCGCCGGCCGTCGCGACCCCCGGGTGCTGGTCGAGGCCCTCGAAACCCTCCACCGCCGCGGCCCCCGCCCCGACCGTCCGGGGCCGGCCCGTACGCCCGGGGGAGCTGACCGGGAGGGCGACTCGTTGTAGGGTGCGGAGACCGCCCTTGACCTGCGGAAAGCGGGCAGGGAGCAGACAATCCGGGAGTTTCCGCATGCTTCGTACCATGTTCAAGTCCAAGATCCACCGGGCCACCGTGACCCAGGCCGACCTGCACTACGTCGGATCCGTCACCATCGATGCCGATCTGCTGGACGCGGCCGATCTGCTCCCCGGGGAACTGGTGCACATCGTGGACATCACCAACGGGGCGCGTCTGGAGACGTACGTCATCGAGGGTGAGCGCGGCTCGGGCGTCATCGGGATCAACGGGGCCGCCGCCCACCTCGTGCACCCCGGGGACCTGGTCATCCTCATCAGCTACGCGCAGGTGGACGACGCCGAGGCGCGGGTCCTCGTGCCGAGCGTGGTGCACGTCGACGCCGACAACAGGATCATCGAACTGGGCGCGGACCCGTCCGCCCCGGTACCGGGTACGGACCAGCGGCGAAGCCCGCACGCAGTGGCCGGCTGAGGGAGTGGGGACGATGGCGATCGAACTGCGGGACGAACGCGCGGCGGGCCGGCTGCTGGCCGTCGAGGACGGTGGGACGGTCGGGCACATCGCCTACTTCGTCCTCGCCGACGAACCCCACGCCCTGGTGGCGGTGCACACCGTGGTCGAGGCGGGCCACGAGGGCAAGGGCATCGCCGGGCAGTTGGTGCGGCACTTCTACGGGACGGCCGCCGCCGAGGGCGTTCCGGTCGTACCGCTCTGCCCCTACGCCGCGAGTTGGGCCGCCAAGCACCCCGACGAGGCGCCCGAGGCGGCGGCCGAGGTGGTCGAGGCCGCCAAGGCGCAGCTGAAGGGTGACCCCGAGTTGTGGTGAGGGAGCTGACCCTGCTGCACACCTCCTCCGTCCACGTCCCGGTCTTCGACGCGTTGCGCGACCGGCACCATCCGGACGCCGCCCTGCGGCACCTGGTGGCCCCCGGGCTCCTCGACCGGGCCCGGGCGCACGGGCCCGGCTCGGTGGTCGGGGACATCGCGGCGCGGCTCGAAGGCGTCGACGGCCCCGTGCTGGTGACCTGTTCGACGATCGGGGCGGTCGCGGAGGCCCTCGCCCCCACCCTCGGGGTTCCGGTGTCGCGGGTGGACCGTCCGATGGCCGCCGAGGCCGTCCGTCGCGGTCCGCGGATCGCCGTACTGGCGGCCGTGGGGTCGACGCTCGCCCCGACCGCGGAGCTGCTGGCCGAGGTCGCCGACGGCCGTCCGGTGTCGGTGCGTACGCACCTCGTCGACGCGGCGTGGCCGTTGTTCGAGGCCGGGGACGACGCCGACTTCCATGCCGCCGTGGCCGCGGCGGTGGACTCCGTCACCGACGCGGACGTCATCGTGCTGGCGCAGGTCTCGATGGCCGGGGCCGCGCCCCTCGTGCGCACTCGACTGCCCGTGCTCACGAGCCCCCTCAGCGGTCTCGCCGCCTGCCTGACCCCGTAGGCCCGTCGCGGAACTCCCTCCGGGACCGCGACCACGAGCGAGGAATCGCCCGTTCGGGTGAAGTCGGGCCCCGGATCCGGCCGGGTCCCGCGGCCCGCCCGGGACCGCGCGGATCCGGGGGGCGTGCCCGGCCGGATCGGGGGAAGGTGGGACACATGGTGCGCAACGCAGAGCAGACCCAGCCCCCGGTGCCCGGCCCCGATCCGATCCCCGCGCCGGTCCCGCCGGTACCGGGCCCCCCGCCCGTACCGCGCCCGGCACCGCCCGTGCCCGGGCCGGTCCCCGAGCCCGACCCGGTACCCCCGCCGCCCGGACCCGCGCCGATCCCGCAGCCCGGCCCGCTGAGCCGCGGCTAGCCGGCCGGGAGACCACGCCCCCTTCGGAGTGGTCGCTCCCGGTCCGGGACGGTCGGGCCGGGAGCGGAGCCGGACGAAAGACGGACGGAGCCGGATGTAGCGGTCAACTTCCCCTTGGGGGCGGCCGGTTGTGGCCCTTGCCAGGAATGTGGCACGCCGTTAGGTTGTGCGGTTCCTGCATGTCTTCAAGGGGGCTCCCATGGGTGTACGGGGCCGGCACCGCCGGTACCAGCCGAGCAGCATCAACCGGGCCTCGCTCGCCGTCACCGCCGGTGGCGCCGGGATCGCCCTACCGTTGATCGGCGCCGGGGTCGCGAACGCCGCCTCCGTGGATACGTGGAACAAGGTCGCCCACTGCGAGTCGACCAACAACTGGAAGATCAACACCGGGAACGGCTACTACGGCGGGCTCCAGTTCAGCCAGAGCACGTGGCGGGAGTTCGGCGGAACGGCTTTCGCGCCGCGCGCCGACCTCGCCACCCGGGAGCAGCAGATCGCGGTCGCCGAGAAGGTCCTGAAGGGCCAGGGGCCCAAGGCGTGGCCGGCGTGCGGCCCGCAGGCAGGCCTCAGCCGCAGCGGCCCCGCACCCGTCCTGGGCTCGACGGCCGCGCCCCAGCCGCCGAAGGCCCCGCAGCCGAAGGCCTCGGAGTCCAAGGCGCAGCAGCCGCAGGCGCAGGCGCCCAAGGACCGGATCCAGGCGACCAAGGCCACCACGGGTGCGCCGGTGGCACTGCCCCGCCCGACCGGGACGTCGGTCCTGCCGAACCCGTACGTCGTCGCGCCCGGCGACTCCCTCTCGGCCATCGCCACCGACCAGCACGTCGAGGGCGGCTGGCAGGCCCTCTACGAGACGAACCGCACCACCATCGGCGGCAACCCGAACCTGATCTTCCCCGGGCAGCGGCTGACCCTGCGGATCACCACCGCCCCGCCCGCGCAGAACCCGGAGAAGCCGCCGCGCACCGCGGAGCCCGTCAAGCCGGTGGAGCCGGCGGCACCCGCGCCGGAGCGGAGCAAGCCCGCGCAGCAGCCGGCCCCGAAGCCGACGCCGGAACAGAGCAAGCCCGCCGCCAAGCCCAAGCCCACCGAGCAGGCCAAGCCCGTCGAGAAGCCCAAGCCGGAACCGGTCTCCAAGCCCGCCGCCAAGCCCGTTCAGCAGCCGGCCGCCGGAGGGTTCTCCGCGCCGGTCGACGGCGGCCTCGGCACCGCCTACCGGGTCTCCGGATCGTCCTGGTCCAGCGGGTACCACACGGGCGTCGACTTCCCGGTGCCGACCGGCACCAGCGTCAAGTCAGTGGGTCCCGGCACGGTCCTGTCGGCCGGCTGGGCCGGCGCCTACGGCTACCAGGTCGTCATCAAGCACTCCGACGGCCGGTACTCCCAGTACGCCCACCTCTCCGCGCTCGGCGTGAAGGCCGGTCAGCAGGTCTCCGGCGGCCAGCGCATCGGCCGGTCCGGTTCGACGGGCAACAGCAGCGGTCCGCACCTGCACTTCGAGATGCGCACGGCTCCCGGGTACGGCTCCGACATCGACCCGTTGAAGTACCTGCGCGGGCACGGCGTCCGCATCTGACCCCCGCACGTGCGGCGGCACGGCCGTGAGCAGGATCAGGCCGGCCGCCGCCAGCAGCCCGCTCGTCGTCGCGGCGAGCGCGCCGACGGTGCCGTGGCGGAAGCCCTCGTCGAACAAGGAGATCCCGACCGCCGCCGCGACCACCGGATTGACGACCGTCACGGTGGCCAGCGGCGCGGTCAGCCCGGCCCCCCGGTACGCCGCCTGCGACAGCAGCAGTCCGCCCGCGGCCAGCAGGGCGATCGCCGCCAGGTCCGGCCACAGCGCGGCCAGGGCGCCCGGGGTGAAGCCCTCCGCCACCGCCTTGGTGAACACCGAGCCCATCCCGAAGGCCGTGCCGGCCGCCGCCGCGAGCAGCACGCTGCGCAGCACGGGACGGACCACCCGGTGCGCGGCGAGGAACAGCGCCGCCACCACGGCTCCCGTCACCGTCAGCAGGAGGATCCGCTCCCCTCCTACGAGGGACTGGCGTCCGGCGCCGTCCCCACCCGTCAGGGCGAGCAGCCCGGCCAGTCCCGCCGTCGCCATGACCGCGCCCCGCCATGCCGCCGCCCCCGCGCGGCGTCCCACGAACACGGCCGCCATCGGCAGCGCGAAGACGATCGTCAGCGCACCGAGTGGCTGGACCAGGCTCAACGGCCCGTACGCCAGGGCCGCCACGTGCAGCAGCGCGCCGAGGCCGTTGAGCCCCACGGCCACCCACCATCCGGCCCGGCGCAGGGGTGCGTAACCGCGGCCGGGGGAGGTCGCCGCGACACGTTCCTGGACGATCGCGCCGGCCGCGTACGCGACGGCCGACACCAGGCAGAGCAGAACCGACAGGGCCAAGGCACTCATAAGATCCACCATGCCCCAGCCCGGCCGGCTGTTCATCCGCCCAGAGGGGGCATGATCGCCGTCCGAGTCATCCTCCGGGCATACACCAGGAGGAGTACGTCGGGTCATCGCTCGTACGCGAGCGGTACGCGGTGCCGCCGAAGGGCCTCCGCTCCGCGGCCGGAACGCGACCTCCCCGATGTCCGGATCGCCCCAGGTGGTCGTGCGTCACCGTAGGAGTCCGTGCGGCACGCCGAGGGGCGCAGCCGCTCGCCGGGCCCGCGGTCGCGGTCCGGGGCGCGGGGGACGCGGAGCGTCACGTAACCATCCATACCGTGACAGCCCGCTCGCGTTGTGTGAGGTGCGCAAGGACGGGTTTGGCTCCCGGCGCACAGGCTCCGTACAGTTGCGGTTTTGAGGACTTCCGCAGCACGCGGACGCAGACCAACCAGGAACGGCAGCGGCCATGACGGTGACCGAAGACAACCACGCATACGGGCCGGGCATCGACCCCGAGCGTCTTGCCCTCTGCCTCGGTGTGATCGACGAGCTGGACAAGCTGGACGTCGACCACCCGGACGCCATCACCGTACGCCGCGCCACCGCCGGCCTCTACCGGACGGTCAAGCAGCGCCGCCGCCAGGAGCGCCGCGCCGCCAAGACCGCCAACGACAAGGCCGTCACCGAGGCGACCGCGACCGGTTCCGCCGAACGGATCGACGACGAGACCCAGGGCAACGCCCTGACCGCCGCGGCCAAGGGCCCGATCGCCGGAATACTCCAGCGCCCGCGGTCCTGCTACGTCTGCAAGACCCGCTACGTCGAGGTCGACGCGTTCTACCACCAGCTCTGCCAGGACTGCGCCGCCTTCAACCACGCGCGCCGCGACGCGCGCACCGACCTGACCGGCCGGCGCGCGCTCCTCACGGGCGGCCGCGCCAAGATCGGCATGTACATCGCGCTGCGGCTGCTGCGCGACGGCGCGCACACCACCATCACCACGCGCTTCCCCAGCGACGCGATCCGCCGCTTCAAGGCGATGCCCGACAGCTCCGAATGGCTGCACCGCCTGAAGATCGTCGGCATCGACCTGCGCGACCCGGCCCAGGTCGTCGCCCTCGCCGACTCCGTCGCCGCCGAGGGTCCGCTCGACATCCTGATCAACAACGCGGCCCAGACCGTCCGTCGTTCCCCCGGCGCCTACAGCGAGCTGGTCGCGGCGGAGAACGCCCCGCTCCCGGCCGGTGAGCTGCCCTCCGCCGAGGTCATCGGCACCTTCGGCAGCGGCACCGTCGACCGCGGGGCCGCCCTGACGTCCGGCAGCGGCGAGAAGCTCAGCGCCCAGGACGTCACCGACCTCGCGCTGGTCTCCGGCTCGGCCTCGCCGGCTCGGATCGCCGCGGGCACCGCCATCGACGCCGGTGGCCTCGTGCCCGACCTCCACGACACGAACAGCTGGATCCAGACGGTGTCCGAGGTGGACCCCGTGGAGCTCCTCGAAGTGCAGCTCTGCAACTCCACCGCCCCGTTCATCCTCATCAGCCGGCTCCGGCCGGCGATGGCCGCGGCCGAGGCGGGACGCCGCTACGTGGTCAACGTCTCCGCCATGGAAGGGGTGTTCAGCCGCGGTTACAAGGGCGCCGGCCACCCGCACACCAACATGGCGAAGGCCGCGCTGAACATGCTGACGCGCACCAGCGCCCAGGAGATGTTCCAGAAGGACCAGATCCTGATGACCGCCGTCGACACGGGCTGGATCACGGACGAGCGTCCGCACCCGGACAAGATCCGCCTGGCGGAGGAGGGCTTCCACGCCCCCCTGGACCTGGTCGACGGCGCCGCCCGCGTCTACGACCCGATCGTCCGGGGCGAGCTCGGCGAGGACCTGTTCGGCGTGTTCCTCAAGGACTACGCCCCCGCCAACTGGTAGTCCGCCGCACGGTCGTTCGTCGACCGGTGGAACCGCCGTCGAGGACCCCGGGCTCCGGGGTCCTCGCTCGGTTCACCCCGCGCACGCGCGCGGCGAGCAGTTCGAGGACCGGCCGGCAGTCCTCCGTCACCCCGCGGTCGACGCGGACGCGGACGCGATGACGCAGGGTCTCCGGGTCCTATTGCTCATAGGGCCGCGTCGGAGCGGGGTGCTCCCGGGCGATGCCCGCGACGCGGGCGCCCAGGAGCGGCCGCCGCTCCCGGGTCGGGCCGTGCAGCAGTCCGGCCGCCCGGAGTTCCCTGTCGGGCCGGTGCGAACGGCGCAGCGGCGCCGCCGTCCGTGACCGCGGCCCCGGTGCGCGTCCGGCAGCACATGAGCTCGTCGGTACTGCCGATCCCCGGTACGTCCGCCAACGCCGTCCCATCCCCCGTTCGGGTCATTGTTCGCGCGCACGCCTCACGGCCGTCGAGCGGACGGGTCCGGGGTGGAACACCGGTGTACGACTCGCCGAACGCCGGGCGAAAACATGCGGTCCAGCGTGGATTTTACCCTTCCATCGAGCGGGGCCCCGCTCATATGTGTACGCTGAGCCGCAAGGAGCCCCACCCGGGCACCGCTCCACCAAGGCGCCACCGCGTCCGGAAACTCTTATATTTCCCTATGTCCGGCGCGCGTCAGTGTTCGCCGGGTTACGCGACACGAGGGAGTGCGCGGTGACTGAAACGACGAAGCCCGAAAAGACCCTGGAGCGACCGGGTCGGGGCACACGCACGAAGTCCGACGAGCTCGGCAGCCTCGAAGTGTGGGCGCGCTCCGCGCCGATCCGGCTGGCGGGTTACGAGGACGACCTGGCCGAACCCCACATCCTGCCCGGCATCGACTAGCACGCCCCCAGACCGGGAACCGGTCCGTGCCCCCGCGCCGATGGGCGACGGGGGCACGGCGTGCGCGGAGTTCCCGTTCCGCGTCCGCCCTCGGCGTGATCGCTGAAGGCGATCAGCCCTTACCCGGGCCGCTCAGGTCGTGCAGTCTCGGTCCATGAGACTACTGATGCTGGGTGGTACCGAATTCGTCGGCCGCGCGATCGTCGACGACGCCCTGGACCGAGGCTGGGACGTGACCGTCTTCCACCGCGGTCACCACGCCGCCCCGCCCGGCACGGCCGCGCTCCACGGGGACCGCACGGCTCCCGACGGACTCGCGGCCCTCGCCGAGGGGGAGTGGGACCTGGTCGTCGACACCTGGAGCGGCGCCCCCGTCGTGGTGCGCGACAGCGCCCGGCTGCTGGCCGGCCGGGTCGGGCGGTACACGTACGTCTCCAGCCGCTCGGTGTACGCCCACCCCGCTCCGGCCGGCGCCGGCGAGGACGGCCCGCTCGTCGAGGGATCCCCCGACGCGGAGGCGACCGCCTACGCCGAGGACAAGCGCGGCGGCGAACTGGCCGTCGAGGCCGCCTTCGGGGACCGTGCGCTACTGGTGCGGGCGGGCCTGATCGTCGGCCCGTACGAGAACGTCGGCCGGCTGCCCTGGTGGCTGAACCGGGTGGCCCGTGGCGGCCCCCTCCTGGCCCCCGGCCGCCCCGACCTGCCCCTCCAGTACATCGACGTGCGCGACCTCGCGCGCTGGACCCTGGACTCCGCCGCGGCCGGTCGCTCCGGCGCCTACGACCTGGTCTCGCCCCCTGGCCACGCCACCATGGGCAGCCTCATCGCGGCCTGCGCCGCCGCCACCGGCGGTACGGTCGAGCCGCGTTGGACCCCGGACGCGGTGATCGAGGAGGCCGGCATCGAACCCTGGACGGAACTGCCGATCTGGCTTCCCGAGGGAGAGCTGTACGACTTCATGTTCGGCGCCGACGTGACCAAGGCCCTCGACGCCGGCCTGACCTGCAGGCCCGTCGAGGAGACGGCCGCGGACACCTGGGCCTGGCTGCAGAGCCTCGGCGGCGTCGCCCCGCACCGTCCCGACCGTCCGCAGAAGGGCATCTCCGCCGAGCGCGAGGCGGCCCTACTCGGGATCCGGGGGTTCTGAGGAGGCCCGCTCCGTGAGCCGGGTCGGCGGCAGGTACTCGCGCACCAGCGTGCGGTGCCACCACGCGCCCGTCTCACGGAGCTCCCTCCGGGTGGTGAACCGGTAGCGGTACAGCCGAGCCCGCACGAAGCGCGGCGGGGCGTCCGGGAAGGGGTTGTGGCGCAGCAGCCGCAGGGTGTCCCGGTCACCCGCGAGCAGCCGCTCGACGAACGGTCCGAACCAGTCCCGCGCGTAGCCGGGGGACAGCGCCGCGAACCACATGAGCCAGTCGAGGCGCAGGTGGTAGGGGGCGAACTGGCGCGGCAGCCGGCGGAGTTCACCGGGTTTGCCCCTGAAGCCGTACTCCCGCCACACGCCGTCCTCGCGCGGCGTCCGCTCGTCGGTGCCCTCGACGACCACCTCCTCGCGGATCCGGCCGACCGAGCCGAAGGCCCCGTAGGTGTTGACCAGGTGGAGCCCGTCGTAGGAACGGTTCATCACCTGGTGGCGCGAGATCATGTTGGCGACCGGGTGCCGGCTCAGCACCAGGACCAGGACGGTCACCGCGCACACGAGGACCACGTACCACGGGGGAGCCGTGCGCGAGGCGGCGGCGGGCGGCGGCCCGGTGAACCGGGTGAGGTCGACGGCCGACAGGGCGAGCGCGATCGTCAGCCAGTTCAGCCAGGCGAAATTGCCGGAGAGGACCAGCCACAGTTGGGTGGCGACCATCACGGCAGCGGCGAACGACGCCACCGGCTGTGGGGCGAACAGCAGGAACGGGACGGCGAGTTGCGTCACGTGGTTCGCGGCGCACTCCACCCGGTGCAGCGGCTTCGGCAGGTGGTGGAAGAACCAACTGAACGGCCCGGGCATGGGCTGCGTCTCGTGGTGGTGGTAGAGGCAGGTGAGCTTCCGCCAGCAGGCGTCGCCCCGCATCTTGATCAGTCCGGCGCCGAACTCCACCCGGAACAGCACCCACCACAGCAGCCACAGCACCAGCAGGGGAGGACCGGCCCGGGCGTTGCCCAGGAAGACGGCGAGGAAGCCCACCTCCAGCAGCAGCGACTCCCAGCCGAAGGAGTACCAGGTCTGCCCCACGTTGACGATGGACAGGTACAGCAACCACAGGACGGCCCACATCGTCATGGCCGCGCCCAACGGGACCGCGTCGCCGAACCCCGCCGCCAACGCGGCGGCGAGCGCCGAGCCGGCCCAGGCGCAGCAGGCGAAGAGCCGGTCGGAGTAGTGGAGTTGGAACAGGCTCGGCGCGCGCCGGAAGGGCACGTACCGCACGTGGCGCGGGACGGGCAGCATGCCGTGGGCCCCGATCAGGGCCCGGAACTGCAGGGCGGCCCCGACGAAGGCGAGGACGTAGACGCCGGCGAGGGTCCGCTGGAACACGATCCGGGCCGGCCAGTACGCGGGAGCGGTGAACCAGTCCATCCCCTCCAGTATCAGCCGCCCGCGGCCAGTCCGCGCAGGTGGCGGGTGAGCCACCGGGCGTAGCCGCGCTGGAGGACGGGGACGATCGGGCCCGCGAGGCGGGTGTACCAGGTGGCCGGGCGGCTGAAGGCGGTCACCTCGAACCACACCGTGCCGTCCTCGGCGAGTTCCACCAGGAACGACTCCTCGCCGCTCTCGGGGTGCCCGGTCCGGGTGCCGTAGGCGAAACCGGCCCGGTCCGCGGCGTCCGGTACCCAGATCACCTCGCACGGCACGCTGACGCGCAGCGGGCCGATGCCGAGACCGATCTCCACCCGCACTCCGGGTGCGGCGGGCCCGTCCGCCCGGACGTCGGCCCCGGTCGCACGGTGCATGGCGAACTCCGACACCGCCCTGCCCGCCGTCTCGAACACCTCGCGGCCGTGTCCGATGCGGGCCCGGTGGTGCAGGTGGTTGTAGCCGGCGGGGAGGGGGCGACGCAGGGTGGCTCCGCGGTCGGGGTAGTTGAGGGTGTCCCGGCCGGTGGTGGTGAGGCGGGTCATGGGGTGCTCTCCGTTCGTGGGTTCGCGTTCAGCGGGTCATGGCCCGGGGCGCGGCGGTCGTCGCGCGGTCGATCGGTTCGCCCGGGACGGGTCGGGCGGCAGGGGCGGTGGGTGTGGCCGGCGCGGCGGGTGCGGTCGGGTCGGTGGGTGCGGTCGGGGTCCTCCGGATGCCCGGAGTGGCGGCGAGGCGGCGCCAGGCCAGCAGCGAGCAGAGGGCGAAGCCGAGCGCGTTGCCGAGGCCGTGCGTCGCGGCCATCCAGGTCAAGGTGGGGTGTGCGATCCCGGTGGCCTCGCCCACCGCCCACCACAGGGCCAGCAGCATCGTCGCGATCAGTACGGCCGCGGAGACCGCCAGGAGGGTGCCGGTGGTCCGGTCCCGCGCGGTGGGCCGCAGGTCGCGCCAGGTCACGAATGCCACGGCCCACATCCCGGCCGTCAGTACCACCGCCCCCAGCAGTTCGGCCCAGTCGTCCACGAAATATCCGACGAGCACCAGCAAGGTGCCGGCGGGGACGCTGTATGCCGCCCAGCGCGCCCACCGTCGGCCGCCCGCCGATCGACAGACCAGTCCGGCCACCAGTGCCGCCGTGAACCCGGCGAAGTGGAAGTGGGGGACGGTCAGGGCCAGGATGTCGAGGTCGAAGCCGAAGAGCCGGTATCCGGCCCGCTCGGCGACCAGTGCGGTCCCGGCGATCGAGGGTGAGACCAGCGCCGTCAGCGCGGCCACCTCGGCGGGGGCGAGGGAGCGGGTCCGCAGCAGTCGGACCGGGGCGTGTGCGGCCAGGGCCAGCGCCGCGAGCGCGTAGAGCGCGGCGAGCGCGGTGGCCGCGGCTCCGCGTGGCAGCCACAGGCACAGCGCCCCGGGAAGGGCCGCGAGCGGCCACAGTCGGGCGGCTGTGCGCAATCCGGTGGGGTCGATGAGGAGGAGGCCCACGGGGACGACGTAGAACATGCCCAGGGTGACGATCAGGTTGACGATCACCGTCATGACGCACTCCTTTGAACGTGTTCAAGTTACTGTCGTGACCCTACGGGGTTCCTTGAACATGTTCAAGACTGTGGGTGCGGAGTGTCGGCTCCCCCCGCGCGGCGCTCCACTTGCGGTGCTCCGGAACATGCGGCAGACAGGAGAAGACAAACCGGGGCGAACAGGGAGATCAGCGTGAAAGACGTGAATGACGTGCCCGCACCGATGACATCCCGTCAGACGTCGCGCCGTCACGTACCGACCTGCACAACCCTCTTCGCCCTCGTCGGACTGCTCGCCGCAGGATGCACGGGCTCGCCGCCCGAGCTGACGAAGGGTCCGGCCGCGGAGAGCAAGGAGGTCCAGTTGCAGCCCGTCGGCGCCGCCGGCCCCGCGCCCTTCACGGCCTCCTTCGCCACCCGGGAGTCGGCCCCGGTCCAGCCGCCGCTGCCGAACCGCAGCGGTCGGGGCATCCGTACGATCGGCGCGGGCACCCCCGGCCTCTACGGCGGCACGCAGCGGTTCGGCAGCTGTGACGTGGAACGGCAGGTCGGCTTCCTCGTCGCCGACGAGGCCAGGGGGCGTGCCTTCGCCTCCGTCGCCGGAGTGGAACAGGCCAAGCTCCCCGACTTCCTGCGCGGGCTCACCCCGGTGGTGCTCCGCGCCGACACCCGGGTCACCAGCCACGGGTTCAAGGACGGCCACCCCGAGGACTTCCAGGCCGTCCTCCAGGCCGGCACGGCCGTGCTCGTCGACGAGCACGGCATGCCGCGGGTCCGCTGCGGCTGCGGCAACCCGCTCGTCGCGCCGCGCTCCGCGAACGGCAGCCCGGTGATCAAGGGCGATCCCTGGCAGGGCTACCAGGCCAACCAGGTCGTCGTCGTCGAACCGAGCGCCCGCCCCCTGGCGAACCTGCTCATCGTCAACATGGCCGACAACACCTGGATCGAGCGCCGGACCGGGGACGACGGCGCCCAGGACCGGACACCGCGCGTGCTGCCGCCCTACGACCCGGCCGACGGCATCCCCGACGGGCCCGCCGACGCGCCGGGGACGGCCTCCGACCCCTGCACCGCGGCCGATTCCCACAGCCTGGAGCGCACCAAGCCGCCGGTGTCCCCTTCGGCGCCGCCCGCCGGGCCTCCCTCCGACCTCACCGGGGACCTGCCGTGGGACGTGCCGTCCGACGTGACCGGGGGTGCCGGGGGGAGCCTGCCGTCCGACCCGGCCGCCGGGGTGCCGCAGGCCGGGCCCGACCACTTCGCGGACGACCTCGCCGGCGGCCCGCTCGACGGCCCCGTCGACGACTTCACCGCGGACGACCTCGGCGGCGACCTCCCCACGGATTTCAGCGCCGACCTCTACACGGAGTCCGGCACCGGGACGACCGGCAGCGGCCTCGGCGCCGGCGCCACCGGAACCGGCCCGGGCGGTGCCCCGGCCGCTGACCTGCCCGCTGACCTGTTCGGCGACCTGTCCGGCGCCCCGGCCGGTGACCTGTCCGGTGGTGCGCCCCTCGATCTGCTGCCCGACACCTCGACGGGCGTCTCCTCCGGCGTCCCGGGCGCCCCCGGCCCGCTCGCCGACGGGTCCTCCGGCGTCCCGGGCGGTGCCCCCGGCGGCGTCCCGGGCGGCGTCCCCGGCGACGGGGCGGCCGGTGTGCCCACCGACCCGTCCGCAGACCTGCCCCTCGCGGGCCAGCAGTCGCAGCTGCCGGGCGCCGGCGCGGCCGTCCCGTGCCCGCCGGCCGCGGACGTCCCGCCCGGCAAGCCCTCGCAGCCGCCCGTGAACCCGCAGCAGCCGGTGACCCCGCAGGCGCCCGGGACGCCGTCCCCGGCCCGGCCGGCGGATCCTGCGGACCCCGCGCCGAACGCACCCGGGGACGCATCCGGCGACGTACGGTCCGAGCAGCTCCCGCAGAGCCCGGACGGCGATGCCGCCCTGCCCGGATACCCCGAAGAGGACGCCCTGCAGGACATGCTCGACCCGTTCCTGCCCGACCTCCCGTACGACGTCCCGGACCCGCTGACCGGGGGGTTCGAGGACCCGCAGTACCTGGAGAGCGCCTGACCCCCGGCTGTGTCATGGTGGATCGGTGTCGAGCACCACATCGCTGCCGGACGATTGGCCCGCACACGCGGACCGGTCGCTGTCACTGAACCGGATGGGCAGTTTCGACTGGGATCTGGTCACCGGCCTCATGCACCTGGACTCAGCCGCCCTCGAAGTCTTCGACACCACCCCCGACGCCTACGACGGACGGCCCGAATCCCTCTCCCCGCGCGTCCCGCCGGCCGAATCCACCCGGCTGGACGCGCTGGTCTCCAGCGCCCTCAAGAGCGGTGTCGACAGCTACGGAGCCTATTTCCGGATCCGCTGCCGCGACGGCGAGCTCCGCTGGACCCACACCCAGGGCCGTGTCATGCGGGACCCCGACGGCCGCCCGTACCGGATCATCGGCATCGTCCGCGACGCCACGGAGGAACTCAGCCATTCCGCCGAACGCCTCGGACTGGACGACGAGCGCCGCCGCCAGACCTCCGTGGTCGAGAGCACCACGGCGGCGCTCGCGCACGCCCGGACCGTCAAGGACGTCATCGACGCCCTGGGCGACGCCCACGGCCTGGAACGCCTCGGCTCGATGGGCATGGTCATGGGTCTCGTCGAGGCGGGCCGCATCCACCTGGTGGCCGAAGGTCCCCAGGGCAGTTTCGTGCCCGGCACCCGCTACACCCGCATCGACGAGCCGTACCCGATGAGCGAGGTCGTCCGCTCGCTCCAGCCGCGCTTCCTCGACTCGGCGGAGGAGTTCGCCCACGGCTACCCGGGGCTCTGGGCGAAGATCTCCCCGATGCGGATCTCCGCCGCCGCCTACCTCCCGCTGATCGCGCAGGCCCGCCCGATCGGCGCCATCGGACTCCTCTACCAGGACAAGGACGGCTTCACCCAGGACGAGCGGAACCTGCTGGTGGCCCTGGGCAGCAGCATCGCGCAGAGCCTCCAACGGGCCATGCTGCTGGAACAGGAACACGACCTCGCCGAGGGACTCCAGCAGGCCATGCTGCCACGACGCATCCCGGCCGTCCCCGGCGCCCGGATCGCCGTCCGCTACCGCTCCGCACGGATGGGCCAGGACATCGGCGGCGACTGGTACGACGTCATCCCGCTGCCGGGCGGCCGGGTGGGCGCCGTCATCGGAGACGTCCAGGGCCACGATACGCACGCGGCCGCCGTGATGGGCCAGCTCAGGATCGTCCTGCGCGCGTACGCCGCCGAGGGCCACTCGCCCGCGACCGTGATGGCGAGGGCGTCCGTCTTCCTGCACGAGCTGGACACCGACCGCTTCGCGACCTGTACGTACGTGGAGGCCGACCTCTCCACCGGGGTCCTCCAGCTGGTGCGCGCCGGCCACCTGGACCCGCTGCTGCGCACCAGCGACGGGGACTGCCGACGGCTGCCGGTGGAGGGCGGGATGCCGCTCGGCCTGTCGGCGGAGTTCGGCCGGCTGGAGTACGCGGTCACCACGGTGGAACTGGATCCTGGAGAAACGCTCCTGCTGTGCACCGACGGGCTCGTGGAACAGCCCGGCGCCGACCTCGACGACGGCATACGGTTCCTCACCTCCCTGATCCGCAACGGCCCCGCCGACCTGCAACTCCTCGCGGACCGGCTGTGCGAGGTCGTCGACGACCGGGGTGGCGACGACGACATGGCCCTGCTCCTGCTGCGCCGCCAGGGCGAGGAGGCCCCGAAGGGCGGCGGCCGGCTCCAGCAGCACGTGGCCCCCGGGGACCCCGAAGCCCTCGTGGCCGCCCGGCACATGATCGGCGCGGCGGTCCGGGCGTGGGGTGCGCGGAACAGGGCCGACGAAATCGAACTCGTCGCGGACGAACTCATCGTGAACGCCCTCATGCACACCGACGGGCCGGCCATCGTCACCCTGCGCGTGCTGAGCGGCCCCGAGCGGCGGCTGCGCGTGGAGGTCGAGGACCGCTCCAGCGCCCTCCCCAGGCGCCGCGAGGCGGGCGAGTCCGGCGTGTCGGGCCGCGGCCTGATGCTCGTCGACCGGCTCGCGGACCTCTGGGGCGTGGAGCCCCGGGGCAGCGGCAAATGCGTGTGGTGCGAGTTCGTGATGTCCTGACCTGCCGGCTGGATTCCGCCTCCGCCGGGCAGGACGACGATCCCCGCCGAACGCCTCCCGGCGAGGCGAGCGGTCCGGGTCGCGGATCGGGCGGGGTGGCGGCAGGCTGGGGGAATGCCGGAGCTGCCCGAGGTCGAGGCCCTGCGGGGGTTCCTCGACGAGCACCTCGCCGGGCGGGTGGTGGAGCGCGTCCTCCCGCTCGCGGTCAGCGTGCTCAAGACGTACGACCCGCCGCCCACCGCCCTGGAAGGGCTGACGGCCGGGCCCACCGCCCGCCACGGCAAGTTCCTCGCCCTGCGGATCGGCGACCTCCACCTCGTCACCCACTTGGCCCGGGCCGGCTGGCTGCACTGGCGGGACGCGTTTCCCGCGCAGCCGCCCCGGCCGGGCAAGGGGCCGCTCGCCCTGCGCGTCGTACTGGAAGGGGGCGGAGGCTTCGACCTCACCGAGGCGGGTACCCAGAAGCGCCTCGCGGTGTACGTCGTGCGTGACCCCCGGGAGGTCCCGGGCATCGCCCGGCTCGGCCCCGACCCGCTCGGGGAGGGCTTCGACCGCGACGCCTTCGCCGCACTTCTGGCGGGGGAGCGCCGGCAGATCAAGGGCGTGCTGCGCGACCAGTCCGTCATCGCCGGGATCGGCAACGCCTACAGCGACGAAATCCTGCACGAGGCCCGCGTCTCGCCGTTCAAACTGGCGGCCTCCTTCGACGAGGACCAGGTCACGCACCTGTACGAGGCCGTGCGGGACACCCTGGGCGCGGCGGTCGAGCGTGCCCACGGGGTCGCGGCGGGGAAGCTGAAGGCGGAGAAGAAGAGCGGGCTGCGGGTCCACGGCCGGGAGGGCGAACCCTGCCCGGTGTGCGGGGACACGGTCCGTTCCGTGTCGTTCGCGGACTCCTCGCTCCAGTACTGCCCCACTTGCCAGACCGGCGGAAAGCCCCTCGCGGACCGCAGGCTCTCCCGCCTCCTCAAGTAGCGGGGCACTGCGTAGACTCCGGCACCATGGCCGACCCGCAGCACCCGCCCCGGCGGGAGACCGTCACCGGCGTGCCCCGGGGGACCCGTCGCCGGCCGCCCGCGTACGCCCCGGCCTGCTCGGAGATCTCCGAGCACACCACACTGGGCACGACCTACGTGCGGGCCCTGATGCGCAGCCAACTGCGGTCCGGACTGGGCGCGCTCGCGGTGCTCACGCTGCTGCTGGTGCTGCTGCCGCCGGTGTTCCTGCTCCCGCGGTCGACGGCCGGCCCGCTGGTCTGGATCGCGCTCGGCCTGGCCGCGTACCCGGTGATGTGGCTGATCGCCCGCTGGTACGTGACCCGGGCCGAGCGCAACGAGGCCGATTTCACCGGGTTGGTGACCGACCCGGCCGACACGGCCTGAGGGACGACCGGGCGCCCGCGCCGGCAGGAGCACCCTGCGGGGCGTCGCGGGGGCGGACGGACCCTAGAACAGGTGCATCGCCAAGTGCCCCAGGGGAAGGCCCAGTTGCCAGGCGGGCGTCCAGACGCGGACGTTCTCGTCCAGCCCCGGCGGGGTGTCCGTGTGACCGTGGCGGGCGGGGTCGATGTTGGTGGCGAACAGCTCGGTGTGGTCGAGCCAGCGCCAGGCCGCGCGGGCCAGTTCGAGGTCGGGGTCCTCCGCGTCGCCGCGTTCGCGGGCATCCTCGCCCAGCGCCAGGAACCGGGTGTGGACCCAGTCGCGCCAGGGGTGCCCGTAGGCGGTCAGGGACAGCCACTCGTCGAGCTGCGAGACCACCCGGATGCCGGAGAGCTCACCGGCCGCGTCCGAAAGGTAGATCGTCAACGCGAGAGTGTCGCGTCCGGCGCGGAACTCCAGGGTGCTGACCGGGATCAGCCGGCCCGTGCGCAGCAGCTCGTCGGCGATGTACTCCGCGTAGAGCCACGCCATGGGCACTGCCAGTCCGCCGTCACTGGTGCCGTTCGAACCCTCGGGCTGCACCGTTCCACCTCTCCGTGCGTCGAGCTTCCGCCGTCACCCCTGAGCCTTCACCGCACGACTCGTGGAGCGGGGGATGTTTACTCAACTTGAACGCTCTGATGCCGCAATCGATGCGTTACCTGTCCGGTTCGTGCGCATGACGGACGATCCTTGAGAGTTTCTCCGGTGCCCTTCGAGGGGTGGCGGTCCGTGGAAGTCGTGCGGCCCGGGCATCAGGCGCCGAGGCCGTACCCCTGGAGTCCCTTCCGGAGGGCACGGAGGGCGTAATACGTACGGGATTTGACCGTTCCGGCCGGAATGCCGAGCTCCGCGGCGGCCTCGGCCACCGAGCGGTCCTGGAAGTAGACCTGCACGAGCACGTCCCGGTGCTCGGGTCCCAGACTGCCGACGGCGCGCCGGACGTCGATCGCGGTGACCGAGCCCGCCACCGCGTCCTGGGGTTCCGGCGCGTGCTCCAGACCGTGCGGGTCGACCTCCTGCGGGCGGGACAGGCGGGCCCGGCGGGCGTCGATCGCCAGCCGCCGCGCGACCGTGAACAGCCAGGGCCGCATGGACTCGTGGCCGCTGGTCAGCACCTCCGGGTGCTGCCAGGCCCGTACGAGGGTCTCCTGGACGAGGTCCTCGGCGCGCTGGGCGTCCCCCGCCGTGAGGCCGAGCAGGAAACCGAACACGGCCCGTCCGTGATCGCGCTGGAGTTCGGCGAGAGCCTCGGGTTCCGTGTGCTGGAGGGTGGGGGAGGGCGGCACGATCGGCTCCTTCCGGGGGGCCGCTGGGGTCTCGGCTCCCGCTTCGGGGACCGACCCGCTCACCCTGACCTGCACGGAGCCCGCCCGGAACCGTCCGGTGCCGCCGTTGCGCCCAAGCACCCGGGTCATCCGGTGGGCGGCCGAGGCGCACGACGAACGGTCGAACGGCGCGGCGAACGGGCGGGGGGCCGACGGGGTGGGCCGGCTCGGGCGGACGGCACTGTTCCTTGACTTCGCGCTTCTTCTCCTATGGATTGCGGATCAGATGATCCGATAGTCATACAAAAGGGAGCCGGCGAAGATGAGCACACGCACCCGACGGGCACTCGCACTCCTCTCCGCCCTCCTGCTGCCGGCGGCGGCCGCCGGCTGCTCCACCGGGGGACCCGCCCCGGCCCGTACCGGCGCCAGTGCCGCCGGCCCGTCCGCCGGTACGCCCGCCCCCACCGGAACCGCGGCCCCCGGCGCCACCGAGAAGGGATTCACCCTGGTGGCCAGCGGCGACGTACTGCCGCACACCTCGGTCATCAAGCGGGCGGCGACGGACGCCGCGGGCGACGGCTGGGACTTCCGCCCCATGTTCTCCGCGGTGAAGCCGGTGGTCTCGGCCGCGGACCTCGCGCTGTGCCACATGGAGACGATCTACGGTGAGGACGGCGGACCGTTCAGCGGCTATCCGGCCTTCGTCTCCCCGCCCGAGGTCGCCGACGGGCTGAAGGACGCCGGGTACGACGGCTGCTCCACGGCCTCCAACCACACCCTCGACGACGGGGCGGACGGCATCCGGCGCACCCTCGACAGGTTCGACAAGGTAGGGCTCGGTCATGCGGGCTCCGCGCGCACGGCCACCGAGGCCGCCGGTACGACGATGTACCGGGCCGGGCCCGCCAAGGTCGCGCACCTCGCCTACACCTACGACACCAACGGCCACCCGATGCCGGACGGCCAACCGTGGGCGGTCAACGAGATGAAGCAGGACCGGATCGTCGCCGACGCCAGGGCCGCCCGCAAGGCCGGCGCGGACGTGGTCCTGGTCAGCCTCCACTGGGGGACCGAGTGGGAGACCGATCCCGACGAGACGCAGCTCTCGCTGGGGAAGGCACTGACCGCCTCGCAGACCGGAGGCAGGCCCGACATCGACATGATCCTGGGAACGCACGCACACGTACCGCAGGCCTACGAGAAGGTCAACGGCACCTGGATCGTCTACGGGATGGGGGACCAGGTCGCCGGCGAGATGTTCAACCACTCGGGCGCGCGCGACCTGCGCGGCAACTACGGCTCGATCGGCCGCTTCACCTTCGCCCCGCCCGCCGCGCCCGGGCAGCGCTGGCAGGTGACGAAGGCCGAGTTCATCCCACAGATGATGGACCTCGGCCCGGGCCGGGTGGTCAACCTCCCCGCGGCCCTCGCGGAGGATCCCGACCGCGGCGACTACGAGGAGGCCCAGGAGGCCGTCACCGAGGCCGTCCTCGGCCGCGGCGCCGCCAAGGACGGCCTGAAACCGGCCCGCTGACGTCTCCGGCCGCGGCACCGCGCCGACGACGACGGCCGGGAACCCGTACGCCGGCGCACCACCCGACTACGGCACCACGGTCACCGGCCAGCGGCCCGCCTTGACCAGACGGACGGCGACCGAGCCGACGATGCGGTGGCCCGCCCGCTCGGAGGCGCCCACGACGACGGCGTCCGCCGTCAGCTCGTCGGCGGCGCTCACGAGGCCGGCGTACGGGTCCCCGCGGAACGTGTGGAACTGCCAGCGGACGTCGAAGACGCCCTTCAGGCGCTCCGCGGCGTCGCGGATCTCGGCGACGATGCCCTCCGCGATCTCCCCGGTGGTGTCGGCGACGGGCGCACCCATCGAGGCCCCGGCCGGGAGGACGGGCTGGACGTACACGAGGGCGAGGAGGGCGTTCTGGCGGCGGGCGAGGCCGGCGGCGTACGCGGCGGCCCGCAAGGAGGAGTCGGAACCGTCAACTCCGGCAAGGATGACCTTCGGGCCGTCGGTGCCGCGCTCGAATCCCGTGTTCACGTGCTCTGTCACCCTCCCGAGGCTAGCGGGCTCGCCGCGCGGACCGGCGCGGCCCTCCCTACAGTGCGAACCATGAGTGCCACCGTGGAGGAGACCCGTGGGACCGGCAGGGCCGGCGGCCGGTTCCTGAGCCGGGTACCGGACGCCTTCGGCGCGTTCTTCGGAACGCTCGGGCTGCTGTGCGCCCTGCTGGCCCTCTCCCCGACGCTGAGACGGCTGCTGAGGCCCGTGGTCCGCTTCCTGGACCAGTTCGTGGTGCCCGTCAGCGAGAACCTCGCGTACGCCGTGTTCCTCTTCCTGCTGGCCGCCGCCCTCGGCACCCGCAAGAAGATCGCCTGGTGGATCGTCGTCACCTATCTGGCCCTGCTGATCCTGGTCGACGTACTGATCATCGCCGACGGGGACTACTGGGTCGGCGGTCCCTCCCTGTTCGTCGCCGTCGCCGCCATGATCATCCTCATCGCGGCGCGCGGCGAGTTCTACGCCGCGTCCCGACACGGCGCCGTCTGGCGCGCGATGCTCGTGCTCGGCCTCGGACTGCTCGCCGCGGTCCTCGTCGGGTGGGGGCTCGTCGCGCTGTTCCCCGGGACCCTGCCCAGGGGACAGTGGCTGGACTGGGCCGCGAAGCAGGTGTTCGGCGGCCTCTTCTCCGCCCGACAGTTCGACGGGCGCCCGCCCCGCCCCCTGTACTTCCTCCTCGGCCTCTTCGGCGCCCTCGCCCTGCTGAACGCGGCCACGACCCTGTTCCGTTCCCAACGACTCACCGCCGCCCTGCACGGCGATGAGGAGCCCCGCATCCGGGCCCTCCTCGGCGCGTACGGCCGCAACGACTCCCTCGGCTACTTCGCGACCCGGCGCGACAAGGCCGTCGTCTTCGCCCCGAACGGCAAGGCGGCGGTGACGTACCGGGTGGAGGCCGGGGTCTGCCTGGCGAGCGGCGACCCGGTGGGCGACCCCGCCGCCTGGACCCCCGCCGTCGACGCCTGGCTGGCCGTGGCCCGCCGCTACGGCTGGCAGCCCGCCGTGATGGGCGCCTCCGAGGATGGCGCGACCGCCTACGCCCGGTCCGGGCTCAGCGCGCTCCAGCTCGGCGACGAGGCGATCCTGCAGGTCGCCCACTTCGACCTCGACGGCCGGGACATGCGGGTCACCCGGCAGGCCGTGAACCGGGTCCGACGGGCGGGGGCCACCACCCTCATCCGCCGCCACTCGGCGCTGTCCGAGGACGAGATGCAGATGATCGTCGACCGGGCCGACCGCTGGCGCGACACCGAGACGGAACGCGGCTTCTCCATGGCCCTCGACCGGCTGGGGGACCGCGCCGACGGTGACTGCCTGCTGGTCGAGGCCTTCGACGCGCAGGGCGAGCTGATCGCCCTGCTGTCCTTCGTCCCCTGGGGGAAGGACGGCATCTCCCTCGACCTGATGCGCCGGGACCGGTCCGCCCCGAACGGCGTCATGGAGTTCATGGTCGCGCAGCTGTGCGCCGCCGCCCCCGGCCTGGGCGTGCGCCGGATCTCCCTGAACTTCGCGGTGTTCCGCTCCGCCTTCGAGGAGGGCGGTCGGATCGGCGCCGGCCCGGTCCTGAAACTGTGGCGCAAGCTGCTCCTGTTCTTCTCCCGCTGGTGGCAGCTGGAGGCGCTGTACCGCTCGAACGTCAAGTACGGCCCCGAGTGGTACCCCCGGTTCCTCTGCTACCAGGACGCCGGATCACTCGCCCGGGTCAGCCTCGCCTCCGGCATCGCGGAGGGCTTCGTCTCCGTACCGAGCCTGCGTACCCTGTGGGGCAACGGCCACCCCAGGGGCCTCACCAACCCCGCCACCACCGAGGGGCTGCCGTCCATCGACTCCATGGGCCTGGACCTCGTGGGCGAGGACGGCGATGGCCCCCGGGCCGAGCGGCTGCCCGACCAGGTCCGGGTACGGCACGCCAAGATGGAGCGGATCCGGGCGAGCGGCACCGACCCGTACCCGGTCGGGATCCGGCAGCGCACCCACACCGTCGCCCAGCTGAAGGCCGCCCACCCCGGCTACCCGCCGGGAGCCCGCACCGGCGAACAGGTCACCCTCGCCGGACGGGTGATGGTCGTGCGCGACCTCGGCGGCGTGGTCTTCGCCGTACTGCGCGACTGGACCGGCGACACCCAGCTGATGTTCACCCGGGACGAGGCCGGGCCCGGGGCGCTGGAGTCCTTCACCGCACAGGTCGACTTCGGCGACCACGTGGTGGCGAGCGGCGAGGTCGGCACCAGCCGGTCCGGCGAACTGTCCCTGGTCGTCTCCGACTGGCAGCTCACCGGCAAGTGCCTGCGTCCCCTCCCGGACAAGCGCAAGGGTCTCGCCGACCCGGAGGCACGGGTCCGGCGCCGCTATCTCGACCTCGTCGCGAGCCCCGAGGCCCGCGACGTCGTACGGGCCCGGTCCGGCGCGGTGCAGGCCCTGCGGCAGGGGCTGCTGGACCGCGGCTACCTGGAGGTCGAGACGCCGATGCTCCAGCAGATCCACGGCGGCGCGAACGCCAGACCGTTCCGCACGCACATCAACGCCTACGACCTCGACCTCTACCTGCGCATCGCACCCGAGCTCTACCTCAAGCGACTGTGCGTCGGCGGCATGGAGAAGGTCTTCGAGATGGGACGCACCTTCCGCAACGAGGGCGTCTCCTACAAGCACAACCCCGAGTTCACGATGCTGGAGGCCTACCAGGCCTTCGCCGACTACGACGTCATGCTCGACCTCACCCGCGAACTCATCCAGGGGGCCGCGACCGCGGCCTACGGTTCGCCGATCGCCCACAAGGCGGGCCCCGACGGGAAGCTCGTCGTACACGACATCTCCGGCCTGTGGCCCGTCAAGACCATGTACGGCGCGATCAGTGAGGCCCTGGGCGAGGAGGTCGACGCGGACACCGAGGAGGACGTGCTGCGCCGACTCTGCGACCGGGCCAAGGTGCCGCACGCGCCGGAGGACACCCGCGGCGACGTGGTCCTGGAGATGTACGAGCGGCTGGTCGAGGAACGCACCCAGCTGCCCACCTTCTACAAGGACTTCCCGACCGACGTCTCCCCGCTCACCCGGCAGCACCGCAAGGACCCGAGGCTCGCCGAACGCTGGGACCTGGTGGCCTTCGGAACCGAACTCGGCACCGCTTACTCGGAGTTGACCGATCCCGTCGAGCAGCGCCGTCGCCTCACCGCGCAGTCCCTGCTCGCGGCGGGCGGCGACCCGGAGGCCATGGAACTCGACAACGACTTCCTGGACGCCCTGGAGTACGCCATGCCGCCGACCGGCGGCCTGGGCATCGGCGTCGACCGCCTGGTCATGTTCCTGACGGGCCTGACGATCCGGGAGACGCTCCCCTTCCCCCTGGTGCGGCGCGGCTGAACGGGTGAGCGAACGGGGGTGCGTCCGCGCCTCTCGACATCTGCCGGGATGTCGTTGATACGTAGTAATAATGAAAAATGACGAGCCGACAGTAGGGCGACGCGTGCTCCTGCGCACCGCCGTCTTCCTCGGAATCGCCGCCGCGTCCACCCTGGTCACGGCCGGCGAGTCACAGACCCCGCTCCCCGGCACGGCCGGCCCCACCCCGGCCGGGGGCCCGCCGCCCGTCGGCGCCGCGGGAGCGCCCGGGCTGCGCCCCGCCGGACCGCCCGAAAAGTCCTACCGGCTCAGGCCCATGACCGCCGAGGCACCCGCGCGGCCACCCCTCGTGAAACCCGCGGTCCGGGCCCGGCCCATCCTCGGACTGCCCGACGACGCGGCCCACGCCAGCGCCATGGCCCTCACCTTCGACGACGGCCCCGACCCCCGCTACACCCCCGCCATCCTCGACACCCTCGCCCGGTACCAGGTCCGCGCCACGTTCTTCGTCTGCGGGGAGATGGCCACCGACAACCGCGACCTGCTGCGCAGGATGGTCACCGAGGGGCACGTCATCGGCAACCACACATGGACACACCCGCTCATCCCCAAGCTCAGCCGCCCCGCCCTGCTCTCCGAGATCGGTCGCACCAGCGAGGTCGTCCAACAGACCATCGGAGAAGCGCCGTTGTGGTTTCGGGCGCCGTACGGGGCGTGGAACCGGGCCGCCTTCGAGATCGGTGCCGACCTCGGCATGGAGCCGCTCGCCTGGACCCTGGACACCCTCGACTGGAAGGAACCCGGGACGAGCGCCATCGTGTCCCGCGTCCAGGCCGGAGCCGGGCCCGGGGTGATCGTGCTGAACCACGACGCCGGCGGCAACCGCGCGCAGAGCGTCCAGGCCCTCGCCACCTACCTGCCCCAACTCCTGGCGCGCGGCTACCGGATGACCCTGCCCACACTGCCGCCCCGCTGAGGGGAACTCCCCCTGCGGGGCGGCGGGAAGGCATCGTGTCGGCGGATCCCGGCAACGGGTCCCCGGCGGACCCTTCGACGGACCCCGGCGACAGGGCCGCCGGAGGTTCCGTCGAAAGGGGGTGGCGGAAGATCCGTCAGCGGGAGGCCACCATCCTGGCGAAGACGACCACGTTCCCGTCGTAGCCCTTGTCCTTCGAGTAGCCGCCGCCACAGGTGATCACCCGCAGCTCCGGGTGCCCGGTGTCCCCGTACACCCGGGCACCGGGGAAGGACTCCTTGGAGAACACCTCCACGCCGTACACCTCGAACACGGCCGTGCGCCCGTCGTACCGTTCCACCTCGATCCGGCTGCCCGGCTTCGTCGACCCGAGGCCGTAGAAGACGGCCGGGCCCTGCGCGTTGTCCACGTGCCCCACGATCACCGCCGAACCCTGCTGGCCCGGCGAGATGCCGTTGAGGTACCAGCCGGCGAGGTTGCGGTCCTGCGGCGGAGGGGCGTCGATCCACCCCTGCGCGTCCAGCCCGACCGTCATCACCGGCGCGTCCACGTTGATCGAGGGCACCCGGATGCGCTGCACCGACGAGTGGTCCAGCACCTCCATGTCCGCCGGCGGCGTCGGCGGATTCGCCGGCAGCTGGTCCGGGCGCACGGCGACGGCCGCGGCGGCGGTGGGCTGCGGCGGCCCGTCCTCGATGTTCGCTCCGTTGCGCATCATGGCGAGGCCGCTGAGCATGACCAGCGCGAGCACGCCCCAGGGGGAACGTCTCCTCGGCCGCTGCTCACTCTCGTCCTCGGTCATGGCTCTCCCTTCCCGACGCGGGGGTCCCGACCCGCGTTCCAGTCCCACCCCTGTACGCCCTACTTCACGCACGCTAAGGGCGCTCGGTCGGGACGGCGATCGGGGAGGGGCGAACGGGTGGTGGGGCCGGAAGGGGTGCGCCCATCCAGGTAATCGTCACATAAATGCCTGACGCCCCGTGACCTGCGGATCCGTCAGATTCATTTCGCGTCCTTCGGCGTGTCGCTCAACCGGGCGGCCCAAAGGTGGACATGCGTCGGTTGCGGACCGGACCGAGGGTTCGTGATGGGAGGCGTTCTCGTCGATCTGCCCGGAGCCACCGCTCCGGGGCGCTTTCCGCTGGAGGTTCCACCATGCGTGTTTTCCGCGCTCTCACCGTGACCGCGGCTGCTTGCGCCGCGATCGGTCTCAGTGCCACGTCCGCCCACGCGAACCCGCAGGGTGGCGGCAGCGGGCCCAGCAACGTCACGGTCAACCCGTACTCCGTGCACCAGGGTGCTTCGATGCAGGTCAGCGCGGCCGGCTGCCGCAACGGCGGCACCGTCTGGTCGCACGGCAACTTTCCGCAGACGAACCTGTCGTCCGGCCCGATCGGCTTCGCCACCGTCCGGATCTTCAACCACGCCTCGCCGGGCCACCACACGCTGTCGGTCAAGTGCCACGACAACAACCTGGTCGCCACCCACCGCTTCACCATCCTCCCGGGCCGCGGTGCCCAGGGCGGCATCGGCGGGTCCTTCGGCCCGTCCGCCGCCGAGACGGCCATGGGCGCGGGTCTGATCGGTGCGGCGGCACTCGGCGCGGGCGTGCACGTCATGCGCCGTCGTCGTCCGGTCCCGGCGGGTCGGGCCTGACGGGGCCCACCGTACGGGGCGCGAGCCCACCCTGACGATCGCCGGTCGCCCCGGGCCCGCACGGGCCTCGGGGCGACCGGCGGTTCGCGGGGTGGGGCGGGCGCGGGTGGGGCGGAACGCGGTGTGGGTGCCCGTCGGTCGGGTGGGCCCCGACCGAATGCGGGGAGCGCCGATGAGCGTCGGGCCGTGCGCGGGGCGGTGTACGCGGTGCGGGACGGGCGGGCGTACGGGGTCGGTCGTGCGGTCCTGCGGATCGGGCCCGGCGGGGCGACCCCGCCGGGGGTGGTGAGGGACGTCCGGGTGCCGCGGGTCGTTCAGCGGGTCGTTCGGGGAGCCGTCGCGGTGGTGGTCAGTGACCGTTGGACGGCCGGCGGCGGCGCAGGGCGTACACGGCGCCCGCCGAAGCGATCAGGAAGAGACCCGCACCCGCGCCGAGTTCCAGCGGGTCCATCCCGGCGACGCTGCCGCCGAGCCCGCCCCGGACCCCGAGGCTGGCACCACCCGAGGCCGTGAGGTCGCCCGAGACGGTGCCCGTCGTGGCGCGCGCGGCCGACTCCGTGGTCGCACGGGGAACGGGTGCGGTGGTGGTGCGCGGGGGGACGGCGGCGGCCGTCGTGCGGGCCGGGGTCACCGTCGTGGCGCGCGGTGGGGACGCCGGCGTGGTGCGCGGCGGGGCCACCGCTGCCGCCGGGGAGGAGGCGGCCGGGGAGGAGGCCACCGAGGAGGCCGAGGGGGAGGTGCCCGTACGCGGGCCCGTGGTCGAGCTGGTGGTGGGCGTGCTCGTCGCGCCCGCGATCGTCACGTCGGCGGAGCCGGTCTCACCGTTGCAGGTGAAGGAGACGGAGTACTGGGCCCCTCGGCGGGCGTCGCCGTCCACGGTGACCGGGACGGTCTGCCCGCGTGCGATGCTCACGGTGTCGAAGATCCCGGAGGAGGCGGTGGCGAAGGCGGCGTCGCAGCCGGTGACCGAGAGCACCGTCCGTCCGCCGGGGGCGACCGTGGACGGGGTGATGGCGAAGCCGAACGAGGTGATGGGCGCCGCCTCCGCAGCGAGGGCTGCCGGCGCGCCGAATGCGCCGAGCGCGAAGAGCGCGCCTGTGGCGCCGGCGCTGAACAGGGTGGTGACGGAGCTGCGTATCGCACCCATGGCTGGTTTCTCCGGATCCCCGAGGAGCAGCCGCGCAGCGTTTCCGCACGTGAGGGGTCATGCACCTCGATGTCCGCCACGCTAGGTGCGGGTCCGGTGACCCGCGATCAGGAACGGGCGAATGGGGCATGGCGGTAGGCCGAACCGGGGACGGACGGCCCGTCCCCGGTTTGCCGACGTCCGCCCCCGGCGCCTGTTCTCCGGGCGCCCGGGGCGACCCTCAGTCCCCGAGTCCCAGATGCGGGAACTGTGCGAGGAAGGGCTCGGCGGTCGCCGAGATGCCCCGTCCGAAGGGTGCGTCGAAGTCCCAGATCAGGAACAGCAGGAAGGCGATCAGTGCGCTGAACAGGCCGGCCAGCAGCATTTCGCGGAACGAGCGGCGGATCTGCAGGGTGAAGATCAACCCCACGGTCACGAGTGCTCCCGCGATCAGCCCGAACCACACCACCCCCGGCATGGTGGCACCGGCGCTCTGCCCGCGTGAGTTGCGGGCGTCGTCCACCATGGCGGCCTGGTCGACCAGCGGCTGGTAGGCCTGTCCCTCGTGGTCGGTCTGTGGTTCGTAGTCCGTCACGTCCCGGCGGATGCGTTCCAACAGCTCGGTGCCGCGGTCGGTCAGTTCGCCGGTCTCGGCCATCTGCTTCCACTCCGTGTCCACCACGTACGTCACGTACGCGTCGACGTCCGAGCGGATCTTCTTGCGCACCTCGGCCGGGTAGACCTCCGAGCGGACGCTGATCTCGTGCAGGGCCTGGGCCTCCTGGCGGACGTATTCCTGGGCGGCCCCTCTGCCTTCCCAGACGCCGGCGATGGCGAGACCGAGCACGATGGCGTAGATCACCCCGATCATCATCGTCATGTACTCGATGACGTCCGGGGTTTCGTTCGGATCGTCGTCCTCGCCGATCCTGCGGTGGTTGAAGAAGGCGATGGAAAGGACCACGGCGCATGCCGCGGCCATCGCCAGGGACAGGACGAGCCATTCCGACAAGATGACTCCCAATCGGTGATCACGGGGAAGGAGGAACCTGCGCACCGGTGGTCCGGTGCGGTCGGCGCGGTCAGTGGGTCGCGCGCGGACAGCGGTTCCGTGCGGTCAGTGGATTTCGAGCGGTCGGCCGGTCCCGAGCGGTCAGCGCGGGCGCAGTGCGACGATCGCGAGCACGGCCGGAGCCGCGGTCATGAGCGTGAAGGTGACCGGCGAAATGTGCCGTTCGGCCGGTTTGCGGGCCGGTGCGTGGTAGCTGGGCCGCGCCACCGGCTTGGGCGCGGGTGACGGGGTCACCACCGGGGGCGGCGTCGGCTCCGGCGCGGGCGGCGGCGGAGCGGGCGCCTTGTACACCCGGGGTGGTGGCGGGGCGGGGGCCGGCGGCTTCGGTACCGGTTCGGGGGCCGGCCTGGGCGGAGCCGGAGCCGGCGGGGGTGGTGGCGGGGTGGGCTTCGGCGGCGGGGGCGGCGTGGGTTTCGGCGGGGGCGGCGGGGGCGTCGGGGTCGGGGTGGGCGTGGGGGTCGGTGTCGGCGTGGGGGTCGGCTTCGGCGGTGTCGGGGTCGGCTTGGGAGGGCACGGCGGGGGAGGCGGCGGGCAGTGGTGTCCACCGTGCCCCCCGTGATGTCCTCCGTGGTGCCCTCCGCCGTGATGGCCGCCGTGCCCCTTGCCGGGCCCCTTGCCGTGATGTCCGCCACCTCGACCGGCCGCGCTCCCGCCGCTGCCGGTGGCCGCGAACACCTTGGGGGACGCTCCGCCGTCGCCGGCGTCGATCGTCGCGTATGCGCTGCTATCGGCCACGGCCGGCGTGACGGCCAACGCCGCCCACAGCAGGACCGGGACCGCCAGCATGCGCCTGGCACAGGCTCTGTTCACCCGGGGAGCATGGGCCCGCGCGCGCCCGCGCACGTGGGGGACGGGCTTGGTTCGCCTGAACGGGCGGAGTTGGGACCCGAGAGGTTTGAGCCAGCCGACGACCGTGTCTGACCGAGTGTCGTTCAATTCCCAAAAGGTATTTGTCGGATTCTGATCCGCCTCTCTCCGGACCCGTTCGAGCCTTTGGTGTGTGACCAAGAACGGACCGCCAATTTCCGCTTTTACTCGCTCCGTTGGGCAATGATCAGTACATTCGGCTCGGACAGGAGTCCGACCCCCGTCCCGCCCCCCGGACGGACCACGACACGACGACGGCTTGGAGACCCCGATGGAGCGCCCCGCCTGGGCCCCGGCAGGCATCGACATATCGGTGCCGAGCGTGTCCCGCATCTACGATTACTACCTGGGCGGCTCCCACAATTTCGAGGTCGACCGCCAGGCGGCCCGCCGCGCCATGGAATTCATGCCGGGACTCCCCAAGGTCATGCAGGCCAACCGGGCATTCATGCGCCGTGCCGTCCGGCACGCCGTCGCCGAGGGCGTCACCCAGTTCCTCGACATCGGCTCCGGCATCCCGACCTTCGGCAACGTCCACGAGATCGCCCACGCGGCGAGCACCGAAGCGAGCGTCGTCTACGTCGACCACGACCCGGTGGCCGTCGCGCACAGCCGGGCCGTCCTCGACGGTGACGAGCGCACCGGCGTGGTCGCCGCCGACCTGCGCAAGCCGCAGGAGATCCTCGCCGCCCCCGAGGTCGGCCGGCTGCTGGACCTGAACCGCCCCGTCGCGCTGCTGCTCGTCGCGGTCCTGCACTTCATCGAGGAAGCGGACGAGCCGTACGCCGCCGTCGCCGAACTGCGCGACGCGCTGGCCCCGGGCAGCCTGCTCGTCCTCACGCACGCCTCGTACGAGGGGATCCCGCTCACCCAGGAGGTCGCGGGCGGCGTCGTCAACGTCTATCGGGACATCCGCAACCCCCTCGTCATGCGCACCAGGGAGCAGGTCGGCGGCTTCTTCGACGGCTTCGACCTGCTCGAACCCGGTCTCGTGTCGATGCCGGACTGGCGCCCGGACCGCACCGAGGCGCTCGCCGAGGGCGACGAGTCGGAGGACCCGTACGCCTTCTCGGGCTTCGGCGGCGTGGGACGCAAGGCGTGAGACTCCCCGCTCCCACACCGCCGCCCGCCTCCCCGGGCCGGGCCTTCCCGGAGGCCGTCGCCTTCGGCACCGCCCCGGACCCGGCCGGCAGCTCCGCGAAGCCCACCGGCCCCGTCCCGGGGCGGGAGCAGCTGCGTGAGCTGCGCAGCGGGCTGGAGGACCGGATCGCGCGCTTCGCGACCATCTGGGGGCGGGCGATCTTCCCCGTCACGGCCACTTCCCTGACCCGGCCGGAGTTCGAACAGCATCTCGTCCCGCTCACCCGCACCCTCACCGAGGCCCTGCACGCCCGGCCCTTCGACGCCGCCATCGCCCAGCGGGTGGGCGCCGCACTGGTCGCCGTGCACTGCACGGACCCCGAGGCCCTGGCCGGCACCCTCGGGGTGGTCGAGTCCTACCTCGTGCTCTACTGCGGACCCGACGGCTCCGGAACGGAGGGCACCGAGGAGTACCGCTCCCGTTGTGCCCGTCTCCAGCACGGCATCGCGGCCGGCTTCGCCCGCGCGCTGCGCGAACGGACCCTGAAGGAGCAGGAGGCCATCGCCCGCTCCGCGCTCACGGCCCGCAGCGACGCCCAGCAGGCCCTCCACGCCAGCGAGGAACGCTTCCGGGCCGTCTTCGAGGGGGCCGCCATCGGTATCGGCATCGCCGACCTGGACGGCAACGTCCTTGAGGTCAACGACACCCTGCTGCAGATGTTCGGCGGCCTGGAGGGGCACGTACGGGGGCGCAACGTCAGCGAATGGGGCCACCCCGACGACACCCCGCACGTGTGGCGCATGTACGGGGAGCTGGTACGGGGGGAGCGGGAACACTACCGGGTGGAGAAGCCGTACTACCGGCACGACGGCACCGTCCTGTGGACCAACCTGACGGTGTCCCTGCTGCGGGACACCGACGGCACCCCGCAGTACCAGCTGGCCCTCATGGAGGACACCACCGAACGCCGACTGCTGAACCTGCGGCTGCGCTACGAGGCGACCCATGACGCGTTGACCGGGCTGCCCAACCGGACCCTGTTCTTCGAACGGTTGGAGAAGGCCCTGAGCGGGGGCGGAGGCAACCGCTTCGGCCTGTGCTACCTGGACCTCGACGGCTTCAAGGCCGTCAACGACAGCCTGGGCCACTCGGCCGGCGACCGGCTCCTGGTGGAGGTCGCCGATCGGTTGCAGAGCTGCGCGACCGGACCGGGCGAGGTGGTGGCCCGCCTGGGCGGCGACGAGTTCGTGGCCCTCACCACCGGCCCCGCCGCCGACAACGAGGAGAAGGTCACGGACCTGGCGGTCCGGATCCTGTCCGCCCTGTCGACGCCGATCCGGCTGGAGGGCCGGGAGCTGACCGTGCGGGGCAGCATCGGCATCGTAGAGGGCCGGGCCGGCCAACGGACCGCGGCGGAGGTGCTGCGCAGCGCCGACATCACCATGTACCGGGCCAAGGCGGCGGGCGGCAACCGCTTCGAGTTCGCCGACGCGGCGGCCGACGCGCGCGCCATCACCCGGCACGGCCTGACCAACGCGCTCCCCGCCGCGCTGGAACGCGGTGAGTTCTTCATCGAGTACCAGCCGCTGGTGCACATGCACGACAGCAGCGTCCGCGGTGCGGAGGCGCTGGTGCGTTGGTCGCACCCGCAGTACGGGGTCCTCGGCCCCGACCGCTTCATCCCGCTCGCGGAACGCACCGGCCTGATCGTGCCGCTCGGCCGCTGGGTGCTGGAGGAGTCCGTCCGGCAGGCCCGCAGCTGGCAGCTCCAGAACGGCGGCTCCGGTCTGCGCGTCAACGTCAACCTCTCCCCGACCCAGCTCCACCACCCCGGCCTGGTCGCCGACACGGTCCGGGTACTGGAGGCCTCGGGTCTGGCCCCGGGCGCCCTGTGCCTGGAGGTCACCGAGTCGGCGTTGATAGGGGCCGACGACGAGCTCCTCGAACCGCTGCGACGGCTCGCCGCCCTGGGCGTGGACATCGCCCTCGACGACTTCGGCACCGGCTACTCGAACCTCGCGAACCTGCGCCGCCTCCCCGTCAGCGTCCTGAAGCTGGACCGCTCCTTCACCCAGGGGATGCAGCAGCAGCCGGCCAACCCCGTCGACGTCAAGATCGTGGAGGGCATCGTCGCGCTCGCCCACAGCCTCGAACTCGCCGTGACGGTCGAGGGAGTCGAGACCGGGGTGCAGGCGGCCCAGCTCCGAGACCTCGGCTGCGACACGGCCCAGGGCTGGTACTACGCCCGCCCCGGCTCCCCGGACCGCATCCACACCCTGTCCCTCTCCGACGCGGTCCCCACCCCCGGCTGATCGGCCTCCGGGTGGGGCGGCGCGGCCCCACGGTCCGCTGACCGGTGAGCAGCCCCGGAGTCGATGAGCCCAGGAGCCCAGGAGCCCAGGAGCCCAGGAGCCGACGAGCCGAGTGCGGCCGTCGGGGTGGCCGGTGAGGCCGGTGAGGCGGTGTGGACGGCCGTCGCGGTGTTCGGTCAGCGCAGACCCGCCTCCGTTCCCCTGCCCGGCTCGCGCACCGCGGTGAGGACCCGCTCCAGTCGTTCCGTCGTGTCGGCCAGCAGCTCGGCGGCCGCGGGCAGCCGTTCCGCCTCGTACCGGTCGAGGAGTTCCTCCCGGACGGGCCCGGCAGGTGCGCTCAGGGCCGAGGTCAGGGCCCGGCCCAGGGCGGCCGCGTCCTGCATCCCGGTGTTCATGCCCAGGCCGCCGGCGATGGGATGGACGTGGCCCGCGTCCCCGGCGAGGAAGGCCCTTCCCTCCCGTAGCCGGGCGGCCATGCGGACGTTGACGGTCCAGGCCGACATCCAGGTGGGGTCGGTCAGTTCGATGCCCGGTATCCCGGCGTACCGGTCGAACAGCCGCTGGAAGCTTTCGAGGGACGGCGGTATCGGCTCCCCGTGGGCGTCCCGCTCCCGCGAGGCCTGGAGCTGGAAGGAGTCAGTGCCCGGTATCGGGCAGAGCAGCATGGCACCGCCGTCCGAGGTGAACCACTGGTGCCAGTGGTCGCGGCTGAGCCCCGGTGCGCTCACATCCCCGAGGACCATCAACGCCTCCTCCTCGGTGCTTCCCTCGAAGGGGATGCCGAGCAGTTCGCGCGTCGTGCTGCGGCCGCCGTCGCAGCCGGCGAGGTAGCGGCTGCGGATGGCAGGGCCGACCTCCGGTCGCGCCGTCACCTCGTCCGCGGCCTGGTGGATTTCGGTGATCCTGGTCCCGTACTCGACCTGTACGCCGAGCTCCGCGAGCCGCTCGCGCAACACCTGCTCGATCTGCCACTGGCCCATGAACAGGGCGTCGGTGACGGGGGTGTCGCTGATGTGGGCGCCGTCGAAGTACTTGCGGAACACCAGATCGGCGTTGCCGATGGCCGTCATCCTCGCGGCCACCCCCAGCTGTTCCAGGATGTCCAGGCTGTTCGTGTTCAGGGTCTTGCCCCGGGACTCGCGGTGCGGGCCGGGGCGCTGGTCCACGATGCGCACCGCAACGCCGTCGAGGGCGAGGCCGCAGGCCAGGGTGAGCCCCGTGGGCCCGGATCCCACGATCAGCACGTCGTTCATCGGTGGTCCTCTCGTTGTCGCCGGGTTCCAGGAAAGCGCGTCGAGAACGAAAAAGCAACCCGGTAAAGAACGTGACTTGGTCATTTTTCGGTGGTACCGTGTGGGCATGGAAAACGCGATCGGTCTTCGAGAGAGCAAGAAGCTGCGTACGCGCCGCCAGCTGGCGGCCACGGCGCTGGAACTCTTCCTGGAACGCGGCTTCGACGCCGTGTCGGTGGCCGATGTCGCCGCCGCGGCGGAGGTCTCCAAGCCCACCCTCTTCCGCTACTTCCCGACCAAGGAGGACCTCGTCCTCGACCGCTTCGCCGACCACCAGGACGAGGCGGCGCGGGTCGTGCGCGAACGGCCCGCCGGTCGGAGCCCGGTCGGGGCGATCCGCGACCACTTCGTGGCCGCCCTCGCCGAGCGGGACCCGATCACCGGGCTGTGCGACCACCCGAACGTGCTCGCCTTCCAGGGGCTCCTGTACTCCACCGCCGGTCTGAAGTCCCGGATCACCCAGTACACGGCGCGGGAGGTGGAGCTCCTCGCCGAGGCTCTGGAGGCGGAGTCCGTGGCGCCGCTCACCGCACGGCTGGCGGCCATGAACCTCGTGGCGGTGCGCCAGGAACTGGGCCGGGAGAACTGGAGCCGGATCGCCGCCGGTCGGAGCGCCGACGAGATGTACCCGGACGCGGTGGCCGACGCCGAGCGGGCCTTCGCCATGCTGGCCGACGGCCTCGACACCGCCTTGCCGATACGGCCGGCCTGACCCCGCGCCCGGGCAGCCGAAGGACGGCGGCGCGAGGTCGGTCAGCCCAGCAGGAGGCGTTTCAGCTCGCGGGCCGCGCGCGGGGGCGCGACGTCCGTACGGTGGGCCAGGGCGATCGTGCGGCGCAGGGGGGAGCCGGCGAGGCGGGTGGCGCGCAAGCCCGGACCGCCGTGTTCGACGACCATGGCCGGGACCACCGCGATCCCGAGCCCGGCACGGACGAAGCCGAGGATCGCGTCCATCTCGCCACCCTCCACGGTGAAGGTCGGCTCGAAGCCCGCCGCCCGGCAGGCGCCTACGGTGAGGTCCCGCAGGTCGTAGCCGTGGCGGAACATCACCATCGGCTCGTCGCGCAGGTCGGCGATCGTCAGCTCGCCCCCGCCCGCCGGCGGTGGGAGCTCCGCCGAGGAGACGACCAGCAGGTCCTCGGTCAGGAGCTCGACGGTGGTGAGGGCGGGTGCCGACGGCGGCAGGGGCAGGGTGATCAGGGCCAGGTCCAGCAGCCCGCGCGCGAGTTCCCGTACGAGGTCCAGGGAGCCGCTCTCCTCGATCAGCAGCTCGATGCCGGGGTGTGCGGTGTGGAAGGCGCGCAGCACGGCCGGCAGCATGCCCGTGCACACGCTCGGGGTCGCCCCCAGCCGGACCCGCCCGCGTCGCAGCTGGGCCAGCTCCTGCACCTCCAGTCGTGCCGTGTCCGCGTCGGCGAGGATCCGGCGCGCCAGCGGGAGCAGTGCCTCGCCCGCGTCGGTGAGGGCGATGTTGCCCCGTACCCGGCTGAAGAGCTCGGCCCCGAGCTCCCGCTCCAGAGCCTTGATCTGCTGCGAGAGGGAGGGCTGCGCCACGTGCTCCCGTTCGGCGGCCCGGGTGAAGTGCCGCGTCTCGGCGACCGCCACGAAGTACACGAGCTGCTGGAACTGCATCCCGCCATCCTAAAGCCCTTCGATAGGCATGGCCTATCGCGATCAGCTCCACCATGTCTTGGACCTTTCAGGACTTAAGTCCTTACCGTCGACGTCATGGCTCTGGCAACGCGGACGGATCGACGGCCGTCCATCACGCGCACGCTCTGGGACTCCACCGTCGGCAAGAAGTCCGTGATGGCGGCATCGGGCCTGATCATGCTCGGCTACCTCGTCGTGCACATGCTCGGCAACCTCAAGATCTTCTTCGGGGCGGACGAGTTCAACGGGTACGCCCACTGGCTGCGCACCCTCGGGTCCCCCTTCCTGCACCACGAGTGGGCCCTGTGGATCGTCCGCGTCGTGCTCGTCGCCGCCGTCGTCGCCCACGCGGTCTGCGCCTACCAGCTCAGCCGACGCGACATCAAGGCGCGCCCGGTGAAGTACGCCCACAAGCGGCGCAGGGCGAGCTACGCCACCCGCACCATGCGCTGGGGCGGCGTGATCCTGGCCCTCTTCATCGTCTGGCACCTCCTCGACCTGACCACGCTCACGGTCAACGAGCGGGCCTGGGCCGGCCACCCGTACGAGAACGTGCTCGCCACCTTCTCCACCTGGTACGGCAACACGATCTACCTCGTCGCGATGGCCGCGCTGGGACTGCACGTCCGCCACGGCTTCTGGAGCGCCGCCCAAACCCTCGGCGCCGGCAACGCCCGGCGCGACCGGGCCCTGAAGTTCCTGGCCAACGGCCTGGCAGTCGTCCTCTTCGCGGGCTTCGTGTCCGTCCCCGTCGCCGTCATGACCGGAGTGGTGAGCTGACCATGAGCGCACACGAGACCCCCACGCAGACCGCCCCCCACGAGTCCGACGCCCCCCACGACCCGCACGGGTCGTACGCGGACTACACCACCGGTGAGCCGATCGCCGACACCAAGGCCCCCGAGGGCCCCATCGCCGAGCGCTGGGACCGCCGCCGCTTCGAGGCCAAGCTGGTCAACCCGGCGAACCGGCGCAAGCACCGGATCATCGTCGTCGGCACCGGCCTGGCCGGCGGAGCGGCCGGCGCGACCCTCGCCGAGCAGGGTTACCACGTCGTCCAGTTCTGTTTCTCCGACTCCCCGCGCCGCGCCCACTCCATTGCCGCGCAGGGCGGGATCAACGCCGCGAAGAACTACCGCAACGACGGCGACTCCGTACACCGCCTCTTCTACGACACGGTCAAGGGCGGCGACTTCCGGGCCCGCGAGTCCAACGTGCACCGCCTCGCGCAGATCTCCGTCGAGATCATCGACCAGTGCGTGGCGCAGGGCGTTCCCTTCGCCCGCGAATACGGTGGCCTCCTCGACACCCGTTCCTTCGGCGGCGTCCAGGTCTCCCGCACCTTCTACGCCCGCGGTCAGACGGGCCAGCAGCTCCTGCTGGGCGCCTACCAGGCCTTGTCCCGGCAGATCGCCGCGGGCAACGTGGAGATGCACGCCCGCACCGAGATGCTGGACCTGATCACCGTGGACGGCGTCGCCCGCGGCATCGTGGCCCGCGACCTGATCACCGGGAAGATCTCCACGCACTACGCGGACGCGGTGGTCCTGGCGAGCGGCGGCTACGGCAACGTCTTCTACCTCTCCACCAACGCCATGAACTCCAACGCGACCGCCATCTGGCGGGCGCACCGGCGCGGCGCCCACTTCGCCAACCCCTGCTTCACCCAGATCCACCCCACCTGCATCCCGCGCACCGGCGACCACCAGTCGAAACTCACCCTGATGAGCGAGTCACTGCGCAACGACGGCCGGATCTGGGTCCCCAAGGCCCACGGCGACACGCGTCCGGCCGCCGAGATCCCCGAGGCGGAGCGCGACTACTACCTGGAGCGGATCTACCCCTCCTTCGGCAACCTCGTCCCCCGTGACATCGCCTCGCGCGCCGCGAAGAACGTCTGCGACGAGGGGCGCGGCGTCGGACCGGGCGGCCAGGGCGTGTACCTGGACTTCGCCGACGCCATCCGCCGCATGGGCAAGGACAAGGTGGCGGAGAAGTACGGCAACCTGTTCGAGATGTACGAGCGGATCACGGCGGAGAACCCGTACGAGGTCCCCATGCGGATCTACCCGGCCGTCCACTACACGATGGGTGGCCTGTGGGTCGACTACGACCTCCAGACCACCGTTCCGGGCCTGTTCGCGATCGGCGAGGCCAACTTCTCCGACCACGGTGCCAACCGCCTGGGCGCCTCCGCCCTCATGCAGGGCCTCGGTGACGGCTACTTCGTGCTGCCGTCCACCATCAACGACTACCTGGCCCGTCACCCCCACCACGACGAGGTCGACGACGGTCACCCGGAGGCCGCCGCCGCGGTCCGCGAGACCCGTGACTGCCTCGCCGAGCTCCTCGCCGTCGACGGGGACCGCACTCCCGACTCCTTCCACCGCGAGATCGGTGAACTCATGTGGGAGTACTGCGGGATGGCGCGCACCGAGGAGGGTCTGCGCAAGGCCCTCGCCCGGATCCCCGAGATCCGGGAGGAGTTCTGGCGACGCATCAAGGTCCCCGGCAGCGGCGAGGAGTTCAACCAGTCGCTGGAGAAGGCCAACCGGGTCGTCGACTACCTGGAGCTCGCCGAGCTGATGTGCCTCGACGCCCTCCACCGCGCCGAATCCTGCGGCGGTCACTTCCGCGTCGAGTCGCAGACCCCGGACGGTGAAGCGGCCCGCCGCGACGAGGAGTTCGGCTACGCGGCCGCCTGGGAGTACCGGGGCACCGGAGCCGCACCCGTCCTGCACAAGGAAGACCTCGTCTTCGAGTACGTCCACCCCACACAGCGGAGCTACGCATGAAGCTCACCCTGCGCGTCTGGCGCCAGCGCGACGCCGACGCCCCCGGCGCCATGGCCTCCTACGAGGTCGACGGCATCTCGAAGGACATGTCCTTCCTGGAGATGCTCGACACCCTCAACGAGGAACTCATCCTGCGCGGCGAGGACCCGGTCGCCTTCGACCACGATTGCCGCGAGGGCATCTGCGGCGCGTGCAGCCTCGTCATCAACGGCGACGCCCACGGCCCGGAGCGCACCACCACCTGTCAGCTCCACATGAGGTCCTTCGCCGACGGCGACACCATCGACGTCGAGCCGTGGCGGGCCTCCGCCTTCCCCGTGGTCAAGGACCTCGTCGTCGACCGCAGCGCCTTCGACCGCATCATCCAGGCCGGCGGGTACATCACCGCGCCGACGGGCTCGGCCCCCGAGGCGCACGCCACCGCCGTGCCCAAGCCCGACGCCGACTTCGCCTTCGAGCACGCCGAGTGCATCGGCTGCGGAGCCTGCGTGGCGGCGTGCCCCAACGGGTCGGCGATGCTGTTCACCTCTGCCAAGGTCAACCACCTCAACGTGCTCCCGCAGGGCTCGCCCGAGCGCGAGACCCGGGTGCTGGACATGGTGGCCCGGATGGACGACGAGGGGTTCGGAGGCTGCACCCTGACCGGCGAATGCGCCACGGCCTGCCCGAAGGGCATCCCGCTGCCGTCGATCGCCGCGATGAACAAGGAGTGGCTCCGCGCGGTCCGCAAGACCTGACCACGCCCGCCGCCGGGGTCGGGCCGGGCCTCGCAGTGCCCCGGGTCACCCCTCCCGCGCCCCCGTACGAGCGTCCGGACCCCCGTTCTGGGCCGATCGGCCGAGTCGATCGCCCGACCGGGCGCTCGTACGGGCCGTACGCCGCGCCGCGCCGCGGCCGGGCCGGGCCGGTCGGCGACAGTGACCCCATGCCAGAAGCCCCCGCCGGGTCCGGCCCGCGCCGCCGTACCGTCCTGGCCGCCGCGCTCGCCCCCTTGGCGGTGGCCGGCTGCTCCGGGCGTCCGGAACCGGCCCCGCCGGCTCCCGGCCCGCAGACCTCCGCGAAGGACGCCCTCGTGATGGTGATCCGGCACGCGGAGAAGCCGTACGCCGGGGACACCGGTGAGGACGACGAGGGCAACGAGGACCCCGGCTTCCTCGCGGTCCGCGGCCGACGCCGCGCCGAGGAACTGCCCCGCCTCTTCGCACCCGCCCGCAGGGCCTCCCTGCCCCGTCCCGCCGCCCTGTTCGCGACGGGCGGTCCGGTGACCGCGCCCGCCCGCTGTCGGCAGACCCTGCAACCGTTGGCCGCCTCCCTGAAGACGCCCGTCCGTTCCCCGTTCGCGCTCGGGGCGGAAGCGGCACTGGCGCGGGCGGTGCTCGCCGCCCCGATGCCCGTGCTCATCTGCTGGGAACACACCGGGCTGCCCGCCCTGATCCGCGCCCTCGGTGCGCAGCACGTCATCGGTGTCCCCGCGACCTGGCCCGACCGCTACGACCTGGTCTGGACGTTCACCCGCAGTCGCGGCGCCTGGTCCTTCCGCGAGTACCCGCAGCACCTCCTGCCGGGCGACGTGTAGGGCGCCCGCCCTACCGGCCCAGGGCGCGGGCCAGGTAGGGGGCCGTCAGACCGGCGGGGCAGTCGGCCACCTCCGAGGGGGTGCCCGCGGCGACGATCCGTCCGCCCTCCGTACCGCCGCCGGGCCCCAGGTCGACGACCCAGTCGGCGCCCGCCACCACCTCCATGTCGTGCTCCACGACCACCACCGAGTGCCCGGCGTCCACGAGCCCGTGCAACTGTCCCGACAGCACCCGCACATCGGCCGGATGCAGTCCCGTCGTGGGCTCGTCCAACAGGTAGAGCGTGTGGTCGCGGCGCAGCCGTTGGAGTTCCGTGGCCAGTTTGATGCGCTGGGCCTCCCCGCCGGACAGTTCCGTCGCGGGCTGCCCCAGCCGCAGGTACCCCAGCCCGATGTCCTCCAGGGCGCGCAGGGCGCGGGCCGCGGCCGGCACCCGTGCGAAGAAGACGCCCGCCGACTCCACCGTCAGGCCCAGCACCTCGGCGATGTTCAGACCGTCGTGACGGACTTCCAGGGTCTCGGAGTTGTAGCGCGCGCCGGCGCACTCCGGGCACGGTGCGTACGTCCGGGGAAGGAACAGCAGCTCCACCGATACGAAGCCCTCGCCCTGGCAGTTCTCGCAGCGACCGCCCACCACGTTGAAGGAGAACCGGCCGGCCTTCCAGCCCCGCGCCCGCGCCCCGGGGGTCGCGGCGAACAGCTTGCGCACCACGTCGAACAGCCCGGTGTACGTGGCCAGGTTGGACCGCGGCGTGCGCCCGATCGGCTTCTGGTCGACCTCCACCAACCGTCGGACCGGGAAGTCCGGATCCGCCAGTCGCCCGGCCACCTCCTCGGCCAGTGCCCGGCCGACCAGCGTGGACTTTCCCGAACCGGACACCCCCGTCACCGCGGTGAGGACGCCGAGCGGGAACTCCGCTTCCACGCCGCGGAGGTTGTGCAGGTCGACACCCGTCAGCCGCACGGTCCCGGTCGCCTCGCGCACGGGTCGGGCCCCGGCGGCCTCCGGATACGCGAACAGGTGCCGTGCCGTCGCCGATCCGTCCACCCCGGCCAGTTCCCGCGGCGGGCCGCTGTACAGCACCTGCCCGCCGTGTTCACCGGCGAGCGGGCCGACGTCCACCAGCCAGTCCGCGTGCCGCACCACGTCCAGGCTGTGCTCCACGACGAAGACGGTGTTCCCGGCCGCCTTGAGGCGGTCCAGCACGGTGAGCAACGCCTCGGTGTCGGCCGGGTGCAGCCCCGCCGACGGCTCGTCCAGCACGTACACCACTCCGAACAGCCCCGACCGCAGTTGGGTGGCGAGCCGCAGCCGTTGCAGCTCGCCCGCCGACAGCGAGGGCGCCGTCCGGTCCAGGCTCAGGTAGCCGAGGCCGAGTTCGGTGACCGGCGCGATGCGGGAGCGCAGGTCCTCGGCCAGCACCCGGGCCGCCTCGTCGCGCAGGTCGGCGCCGGCCAGTACGCCGTCCAGCTCGGTCAGCGCCAGCGCGGCCAGCTCCGCGATCGTACGGCCCGCGAAGGTCACCGCCAGGGCCTCGGGCCGCAGCCGGCGCCCCGCGCACACCGGGCACGGCGCATCGGTGAGGAACTTCTCGGCACGGGCCCGCAGGGTGGCGCTCTTCGTGTCGGAGAAGGTCCGCATCACATAGCGGTGGGCGCTCATGTACGTGCCCTGGTAAGGCCGTTGGATTCGATCGGCGTCCCGTACCGGGTGCACCGTGACCACCGGCTGCTCCTCGGTGAACAGGATCCACTCGCGGTCCTTCGCCGGCAGCTCCCGCCAGGGCGCGTCCACGTCGTACCCGAGCGCGTCCAGGATGTCCCGCAGGTTCTTGCCCTGCCATGCCCCGGGCCACGCGGCGATGGCTCCCTGACGGATCGACAGACTGTCGTCGGGTACGAGGAGTTCCGCGCCGGTGCGGTGGATCCGGCCGAGCCCCTGGCAGGAAGGGCAGGCCCCGGTGGCGGTGTTGGGGGAGAAGGAGTCGGAGTCGAGGCGCTCCGCCCCCGGCGGGTAGGTACCGGCCCGCGAGTACAGCATCCGTAGGGAGTTCGACAGCAGCGTCACCGTCCCCACCGAGGAGCGCGAGCCCGGCGAGGAGCGCCGCTGCTCCAGCGAGACGGCGGGCGGCAGCCCGGTCACGGAGTCCACCTTCGGGGCGCCGATCTGGTGGATCAGCCGCCTCGCGTACGGGGCCACGGACTCGAAGTACCGGCGCTGTGCCTCCGCGTACAGGGTGCCGAAGGCCAGCGAGCTCTTCCCGGAGCCCGAGACGCCGGTGAAGACGGTCAGGGTGTCGCGCGGGATGTCCACGTCGACGCCGCGCAGGTTGTGCTCACGGGCGCCCCGCACCCGCACGCAGGGGTCGGGGGCGTCCGGCGTCGTACGGGTGTCGGGATCGGGGGAGTGGTGCATTCGCCCCAGTTTAGAGGCCCGCGATCCGGGCCAGCCTCCCGAAGGAGTCCAGCAGGGCGGCCCGGTCGTGGGTGGAGGTCGTGACGAGCAGCTCGTCGGCGCCGGTGGTCTCCGCCACCCGGGCCAGCTCGGCGGCGACCTGCTCCTCCGTCCCGGCGATGTGCCCGGTCAGGGCGCCCTCGTACAGCTCCCGCTCCTTCGGGGTCATCTCCAGCGCCTCCACCTCCTCGGCGGGCCGCAGCGGAGGGAAGCTGCCACGGGTGCGCGAGTGGGCCACGGCCCACGCCTCCGGGAGCAGGATCCGTCGCGCGGCCTCCTCGGTGGCGGCGACCGCGACCGTCCCGGAGACCACGACGTACGGCTCGCCGCCCAGGGCGGACGGTCGGAACTCGGCGCGGTACCGCTCGACGGTCTCCACGAGCCGGTCACGGCCGCGGAGGTCGCCCGCCACCATCGGCAGCCCGGCCCGGGCCGCGATGTCGGCGCCCTCACCGGTGGCCAGGACGAAGGGCGGGATCCGCAGCCCCTCGGCCGGCAGGGCGTGCACCTCGGGGTGGGCCCGCTGGGTGCCGTCGACCCAGCCCAGCAGCTCCGCCAGCTGCTCCTCGAAACGGTCCGCGTCGGCGGTGTCATGGCCCAGGGCCCGACGGATCCCGTTGGTGAAGCCGACGGAGCGGCCGAGGCCCATGTCGATCCGGCCCGGGAAGAGGGCCTCCAACACCCCGAACTGCTCGGCGACCACCATCGGCCGGTGGTTGGGCAGCATGACCCCGCCGGTGCCGACCCGGATGCGCCGGGTGGAGGCGGCCACGGCGGCCGCCAGGACGGTCGGCGCGGAGCCGGCCACCCCGGGCACGCCGTGGTGCTCCGACACCCAGAACCGGTGGTAGCCGAGCCGCTCCGCGGTGCGGGCCAGGTCCACGGTGTCGCGCAGGGCCTCGGGGGCGGGGTGCCCCTCGCGGGTGCGGGACCGGTCGAGTATCGAGATTCTTCGGATCACACAGGTGCCAACACCGGGCGGCGGTCAGGATTCCCCGGACCGGGGACCACCCGGCCGCCACCCTCGACGAGGGCGTCCGTCGTGTCGGAGGGGCGGCCTAGGCTGCGGCCATGACCGAGAACGCGTCCCACCGCCCGCTTGCCGTCTTCGACCTCGACAACACCCTCGCCGACACCGCGCACCGGCAGCACTTCCTGGAGGGCCGGCCCCGGAACTGGGACGGGTTCTTCGGCGCGGCCCCGGCGGATCCGCCGCTCGCGCGCGGGGTGGCCCTGGCCGTGGAGAGCGCGACCGACTGCGAGGTGGTGTACCTGACCGGCCGCCCGGAGCGGTGCCGGGCCGACACCGTCGACTGGCTCGCCCGGCACGGGCTGCCCGAGGGGCGGCTGTGGATGCGCGGGAACCAGGACCGTCGCCCGGCCCGGGTGACCAAGCTGGAGGTGCTCAAGCGGATCGCGCGCGGCCGTGAGGTGCGGATGCTGGTCGACGACGACGAACTGGTCTGCCGGGCGGCGCGCGCGGCGGGCTTCCGGGTCGTCCTCGCGAACTGGGCGGCGGACGCGCCGGAGCTGAAGGCCGCCCAGGAGGGGGAGGGCCGCACCTGAACGCGTCCGCGCCATCAACGCGTCCGAGCCATCAACGCGTCCGAGCCGACCACGCGTCCGAGCCGTGGACGCGTTCGCACGTCCGCCGTGACCGGTGTACGGCCGGCCCTCACTCCTCCTCGTCGAGGCGGAAGCCGACCTTCAGGCCGACCTGGTAGTGCGCCACCTCGCCGTTCTCGACGTGCCCGCGCATCTGCGTGACCTCGAACCAGTCGAGGTTGCGCAGGGTCCGGCCCGCGCGCGAAATGCCGTTCCGGATGGCCTGATCGATGCCCTCGGTGGAGGTGCCGACGATCTCGGTCACCCGGTACGTGTGGTTGGACATGGGTTCTCCCACCAGTCGTCGTGTTGCCTTGTTCCAAGGTGCCCCAGTACGGGCAGGTCCGCGAACTTTGCGTGAACAATCCCGGGCGAAAGGCTCTTGACCCACCCATTGGTCTATGCCAATTTCAAGCCATCTGAGATCAATCTCCAGAAGGTGACCCCTTGAAGATGCGCTTCCTTGCCGTGTGCACCGCCCTCGCGGCCGCGACCGCCCTGACCGGATGCAGCCTGGTGGGCGGATCGGCCGACGGGTCCGAGAAGGTGACGCTCTGGCTGATGAAGGGCAGTGCCTCGCAGGACTTCATCACGAAGTTCACCGCGGACTTCGAGAAGGAGCATCCCGGCATCGACCTGGAGGTGAAGATCCAGGAGTGGACCGGGATCGGCGACAAGGTCAACGCCGTCCTCGCCGGCAAGGGCAAGGAGAGCGCCGACGTCATCGAGGTCGGCAACACCCAGGTCGCCCAGTACGTCGAGACCGGAGGCATCTCCGAGGTGACCCTCGAAGGCCTGCGCGCATGGGGCAGCAAGGACTGGCTCAAGGGCCTCTCGGACCCGGGCAGCGTCAACGGCGCCCAGTACGGAGTCCCCTGGTACGCCGCGAACCGGGTGGTGATCTACCACAAGGACCTCTTCGCGAACGCCGGCGTCAAGGCCACCCCCAAGAACCGCCAGGAGTGGATCGCGGCCACCCAGAAGCTCGACAAGGGCGACCAGCAGGGCATCTACCTCGCCGGTCAGAACTGGTACGTCCTCGCCGGGTTCATCTGGGACGAGGGCGGTGAACTGGCCGTCGAGACGAGCGGACAGTGGGTGGGCGCGCTCGACGACGACAAGGCCCTCGCCGGCATGGAGTTCTACAAGCAGCTCCAAAGCCTCGGCGACGGTCCCAAGGACGCCGACGAGGAGACGCCCCCGCAGGCCGACGTCTTCGCCCGCGGTCAGGTCGCCCAGATCATCGGACCGCCCGGCCAGGCCGCCCAGATCGAAGCCGCCAACCCGGCGCTCAAGGGCAAGCTCGGCTTCTTCCCGATACCCGGCAAGACCCCCGACAAGGCCGGCGCCGTCCTCACCGGCGGCTCCGACCTGATCATTCCCGAGCGGACGAAGAACCGCACCCGGGCCGTCGACCTGATCACCGCCCTGGTCAGCGAGAAGTGGCAGACCGAACTCGCCCGCAGCATGAGTTACGTGCCCAACAAGACCACCCTCGCGCACATCGTCGAGGGCAACGACGGCGCCGCCACCATGGCCCCCGGCGCCGCCCAGGGCCGCGCCACCCCCAAGTCCGCCCGGTGGGCCGAGATCGAGGCCAAGAACCCGATCAAGCCGTACATGACGGCCGTGCTCAATGGCCAGGACCCCAAGGAGGCGGCCAAGGCCGCCTCCGACACGATCAGTCAGGTGCTCAGCTCGGACCGCTGAGCACGCCCGCCGCACCCGTCGGGCAGCGCGGAGCACCGCAGGGCGGCGCCGGCGAGCGCCGCGTCCGCCGAGTTCAGCGTCCGCCGAGTTCAGCGTCCGCACATCCGGGTGCCGCTGAGCGGTCATGTCGAATCCAGTCGGTCACGGAAGAAGTAGAGGAGCCGGGCCCGCCGCCCGCGGCCCGGCATCCCGTGCCCGGATCAGGAGCAGCCATGACCATCGCCCCCCTGTCCCCGTCCCCCCTCGCACCCGCCGTCGGCGCCCCCCGCTACACCGTCCGCCTCGCCCGCGACGAGGACGAGGTCCGCGCCGCCCAGCGGCTGCGCCACCTCGTCTTCGCGGGAGAGCTCGGCGCCCGCCTGGACGGGCCCGAGCCGGGCCTGGACTCCGACGCCTTCGACGCCCACTGCGACCACCTCCTCGTCCTCGACGAGGAGACCGAGCAGGTGGTCGGCACCTACCGGATGCTGCCCCCCGAACGCGCCGCCGTGGCGGGTCGTCTCTACTCCGAAGGCGAGTTCGACCTCTCGGCCCTCGCCCCGATCCGACCCGACCTGGTCGAGGTCGGCCGATCCTGTGTCCACCCCGACCACCGCAACGGCGCCGTCATCGCCCTCGTCTGGGCCGGCCTCGCCCGCTACATGGACCGCGCCGGCCACAACTGGCTCGCCGGCTGCTGCTCGGTCCCGCTCGCCGACGGCGGGGTGCTCGCCGCCGCGACCCGGGAGACCGTCCTCGCACGCAACCTCGCCCCCGAGGAGTACCGGGTCACCCCGCACCTGCCGTGGACCCCCGACGGCATCACCGTCCCCGGCCGGATGGAGCTGCCGCCGCTGCTCCGCGGCTACCTCCGTCTGGGCGCCTGGGTCTGCGGCGAGCCGGCCCTCGACACCAACTTCGGCTGCGCCGACCTGTACGTCCTGCTCTCCCTGCGCCGGACCAACCCGCGCTACCTGAACCACTTCCTCTCGCTCGCCCCGGGCGCATGAGCGCCTGGCTGCCCACCGGGCCCTGCACCCCCGCAGCATGCGCCGCCCACACCGGGCCGGTCGCGGGCGTGCCGCGCGCGGTCCTGCGGCTGGCCGCCGCCCTCGCCCTGGTCCTGCTCGCCGCCCTGACCGCCCCGCCGGTACGGCTGCTCCCGGCCGCCTCCCGACACGCCCTGGTCCGGGCCTGGGCGACTCTCCTGCTCCGGTCCCTGGGCGTACGGATCACCGTGCACGGCGCCCCCGGGCCGGACGGGGGCCGTCTGATCGTCGCCAACCACATCTCCTGGCTGGACGTCCCGCTCGTCGCCGCCGTCCTGCCCTGCCGGATGCTCGCCAAGAGCGACATCCGCGGCTGGCCGGTGATCGGCGGGCTCGCCGCCCGCGGCGGCACCCTGTTCATCGAACGCGACCGGATCCGGGCCCTGCCCGCCACCGTCGACACCCTCACCCGGGTGCTGCTGGGCGGGGCCAGGGTCACCGTCTTCCCCGAGGGCTCCACCTGGTGCGGCCGGGCCCAGGGCCCCTTCCGGCGGGCCGCCTTCCAATCGGCGCTGGACGCGCGGGTACCCGTACAGCCCGTACGGATCGGGTACCGGCTGGCGGACGGGGCGCTCGCCGGAGCGCCCGCCTTCGTCGGGGACGACCCGCTGGCCGCCTCCCTCTGGCGGATCGCCCGGGCCCGCGGGGTGCGCGCCGAGGTGCGGCTGTTGCCGCGGATCCCGCCGGGCCGGTACGCCGACCGCCGGGACCTCGCGGACGCCGCCCGGCGGGCCGTGCTCGCCGAGGCGGAACGGCCGACGCACGCACCGGCGCCCCGGCACGCACCCGCCCACGGGCACGCACCGGCCCTCCGGGCCGCGGACGCGCGGCGGCCGGCCGCGGCGCCGAGCCCGCACGATCCGTCCGCGTCGGTGGGCGCCGCGCCGGTGCGGCCGCCGCTGCCCGGCATCCCCGCACAGCCGCGGCCGTCCCACCGCTCACCCGGCCGCCCGCCCCACCGGACGGATCAGCCCGCGACGCCGTCCGCCACGGACAGGGACAAGGCGAACCGTCCCTCCGCGTCCGTCCACCACTGCGTCAACTCAAGTCCTGCGGAGGAGAGCTCCTTGCGCAGCCCCTCCTGACGGAACTTCGCCGACACCTCCGTCAGGATCTCCTCGCCCTCCTGGAACGGCACCACCAGGTCCAGGGCCCGGATCTTCACCGTCACCGCGGACCGGGCGCGCAGCCGCATCTCGATCCACTCCTGCTCCCGGTTCCACACCGCCACGTGCGCGAAGTCGGCGGTGTGGAAGTCCGCGCCCAGTTCCCGGTCGATCACGGCCAGGACGTTCTTGTTGAACTCCGCGGTCACGCCCCGGGCGTCGTCGTACGCCGCGACCAGCGTGGCCTCGTCCTTCACCAGGTCCGTCCCCATCAGCAGCGCGTCCCCGGGCGACAGCATCGCCCGTACGGACGCCAGGAACCGCGCGCGCTCCGGCGGACGCAGGTTCCCGATCGTCCCGCCGAGGAACACCACCAACCGCGGGCCCTGCGCCGGCGGCAGCCGCAGCGGCTGCGTGAAGTCCGCCAGGAGGGCGTGCACCCGCAGCCCCGGATGTTCCACCATCAGGGAATCGGCCGCCCCGATCAGCGCGCTCTCGCTCACGTCGACCGGTACGTACGTCTCCAGCGCGGGCATCGCCTCGATCAGGTGGCGGGTCTTCTCGGAGGAGCCGGAACCCAATTCCACCAGTGTGCGCGCCCCGCTCGCCGAGGCGATCTCCCGGGCCCGCTCCAGCAGGATCTCCCGCTCCGCGCGCGTCGGGTAGTACTCGGGCAGGCGGGTGATCTCCTCGAACAGCTCGCTGCCCCGGGCGTCGTAGAACCACTTGGGCGGCAGCTCCTTGGGGGAAGCGGTCAGCCCCCGCCGGACGTCGGTGCGCAGAGCCGACTCGGCGGCGTGCTCGTCGAGGGTCCGGGTCAACTGGAAGTCGCTCACGGGGTGGTCTCCTTGAGTGGGGTCAGGGCGACCCTCGTGCGGGTGGCGGTCAGCAGGGTCCGGTCGGGCACTTCGCACCACCGGGGATCGTCGTCGTACGGCTCGGACGCCACGACCGTGCGGCCGCCGGGCGGATCGGACAGGTACCAGAGGGAGTCGCCCCAGGCGGTCGCCGCGATGGCCGTACCGTCGGTCAGCAGCAGGTTCAGTCGGGAGTCCGGAGCCGCGCAGGACACCTCACGGACCGCCTCGGCGAGGGCAGTGCCCCCGTCGTCGCCCTGCCGCAGCCGGTGCAGGACCAGCGCCCACACCAGCGCCGAATCGGTGCGGGCGGCCAGCTGGAGCAGTTCCCGGGGTGGCAGCCCCGCGGCCAGTGCGGCCACGGAGTCCGGATGGTCCCGCACGGCGCCGTTGTGGCTGAACAGCCAGGGACCCGAGGCGAACGGGGCCGCCGCGGCCTCCCCGTCCGCGCCCGCGAGAGTCGCGTCGCGTACGGCGGCCAGCACCGCGCCGCTGCGCACGACACGGGTGAGGTCGGCGAAGGTCAGGTCGCCCCAGACGGGCCCGGCCCGCCGGTAGCGCGCCGGCACGGGATCGCCCGGCGCGTACCAGCCGACGCCGAACCCGTCCGCGTTGACCGTGCCGTACCGCTGCCGACGCGGTTCCCACGACTGTCGTACGAGGGAGTGCTCCGGCTCGTCGAGTATGCGTCCCAGGGGCACCTCCGGCCCCAGATAGGCGAGATGGCGGCACATCAGGCGTCCCTCGCGGTCCGGAAGCCGGAGAAGATCTGTCGGCGCACCGGCAGGTCCCAGTTGCGGAAGGTGCCCCGGCAGGCGACCGGGTCCACGGCGAAGGAACCGCCGCGCAGCACCTTGTGTTCGGGGCCGAAGAACACCTCCGAGTACTCCCGGTACGGGAAGGCGCTGAAGCCCGGGTACGGCAGGAAGTCCGAGGCGGTCCACTCCCACACGTCGCCGATCAACTGGCGCACTCCGAGCGGGGATTGTCCGGCCGGGTAGGCGCCGGCCGGGGCCGGGCGAAGGTGTCGCTGGCCCAGGTTGGCGTGTGCGGGCGTCGGATCCGCGTCCCCCCACGGGTAGCGGCGGGACCGCCCGGTGGCCGGGTCGTGCCGGGCGGCCTTCTCCCATTCGGCCTCGGTGGGCAGTCGGCGGCCCGCCCAACGGGCGTAGGCGTCCGCCTCGTACCAGCTCACGTGCAGAACCGGTTCGTCGCCGGGAACGGGCTCGGTCACCCCGAACCGGCGGCGCAGCCACTGCTCCCCCTCCCGGTGCCAGAACAGCGGGGCCCCGATGTCGTGCGAGCGGATCTGTTCCCAGCCCTCGGGGGCCCACCAGCGGGGCTCCCGGTAGCCGCCGTCCGCGATGAAGGCCTGGTAAGCGGTGTTGGTCACCGGCACCGTGTCGATCAGGAAGGCCGCCGTGTCGCGTACGTGCGCGGGTCGTTCGTTGTCCAGCGACCAGGGTTCGGTGGAGGTTCCCATGGTGAACGGACCCGCCGGTACGAGGACTTCGGCCGCGACCGGAGGCGGACCCTGCGAGGCGTCGGGCTCCGGGGCGGTCAGTACCGGTGCGCCCGCCCTGAGTTGATGGGTGATCAACATGGTCTCGTCGTGCTGCTGTTCGTGCTGGGCGATCATCCCGAAGACGTACCCGTCGGTCAGCAGGCCGGTGCCCTCGAACGGGACGTGCTCCAGCAGGTCGAAGACGCGCCCGCGCACCTCGGCCGCGTACCGGCGCGCCTCGTCCGGACCGAGCAGCGGCAGCTTCGGCCGTTCGGAACGGGGGTGCTCGAAGGCGTCGTACAGCGGGTCGATCTCCGGACGCAGGGACTCGCGCCCGGCCACCTGGCGCAGCAGCCAGAGTTCCTCCATGTTCCCGATGTGTGCCAGGTCCCACACGAGCGGGGACATCAGGGGGGAGTGCTGGGCGGTCAGGTCCCGGTCGTCCACCGGGTCGGTCAGCGCGGCGGTACGCGCCCGCGCGGCGGTCAGGGCGGCCACGGCGCGCTCGCGCAGGGCCTCGGGGGCGGCGCTCCGGTGCGGGCTGTCGATGCTCATGTGCGGTGTCCCTTCCCGGCGGGCTGCCACAGGTCGTCCTCCTCGGCCTCGTCGGCCGGGCAGCGGCCGCGCAGGACGTAGCGTTCGGTGAAGGCGCCGACCGTGTCCCGGACGTGCGTGCTCGCGCCCAGGCGCGGCAGCGCCTCGCGGGCCGCCAGGAAGCACGCGGCGGCGGCCCACCGCAGATCGGGGTCGGCGAGCCCCTCCCGGGCGGCGGTCCGCCACAGGGGATTGCGCGGGGCCGCCCGGCCGCCGTAGGCGTCGGCCAGCGCCTTGGACACCCGGTACGCCGTCTCGGCGGCCTCCGGGTCGTCGAAGAGCGCGTGCACGACGGCGGCCGGCACCAACCATCCGTCGTCGCCGGGCTGCGCGTCGATCATCCTCAGCTCCAGGTGGCCGCGCGGCCGGACCGGCGGGAAGAGGGTGCCGAGGTGGTACTCCAGGTCCTGCGCGGTCGGCTGTCGCAGTCCGCCGGGACCACCACCGTGGCGGACGTCGGTGGGGACGTCGCCGCGCAGCCAGTCCCGGAAGGTCAGCCCGCCGGGCACCGGCCACGGCCCGTCGTCCTCGGACCGCACGCACATCACCCCGGTGTCCAGGGCGTGCCGGGTCCAGCCGGCGCGTGGCTCGGCGTCCAGCGGTGGGGCCAGGGAGCGTCGGGTGTCGATGTCGTGCCAGATGCCCTGCCGGGCGCACCGCCATCCCCGGTACGGGCCCTCCCGCGCAGGGGAGTTGGCGAAAGCCGCGACCAGCACCGCGCCCAGCAGGTGGGCCAGCCGCCAGCGGCGGCCGTAACCGAGCGGTCCGGGTTCCTCGTGGCCGGCGTCCACGCAGACCTGGACGGAGGCGGAGGAGCACATCATGGCCCGGCCGGCCGGGCCGGTGCGGTCGAAGTAGGTTTCCATCGCGTCGTAGCGCGGGCTGTGCAGCAGCCGCCGCAGGGGGCGGCGCGGGTCCTGACCGAGGCCCCGCAGGACCAACCCCGAGGCGTCCAGGGCGGCGCGCACGGCGGTGAGGTCTTCCTGGAGGTCGTCCACGCAGACGGTCAGGGAGGACGCGGGCTCCGAGCTGAGCTCCAGCTGCCCGCCGGGCTCGACGGTGACCCGCGAGTGGAGGGACAGGGCGTGTGCGGCCTCGTGTGCGGCGGCCAGTCGGTCGGGCGGGACCGGCAGCCACGGCCGTTCGGCGTCGAGCACGAGCCATTCCAGCTCGGCGCCGATGAGGCGGGGCGGGCCGGTCTTGAAACATATGCCGTGCACCAGCTCCTCGGCGGTGGCCTCGGTGAGGGGGGTGCGGTCCAAGTCCTGGGCGAACGGATCGGGCGGGATTTCCGGCATCACCGTTTCCTCGTCTCCTGTCGTCGGCCTTGATGTCACCCGTGCCTACCCGTCCTCGGGACACAAATTCCTTTGCTTTGCCCCGGGCGGCGCCCGAAGCTTGCGGCGTGAGCAGTCGATTGCGTGAGATCGCGCGGGAGAACGCGCTGATCGTGGCGGCCGGTGGGTACCGGACGCGATCCGGGCGGCAGGTTTCCCTCGCCGCCGCCGTGACGGAAGCCAAAGCAGGAACCACGATATACGGCCCAAACCGGGTCATTCCAGACGAAGGACCCGTTGGTGGGGGAGTCCGCACCGTCATCGAGGTCACGGGGGAGAGCAGTACGGTCGCCGCCCGCCGCCTCGCCGGCGATGGTGGGCGAGCCGCCCCGGTGGCCGTCCTGAACTTCGCCTCGGCCCGCAATCCCGGGGGCGGCTACGTGCGCGGGGCCAAGGCGCAGGAGGAAGCGCTGTGCCGCGCCTCGGCGCTCTACGAGACCCTGTTGGAGGCGCCGGAGTACTACGAGGTCCACCGCGCGGCCGAGAGCACCTTCTACACCGACCGGGTGATTCACTCCCCAGGCGTCCCCGTGTTCCGGGACGACCGGGGCGTCCTGCTGGAGACGCCCTTCCGGGCCGGCTTCCTGACCTCCCCCGCCCCCAACGCGGGCACGATCCGCCGGCAGGAACCGGAACGCACCCCCGAGATACCGGCCGCGCTCGCCCGGCGGGCGGAACTGGTCCTGGAGGTCGCCGCACTGCACGGCTACCGGGGCCTGGTCCTCGGCGCCTGGGGCTGCGGGGTCTTCCGGAACGACCCCGCCCAGGTCGCGGAGGCCTTCAGGGCCCTGCTCACCGGACGCTTCGCCGGGACGTTCGAGCGCGTCGTGTTCGGAGTGCTCGACCGCGACCCCGCGCCGCGCGAAGCCTTCGCCCGCGCCTTCGCGACACCGCCGACGCGCTGACGGGTGGGGGCCGGCCCGAGCCGCGCGCTCCGGACCCGCCCCGGCCCTGGGACCTGTCGCAAAATCCCGTCTGCCTCGCGGGCGACGACGGGACTTTGACGACAGGCCCCAAGGGGCCGTCACTGCCAGCCGTAGCGCTCCCGCAGCCGCTCCACGACCAGCTCGAACCGCCCCCGGTCCAGCGCGCACGCCTCGCGCCGCATCCCCGACTCGTGCACCCGCAGCACCCGGTCCAGGTCCACCCAGGACTCCCGACCCGCGGAGTCCCAGGGCCCCGAGCCGATCGGCACCCACTCCCGGTCGGCGTCGTGCCGCTTGCTCGACAACTGGACGGCGAGCAGGGTCCGCCCGCCCGCCTCCCGGGCGACGACCAGGACGGGGCGGTCCTTGCCCCGGCCGTCGTTCTCCTCGTAGGGAACCCAGGTCCACACGATCTCCCCCGGGTCCGGATCCCCGTCCCGGTCGGGCGCGTACTCGGTGCGCACCGGCCCCGTGGCGCGCGGATCCGCCTCGGTGGTGGCGGTGGCCCCGTCCCGGCCGGGCTGCTCGACGTGACTGTTGCCGTGGTGCGAAAGTGCCGTCATTCGGGCGAGATTACTGGCCCGGGCACCCCGCCCGGGCACGCACCCGGACCCGTACGCGGTCCGTGCCCGCCCGGATCCGCCCGGTCACCGGGCCGCGGGCCGCGAACCCACCGCGCCGAGAGGTCGGCGGAGCGCCCGCCCGATCCGCCCGGACGGGCGACGGCGCGATCGGGTCCCGGGCCCGGCTCAGAGGGTGGGCCAGTGCGTCGACCAGTCCTCCACCGCCTCCAACTGTGCGGCCAGGGACAGCAGTCGCGGTTCCGCGTCCGCCGGACCCAGCAGCTGGGCCCCGATCGGCAGCCCGTCCGGGGTGAAGCCCGCCGGGACGCTCACCCCGGGCCAGCCCAGTACGTTCCACGTCCAGGCGTACGGGCACGCGGCGATCATCGCCCGGTCCGTGGCCATGGCCCCCATGCCGGCCAGCGCTCCGATCCGCAGCGGGGGAGTGGCGGTGGTCGGCGTGAGCACCACGTCGAAGCGGCCGAAGATCTCCCCGACCCGGCGGCGCAGCGCCACCTCGGCCCATCGGGAGAACCGCAGCACGGGCCCGCCCAGCAGTCGCCCGGTGCGCACCGCCTCGTGCGTACGCGGATCCAGCAACGCGGGATCGGGCACCAGGGCCGCCAGTTCCCGTACGCCCACCGTCGCCCGGGGCACGAACGTCAACCCGATGAGGCCGTAGCGCGGATCCTCGGGGACCACCTCGTGGCCCAGCTCCTCCAGCCGTCCGGCCAGCCGCTCCACCGCCGAACGCACCACCGGGTCCAAGGACTTGGGCGTCGCCGTGAAGGCCGTCCCGTAGGACAGCGCGATCCGCAACCGGCCCGGCGCGCGCAGCGCCGCCTCCGCCGCGGGGATGCGGGCGGGCCGGTGCAGGTCGCCCGGATCGGAGCCGCTCGCCGCGTCCAACAACAGTGCGGCGTCCGCGACCGTACGGGCCAGCACGCCGTTGACGGTGAGCCCGTGGAAGGACTCGGGCGCCGGCCAGGTCGAGATCCGCCCGCGCTGGGGCTTCACCCCCACCAGATGGGTCCAGGCCGCGGGGATCCGCACCGAACCCGCCCCGTCCGAACCGAGGGCGGCCGGCACCAGGCCCGCCGCCACGGCCGCCGCGGATCCGCCCGAGGAACCGCCGGGGGTGTGGAGCGTGTTCCACGGGTTGCGCGTCGCGCCGAAGGCGTGGCCCTCGGTGAACGGCCACTGGCCCAGCTCCGGCGTCTGCGTCTTGCCGACGATCACCGCCCCCGCCGCGCGCAGCCGTCGGACGGCCTCGCTGTCGGCGCGCTGCGCGGGGAAGTCCCCGGCGCAGCCGAAGGCGGTCGGTTCGCCGGCCACGTCCATGTCGTCCTTGACCGCCACCGGAATCCCCAGCAGCGGCAGCCGCTCCCCCCGGGCGAGGCGCCGGTCAGCGGCCTCCGCCTCGGCGAGCGCGGCTTCGGCGCGCACGATCCGGAAGGCGTTGAGCGAGGGCTGCGCGGCGGCGATCCGGGCCAGGCACCCCTCGGTCAACTCCCTGGACGTGACGGCGCCCTCGGCGAGCGCCGTCGCCATGTCCCGCAACCCCGGGGCGAGCCCGGCTCCGGGCGGTCGCGACGTTCCGGGCGACCCCACCACATCCAACGAACCCGCCACCGGACCTCCCCCTACTGATCGGTAGCAAGACGGTAGCGGGCCGGACCCCGTGCCCGACAGTCCCGAGCGCGCCCGTATCCGGCCCTCGGTTCGAGGAGGCCGGGGCGACCGGGGTCGATGCGGGCCGGCGGATCCTGGCACCCCTGCTCGCTCGGCGAGGCCGAGCAGGAACATCGCCGGTCCCGCGGCGAGCCCGCCTCCCGGGATCCGCGGATCGCGGCGTCCGCCGCGGTCCGAGAGGGCGCCCGAGACCGGGTTGAGGACCGTCGCGAAGATGGCGGAGACCCCCGGGATCAGGCCGAAGTCGGTGACCTTGTTCGCCGGGTCGACCTGTTCGACCCGGAGCGCGAGCAGGATGCCGGCGACGCCGATGCGGAGCGCGTGCATGGCGCTGTTGCCGAGGAGGAGCGGCGGGGGCGGACCGCGGTCGGGCGGGGGTGCGGTGCCCGGGCGAGGTGGCGCTTCCGGGGCTTCGGCAGAGGTGGGGGCGGTGCCGGAGTCGGGGGAGGGAAGGGCCGCGGCGCCCTCCCGGGCAGGGGTTGCGATGCGAGGTGGGGGTGCGCGCCGCCCCGTCGCGACGGCGGGGGTGCGACGGAGCGCGACGGGACGGCGGCACGGTCGGACACGTGCGGCGTCACGCTCCCCAGGGAAGGGCGACGCGTCAGTTACACGTGTCAATGAATCGTGTAACCACTATGTAGCATCCCTTTCAGGCCATCCGCCAGCCCCCGGGAGCGACAGGTCTGGAAAGATGCGACGGCAATGTCCCAGTCATCGAAATCGCCGAACGTACCGACCAGCGCCGACGTCGCCCGCCTCGCGGGCGTGTCGCGCGCGACGGTCTCCTACGTCCTCAACAACGCGGCGGCCGTGCGGATCAGCGAGCCGACCCGTCGCAAGGTCCGGGAGGCCGCCGAGGAGCTCGGCTACGTCCCCCACGCCGCCGCGCGCAGCCTGCGCGCCGGACACACCCGGATCGTCCTGCTGCCCACCTCCCACGTGCCGGTCGGCCCGCTCTACAGCGCCTTCCTCGACCAGCTCCAGTGGGCGCTGCGCCGGCTGGACTACACCGTGGTCCAGTACGGCAGCCTCGGCCTGAACGGGGACGAGGCCGCCCGTGCCTGGGCCGAGCTGCGGCCGGTCGCGGTCATCTCCCTCGGGGAGATCGCCCTGTCCCCGCACAACGTCGCCACCCTCAAGCGGGCCGGCGCCCGCGCGGTCATCACCCTGGGGCCCGCCGGCGTGCCCGGCGCGCACGCGCTCGTCATGGACCAGGCGGAGATCGGGGCCCGTGCCGCCGGGCACCTCGTGGAGCGCGGCCGTCGCCGCATCGGAGTGGTCGTGCCCCGGGAGGCGGGACTGGAGCTGTTCTCCGGACCCCGACTGGCCGGTGCCCGTTCCGTGACGGGAGCGGAGGTCGTGGAGGTGCCGCTGGCCCACACCGAGGAATCGGCGACGGAACTCGCCGCCCGCTGGCCCTCGCTCGGGCTCGACGCGGTCTTCGCCTACAACGACGAGTACGCGATGCTGCTGATGCGCGCCCTACAGGACGCGGGCCTGCGGATCCCCGAGGACGTGGCGGTCATGGGGGCCGACGACCTGCTCATCGGCCGGCTCCTGCGACCCCGGCTGAGCACCGTCCGGCTGGAGATGCCGACCGGGGACCACCTGGCGTCCCTGGTCGACCGGGCGGTGCGCGAACCGTCGGAGGTCGCCGAACGACATGACCTGATGGCCGTCCAGGTGGTGCCCCGCGAGTCCACCTGAGGCTCCGCCGGGCCCGCCCGGTGCGCCGCGGCTCCCGGGGCGCCGGGCCCGGCCCTGCCCCGCGGCTAGCGGGTGGCCGTTGACAGGCGATGACGGCCCGGCGGAGACTGCGGGCGCGCCCCACCGGGCGTCCCCGGCGGTGTGACCGGCGCCGAAGCCGGCTCCGACGCGCCGCCGCCCGTACGGATCCGCCCAGGAGAGACCCCATGAGCATCCGCACCGTCCGCGACGTGTACGTCGTCGACGCCGTCCGCACCCCGATCGGCAAGTTCGGCGGGGCACTCGCCGGAGTCCGGCCGGACGACCTGGCCGCCCATGTGGTCCGCGCGCTGGTGGACCGTACGCCCGAACTCGACCCGGCCCGCATCGACGACGTGGTCTTCGGCGACGCCAACGGCGCCGGTGAGGACAACCGGGACGTGGCCCGCATGGCGGTGCTGCTCGCCGGACTGCCCGTCACCGTCCCCGGGGTCACCGTCAACCGGCTCTGCGGATCCGGCCTGGAAGCCGTCGTCCAGGCGGCCCGCGCCATCGCGCTCGGTGACGCCTCCGTCGCCATCGCGGGCGGCGTCGAGTCGATGAGCCGCGCCCCCTGGGTGGTGCAGAAGCCGGAGCGGGCCTTCCCCGCGGGGCACCAGCAGATGTGGTCCACCACCCTCGGCTGGCGGATGACCAACCCCCGCATGCCCGCCGAGTGGACGGGCTCGCTCGGCGAGGGCGCCGAACTCGTCGCCGAGAAGCACGGCATCACCCGCGAGGAGCAGGACGCCTTCGCGCTGCGCAGCCACCACAAGGCCGCCGCCGCCTGGGCCGCCGGACTGTACGACGACGAGGTCGTCCCGTACGCCGGTGTGGACCTCGCGCGCGACGAGTGCATCCGCGAGGGCTCCACCCCGGAGGCCCTCGCCCGTCTGAAGCCCGCGTTCCGGACGGACGGCTCCGGTACGGTCACGGCCGCGAACGCCTCCCCGCTCAACGACGGGGCGGCCGCCCTGCTGCTGACGGACGAAGCCGGGCTGGCCGCCACCGGCCGCGAGCCGTTGGCCCGGATCAGCGCGAGCGCCGTCACCGGGATCGAACCCCAGCTCTTCGGCCTCGGCCCGGTCGACGCCGTCGCACGGGCCCTCGGCAAGGCGGGCCGTTCACTGACCGACCTGACGGCCTTCGAGCTCAACGAGGCTTTCGCCGCACAGGCGTTGGGCTGTCTCGCCGCCTGGCCCGAGTTGGACCCGGAGGTGGTCAACCCGCGCGGCGGGGCCATCGCCATCGGCCACCCCCTCGGCGCCTCCGGAGCCCGGCTGGCCGGCTCCGTGGCCCACCAACTGGCGGCCGCGGGCTCGGGTACGGGCATGGCGGCGCTGTGCATCGGCGTCGGACAGGGCATCGCTCTCGTCCTGGAGAGGTGAGCCCCCGCCCCACCGCGTGACGGTCGATCATTTCCAGACATGACGGTTGGTCAACTGCCCAATAACTGAACAGAAGTGGTGTCTCCGGTCTGGCACGATGGCGCGTGCTGCCGCCCCCCGCCCCGCACCATCCCCTTCCGGAGGCCCCGCGTGACGCCGCTCCTCGACCCGACGCTCTGGCAGGACGGACCCACCCTCACCGGCGGCACGGCCCCGGTCGTCGAACCAGCGACCGGGCGCACCCTCGCCACGCTCGACCTCGCCGCCCCCGCCGACGTGGCCGAGGCCGCGGTACGGGCCCGGGCCGCGCAGCGGGACTGGGCGCGGGCCACCCACCCGGAGCGGGCCGCCGTGCTGCGCCGCGCCGGTGACCTGTTCGCGTCGCACGCCGACGAACTGCGGGAATGGCTGGTCCGGGAGTCGGGATCCATACCCGGGAAGGCGGACTTCGAACTGCACGTCGCCGCCCAGGAGTGCTACGAGGCCGCGGCCCTCGCCTCCCGGCCGACGGGGCAGGTACTGGCCGGCGAGGCGCCCCGGCTCTCCTTCACCCGCCGGGTTCCGGCAGGCGTCGTCGGGGTCATAGCGCCCTTCAACGCCCCGCTGATCCTGTCGATCCGTTCCGTGGCACCGGCCCTGGCGCTCGGCAACGCGGTCCTGCTCAAGCCGGACCGCCGCACCGCCGTCTGCGGCGGCCTCGCCCTGGCCGCCGTCCTGTCGGCCGCCGGACTACCGGCCGGGCTGCTCCACGTACTGCCCGGAGGGGCGGAGACGGGTGCCGCGGTGGTGGCCGACCCGCGCGTGCGGGTGGTGTCCTTCACCGGCTCCACCGCGTCCGGTCGCACGGTCGGCGAGTTGGCCGGGCGCCACCTCAAGCGCGCACACCTGGAGCTGGGCGGGAACTCGGCGCTCGTGGTGCTCGCCGACGCGGACGTGGAAGCCGCCGTCGCGCAGGCATCCTGGGGCTCGTTCTTCCACCAGGGGCAGGTCTGCATGACCACGGGCCGGCACCTCGTCCACGCCTCGCTCCACGACGAGTACGTCGAGCGGCTCGCCGCGCGGGCCGAGGCGCTGGCCGTGGGGGACCCGTACCGCGAACCGGTCCACCTGGGCCCGCTGCTCGACGAAGCGCAGTTGGAGCGGGTCCACGGGCTGGTCGAGGCCAGCATCGGACAGGGCGCCAAGCTCGTCGCCGGAGGCACCCACCGGGACCTCTTCTACCGGCCCACGGTGCTGGCCGGGGTGGCCGACGACACGCCGGCCTACGCGCAGGAGGTCTTCGGCCCGGTGGCGCCCGTCCGGTCCTTCGTGACCGAGGACGAGGCCGTCGAGCTGGCCTCGGCCGGCCCCTACGGGCTCTCGCTGGGCATCGTCACCCGCGACGCGGCGCGCGGCATGGAGCTGGCCGACCGGATCCCGACCGGCATCGCGCACATCAACGACCAGACCGTGAACGACGAGGCCGTGGCCCCCTTCGGTGGCGTCGGGGCCTCCGGTACGGGAGCCCGGTTCGGGGGCGAGGCGAACCTCGACGCCTTCACCGAACTCCGCTGGACGACGCTCCGCACCAGCCCGCCCGGTCACCCGTTCTAGGGATACGGGGCCGACGCGGAATTCGCCGGGTCGGCCGGTCGTTCACACAGGACACGCACCAAACAGGAGGTCCGGACCCGTGGCTACAGTCGAGCTCACCAAGGAGAACTTCGACCGGACGGTCAGCGAGAACCCGTTCGTGCTGATCGACTTCTGGGCGGGCTGGTGCCGGCCCTGCCTCCAGTTCGCCCCGGTCTACGAGAAGGCCGCGCAGGCCCATCCCGACCTGGTCTTCGCCAAGGTGGACACCGAGGCCCAGCAGGAGCTGGCCGAGGCCTTCCAGATCACCTCCATCCCGACCCTGATGATCGTGCGGGACCAGGTGGCGATCTTCGCGCAGCCCGGCGCGCTGCCGGAAGCGGCGCTGACCGACCTGATCGAACAGGCCCGTGCCCTCGACATGGACGAGGTCAAGGCGAAGATCGCCGAGTCCGGTCAGGGGGAGGGGGCGGCGCCCGAGCAGCCGCGGTCCGACGAGGGCCCCGGCACGCCGGAGTCCTGACCTTGCCGGCCGGGGCCCGGGCGCTGCGGAGACACTGGTCCCCATGACTGAAGCGATGGAGTACGACGTCGTGGTGCTCGGCGGGGGACCGGCCGGGGAGAACGTCGTCGACCGGGCCCGGGCCGCCGGGTTGAGTACGGCGCTGGTGGAGGGCGAGCTCGTCGGCGGGGAGTGTTCCTACTGGGCCTGCGTGCCGAGCAAGGCGCTGCTCCGCCCGGCGCTGGCGCGCGCCGAGGCCCGCCGGGTGCCGGGGCTGGCGGGCTCCGTGGCGGGTCCGCTCGACGCGGAGGCGGTGTTCGCGCACCGCGACTACTGGACCGGCAACTGGAACGACGACGGCCAGGTCGAGTGGATCGACTCCACCGGGGCCGACCTCTACCGGGGACACGGCCGGCTCTACGGCATCCGGAAGGTGGCCGTGAGCAGCCCGGAGGGGGAGCACCACATCCTGTCCGCCCGGCACGCGGTGGTCGTGGCCACCGGGACCCGTGCCGTGATCCCGGACGTTCCCGGGCTGGCCGAGGCCCGGCCGTGGACCAGCCGCGAGGCGACGTCCGCGCGGCGGGTACCGGGCCGGCTGCTGATCATGGGCGGCTCGGTCGTGGCCACCGAGATGGCCACCGCCCATCAGGCCCTCGGTTCCCGAGTGACGCTGCTGGTGAGGGGGTCAGGGCTGCTGCCGCGGATGGAACCGTTCGCGGGGGAGTTGGTCGCCGAGTCGCTGCGCGAGGCCGGCGCGGTGGTGCGTACCGGGGTGTCGGTCGAGGCGGTGGAGCGCGAGGGGTCGACCGGACCCGTCACGGTGGTGCTGGCCGGCGGGGAGCGGTTGGAGGGCGACGAACTGCTCGTGGCGACCGGCCGGGCCCCCCGGACCGAGGACATCGGACTGGACACCGTGGGTCTGACCCCCGGCGACTGGATCGGGGTGGACGAGAGCTGCCGGGTGCCCGGCAATGACTGGCTCTACGCCGTCGGCGACGTGAACCACCGGGCGCTCCTCACCCATCAGGGCAAGTACCAGGCCCGGATCGCGGGCGCGGCCATCGCCGCCCGCGCGGCCGGGTCCGACGCCGTGGACACCTCCCCCTGGGGCGCCCACGCCGCCACGGCCGATGTCCGGGCCGTGCCGCAGGCCGTCTTCACCGACCCTGAAGCGGCCGCCGTCGGATTGACCCTGGCCGAGGCGGAGCGGGCCGGGCACCGTGTGCGGGCCGTCGACCACGACCTGGGGAAGGTCTCGGGCGCGGGTCTCTACGCCGAGGGATACCGCGGGCGGGCCCGGATGGTGGTCGACCTCGACCGGGAGGTGCTCCTCGGGGTCACCTTCGTGGGTGCGGGCGCCGCCGAACTGGTCCACGCGGCCACCATCGCCGTGGTGGGCGAGGTTCCGATCGACCGGCTGTGGCACGCGGTTCCGGCGTTCCCCACCATCAGCGAGGTCTGGCTGCGGCTGCTGGAGGCCTACCGGGGGTAGAGGGCCGGCGGCGCCGGCCAGGGGTGCGCGGGCGGGAGGGAGCGGGATCGGCCAAGGGGACGGGAATCGGCCAGAGGAGGGGCAACAGGTTCAGGCTCGATCGATATTAGGTTAGCCTTACCTAAGTCGATCAAGTCCGTCCCTGGAAAGGCGTTTTGCCATGCGCGTTGCCCACCTGCCCCGCAAGACCGTCCGGCTGGCCGCCCGCGCCGCCTTCGCCGCGACCGCCGCCGTGGCCCTCGCCCTCGGCACGGCCGGCGCCGCCAACGCCGCGACCTCGACGCGCACGGTGACGGACGGCGGGACGACCTACAACCTGAGCGTCAGCGCTCCCGGCACGGCCGCCGCCGGCGGTCAGAACATCACCGTCACCGGCAGCGGGTTCAACACCGCGAAGGGCATATACGTGGGCCTCTGTGCGGTGGACGGCGCACCCGGTCAGTACAAGCCGACCCCCTGCCTCGGCGGTTCGGACCAGGCGGGCACCACCGGGGCCTCGCACTGGATCAACAACACCTTCGGCGGCACCCTGCCGAACACCTCCAAGTTCGGGCCCGGCGGCACCCTCGGCGTCACCATCCACGTCAAGGCCGATCTCGGCAACGGGAACATCTGCGGCGAGACCGTCGAGTGCGCCGTCGTCACCCGCGCGGACCACTTCAACTCCACCAACCGCAAGTATGACGTCCACGTCCCGGTGACCTTCAACTAGCCGGTCGATCGCCCCCTCCGGACCAGCGGTCACGTCGACGAGGAAGCCATGACACCCCAGCACCCCACCACCCCTGCCCGGACGGGCGCGGCCTCCGCCGCCCTCGCGCTCGTCCTCGTCTCGGCCGCCCCGGCGGCCGGCGCGGGTCCGGCCGGCGAGGGACCCGGACGTACCGTACTGGGAGCGGGCGGACAGCAGTTGACCGTCTCCGCCGCGTCCGGTCTGGATCCGCTCGGCCGGACCGTGCGCGTCACCGGAGGGGGCTACGACGCCACGAAGGGCATCTACGTCGCCTTCTGCAAGGACAACGGGGACAACCGGGTGCCCGCACCCTGCGTCGGGGGAGCCGACACGACCGGCGGCTCCAAGGCCTCGCAGTGGATCGTGCCCCGCGGCGACGCGCACGCCGGGGAACTGGGGATCCCGTACGGCGAAGGCGGGCGCTTCGACGTGGAGTTGCGGCTGGCGGCCAAGAACGAGGGACTGGACTGCACGCAGGTGACGTGCTCCGTCGTCACCCGGGTCGACCATCGGGGCGCCGGCGACCGCTCCCAGGACGTACGGGTTCCCATCGCCTTCAGGGGCCAGGACCCGGTGGATCCCGGAGGCGATGGCGTCGACGTACCGCAGGGCACCGTCGCCTACCGGCCGGTCGCGGACTTCACCACCGCGGGCAAACCGCGCGACCTGATGTTCCACCCCGACTCCCGCAAGCTGTACGTGGGTTCGGACGACCTCCCCGACACCGCGGACGTCAACGAGAGCGGACTCCACGTCCTCGACCCGATCGACGGCAGGGTGCGCAGCACCGTCAACCAGGCGCCCGGGGCCAACGGCACGCCGGGGCGGCGGGCGGTCCGCCGGCTGATCGCCCCGCTCCCCGGCGACGGGGTCGTCTTCTCCTACCCGCTCCGCGGCATCGGCACCGCCAAGGACGGCGACACCGTCGCGGCCGGCGCCTGGGTACCGGGCGGAACCGTCACCGACACCCGACCCGGCCTCGCCGCGGGCACCGTGTTCGTCGCGCAGGGCCCCGTACTGTCCGAGGTCGACGTCGCCACCGCCGCGGTGAAACGCGGCATCACCCTGGAGGGCGGTGACGGCTTCGCCGTGGACCCGGTGCGCAGGACGATCTGGTTCCCCGACCCGTCCAACGGGCGGATGTACCGGATCGACGCCACCACCCTCCAGGTCACCGCCGACGTCGAACTCCCCGCAGGCGAGGACCACGTCGGATTCACCGAGGTCGACCCGGAGACGGGTGCGGTCTGGGTCGGCATCGGCACCTCGGTCGTCGTCCACGACGCGACGGGCAAGCGCCTGCGCGTACTGACCGGCGACGACCTGCCCCGGGCGGCGAGGTTCGACCCCGTCACGCACGAGGCGTACGTCGTCCGGCAGGACCCGGGAGACACCTCGCTACCCGGCAGCGACAACAACGGCAGCTTGACCGTGTACCGCACCACCGACTTCGCGGAGGCGGCGAAACCGGTCGTGCTCCCCGGCAACCAGGGCCAGTTGGGGTTCGCCTCCCTCGCGGTCGAACCCGGCGGCGGGACGGTCTTCGTCTCCAACCCCGCCGAGGGCCGCATCACCCGGCTGCAACGTTCCGTCTCGCCGAAGGTCACCCAGGGCCCCACGGACCAGACCGTCACGGAGGGAACCCGAGCCGTGCTGACCGCGCGGGCCGACGGGATGCCGACGCCCACCGTCACCTGGCAGGTCAGCGCCGACGGGGGCCGGACGTGGAAGGCGATCGACGGCGCGAACGCCCCGGTGCACTCCTTCACGGCCCGCGCCTGCGACAACGGCCACCGCTTCCGCGCCGAATTCCACAACGAGGCGGGCACCAGCCGCACCACGCCGGTCACCCTGACGGTCGGCGCGCCCGACGCCACCACGGGCGGCGCCGGCAACGCGGGTACGAGCGACGGCGCGACGGGCGGCGCGGGCGCCGACGGCGGCAGCACCGGCGACACCACGGGCGGTGGTTCCGGTCCGTCCGGCAGCACCACCGGCGACGGTACGTCCGGCACCTCCGGAGCTGCCGGCGCGGGGGGCGCGTCCGGATCGGGAGACGCGGCGGGATCCGGCGGCGCGGTCGGCTCCGGAGGCCCGTCCGCTTCCGGCGGCACGGCCGGCGGTCCCGGCGCCACCACCACGGGCGGTGGCGCGCTCGCCTCCACCGGCACCACGGTCGCCACGCTCGCCGGGAGCGCGGCCGTCCTCACCGCCGCCGGCTGGGTCCTGGTACGCCGCAAGCGGGCGGGCAGCACGGCCTGAGGTGCCCATGGCCAACGGCCGCGGCGAACGAAGGAGCCACCTCCCGTGATCGTGATCGCCCACCTCGGCGACGTCCACCTCGACGGCGGTCGGCGGGCCGCCGAACGCACCCGCGCCGTCATGGAGTACCTGGACGCCCTGCCGCACGACCTCGACGCGGTGCTGGTGAGCGGGGACATAGCCGACACGGGCAAGCCCGCCGAGTACGAGGAGGCCCGCGAGCTGCTCGCCTCCCGGCACCCGACGGTCGTCTGTCCCGGCAACCACGACGAACGCCTCGCCTACCGCCGGATCATGCTGGGGGAGGAGGAGCCGTCCGAGCTGCCGGTCGATCAGGTGCTGCGCGGTGACGGGTTCGTCCTGGCCGTGTGCGACTCCTCGGTACCCGGCGAGGACCACGGGTTCCTGACGGAACGGACCCTGACCTGGCTGGACGGCGTCCTGGCGGACACCCCGCAGGAGGTGCCGGTCCTGGTCGCGTTCCACCATCCGCCGGTGCCGCTGCACATGCCGTACGTCGACGCGATCAGGCAGTTCGGCGAGGAACGCCTCGCGGAGTTGGCCGGTCGGCACCCGCACCTGCGTGCCTTCCTGTGCGGGCACGCGCACACCGCGGCCGCGACGACCTTCGCGGGCCTGCCGCTGCTGGTGGCGCCCGGAGTGGTGTCCACCCTCCGGCTCCCGTGGGAGCCCGCGACGGGTCCCGATCACCACGTCCACCTCGACGAGCCGCCCGCCGTCGCCTTCCACGTGCTGGGCGACGACGGGCGGCTGACGACCCACTACCGGGTGGTCACCGCCCGCCGGTAGCTGCTGCCGTCCCGGGTCCGGGTGAGGCGTCCCGAGGTGATGAGGTACCGCCGGAGCGCGGAGCAGTCCTCGTGCACGGTGCGCAGCGCCGCGTTGACCTCGGGCTCGGTGTAGTCGCGGTCCCGCGCGAACAGGGTCTCGGCGAGGTGGGTGAGCAACTGCTCGCGCCTGGCCGCCTTGCGCGGGATCGCGAGCAGCCGCCCGCCGGAGAAGAGGTCCTCCACGCCGCGACCCTGCCGGACGGCGGGGGCTGACGTGGCGAGGGAGGCGGTCTCGGGGGAATCGTCATGCTCAGTGCTCTGTGACATGTCAGCGAGCTTTGCCCGTTCCCCTCTCCGGAGCAACGCGATTTCCTCCGGGGAGGGGCCGGGTACCGAAGTGATCCGCTCAGGGGCCGACGGTGATCTGCTGGGCCGGGTTCGTGGTGTCGGAGACCTTGTAGACGGCGTTGAAGGTGGAGGTGGTCGCGCTCGTCGGGCAGCCGAAGCCGCCCGTGACCGTGACCGGAACGGTGGCGTTGACGAAGGTCAGGCTGGGCGGCGCACCGTTCGTCCAGGTGCCGTTGACGGCGGCCGGGGCCGTGGGCGCGGTGGTCACGACGCAGTTGGCCAAGCCGGTCGTGGTGACGACGAGCCCGCCGACCGGAACGTTCATCGTCGCGGTGATCGGGGAACCGTGCTGCATCGACACCGACCAGGCGCCACTGGTGGTGACCGTCGGGGTCACGCCCCAGACGTTGGCGGTACAGGAGCTGTAGGTCGGCGGGCTGATGGGCGAGGAGACCGGCCCGGCCGGGTTCTGGTTGCCGGGAGCGGCCGGCACCGTCCCGGTGGACGCGGAGACCGTGCAGGTCACCGTGACCGAACCGGCCTTGAGGGTGGCCTTCCCGCTGAGGGTGGCCTGGAAGGCGTGCCCGGCCGGGGTGACGGTGGTCGACCCGGCCAGCGGTAACGGACTGGCGGTGGCGGTGGCCGAGGCCACCGTCAGGGCGGCCGCGGCCGCCATCCCGAGGGCGAGCGCGGTGCGCGTACGGCTCATGTCTGAGCTCCTTGGGGATCGTGGTGCGGGGTGGGAGCGGGGGGCGTGTCCGTCGCCCCGGGGGCGGCGGAGCCCCCGGGGCGACGGTTCGCGGACGGCTGCCAGGCGAACATCAGGCCGCCGCCGATGATGCCGAGAAGGGTGCCGATCAGGAACCCGCCGAGGTTCGACAGGACCAGCGCGGCGGTGGCGATGAGCGTGGTGAGCACCCCGGCGAGGGAGCGTTGCCGGGGGGAGAACCAGGCGGTGAGACCGAGGACGATCATGACGATCCCCATCAGGACGGACGGAATGCCCGCCACCCCCTGCTGGAGCATGATCTTCAGCGGTGCCAGCGGCAGGACGCAGATCCACGCTCCGGCCAGGACGGCGAAGAGCCCGCCCCAGAACGGCCTGCCGCGCCGCCACCGCCGCCAGCGGCTCAGAAGCATTCCTTCTTGCCCTTGCTGACGCTCATGTTCAGCCCGGACAGCTTGAACGTTCCTGCATTGGTCGCCCAGGCCGTCTGCTGGAGACCGGTGATGCTCACCGTGTCCGCCTGCTGGGCGAACAGGTCCTGCATGCCCTGCGCCTCCGCGGGGCCCTTGTCCAGGGTGGAGGCGTCGCGGCCGATCTCGATGTTCGTGAAGACCGCGTCACCCGAGAGCTGCGTCGCGTCGACGAACAGGTTGGTCGCCTCGACCGGCTTCTTCTGCCCGGCCGTCAGGTTGAGCGAGATGTCGCCGATCATCGGAAGGGTCGTGACCACCGACTGGCACAGGCTGTTCAACTTCGCTTCCCTGATGGCGGTGACCGCCACCGGGATCAGTTCCTGACGGGCATTGACATCGACGCTGCCGTACTGCGCGAAGCCCTCGCCCTCCAGACTCTTCGCCGACACCTTGAACTGCTGCCCCGACACCGCGAAGGACGCGGCGAGCGCCCCTTGCGCGAGGGCGATCCCGAGTCCCGCCGTCACGGCCACGGCGGGCACGGTCAGCAGGGCGAACCGGCGCCAACGCACCCGCCCCTCCGTTGCGCCCGCGTCGCTCGTTCCGTCCCCGCCGTCCGTGCCGGGGGGCTCGGATAAGTTCGGTGAATCCGCCATGAGATCGTCCCTTATCTCGGCTGTGCACCTTTGTTACCGACGAGTTGAATGTAAGAGTGCCAATGGTGGTTGGCAAGGTTGTGCGAGCGCACCTTTTGAGCCGACTCCTACTGCTCCGTACGCAGCAGTTCGGCGACCTCCGCCTCCACCCGACGAGCCATCGCCCGCGCGAACTCGGCGGCCACGACCTCGCCGGCCACCGGCCGCAACGCGGCCACCGCCTCCCGGACGTGATCCAACTGGGTGGCCGAAAGTGGTTCCAGACCTTCCGCACCGATCACATGCCGCCGGAAAAGTCCGACGAAGCGGTCCGCGAGCGCGTTCGCCTGGATCTGGACGAAGTCCCCCGCGTCCAGGATCTCCCCCAACGGAACCCCCTGCCGCACCAGAGCCAGCGTCGCCTCCAGCAACCGCCGGTTCGGATACGTCACCCGGTCCCCGTCGACCCGTACGTAACCCAACTCGGCGGCCCGCCGCGTGTGTTCGGCGGTCGCCTCCGGGCCGAACAGCTCCCGCAACTCGGCCCGGGTCATCGTCACCGGCTCCTCGTGGACCCAGTCCCGGGTCATCTCCCGCTCGAACCCAAGGAGTTGGGACAGTCCGCCGCCCTCCTCCCAGGCGGTCAGCAGCTCGCCGATACCGTTCACGGTGTACCCGCGCCCCAGGAGGTCGCTGATCAGACGCAGCCGGGTCAGGTGATCGTCGGAGTACCAGGCGATCCGCCCCTCCCGACGGGGCGGCGGCAGCAACCCGCGCTCCTGGTAGTAGCGCAGGTTGCGCACCTTCACACCGGCCGCGCGGGCCACGTCCTCCCGGCGGTAACGCCGCCCCGACACCCCACCCGCGGCCATGCCCTCGACCGTTCCGTCCGTCTGCACCTGGCTGCTCACGCGGCAGAGTGTAGGACGTACCGGCAGGTCACATGGGGCGTGTCCGCTGCTCGTGCTTGATCGCCCGCAGCACCACGAACTTCGGTTCGCTCGCGGCGACTTCGCTGTTCCCGAAAAGTCGGCGCAGATGGGTGTGGTAGCCCATGTGACGGTTGGCCACCACCCACAGTTCACCGCCGGGCCGCAGCACCTTGCGCGACTGCGCGAACATGCGCAGGGCCGTCGCGTCCGTAGTCGCCTGGTGCGAGTGGAAGGGCGGATTGCACAGCACCAGGTCCACGGAACCGGGCGGCAGCATCGAGACCCCGTCACCGACCAGGAACTCCGCCGTGCGCCGACCGGCCGGCACGTTGGCCTCGTACGTGGCCCGCGCGGAGGCGACGGCCTGGTACGACTCGTCCGTGAAGACGACCTCAGCGTCCGGATCGGCGACCGCGACCGCCGTGCCGACGACGCCGTTGCCGCAGCCCAGGTCCACGACCCGGGCCCCGTCCGTGTTCGTCGGGATGCTCTGGAGGAAGAAGCGCGTACCGATGTCCAGCCGGTCCGCGCAGAAGATCCCCGCGTGATTGACGACCTTCAGGCCGGCGCCCGAGCCGCCGTCCTCGTCCACGGTGTACGTGAGCGGCCAGGGACCGGGGGTGGTGGGCCGCGTGGCGCCCGGATTGCCCGGCGTGCAGAAGATCAGGCGCGCCTTCTTCTCCGCGAGGGAGGTCTTCGTCGGGCCGAGGATCTTCTCGAAGAGACGCAGCGTCGAGGTGTGGATCTCCTTGACCATGCCGGCGCCCACGACCACGGTGCCCGCGTGCACGTGCGGAGCGACCCGGTACAACTGGTCCTCCAGCAGTGCCAGGCTCTTCGGCACCCGCACGAGCAGGACGTCGATCCGCTCCGGTGGCGCGTCCTGCGTGGTCAGCAGGGACACCGTCGCCTTGGACGTACCGATCCCGGCCCGGTCCAGGTTCGCCTCGGTGGCGGCCCGGGTCAGTGAGGAATCGGTGATCTGCGTCGGACGGTACGAGGCCAGGGCCGTCGTCAGGGTTCCCCAGCGGTCACCGAGCACGGTGATCTGTCCGGCACCGGCCAGGTCCACGGGGCCCCGCTCGCCGGTACCGCCGTCGAGATGACGCAGCAGGTACTCGTCGGCGGCGTCCCAGGCCTGGAGCCGGTCGCGCGGATCCGCGGGGAAGCGGGTGAGTTCGTAGGAGCCGAAGGGCGTGGTCAGGCGATTCATATGGAACCCAGGCTATCGGAGTCGGCCGCCCGGCCCCGCACACGCCGGGCCGCAGGCGGCGCACGACTCGCGGGGCACGCCCGCCGCCGCGCCCGCCGCCCCCGTATCCCCGGGCCGGAGCGGGTCCGCCGGGACGCGCTCACGTGCGGGGAGACGGCGAGGGAGCCCGGGCGGATGCCCGGCGGCCCGCCGGACACGCCACCCGGGCCCACTCGGGCCTACTCGGGGAAATCGCCCGCCATGGCCGCCGCGATCCGCAGGTGCGGGGCCGCCTCGGCGGCCCGACCCTGACGCTGCAGCGTGCGCCCGAGCAGCAGCTGAGCGTAGTCCTCGACCGGCCAGCGCTCCAGGATCGCGCGCAGCTCGCGCTCCGCGCGCGACAGCTGGGCGGAGTGGTAGTAGGCCCGGGCCAGCAGCAGCCGTGGAGCCAGCTGCTCCGGCGCCTCGTCGGCGACCGTGACCAGGACGCGCGCGGCCGTCGCGTACTCCTTCGCCTCGAAGAACAGCCCGGCGCGCTCCCAGCGCTCCGCCGCGGTGCCGTGCTCGTGGTATGCCGTCGGCGCGTTCATCGCGTCCCTTCCGATCGCTCCCGGTGGGTGTCGGTCCGTCCAACACGCCTTCCTGTCGGAACATTCCAGGCAAAGGACCGACGACTCCGCCCCGGTACGGCACTAAGTTGTCCGACATGAGCAATCTCGATCGCCAGCCAGCTCTCTCCGCCTGCGGCGGCCGCGGTTTCGTCGTGGCCGAACCGGTACGCGAGCTCCTCAGCCCGCGCACCGTCAAACTCGGCGGATCCACCGAGGTCCGCCGCCTCCTGCCGAACCTGGGTCGCCGCATGGTGGGCGCCTGGTGCTTCGTCGACCACTACGGTCCGGACGACATCGCGGACGAGCCCGGCATGCAGGTCGCACCGCACCCCCACTCGGGGTTGCAGACCGTGAGCTGGCTGCACGACGGGGAGGTCCTGCACCGCGACAGCGAAGGCAGCCTCGCGACGATCCGCCCCCGCGAGCTGGGCCTGATGACCTCCGGCCGGGGCATCAGCCACTCGGAGGAGAGCCCCCGCCCGCACGCCCGATTCCTGCACGGCGCCCAACTGTGGGTGGCCCTGCCGGACGCGCACCGCGACGTGGCCCCCCACTTCCAGCACCACCCGGAACTCCCGCAGGTCACCGCCCCCGGCCTGACGGCCACGGTGATCCTGGGCAGCCTGGACGGGGCCACCTCGCCCGGTACGGCGTACACCCCCATCGTCGGCGCCGACCTCACCCTCGCCGGCGGCACCGAGACCCGACTGCCCCTCGACCCGGACTTCGAGTACGCGGTCCTGTCGATGTCCGGCGAGGTCCACGTGGACGGCGTCCCCGTACTCCCGGGCGCCATGCTCTACCTCGGCTGTGGCCGCACCGAACTCCCCCTCCGCGCAGCCTCGGACGCCGGCCTCATGCTGCTGGGCGGCGAACCGTTCGAGGAGGAGATCGTCATGTTCTGGAACTGGATCGGCCGGTCACACGACGATATCGCGCAGGCCCGCGAAGAGTGGATGAACGGGTCCCGCTATGGCGAGGTGAAGGGCTACGACGGCCCTCCGATTCCGGCCCCTGAGCTCCCCCCGACCCACTTGAAACCCAGGGGGCGGGTGCGTTGACCTGCTAGTTCATGGAGGCGAGGGTCGGGCGCGGTGCTCGCGGCCGCCCCTCCGCTTCTGGTCTCGCAGGGCGGGCCGTCCGACGCGATGCGAGAGCGTGGGCGCTGGGGGTTGAGTCTCATCTGTTGCAGGCTGTAACCACGTTTGGTCGGACGAATGCTGACCTTTTGCTGACTTTGCTGACGAGTGGTCAGGTGTGGTCGCCGGTTGCGTTGAGTCCGCTTTGCCGTGAAGGCCGGTGGTGGCCGCTGCTGCGCTGCCAGCACCCAAGGTCGCGACTTCGGTTCCAGCCAGGCGTGCGATTCGTGGATGCAGCGTGTGTGGCGGATCTTGTGCACAGGCGACAACGGCCTCTCCCGCCCAACCCCTTCTGTCAGGCTGCGCCCGGCTTGAAGAGTCCGTACGGGATGTACCGCGGGATCTCCGCCAGGGTCACCCACGCGACCTCGGCGAATTCATCGGCGTCCGCCACATGCGTGGTCCCACCGGCCACCTCGCAGGCCGTGTACCTCCGGCCTTGAAAACGTCGGTGCGGGAGGCGGCGTGAACGCATGGTTCGCCGACGCCCCCGAGTCGGGCGCGGACGGAGCTGCGAGGTAGACGTCGAGCCTGGCCGCATCCGTAGGCGCGCGGGACGGCAGCCGTCCGGGGCATGAGCAGGTCAGTGCAGGCCGGAGAGCTTGAAGACCGTGTGGGCCGTCTCGCGGTCGAGGCGCTCCGCCAGCTGTCGCAGCACCGTCGTGCCGCGCAGCAGGGTGCCGTGCTGGAGCGATGTGCGGGTGTCCGTGTCGAGACGGCTCCACATCGCCGGATTGCGGACCAGGACGTTCGGGTCGATCTCGACCTGGTTCCCGTCCGAGTCCCGGAGAACCATCCGCTGAGCAATCCCGTCGGACCACCGGACCGCCACGAGGGAGTCGGTACGGACGGTGTCCGACACGAGGAGCCCGCGGGCGCTCAGGAGGCCCGGTTCCACGGAGACCCGGCGGGGAAGCAGGATCACGAAGATCAGGCCCGCGAGGCCGGTCCAGATGATGCCGCGGGGCACGTCGAGGCCTCCGAGCCCTGCGTCGACGGCGAACAGGGCTGTGAACAGAAGGAAGGCGATGGCGATCGCCGAGCGCCGTTCACCGGCCCAGTGGATGTCGTGAGTGGTGGGGCCGGATACCGCTTCGGCGACAGGCGCGCCGGTCGCCGCCCCAGTGAAACGTCGGTCCATGAAGGAGACGTTAGGGCTGGTGGAGGCGTTGGGTACGGACCCTGACGCAGTGCTGGCGTGATGGCTACGGGATGTTGACGTGGCGCCGCGCGGTCAGAGCCGTGCCGCGGGGGCGGCCTCGGCGACCGGCAGGGACAGGACCATGGTCAGGCCTCCGCCGGGGGTGTCCTCCGGGGTGAGCGTTCCGTCCATCGCCTCGGTGAGGCCCCGGGCCAGGGCGAGGCCGAGACCGAGGCCGGCCGTGTTGTCGCGGTCGCCGAGTCGCTGAAAGGGTTCGAAGACGCGCTCGCGGTCGTCGTCGGCGATCCCTGGACCGCGGTCGGCGATCCTGACCTCCACCCGCCCTGCAAGCGTGCTTGCCGTCACCAGCACCGGGCGGTCTCCGGGGGCGTGGCGGACGGCGTTGCCGACCAGGTTGGCCAGCACCCGCTCGAGCAGCGGTGGATCTGCCTGCAGTGCCGGCACCGTCTCCAGGTTTTGCACCTCGATGGCGGGCACTCCTGTGGAGGCGAGTTCCAGGGACTCCAGAGCGGCCGGGAGGACCTCTTCGAGACTGGTGGGCCGCAGGTCGAGGGCAAGGGCGCCCGCTTGCAGACGACTGAGATCGAGCAGGTTGTCCACCAGGCGGTTCAGTCGGTGCAGGGACGTCTCGGCGGATTCGAGCAACTCTGCCCGGTCCTCTGCCGAGAAGTCCACGTCCTCGGTGCGCAGTGAGCTGACCGCGGCCAGCGCCCCGGCCAGCGGAGTCCGCAGGTCGTGGCCGACAGCGCGCAGGAGCGCGGTGCGCAGGCGGTCGGCGGCTTTGATGGGCTCGACTTCGGCGGCGGCTTCGGCGAGCCGGGCCCGCTCGACCGCAGCGCCGACGTGCGCGGCGAAGGCGGCCAGTACACGGCGTTCGGAGGAGGGCAGTGTTCGGCCGCGCAGGACGAGGGAGGACTCCGGACCGGCTGCCACGACCAGGGAGGGGTCCGGCGCGCCGACGCGGTCGTGCCCGTGCCGGGCACCCGTACCCGTGCCTGTTGCCTCCTGGACCAGTTCGACGGTCTCCATGCCGAACGTCTCACGCGTACGTTCCAGCAGTGCCGGTATCGTCTGGTCGCCTCGAACGATGCTGCCTGCGAGGGAGGACATCGTCTCTGCTTCGGCGGTTGCCCGAGCCGCTCTGCGGGACAGCCTCAGCGATCTGTCCGCCGCGGCGGCCACGGTGACGGCGACCACGGCGAAGACCGCCAAGGCCAACACGCTGTCCGGGTCGCTCATCGTGAACTCGCCTATGGGCGGCATGAACCAGTGGTTGAGAAGCAGCGCGGCAGTCAGCGCTGCGACCAGCGCTGAGGCCACCCCACCGATGCAGGCCACTCCAACGACGGCCACGAGGAACAGCAGAGCCTCGCTGGTGAGGTTCAGCGTCCCGCGCATCCGGTCGAGGGCGAGGGTGAGCAGGACGGGGAGCATGACGCCGGTCAGGGGTCCGGCGATGCGCCGGGAAGTGGAGAGCGTGCGGCGACGGGACGGCAGCAGCCGTCCGTGGCCCGCCCGCTCGTGAGTGACCATGTGGACGTCGATGTCCTCGGACAGCGCCACGACGGTCTCGCCGATTCCGCGGCCGGTGAGGAATCGTTCCAGCCGGCGTCGTCGGCTGGTACCGAGAACGAGCTGCGTGGCGTTGGCCGCCAGCGCGAAGTCCACCAGGGCGGTCGGTACTTCGTCACCGACGACGGAGTGGTAGCTGCCGCCCAGCTGCTCGACGAGCACCCGCTGGCAGGCCAGCGCCGCCTGCGAGACACCGGCGGCGAGCCCGTCGCTCCGCGCGACGTGCACGGCGAGCAGGTCGCCGCCCGCGGACCGGCCGGCGATACGCGCCGCGCGACGGATCAGGGTCTCGCCCTCGGGCCCACCCGTGAGGGCCACCACGACCCGTTCCCGGGTCTCCCAGACCTCCCCGATGCCATGCTCGGTGCGGTACCTGTGCAGGGCCTCGTCCACCCGCCCGGCCAGCCACAGCAGGGCCAGCTCCCGGAGCGCGATGAGATTCCCGCTCCGGAAGTAGTTCGCCATGGAAGCGTCGATCCGCTCCGGCGGGTAGATGTTGCCGTGGGCCATCCGGCGCCGTAGCCCCTCGGGAGGCAGATCGACCAGCTCGATCTCATCGGCGCGGCGCACGAACTCGTCGGGGACCGTGTCGTGCTGCGGCACTCCGGTGATCTTCTCGACAACGTCGCTGAGCGACTCCAGGTGCTGAATGTTGAGGGTGGTGAAGACGTCGATGCCTGAAGCGAGAATGTCCTCGACGTCCTGCCAGCGCTTGGGGTGCCGACCGCCCCCGGGGACGTTGGTGTGGGCGAGTTCGTCGATCAACACCACCTGCGGGCGTCTGGACAGCAGAGCTTGGAGGTCCAGCTCCCCTTGCCGTGCAGCGCGGTAGGCGCGCGCGGCCAGGGGGAGGGCTTCCATGCCGTCGAGCTTCGCCTCGGTGTGCCGGCGCTGGTGGCACTGGACCAATCCGATCACCACATCAGTACCCCGTGCGACCCGGCGGTGTGCCTCGCCGAGCATCCGGTACGTCTTGCCGACTCCGGGGGCCGCGCCCAGGAAGACCTTGAGCTTCCCCGGGCGTACCTCCGGCTGGGCCTCCTCTGCTGAGCCGACCCGGTGCGTGGTCGTCATGCTCAGAACTTCTCGGGGAAGTACAGCGCCAGGACCAGATACCCGACCAGGCTCACCGCGATGGCGATGCCCACGACATTTTCCGCGCTCACCCGTACCCGACTCCTTCGCATGACCCGACCGCACCAGCGAACATCAAGGAGGACCTGAACAGAACGGCTCTGACGCACTCCTGACGCCTGTCGCCTCGGACCTTGACGGGGTGTTGACGGCCACTCCGCCGAACGGCTGAAGACGGGGGTCGCCGGGGGACCGACCGGCCTCGGTGATCCCTTGGTCCGTCCCGCGTCGGTTCGGGGCCGATCCGGCTCGGCTCACGCCGGGACCGGGGCTGCCTGGACCTGGTGTGCCATGGCTCGCCCGGTGGCGTGGTGGACGTACTCGCGGGTCAGCCGGAAGCCTGCCGTCCAGGCCAGGAGTCGGCTGGGTCGGTTGTCGCGTGAGCAGCACCAGCTCGCGGTGCGCCCTCGGGCCTGGATGTCTGCCGTCAGGCCGGCGACGCCGGCGAGCGCGAGGCTTTCACGGCGGCGATCGGGCACGGTGACGACCGCGATGTCCTCGTAAGCGCTGCCCAGGAAGTAGGTGCAAGCGACGGAAAGAATCCGGCTCCTGCTGAACGCCGCCCAGCCGTGCCCGGAAGCGGCGAGCCGGCCGGGTCCACCCCAACTTGCGTGTATCCAGGCGTGCTCCGGGTGCAGGCCGGCCAGTGCCGGGGCGTCCTCAGGGGTAAGCCGCCGCACGGTGACGCCCCGCGGCGGGCGGGGGAGGGACACCTGCGCCTGCTGGACGTACAGCATGCGCTCCCAGGGGACGACGCGGTCGAAGGCGGATCCGAGCGAGGGCCGGAACCGGGCGGGGGCCTCGATGTACTGACCGGCGAACCTGGCCAGGTCGTCCGGGGTGAGCCTGCTCGGGTCGCCTCGAAGAAGCACGTGGTCCGCGCAGCTGACGGCGAGGACCCTGGGCCGGTTGACGCGGTCCGCCCACCAGCGGCCGGCACCGGTGGCCAGGACGTGCTCGGCGAGAGTCCCGGGTCCGGGGGAGCCAGTGGGGAACCAACGGCTCAGGGCAGGGAGCTGCTGGGGGGAGATCTCGATCATGAAGGGTCTCCAGGCGGTGCACGGGTCAGCGGTCAGGGGGAGAAGTGCGGCCCTGAACGGGTGGCGTCTCCGGCTCCGCGCCGTGGCCTGAGGGACACGGGCTGAGCGGAGGTACGTACCAGTGATGTCCCGGGGCCGTGGGCCCGGGACGGAAGCGGCCGCCCGCGAACCGGGCGGGGGCGGGCGGCCGCGAACGGGACGGTGTGTCAGCGCACCGGAGGGTGAGCGGCGCGCGAAGCCGGGCCCACCGTATGAGGTGGCCGGTCGTCATGGCGCAGGCCGCTGTTCACACGGCTCAGCCAACAGCTTTGCGAGACGGGTCTCAAGCAGGCGGACCAGTATTTGACGCGGCTCTGATACGGGCCGGTGCAGCACCCTCGGCAGCCCCGGGCCCTGACGTGAAACTCGTGCCGTCAGAACGGCGTCAAGGTAGTGCCCGCAGCCGTACGGACGTCGTCAACGTCTGCCGAACCCTTCCAAAGGTGCTGTTTCCTCTAGCCAACCGTGTCGCCCGAAGTGCATCAGGAGCTCCCGGTGCGAGACGGCCGGACCTTGAAGGAATCACGACAGGAAGGCGGCACGCCGATGCCCCGGGTACTGGTGGTGGATGACGAGCCGCAGCTTGCTCGGTTGCTGGTCATCAATCTGAAGGCGAGGAAGTACGAGGTGGACTGCGCGCAGGACGGAGGTTCGGCTCTGGACGCCGTGGCGGCCTGCCGACCGGACGTCGTGCTCCTCGACCTCGGACTTCCCGACATGGACGGGATCGATGTGATCAGGCATCTGCGCGGTTGGTCACGCGTGCCCATCCTGGTGGTGTCCGCCCGCCACGGCTCCGAGGAGAAGATCCAGGCCCTGAACGCGGGCGCCGACGACTACATCACCAAGCCCTTCAGCATGGACGAACTGCTGGCACGGCTTGGAGCCGTCGCCCGCCGTACGAGGGCCGGCGGTTCGGGTGAGGCGGATGCAAAGGTCGTCGAGACCGAGGAGTTCACCATTGACCTGCTCGCGAAGAAGGCCAGGCGCAGGGGGAAGGCCATCAGGCTCACGCCCACGGAGTGGCACCTCTTGGAGGTCCTGATCCGAGACCGGGGCCGTCTCGTCAGCCAACGCCGTCTGCTCCAGGAGGTGTGGGGTTCCTCCTACGGAACGCAGACCAACTACCTGCGCGTGTACATCGCTCACCTCCGACGGAAACTGGAAGCCGACCCGTCGCGTCCGCGCCACCTGATCACCTCCCCGGGGATGGGGTACCGCTTCGACGCGTGAGCGGGCGAGCCCGCGGCGCGTCGACGGGCCGAGTCCTGGTGGAGGGGGCCCGTCTCCATGGAGGTCGGCTCACGATCCCAACTGGGCGCGGATGAGGGCGTCGAGTCTCCGCCACGCCGGGGACGAGGCGTTCACCGTGCCCTGGATCAGGTCGGGGATCTCGGAGGATGTATCCAGCACGGCCGGCACGTCCGGCAGTGAAGCTGAAGAACGAGCAGCAGCCGACCTCCCGCCCCACCAGGTCCCGCACCCGCTCCTCCACTCCGGGACCGCCGGCCAGGTCCACGCGCAGCCGCAGCGGTCCGAGCCGCGACAGCGAAGTCAGCCGCTCGGCGAACAGTCCGTCCCACTCCGCGACCCGCAGGGGCCGCTCCTCGGTGGGCAGCGTGCAGGACTGCGGCACCCATGCCGTATTAACTCATCGCGCTCACTCCCGTCGTCACGCTTCCCGCAAAGGGGGAACACCTCCGACGGTAAACCTGTACCCGAGTGCCGGTTGCGAGCCCGCAGGCGAGGAGTTCGAGCCGGCTGCTGCCTGCCGGCGGCGGGCCGGTGCGGGTCGGTGCGATGTTCAGGAGCAGCAGGAGCATCCGGGTGCGCGGCCGCACCCGTCCGGGGCGTCCGCCACCGGGACGCGGTCGGGCGTGGCCGTGGGGGCGCAGCAGCCCTTGCCCTGCCAGGCATCACGGCCTTCCTTGAGGGCGATCGCGGCGATGACCAGGGCCGCGATCGGGTCGGCCCACGACCAGCCGAGGGTGGCATTGAGCACCAGGCCGGCCAGGAGGACGGCGGACAGGTACGTGCACAGCAGGGTCTGCTTGGCGTCCGCGACCGCGCTGGCGGAGCCGAGCTCCCGCCCGGCCCGGCGCTGGGCTGCGGACAGGAACGGCATGACCGCCAACGACAGCGCGGCGATGACAATGCCGGGGACGGACACCTCCGCCCCGCCGGTGCCGGTCAGCGCGCGGACGGCGTCGAGCGTGACGTAGGCGGCGAGCGCGAAGAAGGAGACCGCGATGATCCGCAATGTCGTCTTCTCCCGCGCCTCGCGTACGACGTGGTCGCGGGTGGAGAACTGCCAGGCCACCGCGGCGGCCGAGGACACCTCGATGACCGAGTCCAGGCCGAAGCCGATCAGCGCCGTCGACGATGCCATCGTCCCCGCTGTGATGGCGACCACCGCCTCGACGACGTTGTAGGTGATGGTCGCGGCGACCAGGAGACGTATCCGGCGGGCCAGGGCGTCGCGGCGGGCAGGCGACGGCCCCAGGGACATGGAGGCCATCAGCAGCATCCTTCCCTCTCGGCGTCCGGGCAGGTCTTGTCGTGCTCGACCGCCACGACGGCCTGGCGCAGGTCTTCCAGGGCGTGGCCCAGGCGTTCGTCGGCCAGCTCGTATCGGGTGCGCCGGCCGTCGGGGGTCGCGACGACCAGCCCGCAGTCCCGCAGACAGGCCAGGTGGTTTGACAGTCGGGTCCGTGAGACGCCGATGGCCTCGGCGAGATCGGAGGGGTGGGCCGGCGCCTCGCGCAGGGCGAGCAGGATCCGGCAGCGGATCGGATCGGCGAGCGCGCGGCCGAAACGGGCCAGCACCTCGATGTCAGGAGCGACATTCAGCACACCACGACAGTACATGGGAGTCTGAATTCAGGAAATCGTGGATTGTTTGACGCCGCTGCCCGCCGCTGCTCGCCGCTGTGGGATGGGCCGTGCCCTTCGATCGGACGTCGAAGCGGGGCGGCCCTGTTCGGAGGGCCGCCCCGTGGAGTGGGTCGCTGGTCAGCAGGAGGGTTTACTGCCGTGGTTGGAGCCCTTCTTGCGGCGGGCCCTCTTCTTGCGTGCGCGCTTGGACATGGGGGTCGTTCCCTTCAGGCGGTGTGGCCGACGAGGAGGTCGGCGAGCTTGTTGAGGCGCTTGACGGTCCGGTCCTCGGTCGCGGCCGGGGCCGGGGCGACGCGCTCGTCGCGGTCGTAGTAGGCGCCGTTGACGATCTCGGTGGCCGGGTCGCAGAGCCGCACGACGTGAGCCGCACCCTCGGTCGCCGGGGCGCCCGCGTGGCCGTAGAGGGGGAGGAGCCCGGTCTCGCAGGTGCCGGGGTTGACCGAGACGGCGGTGACGCGCGGGTCGGCGGCGAAGACGGTCAGTGCCAGCTGTGACTGCGCGTACGCGGCGAGGCGGGAGTACCGGCGGATGCGCTGGGGGTCGTTCCACTGGATGGCGCCGGTGCGGTGCAGTGAGGAGGAGACGTTGACGACCCGGCCGCCCGGGTCGGTGGTCAGCGCCGGCTCCAGGAGGTTCGTCAGGAGGTAGTGGGCGAGGAAGTTGACCTGGAAGGCGATCTCGTTGCCGTCGGTGGTGAGCGTGTGGCGCTCGGGCGCGGCGATCGCCGCGTTGTTGACGAGTACGTCCAGGCGCGGGTGCTCCCGTACGACGGCATGGGCCAGGTTTTCGACTTCTTCCAGACGGGCGAAGTCGGCTGCGAGAGGGCGCAGGAGCGTGCCGTCGATGCCGGTGGTGGCGATCAGCCGGTCGGTGGCCCCCTGGGCTTCCTCGGGCGTGCGGCCGTGGAGGAGGACGGTGCAGCCGCGCTCGGCGAGCTGGCGTGCGGCCTCGTAGCCGATACCGGAGGTGGCTCCGGTGACGAGGACGGTACGGCCGGACAGGGATGAGGACATGTCGGATTCCCGTAAACAGGCATGGCTGACGTGCCCGGCGCCCCGGCGCGAGGCGGGAGTGCGGGCTCGGATCATGCGGTGAAGGTGAGGATGCGTACGAAGCCTCGAACAGCGCCCTTCAAGGGCTGGTGGCAGACATACGCGGATGACGCGCGGCCGACGTCAGAGGGCCGGGCGGACAGCGGGCGCCGTCGGCTGCACCCGATGGGGTGGCCGATCGTCGTAGTGCGGACCGCTGTTCATGACCGCAATCCCAGCGCATGAGGGGATGTGGTGGCAAGCCCGGAATGCTTCCTTGATGACCTTCTGACGTCGTTCGTCAGGGGCGCGTCAAAGATCGACTTGGGGGCGGAAGAAGCTCGTCAAGGAGTGCTGCCACGGCGGTCGGCCGGGCACAGACTGGTGTGGCGACAGAGCCGGACGACGGACCGGCGGCACGCGGCTGGTGGGTGGTGACCTGAACACCGCCCGCGACGCTTGCACGGTCCCACCGTGGGGGTACGGGCCGATGCGATCCGCGTGCCGGTCAGCTGTCGCACACCACATGAGCCGTCCGGCTTTCCGGGGTGGGGATTCCGGAGCCGGACGGCTCACGTGGTTTTCGGGCGGGGCGCCCGGGGGCGCCCGGAGGCGTCAGGTGAACGCCGCGGTCGGGGGTTGCGCCGTGACCGGAGGGGTACCGCCGGCTATGGGGAGGGTGAGGACCATGGTGAGTCCGCCGCCTGGGGTGTCCTCGGCGGTCAGGGTCCCGCCGATCGCGTCGGTGAAGCCGCGGGCGACGGCGAGGCCGAGCCCGACTCCGGCGCCGCGCGGGGCGTCGCCGTGGCGTTGGAAGGGTTCGAATATGCGGTCCTTGGCCTCGTCCGGGACGCCGGGGCCGCGGTCGACCACCCGTAGCTCGACGCGGCTCCCCAAGGCGCTCGCGGAGACGTTGACGGGCTGGCCCGCCGGGCTGTATTTGACCGCGTTCTCGACGATGTTGGCGACGGCCCGCTCAAGGAGGCCGCGGTCGACGGCCACCATCGGCAGCGTTTCGGGGATGTCGAGGTCCACGCTGTCCTCGGGTACGCCGCCCAGGGCCATCGGGACGACTTCGTCGAGGTCGGTCTCCCGGATGAGGGGGACGACGGTGCCGGTGTTGAGGCGGGACATGTCGAGGAGGTTCCCGATCAGGGCGGCGAGGCGGTCGGCGCCGTCCTCGATGCCTTCGAGCAGCTCGGCCCTGTCGTCGTCGGACCACTCGACGTCGTCGGAACGCAGTGAGGTGACGGATGCCTTGATGCCGGCGAGCGGGGTGCGCAGGTCGTGGCTGACGGCGGCGAGCAGGGCGGTGCGGATGCGGTTGCCCTCGGCGAGTTCACGGGCCTTGCCCGCCTCGTCGACGAGGCGCTGTCGGTCGAGCACGACGGCTGCCTGCGCGGCGAAGGCGCCGAGCACGCGCCGGTCCTCGGCCGGGAGGACACGGCCGGTGAGCGCGAGGGCCATGGTGTCGCCTATGGGCAGGTCGACGTCGGCTTCGTCGGGGCGGGCGGCCGGGCTGATGCCGACCGATGCCGCCGTGGTCCAGGGATCGACGTCGCTGGTGCGTTCCAGAAGTGCGACCGACTGCATGGCGAAGGTTTCGCGGAGGCGTTCCAGGAGGGCGTCGAGGGAGTTCTCGCCGCGCAGGACGCTGCCCGCGAGGAAGGAGAGGATCTCGGACTCGGCACGGAGTCGGGCTGCCTGGTGGGTGCGCCGGGCGGCCAGGTCGACCACGGACGCCACGGACACGGCCACACCCACGAAGATCACGATGGCGACGATGTTCTTCGGATCGGAAATCGTGAACTCGTGCAGCGGGGGAGTGAAGAAGTAGTTCAGGAGCAGGGACCCGAACGCCGCCGAGGCCAGAGCGGGGAGGAGCCCGCCGAGCAGGGCTGCCGCCACGGTGAAGGTGAGGAACAGCAGCATGTCGTTGGCGAGGCCGAGGTCGGGGACGACCTGGTTCAGCAGGACCGTCAGCAGGGCGGGGCCGACGATACCGGTCAGCCAGCCCCAGATGACGCGGGACCGCCCCAGACGCGCGCCGCGCGCGGTGGGCAGCCCCCGGCCCTTGGCGGCCTGGTCGTGGGTGACGATGTGGACGTCGAGGTCAGGGCCTGACTCGCGGGCGACGGTGGCGCTGACGCCCGGGCGGAACACGGACTGCCAGGAGCGGCGGCGGCTGACGCCGAGGATGATCTGGGTGGCATTGCAACCACGGGCGAACTCCAGCAGCGCGTCGGGCACGTGGTCGCCTATGACGTGGTGGAAGGTGCCACCCAGGTCCTCGACGAGCGTGCGCTGGACGGCGAGTTCCTTCGGGGAGGCGGAGGTGAGCCCGTTACTGGCGGCGATGTAGACGGCGAGGACCTCGCCGCCCGCTCCCTTCTCGGCGAGCCGGGCCGCGCGACGGATGAGCGTACGCCCTTCGGGGCCGCCGGTGAGACCGACGACGATGCGTTCGCGGGCCTGCCAGGTGGAGCGGATGTTGTGCTCGCCGCGGTATTCCTGGAGGTACTCGTCGACCCGGTCCGCGACCCACAGCAGGGCGAGCTCGCGCAGCGCGGTCAGGTTGCCGGGGCGGAAGTAGTTGGAAAGGGCCGCGTCGACCTTGTCGGGCTTGTAGACGTTGCCGTGGGCCATGCGGCGGCGCAGTGCCTGCGGGGACATGTCGACGAGCTCGATCTGGTCGGCGCGGCGCGCGACCTCGTCGGGGACCGTCTCCCGCTGCCGGACTCCGGTGATCGTCTCGACCACGTCGCCCAGCGATTCCAGGTGCTGGATGTTGACGGTGGAGACGACGTCGATGCCGGCCTGGAGGAGTTCCTCGACGTCCTGCCAGCGCTTGGCATTGCGGGAGCCGGGGACGTTGGTGTGGGCGAGCTCGTCCACCAACGCGACGGCAGGGCGCCGCGCGAGGATCGCGTCGACGTCCATCTCGGTGAACGTGCCGCCCCTGTAGTCGATCTCGCGCCGCTGGATGAGTTCGAGGCCGTGCAGCATGACCTCGGTGCGCGGCCGGCTGTGGTGTTCGACGAAGCCGACGACGCAGTCGGTGCCCCGCTCGATCCGGCGGTGCGCCTCGGACAGCATCGCGTAGGTCTTGCCGACGCCCGGCGCTGCGCCGAGGTAGATGCGGAGCTTGCCGCGTCTCATGTTCCGACTCTTCTTCTCTGCTGACGGTGGGGTCTTCGGTGACGATCGGTTTCTGGTGGTGATCGGGCGGGTGATCAGGGCTCGAAGCGGTAGCCCATGCCCGGTTCGGTGATCAGGTATCGCGGATGCGAAGGGTCCGCTTCCAGTTTGCGCCGGAGCTGGGCCATGTAGACGCGCAGGTAGTTGGTGTTCTCCCCGTAAGTCGGGCCCCAGACCTCCAGCAGGAGGCGACTCTGGGTGATCAGGCGTCCCGGGTGGGTGATGAGGATCTCCAACAGGTGCCACTCGGTCGGGGTCAGCCGTACGGCGCGCTCACCTCGCAGTACCTTCTTCGCGACGAGGTCGACGGTGAACTCGTCGGTCGTGACGACGGTGACCTCGTCGGCCTGCGAGGGGGACGGGGCCTCCTGTCTCCGCGAGGCCGCCCGCAGACGGGCCAGGAGCTCGTCCATGCTGAACGGTTTCGTCACGTAGTCGTCCGCGCCGGCGTCCAGCGCCCGGATCTTGTCCTCCGAGGTGTGACGGGCGGAGAGGACCAGGATCGGTACCCGGCTCCAGCGGCGGACACTCTTGATCACGTCGACGCCGTCCAGGTCGGGCAGCCCGAGGTCCAGCACTATGACGTCGGGCTTGCGGGCGGCCGCGAGCCGCAGGGCCGAGCCGCCGTCGGGTGCCTCCTCCACGTCGAACTTGCGCGCCTGGAGGTTGATCTTGAGCGCGCGGACGAGCTGTGGGTCGTCCTCCACCACCAGCACCCGGGTCATCGGTGTGCAGCCTTTCCTTCGTTGCGGGCACGGCACGGTGGGAGCCGACGGTACGCCGGTGCCTCCCCGGAGTCTCCTGGGGGAGGCACCGGCGTACCGTCGGCTCCCGATCCGCGCGATGGGGAACATCAGCTCTTGGGCAGCGCCTTCAGGGCGATGTTGAGTTCGAGGACGTTGACACGGGGCTCGCCCATGAAGCCGAGGGTCCGGCCGGTCGTGTGGTCGGCGACGAGCTTCTCGACCTGCTTGACGTCGAGATTGTTCCGCTCGGCGACGCGGTGGACCTGGAGCTTGGCGTAGGCGGGGGAGATGTTGGGGTCGAGGCCGGAGCCGGAGGAGGTGACGGCGTCGGCCGGGACGTCCTCGGGCTTGACGGGATGGCCCGCGGTGGAGTTGTCGGCGATGACGGCTTCCTTGGCGGCGACGACCTGGGCGCAGAGGGTGCCTTCCTCGGCGTCCTTGGTGCACCGGCCGTTCACGGCCCCGTTGTCGGCGGAGCGGTTGGTGGCGCCGGAGAGGATCAGCGAGTACTGGGTGTTGACGCTGTTGGAGCCCAGGCCGTTGGACGGGCGCGGCTGGAACCACTTCAGGTCCGGCCGCGCGGCCTCTTCGGCGTCGTTCGGGTCGTTCTTCGGCAGGTTGTAGGTCTGGCCGATGAGGGAGGAGCCGACGACCTGGCCGCTCTTGTCCTTGATCTCGGAGCCGTTGGCCTTGTCGTTGAAGAGGGCCTGGGCGATCCCGGTGACGGCGAGCGGGTAGATGACCCCGCAGATCACGGTCAGAACGAGCAGAGCTCGCAGGCCGGCCCCGATCAACCGCACTGTGTTGCTTACAGAGTTGTTCATGGGTGTCAGCCGATTCCGGGGATGAGGGAGAGAGCCATGTCGATGAGCTTGATGCCGATGAACGGTGCGATCAGACCGCCGAGTCCGTAGAGGCCGATGTTGCGGCGGAGCATCTTGTCCGCGCTGGTGGGCCGGTACTGGACACCCTTCAGGGCGAGCGGGACGAGCGCGATGATGATCAGCGCGTTGAAGATGACGGCGGACAGGATCGCCGACTCGGGTGAGGTCAGGCCCATGATGTTGAGCTTGTCGAGGCCCGGGTAGACGACCGCGAACATGGCCGGGATGATCGCGAAGTACTTCGCGACGTCGTTCGCGATGGAGAAGGTCGTCAACGCGCCCCGCGTGATGAGGAGCTGCTTGCCGATCTCGACGATCTCGATGAGCTTGGTGGGGTTGGAGTCGAGGTCCACCATGTTCCCGGCCTCCTTGGCGGCCGAGGTCCCGGTGTTCATGGCCACGCCCACGTCGGCCTGGGCGAGGGCGGGGGCGTCGTTGGTGCCGTCGCCGGTCATCGCGACGAGCTTGCCGCCGGCCTGTTCCCGCTTGATGAGGGCCATCTTGTCCTCGGGGGTGGCCTCGGCGAGGAAGTCGTCGACGCCCGCCTCCTCGGCGATGGCCTTCGCGGTGAGCGGGTTGTCGCCGGTGATCATGACGGTCTTGATGCCCATGCGGCGCAGTTCGGCGAACCGCTCGCGCATGCCCTCCTTGACCACGTCCTTGAGGTGGATGACGCCCAGGACGCGGGCGCCGCGCTCGTCCTCCACCGCCACCAGGAGCGGGGTGCCGCCGGCCTCCGAGATCCGGTTGGCCAGAAGGTCGGCATCGTCGGAGACCCGGCCGCCCTGCTCCTTGACCCAGGTGATGACGGAGCCGGCCGCGCCCTTGCGGGTCTTCCTGCCGTCGACGTCGACACCCGACATACGGGTCTGGGCGGTGAAGGCGATCCACTCGGCGTGCGACAGCTCGCCCTGGTGGCGTTCGCGCAGCCCGTACTTCTCCTTCGCCAGGACCACGATGGAACGACCCTCGGGCGTCTCGTCGGCCAGCGACGACAGCTGCGCGGCGTCCGCCAGCTCCGCCTCCGTGGTGCCCTTGACGGGTACGAACTCGGAGGCCTGCCGGTTGCCGAGGGTGATGGTGCCGGTCTTGTCGAGCAGCAGCGTGGAGACGTCCCCGGCTGCCTCGACCGCGCGGCCGGACATGGCCAGCACGTTGCGCTGGACGAGGCGGTCCATGCCCGCGATTCCGATGGCGGACAGAAGGGCGCCGATCGTGGTGGGGATCAGGCAGACCAGCAGCGCCGTCAGCACGATCATCGACTGCTCGGCGCCCGCGTAGATCGCGAACGGCTGCAGAGTGACCACGGCCAGCAGGAAGACGATCGTCAGCGAGGCGAGCAGGATGTTCAGCGCGATCTCGTTGGGCGTCTTCTGCCGGGCGGCGCCCTCGACGAGGGCGATCATGCGGTCGATGAAGGTCTCACCGGGCTTCGTCGTGATCTTGATGACGACTCGGTCGGAGAGGACCTTCGTACCGCCGGTGACGGCCGAGCGGTCGCCGCCGGACTCGCGGATGACCGGGGCGGACTCGCCGGTGATGGCGGACTCGTCGACCGAGGCGACGCCTTCGACGACGTCACCGTCGCCGGGGATGATGTCGCCGGCCTCGCAGACGACCAGGTCGCCGATCTTCAGATCGGTGCCGGGGACCTGCTCCTCGGTCGTTCCGTCCTGAGTCAGGCGGCGGGCGACGGAGTCGGTCTTGGCCTTGCGCAGGGTGTCGGCCTGGGCCTTGCCGCGGCCCTCGGCGACGGCTTCGGCGAGGTTCGCGAAGATCGTGGTCAGCCACAGCCAGGCGGTGATGGCCCAGCCGAACCAGTCCGTCGGGTCCTTGACCGCCAGGACGGTGGTGACGACGGAGCCGATCAGGACCACGAACATGACCGGCGACTTGATCATGATGCGGGGGTCGAGCTTGCGGATCGCGTCGGGGAAGGACTTCAGTAGCTGCTTGGGGTCGAAGAGGCCGCCGCCGACGCGTCCGCCGTCCGGCTTGTGGCCGGTGGGCACGTCCTGGTGCGGAGCCCTTGTGGGTGTGGCGGTGCTCATGCTGCGAGCCCTTCGGCGAGCGGTCCCAGCGCGAGGGCAGGGAAGTAGGTGAGTCCGGTGACGATGAGGATGGTGCCGACGAGCAGGCCGGTGTAGAGCGGCTTGTCGGTGCGCAGGGTGCCCGCCGTCTCCGGCACTGGCTTCTGCTCGGCCAGCGAACCGGCGAGTGCGAGGACGAACACCATGGGCAGGAAGCGGCCGAGCAGCATGGCGATGCCGATGGTGCTGTTGAACCACTGGGTGTCGGCGTTCAGGCCGGCGAAGGCGGAGCCGTTGTTGTTGGCGCCGGAGGTGTAGGCGTAGAGGATCTCGGAGAAGCCGTGCGCGCCGGAGTTGGTCATCGAGTTGACCGGGGTGTCCAGCGCCATCGCGGCGGCGGTGAAGCCGAGTACCAGGGCGGGGGTGATGAGGATGTAGCAGGCGGCGAACTTGATCTCGCGGGTGCCGATCTTCTTGCCGAGGTACTCCGGCGTACGGCCGACCATCAGCCCGGCGATGAACACCGCGATGATCGCCATGATCAGCATGCCGTAGAGGCCGGAGCCGACACCGCCGGGCGCGATCTCGCCCAGCTGCATGCCCAGCAGCTGGATACCGCCGCCGAAACCGGTGTAGGAGGAGTGGAAGGAGTTCACCGCACCGGTCGAGGTCAGCGTGGTGGAGACCGAGAAGACCGCCGACGCGCCGATCCCGAAGCGGGTCTCCTTGCCCTCCATCGCCCCGCCCGCGACCTCGAAGGCCGGGCCCTTGCCCGCGAACTCGGTCCACATCATCAGCGCGACGAAGCCGACCCAGATGACCGCCATGGTCGCGAGGATCGCGTAGCCCTGCTTGACCGAGCCGACCATCTTGCCGAAGGTCCGGGTCAGCGAGAACGGGATCACGAGGATCAGGAAGATCTCGAAGAGGTTCGAGAACGGGGTGGGGTTCTCGAAGGGGTGGGCGGAGTTGGCGTTGAAGTAGCCGCCACCGTTGGTGCCCAGCTCCTTGATGACCTCCTGGGAGGCGACCGCGCCGCCGTTCCACTGCTGGCTGCCGCCCATGAACTGCCCGACCTCGTGGATCCCGGCGAAGTTCTGGATCGCACCGCACGCGACCAGGATGATCGCACCGATCACGGAGAGGGGCAGCAGGATCCGGACGACACCGCGGACCAAGTCGGCCCAGAAGTTGCCCAGCTCACCGGTGCGGGAGCGCGCGAAGCCCCGGACGAGGGCGACCGCGACGGCCATGCCCACCGCGGCGGAGACGAAGTTCTGCACGGCCAAGCCGCCGGTCTGCACGACGTGGCCCATGGCCTGCTCGCCGTAGTACGACTGCCAGTTCGTGTTGGCGACGAACGAGGCGGCGGTGTTGAAGGCCTGGTCGGGGTCGATCGCCACGAAGCCGAGCGAGCCGGGCAGGACGCCCTGCAGACGTTGCAGGAGGTAGAGGAAGAGGACGCTCACGGCGGAGAAGGCGAGGACGCCGCGCAGGTAGGCGGGCCAGCGCATCTCGGCCGACGGGTTGGCGCCGATGGCCTTGTAGATCCACTTCTCCGGTTTCCAGTGCTTCTCGGAGGAGTAGACGCGGGCCATGTGGTCGCCCAGCGGACGGTAGGCAAGCGCGAGCGCGGCGATCAGCGCGAGCAGCTGGAGCACACCAGCGGTTACGGGGCTCATATCAGTGCTCAGAACCTCTCCGGGTACACAAGGGCGAGGACGAGGTATCCGAGCAGGGAGACGGCCACGACGAGGCCGACGATGTTCTCGGCGTTCACAGCTTGGTCACCCCCCGGGCGATGAGAGCCACCAGCGCGAACACCGCGACCGTGGTGACGACGAAGGCCAGATCGGCCACCGTGAGCTCCTGGATGAAGTGGAAGGAATGAAATCGGCCAGCTGGCCGATGACGAGATAACCGTGTCTTCGGCCCGGTGTTAAGACGCCTTGACGGGGTCCATACGAGCGCAGGGGAACTCTTGACGCGGCCCTTACGCGAAAGGCCGGAGAAGCCGATCAGCCCCGGCGGGACAGGCCTGCCGTGTCCAGGGCGCCGCCGGCCTGTGCGGCCAGGGTGACGGCCACCAAGCGGTCCTGTTCCGACGGCAGGGGGCGGCCGGGACACGCATCGAGGAGGAAGCGGCCGTAGTAGTGGCCGCCACCGACGACCCGCAGTTCGGTCTCGCCGTTCGGCCAGTCGGCGTACTCCGTGATCACGCCCCCTCCGCGCAGCCACACACTGCCGTCGTGCTCCAGCCGCGGCAGCCGGCCCATCAGGGTTCCGTACTCGAAGCGGCAGCCGCGGAGCCCCAGCAGGCCGACGAGTTCCCGGCGCACGTACTCGACGACCGCTTCCGGTGAGCGGCCGTCCTCGGCCGGCCGGGCGCTTCCGCGGAGGCTGGACAGCTGCGCGGCATCGCTGGTCACGGTCGATTGGAGCCGCCGTGCGCGCACGGACAGCTGCGAGACGATCAGGCCGACGACGAGCAGCAGGACCGCCGTCTCGGCGTCGTTCCGGTCGGCGATCACGAACCGCTGATAGGGCTCGGTGAGGAAGAAGTCGAACCAGGCGGCGGCCGAGAGGGCGGCCAGAGCTCCTGCGGCCCGCGTACCGACGGCGGCGACCGCAACCACGGCGACGACGAGGACGAGAGCCGTGTTGGTCGCCGAGAGGTCGGCGCGGACCGGCACGAGCGCGAGCGCCACGAGGAAGGGGACCAGCAGCGCCGCGAGCAGGGCGGCGCGGTCGCGGAGCCTGTACGCGTTTCCGGACATATGGAGCCTCCCGTCCGGACGGGTGGGTAGGGGATCAGAACTTCTCGGGCCTGATGAGCGCGACCACGAGATAGCCGAGCAGAGCGACGGCGACGAGCAACCCGACCACGTTCTCCGCTTCCATGGAAGCCTTCTTCCCTTTCCGGTGGCGGGTGGGAAAGCACCCATGTCAACCCTGCCCGCCGGGGCGGGGCCGCCGCACACTCCGACGAGGTCTTGACGCACCTCATATGCCTTTCGTGTCCCGACATCAAGGGCGCGCGAAGACCGAAGCGAAGGCCGTATGGATATCGCCAAGGACACTGGCGATCCGGCCACGGCATTCCGACGCTGTCCTCACTTTTGTCCAACGGAGGAACTGCGAAAGATGTCCATAGAGATGGGAAAGCCGAGCACAGCAGGACAGGTCCCGGGCACGGAGGAGCCTCCTGATACCGGCGTACGGACGCCCGAGGCCGGGGACCGGCACCGGCTGACCGCCCTCCAGGGCCTCGCCGCACTGTCACTCGACGCGATGGCGTCCGTGGCGTACGGGCCGGAGTCGATCGTGCTCGTTCTGGCCGCGGCCGGTGCCTACGGGATGGGCTTCACCCTCCCCGTCACCCTGGCGATCGCCGCGCTGCTCGCGGTCCTGGTGGCCTCGTACCGGCAGGTGATCGCCGCGTTCCCGGACGGCGGCGGCTCGTACGCCGTCGCGAAGAAGCACCTCGGCCGGCGGACGAGCCTGGTCGCCGCCGCCTCACTGATCCTCGACTACGTGCTGAACGTCGCGGTCTCCGTCACCGCCGGCGTGGCCGCCCTGACCTCCACCTTCCCCGAGCTGTACGGCGAGCGGGTATGGATCTGCCTGGGCATCCTGCTCCTGGTGACCGCGGTGAACCTGCGCGGGGTCGTGGACTCAGCCAAGGCGTTCCTCGTCCCCACGGCCGTCTTCGTCGGGTCGATCCTGGCCATGATCGTCGCCGGACTCCTCCGGGACGGCCCCGTCAGTACGGCCTCGGCCGCCGGCCACGCCTCAGTGCTCGGCGAGGGCGCCACCACCGTGGGCGCGCTCCTGCTGCTGAAGGCGTTCGCCGCAGGCTGTTCTGCCCTGACGGGAGTCGAGGCCGTCGCCAACGCCGTGCCCTCCTTCCGGGCTCCGGCGGCTCGCCGCGCCCAGCACACGGAGGTCGCACTCGGCGCGCTCCTGGGCGTGATGCTGATCGGCCTGTCGATCCTCATCGGCCGCTTCCACCTCCAACCGGTCGAGGGCGTGACCGTCCTCGCCCAGCTCGCCGACGCCTCCTTCGGTCACAACGCGGCCTTCTACATCGTGCAGTTCGCCACGATGGTGCTGCTGGCGTTGGCTGCGAACACCTCCTTCGGCGGTCTGCCCGTGCTGATGAGCCTGTTGGCCCGCGACAACCACCTGCCGCACCTCTTCGCCCTCAAGGCGGACCGGCAGGTGCACCGGTACGGAGTCCTCGCCCTCGCGGCCGTCTCCGCGGCACTGCTGGTCTTCTCCGGCGGTGATACGAACACCCTCGTCCCACTGTTCGCCATCGGTGTCTTCGTCGGCTTCACCATCTGCCAGGTCGGCATGGTCCGGCACTGGTGCGGCGAACGACCGCGCGGCTGGCGGGCGAAGGCCGGCCTCAACGGCTTCGGCGCCCTGCTCACCGGCATCTCGGCGATCGTCGTCACCGCGACCAAGTTCACGGAGGGCGCCTGGCTGATCGTCCTCGCCCTGCCGCTCATCGTGGTCGGCTTCGAGCGGATCCACCGCGCGTACACCGAGATCGGCGACCGGCTGGAGCTGGGACGCATCCCGGAGCCCCCGCACCGCTTCCGCTCCCTGGTCGTGGTCCCCGTCTCCGGCCTGTCACGACTGACCGGCCAGGCCCTCACCGCTGCCCGCTCGCTCGGCGACGAGGTCCTCGCCGTCACCGTCACACATCCCGCCGACGAGGACCGGCGGGTCTCCGAAGCCCTTCGCAGGGACTGGGAGTTGTGGAACCCGGGCGTCGCATTGCTCGAGCTTCCCTCGGGCACGCGCTCGCTCGGACGCCCCGTATCCGCGTACGTGCGGGAGCTGGCACGGACCCGTCCGGATGCCCAGGTCACCGTACTCATCCCGGAGACCGAACCCGCTCGCCTGTGGCAGCGGCTGCTCCAGAACCAGCGCGGCTCCGTCGTCGCCCACGCGGTGCGCCGTGACACCGACGCCGTCATCTGCCGACTCCGCTTCCGCATCACGTCCGACACGCATTGACGCACCCCTGACGGCGGCTTGACGCGACCTGTGCGCCGCCGTCAAGACGGCGCCAAATCCCGCTCCCACACGCGCAGTTCCGCTGGAACGGGCAGTAGTTTCCTGCCTGTTGCGCCGCCGGGGATCTCGATCACTCACATGACGGCCGAGGGGGTCCATGGAGACGGTCCCCGGCGGCGACACTCCTCTAGGGCCTGTCGTCAAAGTCCCGTCTGCCTCGGCGAAGACGGGACTTTGACGACAGGCCCTAGGCGCCCTGAGCCCGCTCTGACAGGGGCTGCCACACCTCCGAACCCATCCATAAGGTCGCTTCATGCCTCCCGCCGCCGCGCAGCACATTCCTCCAGGTCTGGGGACCCCTCCGCGGACTCCGGTCAACCGGCCGTCCCGCAAACGGTCCGGCCAGGCGAACGTGCTGGATCCCGAGCTCCTTGCGGCCTCCGCACGGGAGGCCGTCGGCAAGCTCCACCCGCGCGAACTGGTCAAGAAGCCGGTGCTGTTCGTCGTAGCCGTCGGATCCGTCCTCACCACGCTCTCGGCGCTCATCCACCCGTCCGTCTTCACCTGGGTGATCAGCGTCTGGCTGTGGCTGACCGTCCTGTTCGCCAACCTGGCCGAGGCGGTCGCCGAAGGGCGGGGCCGTGCCCAGGCCGAGTCGCTGCGCAAGGCGCGCACGGACACGGTCGCGGTGCGGCTGAACCACTGGACGTACGGGACGAACCTGCGCCGGGCGGAGTCGGAGGTGGTCACGCCCGCCGAGCTCCAGCCCTTCGACTTCGTACTCGTCGAGGCCGGCGAGCTGATCCCGGCGGACGGCGACGTGGTCGACGGGGCCGCGATGGTGGACGAGTCGGCCGTCACCGGTGAATCGGCTCCGGTGCTGCGTGAGTCGGGCGGCGACCGGTCCGGGGTCACGGGCGGAACGACCGTGCTCTCCGACTCGGTCGTCGTACGCGTCACCTCCCGCCCGGGGAACAGCTTCATCGACCGCATGATCGCCCTCGTCGAGGGCGCCACCCGCCGGAAGACCCCGAACGAGATCGCACTCAACATCCTGCTGGCAGCCCTGACCGTCATCTTCATCCTGGTGGTCGTCGCCATCCAGCCGATGGCCGCCTACGCGCACGCCGCACAGTCCACGACCGTCCTGGTCGCCCTCCTCGTGACCCTCATCCCCACCACCATCGGCGCCCTGCTGTCCGCGATCGGCATCGCCGGCATGGACCGCCTCGTCCAGCGCAACGTCATCGCGATGAGCGGCCGCGCCGTCGAGGCGGCCGGCGACGTCAACACTCTCCTCCTCGACAAGACCGGCACCATCACCCTCGGCAACCGGGAGGCCGCGGCCTTCATCCCGCTGCCCGGCGTCGACCACACCAAGCTCGCGGACGCGGCCCAGTTGTCCTCCCTCGCCGACGAGACGCCGGAGGGCCGGTCGGTCGTCGCCCTGGCCCTGCGGTACGGCTTGCAGCCGGCCGCCGCGGAGGACCTCAGCAACCCGCACTTCACCCAGTTCAGCGCCCGCACCCGGATGAGTGGCGTCAACCTCAACTGGGACAACGGCGCCGGCTGCGCCATCCGCAAGGGCGCGACCGCCCAGGTCTGCGACTGGGTGGCGGCGCGTGGCGGTACCGTCCCCGCCGAAGCCGTCACCTGGTCCGCGAGCGTGTCGGAGTCCGGGGGCACGCCGCTGCTCGTCGCGGTCCACGACTGGGACGGACCGCGTGTCCTCGGCATCATCCACCTCAAGGACGTGGTCAAGGAGGGCATCCGGGACCGCTTCGCGGAACTGCGCGCCATGGGCATCCGTACGGTCATGGTGACCGGCGACAACGAGCTCACGGCCCGCGCCATCGCCACGGAGGCCGGGGTCGACGAATACCTCGCCGAGGCCACCCCGGAGGACAAGCTGGCCCTCATCAAGCGGGAGCAGGAGGGCGGCAAGCTCGTCGCGATGACCGGAGACGGTACGAACGACGCCCCGGCCCTGGCCCAGGCCGACGTCGGCGTCGCGATGAGCACCGGCACCTCGGCCGCCAAGGAGGCCGGGAACATGGTGGACCTCGACTCCAACCCCACCAAGCTCATCGACATCGTCGAGATCGGCAAGCAGCTCCTCATCACCCGCGGTGCCCTCACCACCTTCTCCATCACGAACGACGTCGCGAAGTACTTCGCGATCATCCCCGCCATGTTCACCGCGGCCTATCCAGGACTCGAAGCCCTCAACATCATGGGCCTGAGCAGCCCGACCTCGGCCATCACCTCGGCGATCATCTTCAACGCCCTGATCATCGTCGCCCTCATTCCCCTGGCCCTGCGCGGCGTCCGCTACAAGCCGGCCTCCGCCCACGCCCTGCTGCGCCGCAACCTCGGCGTCTACGGCCTCGGCGGCCTGATCCTGCCCTTCGTCGGCATCAAGCTGATCGACCTGGTGGTATCCACCATCCCCGGTCTCGGATAGATGCCACCCGCTCCCCGTAGCCGGCCGGCCGCGGGAAGGCAGGACAGCGACGTGCCGTACGCCACAGACGCCATCCATCTGCGTTAAGGACACGTCAGGATCTGTCCCCTCACGTGCATAAATGACCGGGCTGCGTACGCTGGCTCAGCCATCGATGTCGATGGCTGAAGCTTTGCCGTACGACAGGAGCTCCCCACGATGGCCACCCCGGCCCGCTCCACGCGCCTGCGCGCCTGGATGCTGGAAGGCTTGACCGCCGAGAAAAGTTCGCCCGCCGCCAAGGAGGCGGCGGCCCAGCCCCACGGACGCCCGTGGTGGCGGGTCATGTGCCTGACGGGTCTGGACTACTTCTCCACCCTCGGCTACCAGCCCGGTATCGCGTTCCTCGCCGCCGGTCTGCTGTCGCCCCTGGCGACCATCGTGCTCGTGCTGCTGACCTTGTTCGGCGCTTTGCCGGTGTACCGGCGGGTGGCAGAGGAGAGCCCGCACGGCGAGGGCTCCATCGCCATGCTGGAGCGGCTGCTGACGTTCTGGAAGGGGAAGCTGTTCGTCCTGACACTGCTCGGCTTCGCGGCGACCGACTTCCTCATCACCATCACCCTCTCGGCCGCCGACGCCACCGCGCACCTGGTGGAGAACCCGCACCTCACCAGTACCCTGCACGGCCACGAGGTGCTGATCACCCTCATCATGATCGCGCTCCTCGGCGCTGTGTTCCTCAAGGGGTTCAGCGAGGCCATCGGTGTCGCCGTGGTCCTCGTCGTCACCTACCTCGGCCTCAACGTCGTCGTCGTGGCCGTCGGGCTGTGGCACGTGTTCACCGCACCGCAGGTCATCACCGACTGGACGACCGCGCTGACCACCGAGCACGGCAACCCCTTCATGATGATCGCCATCGCGCTCGTGGTGTTCCCCAAGCTCGCGCTCGGCCTCTCCGGGTTCGAGACCGGCGTCGCGGTCATGCCGCACGTCAAGGGCAACCCGGACGACGCACCGGAGAAGCCGGCCGGTCGGATCCGCGGTGCCAAGAAGCTGCTGACCACGGCTGCCGTGATCATGAGCATCTTCCTGATCTGTTCCAGCCTCATCACGACCCTGCTGATCCCGGCCGCCCAGTTCGAGCCGGGCGGCGAGGCCAACGGCCGGGCGCTGGCCTACCTGGCCCACGAGTACCTGGGCTCCGCCTTCGGCACGGCGTACGACATCTCCACGATCCTGATCCTGTGGTTCGCAGGCTCGTCCGCCATGGCCGGCCTGCTCAACCTGATGCCGCGCTACCTGCCCCGCTACGGCATGGCCCCGCACTGGGCCCGCGCCCTGCGCCCCATGGTCATCGTCTTCACCCTGATCGCGTTCCTGGTCACCTGGATCTTCGACGCCGACGTGGACGCACAAGGCGGCGCGTACGCCACCGGTGTCCTCGTCCTGATCACCTCGGCGGCAGTCGCCGTGACCATCGCCGCCCGCAGGGCCGGAGAGCGCGGCTGGACCATCGGCTTCGGCGTCATCTCCGCCGTCTTCATCTACACGACCGCCGTCAACATCGTCGAACGCCCCGACGGCGTGAAGATCGGCGCCTGCTTCATCGCCGGCATCATCGCCCTCTCGCTGCTCTCCCGTCTGGCCCGGGTCTTCGAGCTGCGCGTCACGCACATCGAGTTCGACGACATGGCCCAGCGCTTCATCCGCGACACCTCCAACCGCACCATCCGGTTCATCGCCAACGAGCCCGACAACCGGGACCTCACCGAATACCGGCTGAAGAAGGAGCAGATCCGCGCGGACAACGACATCCCCGCCGGGGACGACGTGATGTTCGTCGAGGTCACCGTCCTGGACGCCTCCGAGTTCGAATCCGGCATGCGCGTACGCGGCGAAGTGCTGCACGACCGCTACCGCGTCCTGACCCTGGAGAGCTCCAGCATCCCCAACGCCCTCGCCGCCCTCCTCCTCCACGTCCGGGACGAGACCGGCCAGCGTCCGCACATCTACTTCGAGTGGACCGAAGGCAACCCGATGGCCAACTTCCTCCGCTTCTTCCTCTTCGGGCAGGGCGAGGTGGCCCCCGTCACCCGCGAGGTCATCCGCGAGGCCGAACCGGACCGGAACCGCCGCCCCCACGTCCACGCCGGCTGACGTCAAGAACCCGACAGGAATCGCGCCGGATCCTCCCCTCGGGGAGGATCCGGCGCGATTCTCAGTGTTGTGACGTCTTCCTGGCACCCCGACCGCGGCATCCGCCGGACCATGCTCGCCCTCGGGGCCGCCGGCCTGACCCTGATCACGGCAGGAGCCGCCCTCGACACGCTGTGGCTGCTCGGCATCGGCGTCTGGGGAGTCATCGGCGCATTGGCGATAGAGCTGGTCCACCGCCCCTAACCGCCGATGTCCCGGCGGCGGAAGTCCTCCAGGGTCTCGCGCCGGACCAGCACCCGGGCCGAACCCTCGTGGACCGCGATGACCGCGGGCCGGCCGACGAGGTTGTAGCCGGACGCCATCGACAACTGATAGGCGCCCGCCACCGGCACGGCGAGCAGGTCGCCGGAGCGAAGGTCGCCCGGCAGTTCCACATCGGTTGCCAGGACGTCGCCCGCCTCGCAGTGCCGGCCCACGACGGTCGCCGTGCCCTGCGCCGCGGTCGAGTGACGGCCGATGAGGCGGGGCGCGTACCTCGCCCCGTACAGAGCCGGCCGGGGGTTGTCGCTCATCCCTCCGTCGACAGCGACGAACACCTTCTCGCCGCTGCGTTTGACGGTGAGCACCCGGTACAGGGCGACTCCGGACGGCCCGACGATGGCCCGCCCGGGCTCGACCGCGAGCCGGGGCACGGTCAGCCCGGCAGCTGCGCAGCCCCTGACGAGTTCACAGCGCATCCTCCGCGCGAGGGCGGTGAGGTCGAGGGCGGACTCGCCCGGCCGGTAGGCGACGCTGTGGCCGCCGCCCATGTCCAGCTCGGGCAGGACGATGCCGTGGGCGTCACGGACGCGGGCCATCAGCCCGACCATCCGGCGCAGAGCCACCAGGTAGGGCTTGACGTCGGAGATCTGGGAGCCGATGTGGCAGTGCAGCCCGGTGAGTTCGAGCTGCGGCTGACCGAGTACCCGGGTGATCGCGTGCTGAGCGCCGCCATCGGTGAGGGAGAGACCGAACTTCTGGCCGTCCTCACCGGTGCGGATCTTCTCGTGGGCCCCGGCCGAGACGCCCGGCACCACCCGCATCATGACCTTCTGGCGGCCGTCGGGACCGACGGCCGCGGCGATCCTGGCGATCTCGGACGCGCTGTCGATGACGATCCGCCCCACCCCGAGGCGCAGTGCCGCCTCCAGGTCGCGGGGAGATTTCGCGTTTCCGTGCAGCACGATCCGGTCCCGTGGGAAACCGGCGGTGACAGCAAGTTCCAGCTCGCCGGCCGAGCACACGTCGAGCCCGAGGCCCTCCTCGTCGACCCAGCGCACCATGGCCCGGGAGAGGAACGCCTTGGCGGCGTAGAGGACATCGGCCTCGGGGAAGGCATCCCGATAGGTCCGACAGCGCCCGCGGACCTCGCCCTCGTCCAGGACATAGGCAGGGGTGTCGAAGCGCTCGACGAGCTCCACCAGCGACACTCCGCCGACAGCAAGCCCACCGTGCGGGAGCCGCGTCGTGGAAGCCGGCCAGATCGACAGATCGTCCGTATCGGCCCGGACCTTCGAAAGGAGGGCGGTAGCCGTCGCTTGATCACCCATCAGATGGTCCGGGCCGCGACTGGCGGCTGCTCCGCCCATGGACCTACGACCGCGGGCGTCGTGGTGACCGCAGGAGCGGTGAACGTCGGGTCGACGGTCAGCAGAGATGCGCCCAGGGGCCCGGTCATCGCGCGGAGCGCGGCTTCGGAGAGCCTGATCCAGGACTGTTCGGCGCCGAGGGTGGCCCGCAGCCGGTCCGGGCTGGTGAAACCGACGGCGGTACGAGCCCCCAGCGGGGTGCGGAAGAGCCGCAGCACGACTTCCGACCGTCCCGGCCGGACCGGGACACAGAGAGGCCCGGCAGGGATCCGTTCTTCAGGTTCGGGGTCGTCGTCGTACTGGAACAAACACATGAGGCCCTCCCGGAGGAACCACGAGCGGCAGGTGAGGCTCCGGGTGCGGGGAGGCAGTCCGGGGCACGCCATCGAAGCTATCCCCGCACTTCTGTACCTGAGGCCGCCCCGTAACGGGACCCATACGGCGCGAGGCCAAGTTCTGACGGATCACTGACGCCGGCCGGCGGTGGCGTCAGAAACCCGTCATGGTTGCGGATTTCCGCATCAGGGGGTCATCAGCAACGGTGCTTCACCTGCCGCCGTGACCGTTTCATGGAGGCCGTCGGACGAAACGAGAGGAACGAGGCCGTGCGAAGAGTTGTGGTGGGCGTGACAGGAACCCCGGGGAATCTCTCCGCGCTGCACCGGGCCGCCGCGGAGGCTCGCGCCCGGGACGCTGCCCTATGGCCCGTCCTGGCCTGGCAGTCACCGGGCGGAGAACTTGCCAGTCGCAACGGCCTCGGGCCCTCGGCTCTTGCGGCGTGCCGCGCCGCAGCCGTCGAAAGACTCCGTGAGGTCCTCGACACGGCCTTCGGCACGCTGAAGCCCGGTGTCATCCTGGTGGGCCACACGGTACGTGGTAACCCTGGTGCAGCCCTCGTGGACACCGCCCGCGACCCGGAGGACCTCCTCGTGGTCGGCACGGGATCCCGTGCCCCGATGCGCCGCCTCGTCCGTCCCTCGGTGGCCCGCTACTGCCTCGCCCACGCAGCCTGCCCCGTCCTGACGGTACCCCCGTCCGTACTCAAGGCCGACCTGGACGCCGTGCACCGCCGGAACGTCTGGAGAATCCCGCTGGACCCGCGAGAGCTGACGTCTTGAGCCACCCGTACCGAGACGCCATCAGGAGTGACCAGGTCGGCGGGTCCACTGCCGAGTCGGTGGCGGCGGCCACCCGGACGATCAAGGCGGCCTGTGCTTCGATTTCTCGGCTTGGACACAGGACTGACCCCGCTGACGCACCGATGCTCCGGGGTCGGTCCAGAGCCTTGGGGCCTTCCACACGGGCCTCGGCCGTAGCGATGGCCCACCCCGAACCCCGGTACCTGCGCCAACCTCCTGGATCGCTCCGGCATTTCGCAGACTCTGTGGGCGTGGGCGCAGAACGAGGCGGACGCCGTTTCCGCCGCCCTCAGGTTCCGTGACAGGCACGGCGGAGCAGTGCTCAAGGCACTGGCCGGGCCTCGTCCACAAGAGCGAGGAACACGCCGTCGGGCTCGACCTCCAGGGCGATGCCCAGGTGTCGGCCGCCTACTGGGACCTGGCCGAGCGCTTCCGCGGGAGGCTTGCCGGTGTCCTGGTGCAGCCCATGGCGCGGCGAGGCGTCGAACTCATCGCCGGTGTCGTTCAGGACGAGGCACAGCGACCGAGGTGCTCGCCGACCACGCCGCCCGGCCAGGAGGCGGGCGAACACGCCAAGGCAGCCGTCCTCATCGGCTCCGTGACCGCGGCCCTCCTCGCCGCCGTCGTGCTGCGCCGCCGCAACACGGTGTACAAGCGGCTCTACGAGGAGGAGACCGTCGACGCCGACGCCGACGGCATCCCCGACATCTACCAGCGCGAAGCCGCCACGGAACGCTGACAGGAACGCCCACGCGAGCGGCCCCGTCGTGACGAAGCCGCGGTAACGGAAACATGCAGGGGAACGCCTCCCCGTCCCCGTCCTGCACCTCGTCCCCGGCGGTGACTGCCCCCGGGGGCTTCGAACGGCTCCAGGTCCAGGTACCGCCCGTGAGTGAGGAGTCCGTGCCACACAGCGCTGGGAAGCTCGAACTGGATCGGCCGGAGCAACGAGGAGATCGTCCGGTTCCGCGAGGACTGGACGAACGGCACCCGGTACGGCGAGGTGAAGGGCTACGACGGCCCCCCGATCCCCGCTCCGCAGCTCCCGCCGGTGCCGCTGAAGGCGCGGGGTCGGGTGCGCTGACCTGGGCTTTGGTGAGGCACGTCGACCGGCCGAGCTCGGCACGGGAGGGGCGTGTCCCTTGCTGAGGGCATACCGGCGAGGGGAGGCTCCGGGAGGCCCTCTGTGGGCCCCCGGCGTTCATGCCCGGTGCCATCCGGATCGAAGCCGGGAACACCGTCCCCACCCGGCAGGGCGGGCGGAGCGGATCGAGCGCCGGCGCATCGTTCGTCACGGGCGATCCGTCCACGTCGACGGCGGCCGGCTGCCGCACGGAGACCGACAACAAGCAAGGAGACAGACCGGAATGAAGGAACGCGTCCGCGCCGTCCTCGTCACCCCGGACAAGATGATGCTGGTCATCCGCCGCACCAGACCCGACATCCCCCCGTACTGGGTGCTCCCCGGCGGCGGTGTCGAGCCCGGCGACGAGTCGAGGGAGGCCGCCCTCCACCGGGAGATCCACGAGGAGATCGCGGGGAAGGCCGACATCGTCCGCCTGCTCCACACGGTGGAGTCCGACGGTGAGCGTCAGCTCTTCTATCTCGCCGCCATCGCGACCTGGTCCTTCGGGGACCGCACCGGTCCCGAGTTCAACGCCGAGGGCCGTGGTGAATACGCGCTGGAGGAGATCCCGTTGACCGTGGAGGGACTCGACGGCATCGACCTCAGGCCCGTGGAGATCGCCCGCGTCCTGCGGGGTGCCGTCGTCGCCGGCAGCCTTCGGGCGGAGGTGGCGAAGCAGCGATTCGTCTCCATGTTGACGTGCCGTCGGGGCCTCATGTCGGCGCTGCCTCGTGGGCGACCCGGGGACGCCCGTCCATCCCGCTCGTCGGAGCAGGGCACCGCCCGGGAGGGTGACGGGCTCGCCGGGAGCTCTGGTCGTCACCTCCCGGGTCTGCCGGGCTGAGGGGTTACTTGGCGCCGAGGCCGGCGTCGGTGACCTCGGGCTTGCCGGCGGCCTTGAGGACCTTGTTGAGGAGGGTGAGGTCGTAGATGCCGGTGAGG
>NZ_JBVIVP010000020.1:0-150784 GCF_055595445.1 Streptomyces sp. NPDC040432 | reverse complement strand
CGGCGTCCGCGATCACCTGCGCGACGTCCAGGTGCTGGCGGACGTAGGCACCGCCCCCGCCGTGCTCCGCGACCGGCCCGGACGCGTCGGCCGCCGCGGTCGGGATGGAGTGCGTGGTGAAGACCAGGTGGGCCCCCTCGCGCACCTCGTCCGGCAACCCGGCCAGCGAGGCGAGGACCCCGTCGATCATGGGCTCGACGAAGCCCGGGTGGTTGAAGTAGTGCCGCAGCTTGTCCACCCGCGGCAGCTCCGCCACGCCCTCGTCCGCCAGCGCGGCCAACGCGTCGGCCAGGTTCTCCCGGTACTGCCGACAACCCGAGTACGAGGCGTACGCGCTGGTCGCCAGGACCACGATCCGCCGACGCCCGTCCGCGACCATCTCCCGCATCACATCGGTCAGGTACGGCGCCCAGTTCCGGTTGCCCCAGTACACCGGCAGGTCCACCCCGTGCTCCGCGAAGTCCTTGCGCAACGCGTCCAGCAGTTCGCGGTTCTGCCCGTTGATCGGACTGACCCCACCGAAACCGAAGTAGTGCCGCCCGACCTCCTTCAACCGCTCACGCGGGATACCCCGCCCCCGCGTCACGTTCTCCAGGAACGGCACGACGTCGTCGGGTCCCTCGGGGCCGCCGAAGGACAGCAGCAGGAGGGCGTCATAGGGGGCGGCGAGGCCTTCGGCCACGGGCGCCTCGGGGGCACGGAGCTGGTCTGACATGTCTCGAATCCTGCCACCACGCGTTCGCCGACGAGAAGCGGCCGCGTCCGCATGCCGGACGCGGCGCGGATAAGGTGAGCCTAAGTCGCATCGAGTCGAGTCCGTCCAGGTCCGGGTCCACGGGCGGTCCCCGTGCGGGCGCCGCGTCGCCGCCCGTAACCTGTGGGGGCGAATGACGTCCCTTACGGAGATCCCTTGCCCAGTCCCTACCGCGTGATCTTCGCCGCCCCCGGCACCAAAGGGTTCAGCATCGCCGGCCTCATCGGCCGTCTGCCGCTGTCCATGGTGGGCGTCGGCATCCTCACCATGATCTCCGAGATCACCGGCCGCTACGCGATGGCCAGCGCGCTGACCGGTGCGCTCGCCCTCTCGGCCGCTTTCCTCGGCCCCCAGATATCCCGCCTCGTGGACCAGTACGGGCAGCGCCGCGTCCTGCGTCCCGCGACGCTGGTCTCCGTCATGGCCGTGGCCGTCATGCTGTGGGCCGCGGCCGACGGCTGGCCGGACTGGACCCTGTTCGTGTGCGCCGTCGTCGCCGGATGCGTCCCGAGCGTCGGCTCGATGGTGCGCGCCCGCTGGACCACGATCTACCGCGACTCCCCGCGGGAGTTGCACACCGCGTACTCCTTCGAGTCCGTGGTGGACGAGGTCTGCTTCATCTTCGGTCCGATCCTCGCCATCGGGCTGTCCACGACGTGGTTCCCCGAGGCCGGCCCCCTGATCGCCGCCGTCTGCCTGCTCGTCGGCGTCTGGCTGCTCACCGCGCAGCGCGACACCGAGCCCGAGCCGCACCCGCGCGGCGAGCACACCGACCGCGCCTCGGCCCTGCGCTCCCCCGGCCTCCAGGTGCTGACGGCCACGTTCGTGGCCACCGGCGCGATCTTCGGTTCCATCGACGTCTCCACCCTGGCGTTCGCCGAGGAGCAGGGCAGCAAGTCCTCGGCCAGCTTCATCCTCGCCATCTGGGCCCTCGGCTCCTGCCTCGCCGGAATCGTGTTCGGCCTGCTCCATCTCAAGGGGCGGACCGAACTGCGCTGGGTACTGGGCGTATGTGCGATGGCCGTGAGTATGATCCCCCTCCTACTGGCCGGGAACCTTCCGTTTCTGGCCGCGGCGCTCTTCGTCTCGGGCCTCGCCATCGCTCCCACGATGATCACCACGATGGCCCTGATCGAGGCGCACGTACCCCGCGCGAAGCTGACCGAGGGCATGACCTGGATCAGCACCGGGCTCGCGGTCGGCGTCGCCGTCGGCTCCTCGGTGACCGGCCTGGTCATCGACGCGGCCGGCGCGCAGCGGGGGTACGTCGTCTCCATCACGGCGGGAACGGTCGCGGCGGCGGTGGCGTTCGCGGGTTACCGCCGGCTGACGAGGCCGGCGCAAGGGGAGGAGCCCTCTAGCGATGGCGCAGACACCGACAGTGCGGACGGCGGGGAAGAGCGGGCCGGCCGAGTGGCGTAACTGGGCGGGCAACGTCCGGGCCAGACCCACCCGCGTGGTGACACCGACCTCGGTCGGGGAGCTTCAGGAGGCGGTCCGGCGGGCCGCCGAAGAGGGCCTGCGGGTGAAGGCGGTCGGCACCGGCCACTCCTTCACCGCGGCGGCCGCGACCGACGGGGTCCTCCTGCGCCCGCAGGCGCTGGCCGGCATCGAGGAGGTCGACCGGACGGCCGGCACGGTCACCGTGGCGGCCGGCACGGTCCTGAAGGACCTCAACCTGGCCCTCGCGGCACAGGGCCTGTCGCTCACGAACATGGGCGACATCATGGAGCAGACGGTCTCCGGCGCCACCAGCACCGGCACGCACGGCACGGGCCGCGACTCCGCCTCCATCGCCGCGCAGATCCGCGCCCTGGATCTGGTCACCGCCGACGGCAGGTTGCTGCACTGCTCCGACAAGGAGAACCGAGAGGTCTTCGCGGCCGCCAGGCTCGGCATCGGCGCGCTCGGCATCGTCACCTCGCTGACCTTCGCCGTGGAGCCGCTGTTCTTCCTGACCGCCCGTGAGGAGCCCATGGGCTTCGACCGGGTGACCGCCGAGTTCGACGAGCACGTCGCCGAGAACGAGCACTTCGAGTTCTACTGGTTCCCGCACACCGACAACTGCAACACCAAGCGGAACAACCGCAGCCAGGGCCCGGCGGCCCCGCCCGGACCGGTCAGCGCCTGGATCGAGGACGAGCTGCTGTCCAACGGCGTCTTCCAGGCCGTCAACTCCCTCGGGCGCGCCGTCCCCGCCGCCGTCCCCGGCATCGCCAAGGTGGCCAGCCGCGCCCTCTCGGCCCGCACCTACACGGACATCCCGTACAAGGTGTTCACCAGCCCGCGCCGGGTGCGGTTCGTGGAGATGGAGTACGCGCTGCCCCGGGAGAACGCGGTGGCCGCGCTGTGCGAGTTGAAGACGGCGGTCGAACGTTCCGGGCTGCGGATCAGCTTCCCCGTGGAGGTGCGCACGGCTCCGGCGGACGACGTCACCCTGTCGACGGCCTCGGGTCGCGAGACCGCCTACATCGCGGTGCACATGTACCGGGGCACGCCGTACCAGGCCTACTTCACGGCGGCCGAACGGATCTTCACCGAGTACGGCGGCCGGCCGCACTGGGGCAAGGTGCACACCCGGGACGCGGAGTACCTCGCCGGGGTCTACCCGCGCTTCGGCGAGTTCACCGCGCTGCGCGACCGGCTCGACCCGGACCGGCTCTTCGGCAACGACTACCTGCGGCGCGTGCTGGGGGCCTGACCGGATCCGCCGACGGGCGGTCAGGAGCCGCTCGGCTCCGGCGCCCCCCGCCCCGGGGCGGCGCCGCCCGTGCCGCCGTCCGGCGTCGGCGGCGGCACGGGTGTCGCCGACCCGGACGGCTTGCCGCTCGGCGTGACCGACGGGGACGGGGAGACCGGAGGGGACGGGGTCCCGGAGGGGGCGGGGCTGCCGCTCCCGTCGCCGCCGGGGAGGGAGGGGCTCGGGGAACTCCCGGAACCGGGGGTCCGCCCATCGCCGGCGCCCTTCCCGTCCTCGGCGCCCTTGCCGTCCTCACCGCTCCGGCCACCGTCGCCGTGCCCGCCCTGCTCGCCGCCCTTCCCGCCCGTGCCCGGCCCGTTCCCGGGCGGGGCGGGGCGGTGGTCGGCGGCCTTGCGGGTGCCGGCGGACAGGAGGGTGTCGCCGCCCTTGCTCACGGAGGTGCCGGCGACGGCCTCGTACGTCCCGAGTCCGCCGATGGCGACGGCGAAGGCGGCCGCCGACGCCACGGCGGTGCGCTTCCAGCCCCGTACGCGGGTGCCGTGCACGGTGGCGTCGCCGAACTCCCCCGACGGTTCGGCGGCGACCGGGGGCGCCGTCGTCCCGGCGTCGACCCGCCGGCGCGGCGGTACCTGACGGCCCCCGGGGCGGGCGCCCTCGCGCAACTGGTCGCCGGTGCGCCGGAAGACGTGTCCGATGACGGGCCCGCCGGCGGTGGCGACCACGCTGACCACACCTGCTCCGACGATGGTCCCGTAGACGCCGAGTTGCGAGGCGAGCAGCGCCGCCCCGACCGTGGCGAGGGATGTTCCCGCGACCTGAGCGACGCTCAGATCGAGTTTCTTCCCCTCGTCCGCCCGCTCCGGTCCGGTTTCGCCTGCCGTCTTCTGACCCATCGCCATCCCCTGTATGTCACGCCTCTCGCGCTCGTGGTCCGTCAGCAGTTACTGACACCTGAGCGAAAGGGAAAGTTCCGTTTCTGGGGATTCTGTGAAGCACAACACCCGAAATCGGGCGCGCCCGCAGGTCGGCCCGGATTCGGACCCGATTTCGGGCAGCCCAACTCCCGCCGTCCGGGACAAGTTCGGCGGCGCGGCGGTCCACCCAGGTGGCCCGAATGGAGTACTGTGGCGAGCCCTGGGGCCGTCCTTCCTTACGGATGTCCGGGCTCGGGAGAGGGAGCCGAATAATGGAGAAACGGCACTCAAGACCGGTGATGCCGCGGTATCGCACGGGTTCCTGCTGCGCACAGTAATCAATCGGTCACTGTGTGTGCCCAACAGGTAACCGTGCCATAACGTCGATCAAGGGCGCTTGCCCGACACGCCGGTTTAACACGGCAAGGTTGTGGCAGGCTGCACCCGGGCAGGCCACACTCGACTAGCGGAAGCAGCGACGCACGTGACGTCGGCAGGCACCACCCGGGAGGTCCCCATGCCCGAACTGCGTGTCGTGGCCGTCTCAAATGACGGCACACGACTGGTGCTCAAGGCTGCGGACAGCACGGAGTACACGCTTCCGATCGATGAGCGGCTGCGGGCTGCCGTGCGCAATGACCGCGCGCGCCTGAACCAGATCGAGATCGAGGTGGAGAGCCACCTCCGCCCCCGAGACATCCAGGCCCGTATACGAGCCGGTGCCTCCGCGGAGGAGGTCGCCCAGCTCGCCGGCATCCCCGTCGACCGGGTCCGGCGCTTCGAGGGTCCCGTACTCGCCGAGCGCGCCTTCATGGCGGAGCGCGCCCGCAAGACGCCCGTCCGCCGCCCCGGCGAGAACACCGGACCCCAACTCGGCGAGGCCGTACAGGAACGGCTCACGCTGCGCGGGGCCGACAAGGACTCCGTGCAGTGGGACTCCTGGCGCCGCGACGACGGCACGTGGGAGGTCCTCCTCGTCTACCGGGTGGCCACGGAGATGCACTCGGCGAGCTGGACGTACGACCCGCCGCGCCGGCTGGTCGTGGCCGTCGACGACGAGGCCAGGTCCCTGATCGGCGAATCGGACGACCTGCCGGCGACGCCGGAGCCGAGCTTCCCGTTCGTGCCGCGGATCGCCCGACTTCCGCGGGACAGGCCGCTCGACCGGGCCCTGGACCGCCAGTTCGAACGGCCCGACACCCGGACCCCTCCTCCGCCCGAGCCGGAGGAGGAGCGGGACACGCTGACCAGCCTGCTGGAAGCGGTCCCGAGTTTCCGCGGCGACATGGTCGTCCCGGAACGCGTCGAGACACCGGTCGAGGAGATCGAGGTGGAGGAGCCGCCGGCCCCGGCGGCGTCGGCGGGCGCCGGTTCGGCGTACGCGGACGTGCTGATGCCGCGCACGGTGGCGGGCCACCGCGACCGGCTCACCGGTACGACGGACCGCCAGGCCGAGGCCGACGGCGTCCGGCCGGGTCGCCGCGCGGCGGTCCCCAGTTGGGACGAGATCGTCTTCGGCACCCGGCGCAAGAAGCAGGAGTAGCGCGGCCCGTGCCGGGTCGCCGCCCGTCGGCGGCGACCCGGCACGGCCTGCCTCCCACCGGCCGGCGCCCGCCCTACTGCGGGTCCGGTCCCGTCGCCACGGGCCGCTCCGGGTCCGAGGACCACTGCGACCAACTGCCCGCGTACAGGGCCGCCGGGATTCCGGCCACCTCCAGGGCCAGCACCTCGTGGGCCCCGGAGACACCCGAGCCGCAGTACACGCCCACCGGGGTGTCCCCGCCCGCGCCCAGCGCCTCGAAGCGCGCCCGCAGCGCTCCGGCCGGCAGGAACCGGCCGTCCTGCGTCACGTTCTCCGTGGTCGGGGCCGAGACCGCGCCCGGGATGTGACCGCCGATCCGGTCGATCGGCTCGACGTCACCGCGGTAGCGCTCCCCCGCCCGGGCGTCCAGGAGGAGTCCGGCGCGGGCCAGGTCGGCCGCCCCGTCGGCGTCCAGCAGACCCAGGGCCCCCGGGTTTGGCTTGAAATCGCCTTCCGTGGGGTTCGGCGTGTCGGAGGTCACCGTTCCGCCCGCCGCCGTCCAGGAGGCCAGGCCACCGTCCAGGACGCGCACCGCCGGGTGACCCGTCCAGCGCAGCAGCCACCAGGCCCGGGCCGCGGCCCAGCCCTGGCCGCCGTCGTACACGACCACCGGGGTGTCCGAGCCCACGCCGGCGCGGCGCATGGCCGCCGCGAAGGCCTCCGGGTCCGGCAGCGGGTGGCGTCCGCCCGACCCGGGCGGACCTGCCAGTTCACGGTCGAGGTCGACGTACACGGCGCCCGGCAGATGGCCCGCTTCGTAGGCGGGGCGCTGGTCGGGGCCGCCCAGTTGCCAGCGGACGTCCAGGAGCACCGGCGGCCGGGGGCCGGCCAGCTCGTCCGTCAGTTCGGAGGCCGAGAGAATCGCAGTCATGGGCCCATCCTGCCCCCGCCCCGGGGTCCGCGTAACGCGCCGGACACCCGCGGGGCCGCAGGGATTCGGTCATCTCTCTTCCCGGCCCGGACGACCCGGCCCGGTCGGGGCGCGCCGCGTGTCCCGGGGTGCAAGCATCGGGCGGGTACGGGGACGAGACGGAGGAGACTGCTGACATGACCGAGGCAGCGCGGGCTTCGCGGCGCCCGCCCGGCACACCCTGCTGGGTGAGCCTCATGGCGCACGGTCTCGGGAGCACCGAGGCCTTCTACGCCGACCTCTTCGGCTGGGAGTACGAGCCGGGGCCGCAGCACCTCGGCCCGTACGTCCGGGCGTTCCTCGACGGTGACGAGGTGGCGGGCATCGGCCAGCTGCCGCCGGACCGGGACCTTCCGGTCGCCTGGACGACGTACTTCGCCACCGACGACGCCGACGCGACCGCCGAGGCGATCCGGTCCTGCGGCGGCACGGTCGCGGTGGGCCCGCTGGACGCCGGGCCGGTGGAGCGGATGGCGATCTGCTCCGACCCGCTGGGCGCGATCTTCGGGATCTGGCAGGCCGGGGACCGGCCCGGAGCGCGGCCGTTCGGGATGCCCGGCTCGCCCGTGTGGAACGAGCTGCTCACCCAGGAGAGCGTTGCCGTCGGCACGTTCTACTCGTACGTCTTCGGCCACGAGGCGGAGGAGTACAAGGGCCCGGACGCCGAGCTGTACGCGGACGGGCCCGGCGGCCTGGACTACCTGACGCTGCTGTTGGCGGGCCGGCCGGTCGCGGCCGTGCACGGGGTCGGCCGGGCGCTGCCCCGCGACCGGGGGCCGCACTGGATGACGTACTTCGAGGTGGCCGACCCGGACGGGGCCGCCGAGCGGGTGGTGGACCTGGGCGGACGGATCGTCAGCCCGGCCCGGGACCGGATCCGCGGCCGGCTGGCCACGGTGGCGGACCCGGAGGGGGCGGTGTTCTCCCTGATCCGGTCCTACGGCGAGGGCGACCCCGCGTGAGGTGACCGGGCCGGTGGGCGGTGCGCCGCTCGGCGTGCCGCCCGCCGTCACCGGACGAGGAGCACGATCGCCGACCCCCACACGGTGAGCAGGACGTTGCCGAGGGCGTACGGGACGGTGCAGCCCAGACCCGGGATCTGGCTGCGGGCGCGCTCGTTGAGGGCGCCGATCGCGGCGGTGGTGGTCTGGGCCCCGGCCAGCGCGCCCAGCAGGGTGGGTAGCGGGATCCGCAGCACGAAGTGCCCGAACAGGAATCCGAGCACCAGGGGCAGCGTGGTGGCCACGGCCCCGCCGACGAGCAGCGGCCAGCCCGCCTGGGCGAGGCCACCGGCGAAGCTGGGCCCGGCGTTCAGGCCGACGATCGTGACGAACATGCACAGCCCGAGGGTGCCCAGCAGCCATTGGGCGGCGGAGGGCAGGTTGCCGTACGTCGGGTGCTTGCTGCGGACATGGCCGAAGACCAGTCCCATCAGCAGGACGCCGGTCGAGGTGGACAGGGACAGCGGGGCGCCGGCGGCGTGCAGGGCCGGGATGCCGATGCAGCCGCCGATGAAGAGGCCGCTCGCGATCCACACCATGTCGGTGGCGAAGGTGGTGGGCACCGCCTTGCCCAGTTCCTCGGCCGCCGCGTCGACCAGTCGGCGGGGGCCGGTGAGGACCAGGGTGTCACCGCGCTGGAGGGAGTTGGCGCGGCCCATCGGGAGCTCGGCGCCGGACCGCAGCTGGCTGACGATGAACACGCCGGTCATGAAGTCCTCGTGCCGCAGGGTCCCGACGGTGGCGCCGTCGGTGCGGTGGCCGGTGAGGACGATGTGCAGGGTCTCGGTCCGGTAGCCGAGCAGTTCGATGTCGTCGGACTCCATCCCGATGTGGGTGCGCGCGTCGAAGGCGACGAGGTCCCCGCGGACGGCGCTGACGGCGACGGTGTCGCCCAGGCGCAGCCGGGTGTCGGTGTCGTGCTCGATGATCCGCCCGTCCCGGCGGACCCGGGTGATGTAGATCCGGCGGTCCAGCTCGCGCTGCTCCGCCTCGAACTCCCCGATGCCGCGCCCGGCGAACCCCTCGACGTCCACGTCGTAGGCGCGCAGGACGTGCTGGTAGTAGCCCTGGCCCGCGTCGGGGTCGGGGTCCGGCACGGCGCTGTCGAGGTCGGCGGCGAGGACGGCGCTGTCGGCGGCGAGGTCGCGGCGCAGCAGCCGAGGCAGGACCGTGGGCAGCAGGACGGCGGGCAGGACGGTGCCGAGGGGGTAGGTGACGGCGTAGGCGATGGCGACGAGGTGCGCCTGGTCCTGGGCGTCGGCGGGGCTCAGGCCGGGGAGGTGGACGATCGTGTCGGCGGCGACGCCGATCACGGAGGACTGGGTGAGGGCCCCGCCCAGGAGGCCCGCCGCGAGGCCGGGGCCGTAGCCGAGCAGGGAGGCGAGCAGCCAGCAGGTGGCGAGGCCGCCGATGCAGACGACCAGGGTGAGCAGGAGCTGGGGGACGGCGTCCTTGCGCAGCGACCGGAAGAACTTGGGGCCGACGTCGTAGCCGAGGGCGAAGAGGAACATCAGGAAGAAGAGGGACTTGATCGGCCCGGTGATCTCCACGTGGGTCTGTGATCCGATGATCAGCCCTGCGACGAGGCAGCCGGTGACGGCGCCGACGGCGAAGGTCTTGTAGCGGATCCGGCCGATCTGGAACCCCACGGCGACGGTGAGGAAGACGAGCAGCTCGGGGTACGGCTCGAAGACGTGCTGCCGTAGCCAGTCCATGCGCGCTCCCCCTCGATCGGGCCGGTGCCCGATCCCTGCCCGGGGGCGCGGGCCCCGGCAACGCCCGCCGGGGCCGTTCCCCCTATCGGCCGAGCGCGGAGCGCAGGGTGAGCCCGTACCGGACGCGCAGCCGGCGCAGCTCCCACACCGACAGCGCGGTCACCGACAGCGGTGGTCCGACCAGGAAGAGGAGCCGGACGGGGAGCGGGGCGTGGACGGGTGGCGCGTCGAAGACCTGGACCGCGCACATCGCCCACACCAGGGCCGGGGATATGAGCGGCGGGAGCACCTCGTGGACGTCGGCGGTGCGGAAGGTGTGGTGGACGCCGTACATCACCGAGGCCAGGCCGAAGGGCAGCGCGAACACGTAGGCGGCGCCGAAGACGAGGTTGAGGGCGGTCCCGACGCCGCCCGGGAAGTCGGTCAACGTCCCTGCGGGTCCGGCGAGCAGGATGAGCGCGACGGTACCGAAGAGCGCCCCGAGGGCGGTGAGCGGACCGCGCAGCCGGGCCCGATAGAACGCGGGGCCGGGTCGCCGGGCACACAGGACGAAGGTGGCCAGCGCGATCGGTACGAGGACCAGCAGGACGCCCGCGCTGAGGAAGAACTCGACGAACTTGTCCTGCACCACGGAGCCCGCCGAGCGGCTCAGCGGGTAGGAGTAGAGCAGCCAGCCGGTGGCCAGGAATCCGATGGTCGTGCGGGCGACCTTGGCGGTCTCGATCTGCGGGTCGAGGAGCCGCCCGGGCCGGGCGGGGCGTTGCAGCCGGGCGGCGACGGTGAACGGCAGCATGAGGAGGATGGTGCAGCCCGAACGGTCGTCGTTCCCCGGTCCCCCGGCACTTCCGGTACTCCGCACGTGCGTGCGCATGGCGTCGCCCCCCTGACGATCATGAACACCGCATCATAAGGGCAGCGTCGACACCGGGGCGGCGGGGGGCGGGGCGACGGGCGTCCGCCCTGCCGACCATCCGCATCCTTCCTATGATGATTCGTACTGCTTTGAGCACTGACGCGAAGGTGGTAACTCCATGCCCACTGGCCTCACGGTCGACGCGGTAGGCCCGGTGGACGTCGCCGTGGTCGCCTTCGACGGCAACCGGTTCAACGGCGACGTCGCCCCCGCCCTGCGCGAACTTCAGGAGAGCGGGGTGGTCCGGATCCTCGACCTGACGTTCATCAACAAGGGACCGGACGGGTCCGTCGCCGTGGTGGAACTCGACGACGCCGCGGTGGACGAGGCGTTCCGGCGGGTGACCGGGGACGGCTTCGACCTGCTCAGCGACGACGACCTCACCCGAGTGGCCGAGCAACTGCCGGAGAACTCGTCGGCGGTCGTCCTCGTCTGGGAGAACACCTGGGCGTCCCGGCTCGCGGCTGCCCTGCGGGAGTCCGACGGGCAGGTGGTCTTCATGGAGCGGATCCCCCGCGCCGAGGTCGTACGGGCGATCACCGCCCTGGACGAGGAGGGCTGACGACATGGTGATGCGTCGACGGATGGGACGGCCGGGCCTGCTCGGCACGATGGCCCGGACCGCGGTCGTGGCCGGCACGGCCACCGCGGTGTCGGGACGGATGCAGCGCGCGGCCGCGGACCGCGGCGCCGACCAGCAGGCGGCGGCCGAGGCCCGGGAACAGGAGCTGGTGGACCGAACGGCCGCCCAGGTACCGGTCGCCGCTCCGGCACCGCCCGCGGTGGACCGGGTCGGTCAACTGACCCAGCTGGCCGAGCTGAAGGCGCAGGGCGTGCTCACGGAGGCGGAGTTCGCGGCGGAGAAGGCCCGGATCCTGAGCGGCTGAGGCCCTTCGGACACCCCGCGGCCCCCGGGCCGCCCCTCAGCCGTGGTTGACCGGGAGGACGTCCGGGGAGAGGGCGCCCGCGTGGGCCGCGGCGGACGTCATCCGCTTGCGGTGGTGGCGGCGGCACAGGACCTCGTAGCCGATCTCGCCCGCCGGGCGGTTCACGTCGCCGACGACGACCTGGGCGCCCTCGACCACCATCTCGCCGCCGACCGTACGGGCGTTGTGGGTGGCGCGGGCGCCGCACCAGCACAATGCCTCGACCTGGAGCTGTTCGAGACGGTCCGCGAGTTCGATCAGGCGCTGCGAGCCGGGGAAGAGCTTCGTGCGGAAGTCCGTCGTGATGCCGAAGGCGAAGACGTCCAGACCCAGGTCGTCGACGATCCGGGCGAGCTGGTCGATCTGCTCGGGAGCCAGGAACTGGGCCTCGTCCACGATCACGTAGTCGGCCTTGCCGCCCTTGGACAGCTGCGCGACCAGGTACGCGTAGAGGTCCATGCCCTCCGGCGCCTCCACCGCCTCGGTCACCAGTCCCAGGCGCGAGGACAGCTTGCCCTCGCCCGCCCTGTCGTCCCGCGTGAAGATGACGCCCTGCAGGCCCCGCGCGTCACGGTTGTGCGCGATCTGGAGCGCCAGGGTGCTCTTTCCGCAGTCCATCGTTCCGGAGAAGAACACCAGCTCGGGCATGGCAGGGCGGGACCTTTCGGGTCGTGGGCGACGAACGGGGCGGGGAAGGGTGGTGGGGTCGGTCAGGTGCGGACTTCGAGCAGCGGGACCAGCTGCTCGGCCGCGGTCATGGAGCCGTGCATGCCGACGAGCGCCGACTCATTGGGCTCGTTGCGGGACGCGGTGATCGCCACGTCCGCCTGGGCGGCGGCGATCACGTCGCCGATCCGACCGAGCACGCGGTCGTCGCACTCCCCCGGAGCCCCGAACCAGCCCAGTTCGAGGGCCTCTTCGCGGCTCGCGACCCAGAAGCGGTCGCCGAGGACCTCGCGCCACACGGTGAGTACGTCGGCCTCGGCGCCCGGTACGGCGTACACGTGCCGGGCCCGGCCCTCGCCGCCGAGCAGGGCCACGCCCGCGCCCAGTTCCCAGTCGTCGTCGAAGTCGATCCGGGAGTCCTCGTCGAAGGGGACGTCGACCATGCCGTGGTCGGCGGTCACGTACAGCGCGGTGCGCGGCGGCAGCTGTTCGGCGAGGCGCTGCACGAGCCGGTCGACGAACATGAGCTGGCCGCGCCAGGCGTCGGAGTCCACGCCGTGCCGGTGTCCGGCCCCGTCGAGCTCGCTGTAGTACGTGTACACGAGCGAGCGTTCGGCGGCCGCGAGCTGGATGGCCGCGAGGTCCATTCGTTCCTCGCCGGTCATCCGGCCGTGGAAGGTGCCGCCGCTGAGCGCGACCTTGGTGAGCGGCGTGGTGCGGAAGGTGGGCGAGGACACCTGGGCGGTGTGCACCCCCGCGGCGTCCGCGAGCTGGAACACGGTCGGGTAGGGCTGCCAGGGCTTGGGCGCGGTCCACGGCTGCCAGCGGAGCTGGTTCATCAGCTCGCCGGAGGCGGGGTTGCGCACGGTGTAGCCGGGCAGGCCGTGGCGGGCCGGCGGCAGGCCGGTGCCGACGGACGCCAGGGAGGTGGCGGTGGTCGCGGGGAAACCCGCGGTGATGGGGTGGCCGGTGCCGCCGCGCGAGCCGGCGAGGAGGGAGGTGAGGTACGGGGCCTCGTCGGGGTGGGCCTTGATCTGCTCCCAGCCCATGCCGTCGACCAGGAAGACGCAGTTCCGGTCGGCCGGGGTGAGCTCGGCGATCCCGGCGGCGAGGCCGGGCACCCCCTGACCGGCCGCGAGGGTCGGCAGGAGGTCGGCGAGCGAGCCGGTCCCGTAGTGCGGGACCGGGGCACCGGCGAGGTCCAGCAGTTCCGGTTCGTCCTGCCAGTTCGGCGGCGCGGAGTACGACATCAGCGGGCGGTACCGGAGGTGGCGGCCGTCGCCTCGGAGAGCGCCTGGGCGAAGACCAGGGTCTGGCGCACCGTCTCGGGGCCGTCGCCGGCCTCGCTGACCCGCAGGCTCAGGTCGTCGGCGGTGGAGTTGCCGGTGTAGCCGTGGTCGGCGTCGCAGTTCGCGTCGCCGCAGGCGGCGGGCTCCAGGTCGATGCGAGAGACGGCGCCCCAGCCGATGGTCAGCACGACCTCGCGGGGCAGGGTGCCCGGGGTGTAGGACTCCGGGTTGGCGACGACGCGGCTGAGGACCACGGAGGAGATGCTGCTGAGCTTGACCGACTCGGTGGAGGTGGTCGCGTACGGGGAGGGGGACCCGGCGTCGGCGGCCTGCTCGTCGGTGTGGCTGACGATGAAGCGGTTGCCGGTGAGGACCAGCACGGTCACGTGCCGGCGGACCTCGTTGGAGTCGAAGGTGGTCTCCTGGTGGACCAGGTACGACGAGATCGGCTCGCCGCCCACGGCGGCCTCCACCGCCTCGGCCACGAGGGCCGGGTAGTAGCCGCTGCGCTCGATCGCCGCGCGCAGCCCCTGGGTCGTCGTACCGGATTTCGCCATGAGGTCCATCCTAAGGCCCCTCCGGGGTCCCCCTACCTGCCCGTCGCTCAGTAGCTGGGCAGGGTGCGCGGGCCGAGGTCGGTACGGGCGGGCGGGTGGGCGACGCGGACGGTGGCGCTCAGCACGGAAAGCCCCTCGGTGGCGACGACCACCGGCTCCAGGGAGACCCCGACGACCTCGGGGTGGTCGTCGACGAGTCGGGACAGCCGCAGCAGGAGTTCCTCCAGGGCGCGCGTGTCGACGGGGTCGCTGCCGCGCCAGCCGAAGAGCAGCGGGGCGGTGCGGATGGAGCGGATCAGCGCGGCGGCGTCCCGGTCGGTGGCGGGGACGAGCCGGTGGGCGGTGTCGCCGAGCAGCTCGGATGCGACGCCGGCGAGACCGAAGGTGAGGACGGCGCCACCGACGGGGTCGATGACCGAGCGGACGACGGTGTCCACGCCGCGCGGCACCATCGCCTGTACGACGGGGAGCAGCTCGGCGGGCTTGCCGAGGGTGTCGGTGAGCTCCTCGTACGAGCGCCTCAGCTCGGCCTCGGTGGTGAGGTCGAGGCGTACGCCGCCCAGGTCGGCCCGGTGGCGCAGGTGTGGGGCGGTGGTCTTGAGGGCGACGGGGTACCCGAGTACGCGGGCCGCTCGGGCCGCGGCGTCGGGGGTGGGTGCGGGGAGGACGGGCAGGACGCGGATGCCGTAGCGGCCGAGCAGCTCGCGGCCGTCCGCCTCGTCCAGGGTGGCGACGGAGGCGGGGGCGACGTCCGCGAGCAGGCGGGCGAGCAGGCCGGCGGCGCCGGGTTCGTCGATGTCCTCGTACTCGGGGACCTGGCCGCCCTCGGCGTTGGCCCGGCGCCACTGGCCGTAGCGGACGGCTTCGGCGAGGGCCTTCACGGCCCGCTCGGCGGCGGGGTAGGTCGGGATCGGGCCGCCGCCGGGCGGCGCGTCGGCGTCGGCGTCGGCGTCGGCGTCGGGGGCCGGGTCCCCGGCGGCTTCCGCGGGGCCGGCCGGCGCGGCCGGCGGGGTCCACGCGGGACCGCGGGGGGCGGCCGCTGCCGGGGAGGTGGCACGGGCGGCGGACAGGGCTTCCACCAGGGCGCCGAGTTCCACGTGGACCACGGCGACGGGCTTGCCCGGCGCCTCGGCCGCGGCCTCGCGCAGGGCGGCGGCGAGGTCGTCGGCCAGGGCCTGCTCGCCCACCCAGGGGATGGCCGTGACGATGACGGCGTCGTGGTCGGGCGAGGCCAGGGCGGCGGAGAGGGCGGCGCGGAAGTGGGCGGGGGTGGCCGCGGTGGTCAGGTCGAGCGGGGGCCGCGGGCGCAGCCCCTCCGTCAGGCAGGCGTCGTAGGTGAGGACGCCCAGGGACTCGGAGTTCCCGAGGATGGCGACCCGGGGGCCGGCGGGGACCGGTTGCCCGGCGAGCAGCAGGCCGACGTCGACCAGTTCGGTGACGGTGTCGACCCGGATGACGCCCGCCTGCCGCAGCAGCTCGGAGACGGTGCTGTCGGTGAGCCTCGTACCGGGAACGACGTGGCCGGCCGGGGTGTGGCGGCCGCCGCGGGCGACGACCACGGGCTTGACGGCGGAGGTGCGGCGGGCGAGGCGGGTGAACTTGCGCGGGTTGCCGAGGGTTTCCAGGTAGAGCAGGGCCACGTCGGTGGCGTCGTCGTCGTACCAGTACTGGAGGATGTCGTTGCCGGAGACGTCCGCCCGGTTCCCGGCGGAGATGAAGGACGACAGGCCTCCGCCGCGCCGGAGCAGTCCGGACAGCAGGGCGATGCCGATGGCCCCGGATTGGGTGAACAGGCCGACGCGTCCGCGGGCGGCGGCGGGTCGGGGGGCCAGCGAGGCGTTCAGTTCGACCTCGGGGGCGGTGTTGATCACCCCGAAGGCGTTGGGGCCGATCAGTCGCATCCCGTACGAGCGCACCTGCCGGACGAGTTCGCGCTGGCGGGCCAGGCCGGTCGGGCCGCTCTCGCCGTAGCCGGCGGAGAGCACGACCAGGCCCTGCACCCCGTGTTCGCCGCAGCCGGCGACGGCGTCGGGGACCCGGTCCGCGGGGACGGCGATCACGGCGAGGTCGACGGGGGCGCCGATGTCCGCGACGGTCCGGTAGGCCCGTACGCCGTCCAGCAGGTCCCCCTCGATGCCGGGGCCGCGGGCCTCGTTGACGGCGTAGAGGTGTCCGTGGAAGCCGCCGTCGCGGAGGTTGCGCAGGGCCGCCGCGCCGACTCCCGAGCCCGAACGGCTGACGCCGATGACGGCGACGGAGCGGGGGGCGAGCAGCCGTTGGACCGAGCGGGCCTCGGCGCGCTGTTCGCGGGCGCGCTGCACGGCCAGGGACTCGGCGGTGGGTTCGAGGTCGAGGGTGAGGTGGACGGAGCCGTCCTCGAAGCTGCGCTTCTGCTGGTAGCCGACGTCCGTGAACACTTTGATCATCTTGTTGTTGGCCGGCAGCACTTCGGCGGCGAACCGGCGGATGCCGCGCTCCCGGGCCACGGCTCCGATGTGTTCCAGGAGCGCGGAGGCGACGCCGCGGCCCTGGTGGGCGTCCTGGACAAGGAAGGCGACCTCGGCCTCGTCGGCCGGGACGGAGGCGGGCCGCCCGTCGGGGCCGATCCGGTCGAAGCGGACGGTGCCGATGAACTCCCCGCCGATGGTCGCCGCGAGGCCGACCCGGTCCACGTAGTCGTGGTGCGTGAAGCGGTGCACGTCGCGGGCGGACAGGCGCGGGTAGGGCGCGAAGAAGCGGTAGTACTTCGACTCGTCGGAGACCTGTTCGTAGAAGCTCGTGAGCCGCCCCGCGTCCTCGGTGGTGATGGGGCGGATGCGGGCGGTGCCGCCGTCGCGCAGCACGACGTCCGCTTCCCAGTGGGCCGGGTACGAGTGGTCCGACGCGGTCGTCATGGGGTCACCCTAAGGGGCGGACGGGCGGTGCGGACCGGCCTCGACGCGAGCGCGCGCCGAACGCGGCAGTACGGGGCGAACCGGTGCAAGCTGGGGAGGGTCGAACGGCGGTGGATCGGGGCCGAAGGTCGGTCCGAGCATTCGGGGTGCCGTGAGAGACTGGTCTAGACAACCGTAAGAACCTGAAGGGCATCACCATGGCAGAGCGCCGCGTCAACGTCGGCTGGGCCGAGGGCCTGCACGCTCGTCCCGCCTCGATCTTCGTCCGGGCGACGACCGCTTCCGGCGTCCCGGTGACCATCGCGAAGGCGGGCGGCGACCCCGTCAACGCCGCTTCCATGCTGGCGGTCCTGGGCCTGGGCGCCCAGGGCGGCGAGGAGATCGTTCTCGCTTCCGAGGCCGAGGGCGCGGACGCCGCCCTGGACCGCCTCGCGAAGCTGGTCGCCGAGGGCCTTGAGGAGCTCCCGGAGACCGTCTGACCCTTCGGGTCCGGTGACACCTCGAACGAGCGGCGGAGCCGCGGCCCCCGGCGATCCCGGGGACTGCGGCTCCTTCGTCTTTTCGGCCGCGCGACGCCACGGTTCCATGGCTCCGTGGAATTGCGGCGCATCCCCGGCCGCATTCCGGCCTTGCGGCGAAAATTCGGTGCACGGAAATAGCGACTCCACCGAAGGCGGAAAAAGAGCGGGATAAAAGCATGCTCCCGCGGACCGCTCTCCGCGGCGGGCGAATGTCCGGCCACCTTTGTATACGGCCCGTGTTAATGCCGGGCGCTCGACATGTTTACGGCAGGTTGCGGAGTCCTCACCCGCGGCCGGTGCGCATCGGTCGCGCGCGCCGCGTGCTGCGCGGTCAGCGCCCGGGCCCGGTCGGCGTCCCCGCGCGCCACCGCGTCCACGATGGCGCCGTGTTCGGCCCAGGCCTCGACGGGGCGCACGGGCGCCTCCACCGTGTACATCCAGGAGATCTTGCGCCGGGTCTGGGTCAGCAGCGCGATCAGGCCCGGGCTGCCGGACGCCTGGGCCAGCGTCTCGTGGAACCAGGCCCCGAGGTCGCGCAGATCCTCCCCCTGGCCCCTGCGGGCCCGCTCCTGCCCGAGCCGGACCAGCCCGCGCAGTACCTTCAGATGGCCCTCCGTGCGCCGGTGGGCGGCCCTGGAGGCCGCCAGGGGCTCCAGGAGCGTCCGTAGCTCCAGGAGGTCGGCCGCCTCCTGCTCGGTGGGCTCGGCCACGCAGGCACCCGCATGGCGCCGGGTGGTGACGAACCCCTCGGACTCCAGGGTGCGCAGCGCCTCGCGGACCGGGACGCGGGAGACCCCGTACCGGCGGGCGAGGACCTCCTCGGTGAGTCGGCCGCCCGGCCCGAAGAAGCCGGAGACGATATCGTCGCGGATCGCTGTGCATACCGCGTGCGCGGGAATACGCAAGACCGGACCTCCGCTTGAATTCGGTTGCCGGCGCCGTCGCCGGAATCGTGACCGTGTCGCGACTCTATTGCAACACGCGAATATTTCCGAGGACGGCCGGAAATCCGAAACATTCCGCGGATCCGGGGAGGGAACCCGGACGGGGAGGGCGGGGCGGCGACACCGGTGCGGCCGGGACGGCGAAAACGCGGGAACCCCGACAGCCCGAGGGCCCGAAAACGCGGACGACCCCGGCTCGGTGAGCCGGGGTCGTCCGTGAAGACCGGTGGTGCGGTACCGCTCGGGTCAGAGGTTCACGCCGTGCGAGCGCAGGTACGCCAGCGGGTTGATGTCCGAGCCGTACTGCGGGCTGGTGCGCGCCTCGAAGTGCAGGTGCACGCCGCTGGAGTTGCCGGTGGTGCCGGCGAGGCCGATCTGCTGGCCCGGGGCGACCTGCTGGCCGGCGGACACGCTGAGCGAGTCCATGTGGCCGTACTGCGTGTAGGTGCCGTCGTTGTGCTTGATGATCACGTTGTTGCCGTACGCGCCGCCCCAGCCGGCCTCGACGACCGTACCGGCGCCGACCGCGCGGACCGAGGTGCCGAGGGAGGCGTGGAAGTCGATGCCGGTGTGGCTGCCGGAGGACCACATGGCGCCGCCCGCACCGTAGGAGGTGCTGACGTAGGAGCCCGCGATCGGCGAGACGTAGGTGTTGAGGCGCTTGCGCTCCTCCTCGCGGGCGACGCGCTCGGCGGTCTCCCGCTCGGACTTGGCCTTGGCCTCGGCGGCCTCGGCGACGCGCTTGGCCTCGGCGGCACGCTGCTTGGCGTCGGCCTCGGCCTGGGCCTGGGCGGTGACGGCGTCGGCGGCGCTCTGCTGGAGATCGGCCTGGGCCACGATGTCGCCCTGGAGGTCGTTCGCGACGACCGCCGGGTTCTGGCCGGTGTCCTCCATGGAGGGGCCCGAGTTGTCCGCAGCGAAGGCCGGGGCTGCGATGGTGCCGACCACGCCCGTGGTGGCGAGGGCGGCTATACCGGCGTAGCCGGCGGTCTTGCGGCTCAGACGGCTGGAGCCGCGGTGCTTGCCGGAGCCGGTGGGACGACTGCCAAACGCCATGAAGGGGGTGATCCTTTCCTTCCCTCTCGCCTACCGGGTTAGCTGACGGGTTCGGAGCAGGAAGGTCTCCTACGGGCCTCCTCTTGCGAGGCGGTCCGATTCACCCCAGGGACTGTGGGTCCCCGGCTCCCCAGGCTCGCGCCTGACGGGGACTCGGCGATCACTGTTCGGTGCCGCGGATGCGGCGGGCACAACTGACGAACAGCAGGGCCGACGCTAGGCGGATCATCAGTGGATCGCCAAACACACGAGCGCTTTTGTTGCGTACGCCACACCGCATACGAGCAACCAAACCACTAAACGGACAAAAGGGGCCCTGACGGATAATCCATCAGAGCCCCTCGGGAAACGGTCGGTTACCGGTCGAGCGGCGGTCGCCCGCCACTCGACACCCGTTCAACCACCGGTCAGTTGGTGACGACCGTTACGGCGCCGATTCCCAGTGCCCGTACGGGCTCCTCGATCTGAGCCGCGTCGCCCACGAGCACCGTCACCAGACGGTCCACCGGGAAGGCCCGCACCACCGCCGAAGTCGCCTCCGCCGTACCGGTTTCCGCCAGCCGGGCGTACAGCCGGGCCTGGTAGTCGTCCGGCAGTTCCTGCTCGACCTGATCGGCCAGCGTGCCCGCCACGGAGGACGCCGTCTCGAACTTCAGCGGGGCCACCCCCACCAGGTTCTGCACCGCCACATCGCGCTCGGCGTCCGTCAGTCCGCCCTCCGCGAGGGTGCGCAGCACCTTCCAGAGGTCCTCCAGCGCCGGGCCGGTGTTCGGGGTGTCCACCGAGCCGCTGATGGCGAGCATCGAGGCGCCCTTGCCGTCGGCGGTGGAACGCAGCACCTGACCGAAGGCGCGCACGCCGTACGTGTACCCCTTCTCCTCGCGCAGCACCTTGTCCAGGCGCGAGGTGAGCGTGCCGCCGAGGCAGTACGTACCGAGCACCTGCGGGGCCCACACCAGGTCGTGGCGGTCCGCGCCGATCCGGCCGATGAGCAACTGCGTCTGGACCGCACCGGGCCGGTCGACGATGACCACCCGGCCCGTGTCGTCGGCCGTCACCGGGGGCACCGGGCGGGCCTCGGCGGTGTTGCCGCTCCAACTGCCCAGGGTGTCGGCCAGGACGGCGTCCAGGTCGATCCCGGTCAGGTCGCCGACGACCACCGCGGTGGCGGTGGCGGGGCGCACGTGGGCCTCGTAGAAGGCACGGACGGCCGCGGAGTCGATGCGGGCCACCGTCTCCTCGGTGCCCTGGCGCGGCCGGGACATGCGCAGGGAGGCCGGGAAGAGCTCCTTGGAGAGCTGCTTGGCCGCGCGGCGCTGCGGGTTGGCGAGCTCGTGCGGGATCTCGTCGAGCCGGTTGCGCACCAGCCGGTCGACCTCGGTGTCGGCGAAGGCGGGCGCCCGCAGCGCCTCGGCGAGCAGACCCATCGCCTTCTGCAGGCGGGAGGCCGGAACCTCCAGGGAGACCCGCAGGCCGGGGTGGTCGGCGTGTGCGTCGAGCGTGGCGCCACAGCGCTCCAGCTCGGCGGCGAACTCCTCGGCGGAGTGCTTGTCGGTGCCTTCCGACAGGGCGCGGGCCATGATCGTGGCCACCCCGTCGAGGCCCTCGGGCTCCGCGTCCAGCGGGGCCGCGAGGTTGACCTCGACGGCGACCACCTGCTGGCCCGGACGGTGGCAACGCAGCACGGTCAGGCCGTTGGGCAGCGCGCCGCGCTCGGGGGCCGGAAAGGCCCACGGGGTGGCGTCGCCGGGCTGCGGCTGCGGGTGGAAGGTCATCGTGACGGCTGCGGTGTCGCTCACTGCTCCGCCCCTTCGTTCGCGTCGGTGTCGTCGGTGGCGTCGGCGTCGGACCCGGCCGACGGTTCGTAGACCAGGACCGCCCGGTTGTCGGGGCGCAGTCGGGCCGCGGCCACGGCCTGCACCTCCTCGGCGGTGACGTCCAGGACGCGCTTGACGGCGGTCAGGGCCAGCTGCGGGTCACCGAACAGCACCGCGAAGCGGCACAGTTCGTCGGCCCGGCCGGCCACCGTGCTCAGCCGGTCCAGCCATTCGCGCTCCAGCTGCGCCTGGGCGCGCTCCATCTCCTCGGCCGTGGGGCCCTCGGCGGCGAACCGCGCGAGCTCCTCGTCGACGGCGGCCTCGATGGCGGGCACCTCGACTCCGCTGGAGGTCTTGACGTCCAGCCAGCCCAGCGAGGGCGCCCCGGCCAGGCGCAGCAGGCCGAAACCGGCGGCGACGGCGCTCTGGTCGCGGCGTACCAGCCGGTTGTGCAGGCGGGAGGACTCCCCGCCGCCCAGCACGGTCAGCGCCACGTCGGCGGCGTCGCACTCGCGGGTGCCGTCGTGCGGGAGACGGTAGGCGGCCATCAGCGCGCGCGCCGGAACCTCCTCGACGATCTCCTCGCGGAGCTGCCCGCCCATGACCTCGGGCAACGAGCCGTCACGCGGCGGCTGCTTGCCGTCGTGCGACGGAATGCTGCCGAAGTACTTCTCGACCCAGGCGAGGGTGCGCTCGGGGTCGATGTCGCCGACCACCGACAGCACGGCGTTGTTGGGCGCGTAGTAGGTACGGAAGAACGCGCGCGCGTCCTCCAGGGACGCGGCGTCCAGGTCGGCCATCGAGCCGATCGGGGTGTGGTGGTACGGGTGGCCCTCGGGGTACGCGAGGGCCGTCAGCTTCTCGAACGCGGTCCCGTAGGGCACGTTGTCGTAGCGCTGGCGGCGCTCGTTCTTGACGACGTCGCGCTGGTTCTCCATGGACTCGTCGTCCAGGGCTGCCAGCAGCGAGCCCATCCGGTCCGCCTCCAGCCACAGCGCGAGTTCCAGCTGATGGGCCGGCATGGTCTCGAAGTAGTTGGTGCGCTCGAAGCTGGTGGTCCCGTTCAGGGAGCCCCCGGCGCCCTGAACGAGCTCGAAGTGTCCGTTGCCCGGTACGCTCGCCGAACCCTGGAACATCAGGTGCTCGAAAAGGTGAGCCAGGCCGGTCCGCCCCTTGACTTCGTGGCGCGAGCCGACGTCGTACCAGAGGCAGACGGCGGCGACCGGGGTGAGGTGGTCCTCGGACAGCACCACGCGCAGGCCGTTGGCCAGCCGGTGCTCGGTCGCTGTCAGGCCGCCGGAGCCGGCCTGAGCTGTGGCCGTGTGACCCATGGGCATGTGGTCCCTTCGATCGCGATGCAGAGATTTCTGTCAGACCTGCCACTGTATGCAAGCGCGTCGGCCCCCGGAGAAGTTCCCGGGTGCAGCCGGCGGACTCCGTCCGGGGGACCCCCGGGGTCGGAGTCGGCATTGTCGGCGCCCCGGGCCACAATGGTCCGCGTCGCCCCTGCCGGACCGCCCGGCCGGAACCCGTAAGTCCAGGTACACCCCGTACACCCGATTCTTGGTTAAGGAGCCGCGCAGCGATGGCCCGCCGCAGCACGAAGACCCCGCCGCCGGAGGATTTCGAGGAGAAGATCCTCGACATCGACGTCGTCGACGAAATGCAGGGCTCCTTCCTCGAGTACGCGTACTCGGTGATCTACTCCCGTGCCCTCCCGGACGCCAGGGACGGCATGAAGCCGGTGCACCGGCGCATCGTCTACCAGATGAACGAGATGGGCCTGCGCCCCGACCGCGGCTACGTCAAGTGCGCCCGCGTCGTGGGCGAGGTCATGGGCAAGTTGCACCCGCACGGCGACGCGTCGATCTACGACGCGCTCGTGCGCATGGCCCAGCCCTTCTCGATGCGCCTGCCGCTGGTCGACGGCCACGGCAACTTCGGCTCCCTCGGCAACGACGACCCGCCGGCCGCCATGCGTTACACCGAGTGCCGGATGGCCGACGCCACGTCACTCATGACGGAGTCGATCGACGAGGACACCGTCGACTTCAACGCCAACTACGACGGCCAGGAACGCGAACCGGTCGCCCTGCCCGCGGCGTACCCGAACCTGCTCGTCAACGGCGCCTCCGGGATCGCCGTCGGCATGGCCACCAACATGGCCCCGCACAACCTGGGCGAGGTCATCGCGGCCGCCCGCCACCTGATCCGTCACCCGGAGGCGGACCTGGAGGCGCTGATGCGCTTCGTGCCGGGTCCCGACCTGCCCACGGGCGGCCGGATCGTCGGGCTCTCCGGGATCAAGGACGCCTACGAGAACGGTCGCGGCACGTTCAAGATCCGCGCGACGGTCGCGGTGGAGGACGTCACCCCGCGCCGCAAGGGCCTCGTCGTCACCGAACTGCCCTTCACGGTGGGCCCCGAGAAGGTCATCGCGAAGATCAAGGACCTGGTCGGCTCGAAGAAGCTCCAGGGCATCGCCGACGTCAAGGACCTCACCGACCGCTCTCACGGCCTGCGCCTGGTCATCGAGATCAAGAACGGTTTCCACCCGGAGGCCGTGCTGGAGCAGCTCTACAAGCTGACGCCGATGGAGGAGTCCTTCGGCATCAACAACGTCGCCCTGGTCGACGGGCAGCCCCTGACCCTGGGCCTCAAGGAGCTGCTGGAGGTCTACCTGGACCACCGCTTCGAGGTCGTCCGCCGGCGCAGCGAGTTCCGTCGCACCAAGCGGCGCGACCGGCTGCACCTGGTCGAGGGCCTGCTGGTGGCCCTGATCGACATCGACGAGGTCATCCGGCTGATCCGCGAGAGCGACAACTCCGCGCAGGCCAAGGAACGGCTGATCGAGCACTTCTCGCTCAGCGAGATCCAGACGCAGTACATCCTCGACACGCCGCTGCGCCGCCTGACGCGCTTCGACCGGATCGAGCTGGAGTCCGAGCGCGACCGCCTCACCGGTGAGATCGACGAGCTGACCGGCATCCTGGATTCGGACGGCGAACTGCGCAAGCTGGTCTCCTCCGAACTGGCCGCGGTGGCGAAGAAGTTCGGCACCGAGCGCCGGACGGTGCTGCTGGAGTCGGCGGGCACGGCCATCGCCGCCGTGCCGCTGGAGGTCGCGGACGACCCGTGCCGCGTGCTGCTGTCCTCCACCGGCCTGCTCGCCCGTACGGCCAACGGCGAACCGCTCCCCGAGGAGGAGGGCGGCGGCCGGGCGAAGCACGACCTGATCGTCTCCCAGGTGGCCGCGACCGCACGGGCGGACATCGGCGCGGTGACCTCGTACGGGCGTCTGCTGCGCCTGTCGGTGATCGATCTGCCCCAGCTGCCGGACACGCACGCCGCGCCGAACCTGGCCGGCGGCGCGCCCGTCTCGGAGTTCCTCTCCGGGCTGGAGGCCGACGAGACCGTGGTCTGCCTGACCTCCCTCGACGAGTCCTCCCAGGGGCTGGCCCTGGGCACCGAGCAGGGCGTGGTCAAGCGGGTCGTGCCGGACTACCCGGCGAACAAGGACGAGCTGGAGGTCATCACCCTCAAGGAGGGTGACCGGATCGTCGGCGCGGTCGAGCTGCGCACCGGCGAGGAGGACCTGGTCTTCATCACCGACGACGCCCAGTTGCTGCGCTATCCGGCGGCCCAGGTACGCCCCCAGGGGCGTCCGGCGGGCGGCATGGCGGGCATCAAGCTCGCCGACAACGCCAAGGTGATCCACTTCTCGGCCGTGGACCCGGCCCGGGACGCCGTGGTCTTCACGGTCGCGGGATCGCACGGGACGCTGGACGACTCGGTGCGCTCCGGCAAGCTCACCCCCTTCGACCAGTACCCGCGCAAGGGCCGCGCCACGGGCGGGGTCCGCTGCCAGCGCTTCCTGAAGGGCGAGGACGTCCTGGTGCTGGCCTGGGCGGGTGGGGCTCCGGTACGGGCCGCCACGGCGAACGGCGCCCCGGCCGCACTGCCCGCCGTGGACCCGCGTCGTGACGGCTCGGGAGCGGCGCTGCCGGCCGTCGTCGAAGCCCTGGCGGGGGGCGTGTTGTAGCACCTGCGGGCACGGGGTTCGCGGGCTGTGCCATGGGGCACACCCCGGGCCCCGTGCCCGACTAGTGTTTTCCCCGTACACGCGGGTGGGGGGAGAACACAGCTGATGAGTCGTCGGTCCAGCGGGTTGATCGGGGTGTGGGCCGAGGCCCAACGACAGCAGCAGAGGGCACAGCTGATCCAGCAGCGCGAGGCGGAACGCCGGCAGCGGGCGTACGAACGGGACGTCGCCCGGGGTCGTCGGGAGCAGCAGGCCGCCTACAAACAGCACCGCGAGGCCGAGGCCCGGCGCCGGACGGACGAACTCGACGCCGAGATCGCGGCCCTTCAGGGGATGCTGGCCGCGGGCTGCCGGGCGCCCGCCTTCCGGATGGCCTCCCTGGTCCGTTCCGAGTGGTTGGAGCCCTTCGACCCGGGCACGCTGGCCCATCCGCTGCCCATGCCGCAGCTCCAGCAGTTCCAGCAGCAGAGCGGCGGTTGGGGGCTCGGCGCGGGTCGCCGCGCCCAGGCGGAGCGAGAGGCCCACGACCGGTACTCCCAGGCCTGGCAGGCCGCGCACGCCGCCGACCAGCAGCGCCTGCGGCAGCTGGCGGCGTACCGCGAGCAGTACGACCGGTGGGCGGCCGGGCAGCTCGCCGACGTGCGCCGCCACAACAGCGGCCTCACCGAGCTGGCCGCGGCGCTGCGCGCGGGGGACGCCGAGGCCGCCGTCGAGTACTTCTCGGCGGCCCTGTACGCCTCCACGGCCTGGCCCGAGGATCTGCCCCGCCAGGTCACGGCCGCCTACGATCCGGCGGCCCGGCAACTGGTGCTGGACTGGGAGCTGCCCGGCTTCGGGGTGGTGCCGGAGGCGAAGTCGGTGCGCTACGTGCCGAGTACCGACCAGGACAAGGAGACGGCCCGGCCGGCCACGCAGCGGCGGGCGGTCTACCGGGACCTGCTGGCGCAGTGCCTGCTGCTGGTGCTGCGCGAGCTGTACGCGGCGGACGAGTTCGGCGCGTTGGACTCCGTGGTGGTGAACGGGTTCGTGGACGACCACGATCCGGTGACGGGGCGCGAGGCGCAGATCGTACTGGCCACCGTGCTCGCCTCGCGCACGGCCTTCTCGGGGCTGCGCCTGGAGCAGGTGAGCGCGGTGGACTGCCTGGTGGACGGGTTGCGGGGACAGTTGTCGGCGCGGCCGGACCGGCTGACGGCGGTACGGGCCGGCCGCGGGCCGGGCGAGGTCGGCAGCGGGGTCGTCCGGCACGGCGGCCACGGGGACGGCGCCGAGGAGGAGCCCGACCTGTTCTCGATGGACCCGATCGCCTTCGAGAACCTGGTCGCGGAGCTGTTCCGGGCCATGGGCATGGAGGCGGTGACCACGCAACGGTCGGGCGACGGCGGCGTGGACGTCGAGGCGCTGGACCCGGCGCCGATCCGGGGCGGGCGGATCGTCGTCCAGGTCAAGCGGTACCGCAACACCGTCCCGCCGACGGCCGTGCGGGACCTGTACGGCACGGTGCAGGACGCGGGGGCGAACAAGGGGGTGCTGGTCACCACCTCGTCCTTCGGACCGGGGTCGTACACCTTCGCCAACGGCAAGCCGTTGGAGTTGGTTCCCGGGGTGGAGCTGGTGGACCTGCTGCACCGGTACGGGCTGCGGGGCCGCCTGGGCGACGGGGCCTCCACCGCCCCGCCCGCGACGGCCCTCCGGAACGTCCCCGCCCAACGGCCGGCCGAGCCCGAGGCCCTGGCGCCGGACCGCAACGTGTTGGGCATGTCCTGGTCGGGGTCGGTCGCGCTGGACGTGTGCGCGCTGGTCTGCGAGGGCGGCCGGGTGCTGAGCGAGGACCACTTCGTGTTCTTCAACAATCCGCGGACCCCGGACGGCGCGGTCCGCTCGCGCCCGCACTCCGGAGCCGACAAGGCCGCCGTCGAGGTCGGCTTCGACGACCTCCCGCAGCGCGCGGACCGCCTCGTCCTGGTCGCCGCGATCGACCCCGAGGTCAATCCGGAGGCCGATCTCGCCGGGTTCACCGACGCCCGGATCCGGCTGCTCGGCGCGGCCGGCGAGGAGATCGACCGGCTGGAGGTCTCCGACGGCCGGGCCGGTGAAACGGCCCTGGTGCTGGGCTCCTTCCGGCGCCGCGCGAACGGCGACTGGAAGTTCGTCATCGGCGGCAAGGGCTACCGGGGCGGCCTGGAGGACCTGCTGCGGGAGTACGGCGTCGACGTGGCCTAAGGGCTGTCCCGTAATCCCCGGTGGATCGGCGCACGGCGTCGGATGCGGTGCCTCGCAAGGCGGAGGAGCGCCCTCATACCGGGCGTATTCGGGCGTTCCGACAACGCGGCGAGGTGCCGTAGCCGGCGTCGTGCGCCCGCCGGGGATTACGGGATAGCCCTTAGGGCCTGTCGTCAATGCCCCGTCGTCGCCCGCGAGGCAGACGGGAGTTCGACGACAGGTCATAGGGCCCTCGGCGGCGCGCGGCGGCGGGTCAGCCGCCCCCGACGGGATCGACAGGGTCGACGGGATCGACGGGATCGGCGGGGTCGGCGGGCTCCGCATCGGCGTTCCGGGGTACGTACCGCAGCACGCCCCACATGCTTTCCGGACCCGCGTCCTGCGGGCCCTCCTCGCGGCATTCCTCCAGTTCGCGCAGCAGGCCCGGCCCGTCTATGCCGGAGCCGATCAGGACGAGCTGCGTCCGGCGGGGCTCGCCCCGCGGCCAGGGGCCGGGGTCGAAGCTCAGGAAGCGGCCGACCGCGTGGATCTCGTAGCGCTCCTCGTGGCCCGGTACGTCGAACCGGACGAAGCCCTTGATCCGGTAGAGCCCGGCCGGGCGGCGATCCAGGAAGTCGATGAGGCGGCGTGGTGAGAGCGCCCGGTCCGAGGTGAACTCGACGCTCTCGTAGCCCGCGTGGACGTGGGCGTGGCAGGCGTGGTCGCGGGCGCCGTGGTTGTCGTCGTCACAGGCCCGGTGGCCGTGGCCGTCGTGGTCGCTTCCGGTGCCCGCGGCCTCGGCCAGCAGGTCCTCGAAGGAGAGTTGGCCGCGGGTCTCGGTCCAGGGACGACGGTCGAAGAGCAGTTCCGGGTCGATCCGGCCGTGGTCGGTGGTGATCACCGGGGTGCCGGGGGCGCTGCGGGAGCCGAGCTCCGCCGCGATCCGGGTCCGTTCGGCGGCGTCGACCCGGTCGGTCTTGTTGAGGACGATGAGGTCGGCGACGGCGAGGTGCCGGTCGGTCTCCGGATGCTTCTCGCGGGTCGCGTCGAACTCCGCCGCGTCCACGACGTGCACCATGCCGCCGTAGCGGACGGCCGGGTTCTCGTTGGCCATCAGCATCCGGACCATCTCCTGCGGCTCGGCGAGTCCGCTGGCCTCGATGACGATCACGTCGATCCGGTGGGCGGGTGCGGAGAGCTTCTCCAGGTAGGCGTCCAGTTCGCTGCCGTCGACGGCGCAGCACAGGCAGCCGCCGCCGAGGGAGACCATCGAATCGCCGACCTGGCCGGCCACGGACATCGCGTCGACCTCGATCGACCCGAAGTCGTTGACGACGACCCCGATCCGGGTTCCTCCCCTGTTGCCGAGGAGGTGGTTGAGGACGGTGGTCTTGCCGGATCCGAGGAATCCGGCGAGGACCACGACGGGGACGCTCCGCTCGGGCTGCCTGCTGTTCACCCGGCCGATGGTAACCAGGACCGGTCAGTCGAGGAGCGGCACGGGCCGGGGCGGGGTGGGACCGGTGTAGCGGGCGGCCGGTCGAATGATCTTGGAGTCGGCGGCCTGTTCGAGGACGTTCGCGCTCCAGCCGACCACGCGGGCGGCGCAGAACGTCGGGGTGAACATCTCGCGGGGCAGCCCGCACAGCTCCATGACGACCCCGGCGTAGAACTCGACGTTGGTGTGCAGTTCGCGGCCGGGCTTGAGCTCGGCGAGGATCTCCTCCACCTGCCGTTCGACCTCGACCGCGAAGTCGACGAGGGGTCCGCCGAACTCCAGGGCGATCCCGCGCAGCATCCGCGAGCGCGGGTCCTCGGTGCGGTAGACGGGGTGTCCGAAGCCCATAATGCGGTCCCCGGCGAGGACCCGTTCCCGGATCCACGGCCGGATGCGGTCGACGGTGCCGATGGCGTCGAGGGTGTCCAGGGCGCGGCTGGGGGCGCCGCCGTGCAGGGGTCCGGAGAGCGCTCCGATCGCGCCGGTCAGGCAGGCGGCGACGTCGGCCCCGGTGGAGGCGATCACGCGGGCGGTGAAGGTGGAGGCGTTGAAGCCGTGGTCGACGGTGGAGATCAGGTACCGCTCGACGGCGCGGGTCCGTACGGGGTCCGGTTCCCGTCCGGTCAGCATCCAGAGGTAGTTCGCCGCGTACGGGAGCTCGTCGCGCGGGTCGACGGGCTCCAGGCCCCGGCCGAGCCGGTGCAGGGCGGTGAGGAGGGTGGGTACGGCGGCGCAGGCGGCGAGGGCGTCCGCGGCGCGGTGTTCCGCGTCGAGGTCGAAGACGGGGCGGAGGCCCGCGGACGCGCCGAGCAGTGACAGCGCGGTGCGCAGTCCGGCGAGGGGTCCCGAGGCGGCGGTGGCCCGGGCCAGGCCGGGCAGGGCGGCGCGGACGGCGGCGGGCAGGTGGCGCAGCGGGGCGACGCGGGCGGTGAAGGCGGCCCGTTCGGCGACGTCGGCGGGCAGCTCGCCGTGGAACATCAGGTGCCAGACGTCCTCGAAGGTGCGGCCTGCGGCGAGCTCGACGGCCGAGTACTGGCGGTAGTGGTAGAAGCCCTCCTGGCCTCGGACGTCACCCAGTCGGGTTTCGGTGACGACGACTCCGGCGAGGCCACGGGGTGGTGCGGCGGTGGTGTTCATGGATCGACCATCCATCCTTGAATCAATCCTTGTCAATATTGATCGAATCAATATATGTAGGCTGTGCGTCATGGAAGATCAGCCGGTCGCCGACGACCCGCGCCGCCTCACCACCCGGGAGGCCGCGCTCGCCCTGGGCGTGAAGCCCGCGACCGTGTACGCGTACGTCAGCCGGGGTCAGCTCACCAGCCGGCGCGACCCCGTCGGGCGCGGCAGCACCTTCGACGCGGTCGAGGTGGAGGCCCTGGCCCGGCGCAGTCGGCGCGAGGCGGCGGCCCCGGCCGGGGAGCTGTCCGTCCGCACCTCGCTCACGCTGATCGAGGACGACCGCTACTGGTTCCGGGGCGTGGACGCCGTCGAGCTGGCCTCCCGGTACACGTACGAGGAGGTCGCCGAGTGGCTCTGGACGGGCGAACCGCGACCCGGCGCCCGCTTCACCGCTCCCCCGGAGGCGCTCGCCGCGGCCCGCAGGGCGGTGGCCGCGCTCCCCGAGCACGGCGGCCCCATCGACCGGCTGCGGGTGGCGGTGGCCGCCGCGGCGGTGACGGACCCGCTGCGCTTCGACCTGTCCGAGGAGGCCGTACTGGGCTCCGCGCGCTCCCTCGTCCCGACACTGGCCGGCGCCCTGCCCGAGTGGGGCGCCCCCGCCGGGGAGGGCGCGCCGGTCGCCCGGGAGCTCTGGTCCCGGCTCACCGCGGCGGACCCGGACCCGCCGGCACTGGAGGTGCTCGACCTGGCCCTCGCCCTGCTGGCCGACCACGATCTGGCCGCCTCCACCCTGGCCGTACGGGTGGCGGCGTCGGCCCGGGCCCACCCGTACGCGGCGGTCTCCGCGGGGCTCGGCGCGTTGGAGGGGCCGTTGCACGGCGCGGCCGGGCGGCTGGCCCACCGGATGCTGGTGGAGGTGCTGGAGCGGGGCGGCGCGGCGCCGGTGGTGGCGGAGTACCTGCGGGCGGGACGCCGGGTGCCCGGGCTCGGCCACCGGCTGTACCGGGGCGAGGACCCGCGGGCGGTGGCCCTGTTCGGGCGGCTGGCCGACCTGCCGCAGGCGGGCCCGGCGCTGGGGGCGGCTCGGGACGTGGCGGGCGTGATGGCCCGGCACGGGCTGCACGCCAACGTGGACCTCGCGCTGGCGGTGCTGACGGTGTCCTGCGGGATGCGTGCCGAGGCCGGGGAGACGGTGTTCGCGGTCGCCCGGACGGCGGGCTGGATCGCGCACGCGCTGGAGGAGTACCAGGAGCGGCCACTGCGGATGCGGCCGAGCGGGCAGTACCAGGGGCCCCGCCCGCCGCAGCCGCTGCCGTGACGGGCGGGACCCCCGGCCGGGGGCGGTCCGGCCGCGGCGTCAGGTCCGCAGCCAGACCCCCGTGTCCTGCGGGAGCAGCCCCTCCGTGTCCAGGGCGGCGCTGCTCAGCAGGAGGCTCGTACCGGCCGGGAGGGACACCGGTTCGCCGGAGAGGTTGACGACGCAGAGCAGTCCGTCGGGCCGGGCGAAGGCCAGCACCCCGGGCGGGGCGGGCAGCCATCGCAGGCCCCCGCCGCCGAACCCGGCCGCGTCGCGGCGCATGCGCAGGGCGGTTCGGTAGAGGGTGAGCATCGAGTCCGGGTCGCCGTCCTGCCGGTCGGCCGCGTACGCCGCCCAGTGCGCCGGCTGGGGCAGCCAGGGGTCGTTCCAGGGTTCGGCGGTCCAGGGCAGCGGCACCCGGCAACCGTCCCGGCCGGGGTCGGTGCCGCCCGACCGGAAGTGCATGGGGTCCTGGATCCGTTCGAGCGGGACGTCCGCCTCGGGCAGGCCGAGCTCCTCGCCCTGATAGAGGTACACGGAGCCGGGCAGGGCGAGGGTCAGCAGGGCGGCCGCACGCGCCCGCCGGGTGCCGAGCACCGGGTCGGACGGGATCCCGAACGCCTTCGCGGCGAAGTCGAAGCCCGTGTCCGCGCGGCCGTAGCGGGTGACGGTCCGGGTGACGTCGTGGTTGCACAGCACCCAGGTGGCCGGGGCCCCGACGGGGGCGTGCTCGGCGAGGGTCTCCTCGACGGAGGTGCGCAGCCGCTCGGCGTCCCACGGGCAGCTGAGGAAGGAGAAGTTGAAGGCCGTGTGCAGCTCGTCGGGGCGCAGGTAGCGGGCGAAGCGCTCGGAGTCGGGCAGCCAGACCTCCCCGACGAAGACCGCTCCGTAGGCGTCGGCTATCGCCCGCCAGGAGCGGTAGATCCCGTGGAGTTCGTCGCGGTCGATGAAGGGGTGGGGCTCGCCGGCCCAGGGGCCGGGCGGGCGCCCCGCCAGGTCGGGCAGGGCCGGGTCCTTCGCCAGCAGGGCGGCGGAGTCGATCCGTACGCCGGCGACGCCGCGCTCGAACCAGAACCGCAACACCTCCTCGTGCTCCCGTCGCACCTCGGGGTGGTCCCAGTTGAGGTCGGGTTGCCGCGGGGTGAACAGGTGCAGGTACCACTCACCGTCGGGGACCCGCGTCCAGGTGGCGGCGCCGTTGAACTGTGAGGGCCAGTCCCCCGGCGGCAGCTCGCCGTGCTCGCCGCGGCCGGGACGGAAGTGGAAGAGCTCCCGCTCGGGGCTGCCCGGGCCGGCGTCGAGGGCGGCCCGGAACCAGGCGTGCCGGTCGGACACGTGGTTCGGAACGATGTCGATGATCGTACGGATGCCCAGCTCGCGGGCTTCGGCGATGAGCTTCTCGGCCTCGGCCAGGGTCCCGAAGGCGGGGTCGATGGTGCGGTAGTCGGCGACGTCGTAGCCGCCGTCGGCGAGCGGGGAGAGGTACCAGGGGGTGAACCACAGGGCGTCCACCCCCAGTTCGGCGAGGTACGGCAGCCGGGCCCGGACGCCCGCGAGGTCACCGGTGCCGTCCCCGTCGCCGTCGGCGAAGCTGCGTACGTACACCTGGTAGATGGCCGCGGAGCGCCACCAGTCGGCGTCGCTGTCGGGCAGGGGGAGGTCGGCCACGTCAGGGTCCTTTCACGGCGGGTGCGGGCGGCCGGACGGCTCGGCGGTGGTCCCGGAACGGTCGGTCAGCCCTTGAGGGAGCCGGCCGTCAGGCCGCTCATGATGTTGCGCTGGAAGATCAGGAAGATCACGAGGGTCGGCGCCGAGGCCATCGCGAGCGCGGCGATCAGATGGTTCTCCGGAACGCCGCCGGCCAGGGAGTGGATGCCGACGTTGAGCGTTTGCAGGGCGGGGTCGGGAAGGGTGAGCATCGGCCAGAGGAAGTCCTTCCAGACGCCGACGATCGCGAAGATCGAGACGACGCCGAGGACGGGCCGGGACATGGGCAGGACCACCGAGCGCAGGGTGCGCGACGCACTCGCCCCGTCGATGGCGGCGGCGTCGAGGATCTCCTTCGGGATGGAGTCGAAGAACCGCTTCAGCAGGAAGATGGAGAAGGCGTTGGTGACGGCCGGCAGCCAGATGACCCAGGGCGTGTTGAGCAGGTTGCGTTCGATGAGCGGCATGTCCAGGACGGTCAGGTACTGCGGCACGACCAGGACGGTGGCCGGGATCATCAGGGTCGCGAGCATCATGCCGAGGACGGCCTTGCCGAAGATCGGGCGCAGCCGGGACAGCGAATAGGCGGCGGCCACGTCGAGGACGAGTTGGAAGGCGAGCGCGCCGAAGGCGTAGTAGAGGGTGTTGAGCAGCAGCCTCGCGAGGTCCATCACCTTCCAGGCGGCCGTGAAGTTGGCCGTGTGCAGGGAGTCCGGCACCAGGGTCGGCGGGACCCGGGCGAACTCCTCGGTGCTCTTGAGACCGTTCGCGGCCATCCAGTAGAGGGGGCCGAGGAAGACGAGGGTGAATCCGGTGATGACCAGCAGGAGGACGGTCCAGTAGAGGATCCTGCCCCGGGTTCGGCCGAGCCGGATGGGCGATATCAGGGTGCGCTCTGCCATGGGAGGGGCTCCTTGTCGGCGCTCGCGGTCGGTTCGCGACGGGCCGGCCGGCTCGCGGATGACGGACGGCCCGCGGATGCCGGGCGGCTCGCGGTCAGCTCTCGTTGTCGCGGCTGAGTCGGACGTAGAGGGCGGAGAAGCCCGCGAGGAGGACGAGCAGGCACAGGCCCAGGGCCGCGGCGCCGCCGTACTGGTTGAAGTTGAAGGCGTACTGGTAGATGAGGACGACGACGGTGGTGGTCGAGCCCTCGGGACCGGCGCCGCCGGTCAGCAGGAACGGTTCGACGAACACCTGCATCGTCGCGATGACCTGCATCAGCAGCATCAGGGAGAGGATCAGCTTGGTCTGCGGGATCGTGACGTGCCAGATCTTGCGCAGCAGGCCCGCCCCGTCGAGCTCCGCGGCCTCGTACAACTCGCCGGGGATGCCCTGGAGGGCGGCCAGGTAGATCAAGGTCGCCCCTCCCATGTTCATCCAGGTGGAGGCGATGACGACGGACAGCATCGCGGTGCCGGTGGACTGCAACCAGTCCTGCGGGGGCAGGTGCAGGAACTCCAGCGCCCGGTTGAACAGGCCGTACCCGGGGTCGTAGAAGTACTTGAACAGCAGGACCGAGGCCACCGGCGGCATCATCACCGGCAGGTAGACGAGCAGGCGCAAGTATCCGCGGGCGTGGCGCAGTTCGTTGAGCACGAGCGCGATCACGAAGGGGACCGCGAAGCCGAGGACCAGGGCCAGGCCGGTGAAGAGCAGGGTGTTGCGCCAGGCCTGCCAGAAGCTCGGGTCCCCGAAGACGTACGCGAAGTTGTCCCAGCCGACCCAGCGGGTGGTTCCGCCCTCCGTCTTCTGGAAGGCCAGCAGGAACTCCCGGACCATCGGGTACCAGGAGAAGAAGGCGAAGCACAGGACGGCCCCGATCAGGAAGCCGTGGGCCGTGAGGTTCCGCTTGAGTGCCCGGCGGAACTCCGGGCGGGGGACGCGGGTGAGGGTGGGGACCGGCATCGCCGCTCGCTCCTTGCTGGTCGTCGCTTCCGGTACGGGAGGGGCGGGCGGGACCGGGGCCGGCAGGCGCGCCGCCGGGCCCGCCCGCGGGCCCTACTGGTTGCCCAGTACCTGGTTGACGGCCTTCTCGGCCTCGCCGAGGAGCTGCGCGGGGTCGGCGTTCTTGTTGGTGAGGACGCCGGACATCACCTTGTCGAGCACCTTGTAGACCTCCTGGGCCTTCGGCGGCTCGGCCTTGCCGGGCACCGGGTTGTCCAGGAACGTCTTGAAGTTGGCGACCGGCATGGTGGCGCTCGCCGCCTTGAGCCGGTCGTCCTCGGCCTTGCTCGCGCCGGTGAAGAAGGCGGGCTGCGGGAGGCCGACGGGCAGGCCGTCCGCCTTGCTGCGGTCGTAGCGGAACTGGCCCTTGCCGACGGCGAGGGTCTTGAAGTTCAGCCAGGCCACGGCTGCCTTGACCTTGTCGGGCGAGCTGCCCTTCTTGATCATGTAGGCGTTCCCGCCGGCCAGGGTGGACGCTCCGCCGGGGATCGGGCCCATACCGAAGTTCTCGTACTTCGCACCCAGCTGCTGGACCATGTACGTGATGTCGTCGGGCGCCGCGAGGAACATGCCGAGCTTGTCCGAGGCCATCTGCTTCTGGAGGTCGCCCCACTTGAGCAGCTGGGTCCGGCCCATGCTGTCGTCGTCCCAGCGCATGGCGCGGAGGTTCTCGACGATCTGTCTGCCGGTGGCGTTGTTGAAGGCGGCCCTGCCGTCCGCGCCGACGATGTCGCCGCCCAGTCCGTACATGGTGGCCGTGTAGTGCCAGCCGCCCGTGTTCTCCACGCTGTACTCGCCGAAGCCCGCGGTGCCGTTGCCCAGTGCGGCGATCTTCTTCGCGGCGGCCCGGACCTCGTCCCAGGAACGGGGCGGGGAGTCGGGGTCGAGGCCGGCGTCCCGGAACAGCTTGCGGTTGACCAGCAGGCCCATCGTGTAGTTGCTGGTGGGCAGCCCGTACAGCTTGCCGTCCTTCTTCAGCACGTCCAGGACGTTCTTGTCGATGTCACCGAGGGCAGGCACCGAGGCGGGAGTGACGTACGCCGCGACGTCCTGGGCCCCGTCGTTGTCCAGCACCTGCTGGAGGTCGGTGAAGTAGGCGTAGAAGACGTCCGGTTGGGACTTGGCCTTGAGCATCGCCGTGAAGCGCGGGGGCTCCAGGCACTGCCCGGGGGTGGAGCGGCCGTCGATCGTGACGTTCGGGTAGGTCTTGTTGAACTCCGCCACGTCCTCCTTCCACTCCTTCAGCTCCGCCGCCTTGGCCGCCGGCGGCATGCAGTCGATGGAGAGGGTGACCTTGGTCTTCGGGTCGAGCGGGGCGGAGGCGTCGGCGGAACCGCCGCTCGGCTGCTCCTTCGGATCGTCGCCGCTGCTGCTCGTACCGCAGGCCGCGAGGGCGGTCACGGCGAGCGCGGAGACGAGGGCGGCCGCGACGTTGCGGCGGACGTTGGTTCTCATCGGTGGTCCCCTTCGAGCTTCGGGCAGGAGGCGTGGGGGCGAGCGCGGCACACTCAACCACCACCGACAGATGAACGCAATATCTCGCGCAGGCTCCGCAAGAGATTGGCAGACCGATGCCTTACGGGGGACGCAAAAAGGGCTCCGGGACGTCGATGGACGTCCCGGAGCCCCGGGCGCGGAGGGGGGCGGCGCGGGTCAGCCGCGCGGCGCCTTGGCCGTGGAGCCGCGGACCACCAGCTCCGGCTCGAAGAGCAGCTCGCCCGGCTGCACCGCGGCGCCCTGGATCTGCGCCGTGAGCAACTCGACGGCGGCCCGCCCCATGGCCTCGATGGGCTGCCGGACCGTGGTCAACGGGGGCTCGGTGCAGTTCATGAACGCGGAGTCGTCGTAGCCCACCACGGAGACCTCGCCCGGGACGTCGAGACCCCTGCGACGCGCCGCCCGTACGGCCCCCAGGGCCAGCGGGTCGCTCGCGCAGATGATGCCGGTGACACCTCGGTCCAACAGGCGGGAGGTGGCCGCGTGGCCGCCCTCCAGGGAGAACAGGGTGCGCTCCACGTGCGCGGCGGGCAGCTCGGAGCCGGCCGCCTCGGCGACGGCGCGGGCGGCGACCAGCTTGCGCAGGGAGGGGATGTGATCGGGCGGGCCCAGCACGAGGCCGATCCTCTCGTGCCCCAGGGACGCCAGGTGGCGCCAGGCCTGTTCGACCGCGACGGCGTCGTCGCAGGCCACGCACGGGAAGCCGAGGTCCTCTATGGAGGCGTTGATCAACACCACCGGAACCTTGCGCTCCGACAGCAGTCGGTAGTGCTCGTGCGGGGCGTCGGCCTGGGCGAAGAGCCCTCCGGCGAAGACCACCCCGGAGACCTGCTGCTGGAGGAGGAGCTCCACGTAGTCGGCCTCGGAGACCCCGCCCGTGGTCTGCGTGCACAGCACGGGGGTGAGCCCCTGTTGGGCGAGGGCGCCGCCGATGACCTCGGCGAAGGCCGGAAAGATCGGGTTCTGGAGTTCCGGCAGCACGAGGCCGACCAGTCGTGCGCGTTCGCCGCGCAGCTGGGTGGGGCGCTCGTACCCCAGCACGTCGAGGGCGGTGAGCACGGATTGGCGGGTCGCCTCCGAGACGCCCGGCTTGCCGTTGAGCACCCGGCTGACCGTTGCCTCGCTGACTCCCACCTTCTTCGCCACTTGAGCAAGTCGTCGCGTCATGAGCGCAAGAGTAGCGCAAGTAATGCAAGTTCCTTGCAGTTCGATTACAGCCAGTTTGCCGGGGCTCCGACGGTGCCGGACCAGGCCGGTACGGGACGGCGCCGCCCGGGAGTTCCCGGGCGGCGCCGTCCCCCTCGTACCCGGCCGCGCGGCTACGGCAGCCGGTCGATCCGGAACGTCGAGGTCGTGTTCCGGATGTCCACGGCGTTGCCTTCGGTCCTCAGGTTGTGAATGGTGACCGATCCGACCGCCGGACCCTGGCCCGCCTCGGGCATCTCGTTCGCCCAGAGCCCGAACCCGGACTTCGCGTCGAAGGCGTCACCGCTCTTCCTCGCCCCGGAGATGGTGATGTCCCGCAGGACGGTGTCCTTGATGGGGTTGACCGGTTGACCGCCGACGTACTGCGTCTGGAACATGATGCCGCTGTACGTCGGGTCGACGATGTCGACGTTGTTGATCCGGATGCCCTGGAACACCTTCGAGGCGGAGAACAACCAGATCCCGGGGAAGGTCTGCCCGCCCCAGAAGTGGCCGCCGGAACGTATGACGGAGATGTTCTCGAAGGTCGTCGGTTCCGTGCCGAACCCGTTCATCGGATATCCGAAGTCCAGCGAGCTGACGGTGATCCCCGAATAGACGAGGGTGTCGGCGATGTGGATGTTGCGGAAGGTGTTGTTGAACCCGCCGTAGACGGCCACCCCGGCGGCCCGCCAGGTCAGGATCGTGGTCAGGTTCTCGTAGACGTTGTTCTTCATGTCCGCGCCGCCCGCGTCGATCGCGGAGAACAGCGCGAAACTGTCGTCGCCCGTCGCCCTCGCCTCGTTGTTGGTCACGAGGTTGTCGGTGCTGCCGTTGGTCATGTTGATGCCGTCGGCGAACATGTTGCGGATCCGCGAGTTCTTGATGGTGATCCGGTCGGTGTTGGCGCCCCAGTACAGGCACACCATGTGCTCGTTCCAGATGTTGTCGATGGTGATGTCCGAGACGCCCGCGAAGTCGAAGACCTTGCCGGGGCCGTCGATGCGCGAGGTGTAGTTGCCGAAGTAGGCGAAGCCCGAGAAGGAGGAGCCCTTCGCGGTGCCGTCGGCCCTCCAGCCGATGTCGGTGTTGTCCTGCGCCGACGGGGCGTGGAAGCGGGTGAACCACGGTCCGGCGCCGACCACCTGCACGGCCTTGCCGTACACCTGGAACTTGCTCGCCGTCTGGTAGTCGCCCGGGGGCAGGTAGACGCCGGTGAGCTTCCCGGTGGGGTCCATCCGGACCTTGTCCAGGGCGTTCTGCACGTCCTGGTGGCCGAAGCCGGCGGGTACGGCGTAGGTCTGCGGGTCGGGGTTCGGGGCGGCGGTGGCCTGCTCCAGGCTGACGAAGTCGATCGCGTAGGTGGAGGTGTTGGCGGCGTCCTTCTGCAGTCGGATCCTGCTGCCCTTGGGGACGGTCTCGCCGAGCAGGACGTTGGCCTCGTCGTAGATGTGGCGCGGCGCTCCGGCACTCGGCGCATTGCCCGGCGAGGCCTCGGCCCCGTACAGCCAGGCGTACTTGGAGGTCAGCGGCAGGGCCTTCTTGAAGACCCCGTCGACATAGACGTTGATGGTGGAGTCGATGCCGCCGCCGCCCGGGGCGTCCGGGATGGAGAAGCGGGTGACCAGGGTGTTCGTGGCGGCCCGGGTGGTGAACTCGACGTACTCCCCGGTCGCGTCGAGGCTGACGGCCTTGCGGCCCGAGGCTTCGCCCGCGATGTCGCCGATGGTCCGGTTGGGCCCGACCACCGTCGCCCCGCCCCCGGTGACGGCTTCCTCCGCCTCGTACAGGTCGAAGGGCATGTTCGCGCCCCGGCCCACGAAGAACGGCTTGGTGGAGGTGTTGTTGCCGCGTTTGACCGGTAGTTCGGCCGCGTCGTCCGCGAGGACGACCTTGACCGTGTACTTGCCGTTCGCGGCCGGCCAGCTGCCCAGCGCGATCGGCGCGGTGGCCGCGCCGGCGGCGAGGGGCCCGTCGAAGGATCCCGTCAGGGTGCGGACGGCGGCGCCGGTCGCGTCCTGGAGGGTGAGCGTGACCGCGTGCGGGCCGGGCGCCGAGGCGACCGTGCCCTGGTTGCGAACCGTCACCGTGAAGGCGACGGGTCGCCCCTCTGACGGAGCGGACGGCGACCAGCTCACCTCGGAGGCGATCAGGTCGGAGCTGTCCACGGCTCGGACCACCAGCGGAGCCCCGGCGAAGGAGTTGTTGCTGTCGTTCTGCTCCACCACGGTGTTCGCCTCGTCGACGACGGCGGCGGGCTGGTACGTCCCCGCGTCGCGCGCGCCGATCCCGGCGCCGACGGTGGCGCTCGCCCCGGCGGCCAGCGCGGGCACGGCCGCCGTGCCCACCTTGGTACCGCCGAGCGTGAAGGTCACGGCGGTGGCGGGGGCGGCCGCCGAACCACTGTTCCTGACGGTGGCGGAGAGGGTGACCGGGTCGGACTCCACGGGTGCGGCCGGTGCGGCGTTCAGCCCCGTGACCTCAAGGTCCGGGTTGGGGGCGGGCACCCCGATCACCTGGAACTCGGCGATCTGCCCGTTCGAGGAGCCGGTGTTGGAGGTGAAGCGCAATTGGACGTCCGCGACGCGGGCGGTCAGCGGGATGGTGACGGTGTTGCCGGAAGCCGGGTCGAAGACGTAGTCCTTCGCGGCGACCAGACCGGTGGTCGCGGAGGCGCTCTGCTCTCGGCCGAGGACCTGGATGTTCTGGGTGCGGACGCCCCAACCACTGTCCGGGTTCAGCTTGAGGACGAGGCGCTGCAGGTCCGCGTTCGCGCCCAGCTTGACCGTCAGCGTGCTCGGGTACGCCCCGGCGGCGCCCTCCCAGTAGGTGGCCGTGCTGTTGTCGTTGGCGTTCTCCGCGACGAAGGTGTGGATCACTGAGGAGCCGGTGACCGGTTTGCCGACGGCCAGGTTGGATCCGCCGCCCCCGGTTCCGTTGCGGGTCACGGAGTTGCTGTCGCCGGAACGGTTGCCCGCCGCGTCCCTGGCGCGGACGACGTAGCTCACGGTGGCGGTGGCCGGCTGGGTGTCGGTCCAGAAGGTGGTGTTCCCCGCGACCGTCGTGCGCAGCACGTTGTTCGCGTACACCTCGTAGCCGGTGACCCCGACGTTGTCGGTGGCGGCCTGCCAGGACAGTGCGATCCGGTCGGCGGCCGGTTCGGTCAGGGTGAGGGCGCCCGGAACGGTCGGTGCCTGGGTGTCGCCGGTGTCCGCCGCCCGGGTCACGCTGTTGCTGTTGGCCGACTGGTTGCCGGCCGCGTCCCTGGCTCGGACGTGGTAGGTGATGGCGGTCCCGGTGGGCTGCGTGTCGGTGTAGGTGGTGACGTCCCCGGCCACGCTCGTGCGCAACTGGTTGTCCGCGTACACGTCGTACCCGGTGACGCCGGTGTCGTCGGTCGCCGCACTCCAGGTGAGGTTGATCCGTCCGGTCGCCGGTTCGGTGTACGCGAGCCCGGTGGGGGCCGTCGGCGCGGTGGTGTCACCGGTGCGCGGTCCGTAGACCTCCAGCTCGGACAGCTGGCCGCCTGGTTGTTCGGTGTTGGCGGAGATCCGGACGCGCAGGTACCGCGTGGTGGCCGCGTCGAAGGCGATGGTCACGGAGTTGCCGCCGGCGGCGTTGAACAGGTAGTCCTTCGAGGCGGTCAGGTCCGTGTGATCGGCGCCGTTGGCGCTGCCCTGGATCTTCAGGGTCTGGGTGCGGGCGCCCCAGGTTCCGGGCAGCCGCAGCACCACCCGGTCGACGCGTACGGAGGCACCGAGGTCCACCTGGAGCCACTGGGGCAGTGCGCCGTTCGCGCTCTCCCAGTAGCTGGCGGTGTTCCCGTCGTTGGCGTTGGCCGGCAGGTAGGTCTGGGTACTGCTGCTGGCGGTCAGGGGCTTGCCGCGCGCCAGGTCGAGCGACGACTCGTCCGGGGTCCGCACCTCCAGCTCGGAGAGCTGCGCGGCCTGCCAGCCGGTGTTCGCGGTGACCGTGATCCGTACGTACCGGCTCCGGGTGGCGGGGAAGGTGATGGTGACGGTGTTCCCGTTGCCCGGGCCGAAGGCGTACGCGGCCGACGCGGCCAGGGTGGCGAAGCTCGTGCCGTCGCCGCTGCCCTGGACCGCGAGGGTCTGCGTGCGGCTCTCCCACGACGCGGGCAACCTCAGTACCACCTGGTCGACACGGGTGGTGGCGCCGAGGTCGGTCTGCACCCACTGGGGAAGGGTTCCGCCCGCGCTCTCCCAGTAGGTCGAGGGGTCGCCATCGGTGATGTGGGCGGCGCCGTGGGCGCTGTTGCTGCTGCTCGCCGTGGCGGGTCGACCGGCCGCGATGCCCGGACCGCCCGCGGCCGCGGCGGTCAGGGCGGGCCAGCCCATGATCAACAAGGTGGTACTGAGGACGGCGGCCAGCATCCGCCACCTCCAGGTGTGCCTTCTCATATGTCCTCGTCCCTCGACATGAACGTCCGGAAGCAGGTGAGACAGGAATTTGCGTACTGCCGTGCGAGAATTGCAGAGCACTGCTCAATCGTCCACACTTCCGACCGCTCCCGTGCACTTGAATCGCTTGCGCAAGCTGGGCGTAAATAACGCAAGCCATTTGCGTGGACGAGGGAATTCCACTGAGGCCGAAGCCGACCTACGGTGCTAGTCATGCGGTTCCTCCCCACCAGCGCTCGGCGCCTCGGGCTGCCCAGACGGGCCGTCTCCCAGATCCTGCTGACCCAGCTGGCCCTCGCGGCCGGGGTCCTCGCGCTGGCCACCGGCCTGTTCCTGGCACCGCTGAGCGCCCAACTGGACGACCAGGCCATGCGCCGCGCCCTGGCCATCGCCCAGAGCGCCGCGGCGGACCCGTCACTGGCCGCCGACCTCCTGGTGTCGGGCCCCGCGACGGACACCCCGGTCCAGGCCGCGGCCGAACGGATCCGCCGGGCGACCGGGGCCGAGTACGTCGTCGTCCTCGACCTGAACGGCATCCGCCGCTCCCATCCGAGCACCGACCGCATCGGCCTGCCCGTGTCCACCGACCCCGCCGATGCGCTCGCCGGCCGTGAGGTGATGGAGATCGACGAGGGAACGTTGGGGCGCTCGGCCCGGGGCAAGGTCCCCCTCGTCGCCGCCGACGGGGAGATCGTCGGAGCGGTGTCCGTCGGCATCGCCTACGACAACGTCCGCGACCGGCTCGTCGGAGCCATCCCCGGCCTCCTCGCCTACGCGGGTGGCGCCCTGGCGGCCGGCGCGCTCGCCGCCTACCTGCTGTCCCGCAGGATCCACCGCCAGACCAGGGACCTGGCCTTCTCCGACATCGCAGGCCTCCTCGCGGAGCGCGAGGCGATGCTGCACTCCATCCGGGAGGGAGTCATCGCCCTCGACGGGAAGAGCCGGATCAGGCTGGTCAACGACGAGGCCGCCCGACTGCTCGGACTCACCCCCGACACCGCCCACACCCTCTCCGGCCTCCCCCTCGACGAGGTCCTCGGCGCCGGTCGCACCACGGACGTCCTGTCCGGCCGCGTCACCGGCCGCGACCTCCTCGCCGTGCAGGGACCCCGGGTCCTTGTCGCCAACCGGATGCCGACCTCGGACGGCGGCGCCGTCGCCACCCTGCGCGACCGCACCGAGCTGGAGCACCTCGGTCGCGAACTCGACTCCACCAAGGGCCTGATCGACGCTCTGCGCGCGCAGGACCACGAACACGCCAACCGCCTGCACACCCTGCTGGGCCTGCTCGAACTGGAGCTGTACGACGAAGCGGTCGAGTTCGTCACCGAGGTCGTGGGCGTGCACCGGACCACGGCCGAGCAGGTGACGGAGCGGATCCACGACCCCCTGCTGGCCGCCCTGCTGGTGGGGAAGGCCACGGTCGCGGCCGAGCGGGGCGTCCCGCTCCGACTCGCCCCGACGGCCCTGCTCCCCGACCGGCTGGTGGATCCCGGCGGCCTCGTCACCATCCTCGGCAACCTGGTCGACAACGCCCTGGACGCGGCGGCGGGCTCGGCCGCGCCCCTGGTGGAGGTCGACGTCCGCGCCGACGGCCGCAGCGCCGTCCTGCGCGTGCGCGACAGCGGGCCGGGCATTCCCGCCGGACACCGTGAGGAGGTCTTCACGGAGGGCTGGTCGACGAAGCAGCCCCGAGCCCATCGCGAGCGCGGCCTGGGCCTCGCCCTCGTACGCCGTCTCGCGGAGCGGCAGGGCGGCAGCGCCCGGGTCGGTGAAGCAGCGGACGGAGGGGCGGAGTTCTCCGTCGTACTCCCGGAGGCCCTGCGGTGAACGAGACCCCGATGCACGTATTGGTCGTCGACGACGACGTGCGTGTTGCCCTGATAAACGCCGCGTACGTGGCGAAGGTTCCCGGGTTCCGGGTCGCCGCCCGGGCCCATTCGGCCGCCGAGGCACTGGAGTTCCTCACCACCCACCCGGTGGACCTGATCCTCCTCGACCACTACCTCCCGGACGAGAACGGGCTCGACCTGGTCCGGCGCCTGCGCCAACTCGGCCACCACACCGATGTGATCATGGTCACCGCGGCCCGCGACCTGGCGACCGTCCGGATGGCCATGCGCCTCGGCGCCCTCCAGTACCTGGTGAAGCCCTTCACCTTCGCCGGCCTGCGCGGCAAGCTGGAGGCCTATGCCACCCTCCACCGCTCCCTGGCCGGTGGAGGCGAGGCCGAACAGGCCGAGGTGGACCGGATCTTCGGCGCGCTCGCCGCCGCCGGCACCCCCAACGACCTACCCAAAGGCCACTCCCCCACCACGGCGGAACTGGTCCGCCAGGTCCTGCGCGCCGCCGAAGGCCCCCTGTCCACCCAGCAGGTCGCCGACCGGGCCGGGATCAGCCGGCAGACAGCCCAGCGCTACCTGAAGCTCCTCGACCGCGCCGGCCGCGTCACCCTCGCCCTGCGCTACGGCGAGACCGGCCGTCCGGAACACCGCTACTCCTGGCGGCCGCCCGGGACCTGACCGGCCCTGGCTCACACCGCTCCGGCACCCGTCAGGGAGCGGACCTCCGTCTGCGCGTGCTTGCGCTCGTCCGGCTCCTCCCCGGAGGTCACCGTGCCCAGCCAACCGGCCAGGAAGCCCAACGGGATCGAGACGATCCCCGGGTTCTGCAAGGGGAAGTACTGGAAGTCCACCCCGGGGAAGAGCGACTCCGGGCTCCCGGAGACCACCGGCGACAGGGCGACCAGCAACACCGAGGGGACCAACCCCCCGTACACCGACCAGACGGCCCCCCGTGTGGTGAATCCGCGCCAGAAGAGTGAGTACAGCAGCACCGGCAGGTTCGCCGACGCCGCCACGGCGAAGGCGAGCCCCACCAGGAAGGCCACGTTCAGGTTCTGGGCCAGCAGCCCCAGCGCGATGGCCACCGCGCCGATGCCGACCGCCGCCAGCCGCGCGACCGCCACCTCACTGCGCTGCCTGGCGTGCCGGCGCTTGAGCGAGGCGTAGAGGTCGTGCGCGACGGAGGCCGACGAGGCGAGGGTGATCCCGGCGACCACGGCAAGGATGGTCGCGAAGGCGATGGCGGCCACGAAGGCGAACAACACGGCGCCTCCCGTGGTCCCGGCGCCCCCGCCGAGGAAAGCGGCCAGCAGCGGTACCGCGGTGTTCCCCGAGGCGTTGGAGGCCCGCACCTCGTCTGGCCCCACGAGCGCCGCCGCGCCGAAGCCGAGCACGATGGTCATCAGGTAGAAGCCGCCGATCAGGCCGATCGCCCACACCACCGACCGGCGGGCGGCCCGCGCGGTGGGCACGGTGTAGAAGCGCGACAGGATGTGCGGCAGGCCCGCCGTCCCGAGGACCAGCGCGAGGCCCAGGCTCATGAAGTCGAAACGGGAGGTCCAGTCACCGCCGTACTTCAGGCCGGGACTCAGGAACCGGCTCCCGTGCCCGCTGCGGTCGGCGGCGGTCGTGAGCAACTGGTCGAAGTTCCCGTGGAAACGCAGCAGGACGAGGACGGTCAGGGTGACGGCCCCGCCCATCAGCAGGACGGCCTTCACGATCTGGATCCAGGTGGTGGCCCGCATCCCGCCGAAGGTCACGTAGACCACCATCAGCGCGCCGACCCCTATCACAGTCAGGGTCCGGGCCCCGGGCCCCGAATCCCCGAGCAGTAGTCCCACCAGGCTGCCCGCGCCGACCATCTGGGCGATCAGGTACAGCACCGAGACCACCACCGAGGAGGTTCCGGCGGCGATCCGCACGGGCCGCTCGGCCATCCGCGCGGCGACCACGTCGGCGAGGGTGAAGCGCCCGCAGTTGCGGACCAGTTCGGCGACCAGGAAGAGGACCACGAGCCAGGCGACGAGGAAGCCGACCGAGTACAGCAGGCCGTCGTAGCCGAAGAGGGCGATCAGCCCGGAGATGCCCAGGAACGACGCGGCGGACATGTAGTCACCTGCGATGGCGAAACCGTTCTCCAATGGGGAGAAGAGCCGCCCGCCCGCGTAGAACTCCTCGGCGGAGCCGTGCCGGTTGCGGCTGACCCAGGTGGTGATGCCCAGGGTGACGGCGATGAACAGGCTGAACAGGATCAGGGCCAGGGTCTGGTGTTCCGTCGTCACCGGAGCTCCCCCCGGGCCCGGTTCCGCTCCTGGTCGCGTTCCTGCTCGAAAACCGTCCAGCGCAGGTCGAGCGCGGCCCGGTCCCGCCGTAGTCGGGCGTGCCGGGCGTACGCCCAGGTCAGCAGGAACGTGCTGAGGAACTGCCCGAGGCCCGCGATCAGGGCCACGTTGACCGCGCCCACCACGGGCCGGGCCATCAGGCCGGGCGCCATCGTCGCCGCGATCACGTAGGCGACGTACCAGAGGAAGAAACCGACGGTCGCCGGGACGACGAACCTCCGGTAACGGCTGCGGACCTCCTGGAAGGCGGCGCTGCGCTGCACTTCCAGGTAGATGTCGGATGCCCCGGGCGCGGGGCGGCCCCCGGGGACCTGGCGTGGGGGGACCGTTTCCTCGACCTCGCCCCAACCCACGGCGAGCGCGTCGTACCAGGGGTCGTCCAGCCGGATCGTTCCGGCATCGCGACCATCGTGCTTGTCCACCGAACTCTCCTTGTCCGCTGCCGCATTGGCCGCGTGCCCACAAGGATGTGCGGAATGAAAGGTTTCCGGACTGGTGTCCCGGTGCTCTTCACTCCTTCAGGTGATGGAGTGAAGAGCACCGGTGTGCCGTGGCGCCGGAGGTGTCCGCCCGGTCAGGCGTCGATGCGCGAACGGTCCAGGGTCGCCGCCGAGCTGGTGATGAACTCCTTGCGGGGGGCGACCTCGTTGCCCATGAGCAGGTCGAAGACCTGTTCCGCGCCGTCGAGGTCGCCGATGTTGATGCGGCGCAGGGTGCGGAAGCGGGGGTCCATGGTGGTCTCCGCGAGTTGGTCGGCGTCCATCTCACCGAGGCCCTTGTAGCGTTGGATGGCGTCCTTGTAGCGGATGTTCTTGCGCTGGTACTCCAGGAGCGTTTGGCGCAGCTCGGTGTCGGAGTAGGTGTAGACGTACTTGTCCTGGCCGCGCTTCGGCTGGACGAGCTCGATCCGGTGCAGCGGCGGCACGGCCGCGAAGACCCGGCCCGCCTCGACCATCGGTCGCATGTACCGCTGGAAGAGCGTGAGCAGCAGGCAGCGGATGTGGGCACCGTCGACGTCGGCGTCGACGAGGAGGACGATCTTGCCGTAGCGGGCGGCGTCGAGGTCGAAGGTGCGGCCCGAGCCCGCTCCTATGACCTGGATGATCGCTCCGCACTCGGCGTTCTTGAGCATGTCCGAGACCGAGGACTTCTGGACGTTGAGGATCTTGCCCCGGATGGGCAGCAGTGCCTGGAATTCGGAGTTCCGGGCGAGCTTGGCGGTTCCGAGGGCCGAGTCGCCCTCGACGATGAAGAGCTCGCTGCGGTCGACGTCGTCGCTGCGGCAGTCGGCCAGCTTCGCCGGCAGCGAGGAGGATTCGAGCGCGGTCTTGCGGCGCTGGGCGTCCTTGTGCTGACGGGCCGCGATGCGGGTCCGGGCGGCCGCGACGATCTTCTCCATGACGGAGCGGGCCTGCTGCTTGTCGTCGCGTTTGGTGGAGGTGAGGAAGGCCTTGAGTTCCTTGGCGACGACGGCGGCGACGATGCGGGTGGCCGCCGAGGTGCCGAGGACCTCCTTGGTCTGGCCCTCGAACTGGGGTTCGGCGAGGCGGACGGTGACGACGGCGGTCATGCCTTCCATGGCGTCGTCCTTGACCACGTCGTCCTCGGCGACGCGCAGCAGTTTCGCCGAGCGCAGGACCTCGTTGACGGTCTTGGCGACCGAGCGTTCGAAGCCGGAGACGTGGGTGCCGCCCTTGGGGGTGGCGATGATGTTGACGAAGGACTTGACGTTGGTCTCGTAGCCGGTGCCCCAGCGCAGGGCGATGTCGACGCCCAGCTCGCGGGTGACCTCGGTCGGGGTCATGTGACCGCGGTCGTCGAGGACCGGGACGGTCTCCTTGAAGGTGCCCGTGCCGGTCAGGCGCAGCACGTCGCACACGGCCTTGTCCTGGGCCAGGTACTCGCAGAACTCGCTGATGCCCCCGTCGAAGCGGAAGGTCTCCTCGGTCTTGCCCGCACCCTCCAGGGCGCGCTCGTCACGGACGACGAGGGTCAGACCGGGCACGAGGAAGGCGGTCTGGCGGGCACGCTGGTAGAGCGTCTCCAGGTTGAGCCGGGCGTCCTTCAGGAAGATCTGCCGGTCGGCCCAGTAGCGGACCCGGGTCCCGGTCTTGCCCTTGGCGATCCGCTTGACCTTGCGCAGGGCGTGGTCGGGGTCGAAGGGGCCGTCGGGGCCCTGCTCGGTGAACATGCCGGGGACGCCGCGACGGAAGCTGATCGCGTGGGTCGAGCTGCTCCGGTCGACCTCGACGTCGAGGCGGGCCGACAGGGCGTTGACGACGGAGGCGCCGACGCCGTGCAGGCCACCGGAGGCCGCGTAGGACCCGCCGCCGAACTTGCCGCCGGCGTGCAGCTTGGTCATGACGACCTCGACCCCGGAGAGGCCGGTCTTGGGCTCCACGTCGACGGGGATGCCGCGGCCGTTGTCCCGGACCTCGACCGAGGAGTCCTCGTGGAGGATCACCTCGATGTGGTCGCAGTACCCGCCCAGGGCCTCATCGACGGAATTGTCGATGATCTCCCAGAGGCAGTGCATCAGGCCTCGACTGTCGGTGGAGCCGATATACATGCCGGGGCGCTTGCGAACGGCCTCAAGGCCTTCGAGGACGAGCAGGTGCCGCGCGGTGTAGTTGGAACCGTCCCGGTCTGCTCCGGACAGCAGCGCGCTGGAAGGCACGGACGTGTCGGCGGTCACGCAGTTCGCTCCTCGCTGAATTTCTTTTCTGGCCCGGTCGGGCGCAAGGGTGGCACAGGTGCCGGTCCGAGGGTACCGAGGCCTGGTAGAGCCGATGCAACGCCACCCTCTCGCGTTCCTCAGCCTAGTGCAGATCCGTACGGGTGTTCGATCCCCCGAGAGGGTGAAGCAAACATCACGTTCCCTTCCAGGCATGAACCATTTAGTGTTCGGGCACGTCCTCATGAACAACCGGCGCTCGTGCCGGGGAGGACGGGAACTGCTACAAGCGAACGACTGACAACGCGAAACCGTAAAGCAACGCAATACGGCTCCTTCGCCGCCAACCGGCAACAGCCGGCCAGCTTCGGAAGGAAGTTTCGAGGAAAAGCCGCGAGCGGGAACGTTTTCGGCCTGGTTGGATGTTGACCCTGGTACGACAGCTCGTCGAGCTAGAGAAGAGGCGACGTGACTACTGTTCTGACACCCGCGACCCCGCTGACGGCCGCTGACCGATGCGACCGCTGCGGCGCCCAGGCATATCTGCGCGTCGTCCTCCTGAGCGGTGGTGAACTGCTCTTCTGCGCCCACCACGGGCGCAAGTTCGAGCCGGAACTCAAGAAGATCGCCGCGGAAATACAGGATGAGACCGAGCGGCTTACGTCCGCTCCGGCGGCCGCTGCCGCCGACACCGAGGACCGCTGACACTTAGGCCTGCACCTCGCATCCGACGAGCAAGGACCGGCCCAGGCCGGTCGACGGGCGGCATCCCTGAGACCCAGGGATGCCGCCCGTCCTCATGCTCGGGGTACCTCCACCGATCCCCCGACCTCCCCCTCGCCCCACGCACCCCTCCACAGGGCCGTGAAGGGCACCTGTGGGCCCTCGCCACGCCCTCCGGGTGTACTTACACCGCGTCGGGCCGACCGCCCCGCTGCGAGCCGCTCACGAACTCGATCAACGGAGCCACCCGGGTGTAGACGCCGGGGCTGTCGGCCCGCCCGCAGCCGCGCCCCCAGGACACCAGGCCGATGAGCCGTCCGCGGGCCACCAGCGGCCCGCCACTGTCCCCCTGGCAGGCGTCCTTGCCACCTTCGGCATCGCCCGCGCACACCATGGAGTCGGCGCGGTACTGACCGTCCCGGTCCCCGGGGTAGGCCCGCCGGCAGGTGTCGTCGTCCAGCACCGTGACCGGCGCGGCGCGCAGGCCGTACGCGTAGTCGCCGTACCCGCTCGTGTCGCCCCAGCCGTACACGGTCGCCCCGGTCCCGGCCGCGTAGGCGGCGTCGCCCGCGCCCGCCATGGGCAGCACGTGATCGGCGGGTAGGGCCTCGGCCAGTTCCAGGACGGCCAGGTCCCCGGCGTTGCTCGCCGGGTCGTACCCCGGGTTGACCCGGGCCGCGCGCACCGCGATCTCCCGGCCGTCGGCGGCGCGGAGCTCCGTGCGCCCGGTGATGACCCGGAAGTCGGCCACCGATTCGACGGGGCCGCCCAGCACCTGGCTGCCCAGGCAGTGGGCAGCCGTCACCACCGTGGTCGGGGCGACGACGACGCCCCCGCAGAACTGACCGTCACGGGTACCCCCGAACCGGTCACGGCTGGCGAGGGCCACCACCCAGGGGTTGTCGCCCGAGGTCACGGGCTTCCCACCTATGACCACGCTGTCCGCGGCCGCCCGGGGCGCCTGGGCGAGCGGCGCGGCGGCCGCTCCCGTCACCAGCGTCAGCGCACCCGCCAGGGCGCGGGCAAAGGGACGACGCATGAGGCCTCCTGACTCCGAGTGTGTATGACTCCACCCAGAGTGGTGTGCCCGGTGGTGGTGCGCACCCGCGCGGCCACCGTCGGACGCCCCTCGGGGCCGGTCCGATGCCCGGACCGGCCCCGAGATCCCGCCACGAACCGATCAGTCGAGGTAGTCGCGCAGCACCTGGGAGCGGGAGGGGTGCCGCAGCTTCGACATGGTCTTGGACTCGATCTGCCGGATGCGCTCGCGGGTGACGCCGTAGACCTTGCCGATCTCGTCGAGGGTCTTCGGCTGGCCGTCGGTGAGGCCGAAGCGCATCGAGACCACGCCGGCCTCGCGCTCGCTCAGCGTGTCGAGGACGGAGTGCAGCTGCTCCTGCAGGAGCGTGAAGCTGACGGCGTCGGCAGGGACGACCGCCTCGGAGTCCTCGATCAGGTCGCCGAACTCGCTGTCGCCGTCCTCGCCGAGCGGGGTGTGCAGGGAGATCGGCTCGCGGCCGTACTTCTGGACCTCGATGACCTTCTCGGGGGTCATGTCGAGTTCCTTGGCCAGCTCCTCCGGGGTGGGCTCGCGGCCCAGGTCCTGGAGCATCTGGCGCTGCACGCGGGCGAGCTTGTTGATCACTTCGACCATGTGCACCGGGATGCGGATGGTGCGGGCCTGGTCGGCCATGGCGCGCGTGATCGCCTGCCGGATCCACCAGGTGGCGTACGTGGAGAACTTGTAGCCCTTGGTGTAGTCGAACTTCTCCACCGCGCGGATCAGGCCCAGGTTGCCTTCCTGGATCAGGTCCAGGAAGAGCATGCCGCGACCGGTGTAGCGCTTGGCCAGGGAGACCACGAGGCGGAGGTTGGCCTCCAGCAGGTGGTTCTTGGCGCGGCGGCCGTCCTCGGCGATGATCTCCAGTTCGCGCTTGAGCTTGGGCGCGAGCTTGTCGGAGTTCGCCAGCTTGTCCTCGGCGAAGAGGCCGGCCTCGATGCGCTTGGCGAGCTCGACCTCCTGCTCCGCGTTGAGGAGGGGGACCTTGCCGATCTGCTTGAGGTAGTCCTTGACGGGGTCCGCCGTGGCGCCGGCGACGACGACCTGCTGGGCGGGGGCGTCGTCCTCGTCGTCGGAGATGACGAAGCCCTTGTTCTCCCCGCTCTCCTCCTCCTCGTCCGCCTCGCCCTTCGCGGCGTCAGGCCCCTCCTCGGTGTTCTCCCCGTCGCCGTCGTCGGAGTCCTTCTTGCCCGCGGTCCTCTTCGCCGCCGTCTTCTTGGCGGCGGCCTTCTTCGCGGGTGCGGCCTTCTTCGCGGCCGTCTTCTTCGCCGCGGTCTTCTTGGCGGCGGGTTCGGTTCCGGGCTCGGTGGCGACCGCGTCGGCGGGATCCGTGGCCGCGGCCTCGGCGGGCTCGTCGGCTGCCGTGCGCGCCACCGTCGTCGCGACGGTCTTGGTCGCCGTCCGCTTGGCGGGGCTCTTGGCCGCGACGCTCTTGCGGACGGTGCGCTTGGGCGACTCCGCGGCACTGACCATCAGCGTCACACCCTCTTCCTCAAGGATCTGGTTGAGGCTGCGCAGGACATTCTTCCACTGGGTCGCAGGAATCTGGTCAGCCTCGAAGGCCCGACGCACGTCATCGCCGGCGATCTGCCCCTCGGCCTTGCCCCGCTCGATGAGCGCCATCACAGACTCGGAATCGGCGATCTCCGACGGGAGCGTACGGGATGTGCTGGCCGACACGAACAACCTCTCGGAACGATGGAAACGGCTTCCGACCCCGGCCTGGTGCTGGACCGGAGCCGACGACCACCGACTGGGGATGGGCCGGGGGCGCGGGCAGGGGCCGGGGAGCTGCACAGCATCCCCAAGGGCTGCTGTCTTCCCTCCGTCGGCCATCACCTCTTACGTCATCGCGTGACGTCGCGGAGCGTTACGCCCCATCTTGGTGGCCAGGGTCACACCAGCGTCGGTCCGACACCGTTCGTACGGTCACACAAACACGTCCGGGGGCTGCGAACGGCCCCCGGACGCCGGTGTCGCCGGATCCGAAACGGACCCGGCGACCGGTGCTGCACCCCCGCGCCCCCGCGCGTGGGCGCGTCAGTGCTCGCGCGGGGCGGGAACCACGCGCTCGACCTCCGGATGCACCGTCAGGAGCTGGCGCATGGCGTTCTCGGCTCCCATGGCGTCACCGGCGGCGAGGGCCTCCACCATCCGCGCGTGGTGCGCCACGCAGGTCTCGCTCGGGCGGTCGCACGCGGTGACGGGGCTACCGGAAACCTGGAGGGCGGCGGAGACGATGCCGGAGAGGTGTTCGAGCATCCGGTTGCCGGCGACCTGGATCAGCAGGGAGTGGAACTCGTGGTCGGCTCGACCGAAGGTGATCACGTCCCCCTGGCCAAGGGCGTGGCCCATGATCTCGACCATGTCGGCGAGGCGCTGCTGGACGTCGGGGCGACCGTGGCCCGCGGCGAGGCGGGCTGCGAGCGGCTCGATCGTCAGGCGGAGCTCGCCCAGCTCGCGGCGCTGGTCGTCCCGCTGGGGTCCGAAGGCGCGCCATTCGATGATGTCCGGGTCGAGGAGGTTCCAGTCGGCGACGGGGCGGACCCGGGTGCCCACGTTCGGGCGGGCGCTGACGAGGCCCTTGGCCTCCAGGACCCGCAGGGACTCCCGGACGACGGTCCGGGAGACCTCGAAGCGCTGGCCGATCTCCTCGGGAACCAGCGGGCGGTCGGCGCCGAGGTCACCGGAAACGATCATCTGGCCGAGCTGTTGGACGAGTTGGCCGTGCAGGCCGCGGCCACGGCTACCGGCGGCGCGGCGGCCGACACGGCTCAACTCGACGTCGGCGCCGTCCCAATGGGGAGGTCCGACCCGGTCGGACCCGGAGGTTTCCGCGTAGGGGTAGCGGTCGAGTTCGCCCGGGCCGGCGAGGCCGGTGTCGGCATGGCGGGCGGCGGTCATCATGGTGTGCGCAAGGGTACTCACGAATCCTTTGTCGGCCGTGCCTCCTTCACCCTTGAGGTCTTTGGTGAAAAGCACACGAAAGGGTGATCGGTGCCACCTACGCAATTGACGACTTATCGTAAAGAACCGGGCCTTTCGCGGGGAGTTGTGATCCGCTTCACGTGATTTCGAGTGATCCGGTCTTCCGTGATCCTCGGGACGTCGCCTCCCGCACCCGAACGGTCACCAACGGACTCGGGCACGCAGTCCTGTGAACCCATAGGCGCACAACAGGACCATCAGCGACAACACCAGTGCGATCCCGACGGGTTGGGCCATCAATCGAAGCGCTCCGAGGGCGAGTCGGTCGGCCTCGGGCGGCCACTGACCCCAGGACAGGCTCCGGAGCCGGGAGCCGAGTCCACCCACGGGGTAGGCGGACGGCCCCTCCAGGACCTTGCGGACCAGCGGTACGACCATCACCGGTACCGCGAGCACCGCGGCCAGGCCCGCGGTGGCGGACCGGAACGCGCCGGAGGCGAGCACGCCCGCCCAGGCGCAGCCGATCAGGAGCCCGGCCCAACTCGCGGCCGGGGAGATCCACTCCACGGGCGGGCGCAGTGGTGACGTGTCGAAGACGATGCGCAGGATCGCGGCGTCGGCGATGACCGCCAGGGCGCCGAGCAGCAGTGCGAAGGCGCCGCAGACCCCGAGTTTGGCCGTGAGCAGCCCCATGCGGCGCGGGACGGTGCCGCGGTCCGCGGCGAGCGCCGGGTACCGGTACTCCTCGCCGAAGGCGAGGGCGCCGAGCAGTCCCGCGCCGAGCGCGGCGGGGGGCAGCGGGAGCAACTCGGGCCAGGCGACGAGGAGGCGGCTCTGCGGGGTGTGGCCCGCGCGGGCGAGGACGAGGGAGATGAGTACGGAGGTGACGACGACGACGGCCGCCGTGAGAAGGGGTGTCGCGGTACCCAGGATGCGGCGCAGCTCGTAGCGCAGCGGGCGCAGCGGTCCGCCGACGCGGCGCACTCCGGAGGTGGCCCGCCCGGGGTCCGCGCAGCGCGGGCGTGCGGCTCCGGGACGCCCCGCATCAGGGTGCCCTGCCCCGAACCGCCTCGATCCGGAGCTCGGGGACTCGGCACGCGGGACGTCCGAACGCGCGTCTTCCGACGGCCACGCTGCGAAGCGCTCGGCTTCGGCACGCGACAGTGCGTCGCGTGCGACACGTGTGGCATCGCGACGCGCCGCCTCGACGTGCGCGGCGTCGGGGCCCGGCGCCGCGGAACCCACGGCTTCGGAGCCCACTGTTTCGGGGTGATCTGCTGCGGAGCGTACGGCGCCGGTGGCTTCCCGCACCGGGTCGGCAGCGGCAGGGGTGTCGGCGGCACCCTCCGGACGGCTTGCCATACCGCACCCGGGGTCGTTGTCGTGGCGCGGGTCCGCGTGGGACGACGAGCGGGGAGCGGCTCGGTCGCCGGGGCCGGGATCGGGCCGGGCGTCCGCCCGGGTGGCACCCGTGGCCGCCTCGAAGCCTCCGACGGCGTGGGTCCGGGCGCCTACTTCGGACCGGACCTCGGCGCGGGCCTCCGCACGCGCCTCGGCACGGATCTCGAAGCCGGCTTCGGATCCGGTTCCCGATCTCAGCTCCGGGCGCTGCTCGGAGCGGAGTTGGGCGACGGCGCGGGTGCGGGCCTGCGGTACGGGCGGGATCGGCGCCGCGGCGTCACCGACGATCCCGAGGCCGCCTCCCGGGCCGCCGGTGTCGCCGGTCTGGCCCGTTTCATCGGCGAGCTGGTGGACCAGGACGCCGTGCCGGAACGCAGCCTCGCCGATTTCGGCGCAGTTGCTGCCGTACACCGACAGGCGACTGCCGCTCTCCTCCACGATCTCGACGACGCGTTGGGCCGCGCGCGCCTCACGGGTCAGCACATCGGCCAGCCTGGCCGCGTGCGGGGTGCGCACCGCGACGCGCGGCCGCAACCGGGTGCGGGCGAAGTCCACGGCATCCTGGTCGGCGACGAGCCGGCCCGACGCGATGGAGACGACCCGGTCGGCGTGACCGGCCGCTTCCTTGGCGTCGTCGGTGGTGAACAGCACCGCGCCGCCGAGGGAGGCGTGGCCGCGCAGCAGCCCGTGCAGCCAGGCACGTTCCTTGACGGAGAGTCCGGCGCCGGGTTCGTCGAGGAGGAGGGTGCAGGGGTCGGCGAGCAGGGCGGCGGCCATCCCGACCCTACGGTCCATGCCGAGGGAGAGCGATCCGAGCCGCTCGTCACGCAGGCCCGCGATGCCGACGACCTCCATCATCGTGTCGGCGCGTGAGGCCGGCACTCCGGCAGCGGCGCACAGCATGCGCAGTTGGTTGCGGACGGTCCTCGCCGGATGGCCGGGTACGTCGCCGAGGAGCACGCCGACCTCACGGCCGGGATGCGGGATCCGGTGGAGCGGGCGCCCCCGGAAGTACGTGATGCCCCGACCAGGTTCGAGTTCGATCATGAGCCGCAGGGCCGTGGTCCGACCCGAGCCCGGTTCTCCGAGCAGGGCGGTCACGCAGCCCGGGCGGGCCTCGAAGCTGAGGCCGTCCACGAGGGGCGGGAGTTTCCGACGGGGTGCGCTGGTGAGTCCAATGGCCTGGAGCATCGCTTCTCTCGCGGGGGGTGAGACCGCTTTGCGGCAGTGTGAGTACCGCAAGCAAGATAACGCGATATGTCCGATTTTCTGCGTAGCCGGTCCGCGGTGGGGCCGGTGTCGCGGCGGGTGGCTCAGACCTCGGGGCGCAGCATCGGCGGGTTGAGGAGGGTTGCCCCGCCGGCCCGGAACAGTTGGGCGGGCCGGCCTCCCTGACGGGTCGTGGTGCCCCCGGCGGGCACCAGGAAGCCGGGGGTCCCGGTGACCTTGCGGTGGAAGTTGCGTGGGTCGAGAGCCACGCCCCACACCGCCTCGTAGACCCGGCGCAGCTCGCCGACGGTGAACTCGGGCGGGCAGAAGGCGGTCGCCAGGGAGGAGTATTCGATCTTCGAGCGGGCCCGCTCCACGCCGTCGGCCAGGATCGTCGCGTGGTCGAAGGCGAGTGCGGCGGACGCCTCGGCGGGCGGCTCCAGGAGTTCGTCCACCGGTGCCCAGCGGGCACTGTTGGCATCACCTCCCGCGCGGGGGGCGGGCAGGTCCGGGGCCAGCACCAGGTGGGCCACACTGACCACCCGCATCCGGGGGTCCCGCCGGGGATCGCCGTAGGTGGCGAGCTGTTCGAGGTGCGCCCCGTTTCCCGTGTCCGGGGCCGCCGGATCGTGGGCGCACAGCCCGGTCTCCTCGGCGAGTTCCCGGGCCGCGGCGCCCGCCAGGTCCTCGTCCCCTCGGACGAAGCCGCCGGGCAGCGCCCAGCGCCCCTGGAACGGCTGCTCCCCGCGTCGTACCACGAGCGCGCAGAGCGCGTGGCGCCGCACGGTGAGCACGACCAGGTCGACGGTGACGGCGAAGGGCGGATAGGCCGACGGGTCGTAGGGCGACATGCCGCGATCATAGTCGTCTGCCTGACGATAAACAGGGCTTTGGTGATCCTGGAGACCGTGATCTGGAACCCAGCCGCCATCCTGCCGACCTCGTCGTCACGATGGAACCGTCCCAAAACCCTCGCCGCGGCTGCGACCCACCGACGATCCGATGCGGCGGAAGCCGGTTCGGACCGGCGTGGGGCACCGGGCCGGCGGGCGCCGGAGCATCGATGGCCTTCGTCGCGGAGGCCGTGCGTGCCCGGCACCACCGACCTGCCGGAACCGGACGGGCCCGGCCTATCCCCGCAGTTGGAGAACATCGGCGGCCTCCTCCACCATGCCCACGCCCAGCCTGCTGATCCGCACGGTGAACGGCTCCCCGGCGACGCGAAGCCCCGAAAGGCGCAGGGCGCCGAGCGGCGCGCCGGCCGGCGGGGCCACGGCGACCATCGCGGCCGGGGCGTCGGGCCGGATCCCGGCGAGGGCCGTCAACACGTGGATCCCGGCTGCGGCGGCCACCGCGGCCGGCCTGCAGGCGGCCGGATGGGGAAGCGGGGCGCTGCCGGCGGTTCGCTGCTCCGCCGCGTACATCTCCGGGAGGCGGTAGCCGAAGGTTTCCGCCGCGTCCAGCAAGCCTCGGAGCAGCCCGGCGGCCTCCTTCTCGAATCCCGCCCGGACGAGGCCCGCAACGGCGACGGCGGTCTCGTGGGCCCTGACGGCGCCCGACCGGTGTCCGAAGGGATTGTGGCCCGGCTCCCGGGTGGCCATGCTCCGCAGCCCCCAACCGGAGTCCATGGCGGGGGCTCCGAGGAGGCGGGCCAGGTGTTCGGTACGAACCGGATCCAGCAGACCCGGGGCGAGCCGGCCGCCGCCCAGCAACCCGGTGTCCAGCAGGTGGGCGGCTGCGCCCGTGAGGCGGGGCAGCGGCCGCCCGTCGGGGTGCAGGGCCGCGGCGGGTCGACCCCCGTCCGGTCCGTCGACCCAGAAGGCCGCCCGGAACCTCGCCCTCAGCTCGGCGGCCCGCTCGCGCCATTCCGGGGCTCCGGGCCGACCGCACGCGTCGAGCAGGTCGGCACCGAGCAACGCCGCCCGATGTGCGTGGGCCTGGGTCTCGACGCGCCGGGGTCCTGGTTCGGGGTCGGCCACGAAGCCGTCCTTCCCGATGGCTCCGCGCAGCCAGTCCAGGCAGCGTTCGGCGGCGGGGAGCAGGCGCGCCACTTCGTCCTCGGAAAGCCCCCACCGCCGCGCCTCCGCCAGGAGTGCGGGGAAACCGAGGGTCGCCTCCGTACCGGTGCACCCCGGTGGCAGTTGCGGTCCGGCGGCGCGCAGCGGACCGGGGATCTTCCCCACGTCGGGACCGCTGCCCGCGGTTTGGCTCCGGGCGAGTGTCCGCAGCGTGGCGGCGGCCAGTCCGGTGCCGAGCGGCAGCGTCATCCGTGCGGCCCAGAGCGACTCGGCCGGGGCCAGTCCCAACCGCCACGGCACTCCTGCCGCCGCGAAGGTGTCGTCGGGTGAGTCGGGGGCCCTGAGGAGCAGTGCACCGAGGTCGTCGAGGCTGGTTCGGAACCAGGCGTCGGCCCTCGGGTCGTCACCTTCGGCACGGGCCGCGGCGAGCGGGTTCGCGACCTGTCCGACGGGGGCCCTACCGGTGCGGTCGTGCGTGGTCCGCAGCCCGATGACGCGGGACTGTCCCGGCGTAAGTTCCAGTTGCCAGCGCAGGAGTCCGGCGGAGGCGAGGGCGTCGTCGGGGGCCGGCTCCGCGGTGGTGACGGCCAAGGCCTCGCCGGCGCTCCACCGCAGTCCGGCGGCGTGGACGGCAGCGGGTAGTTCGGGTCCCGGTCCACCCGCGGCCACCGTGGCCAGCTCTGCCAGGTCGGTTCCGAGGAAGACCTCCACCGTGAGCCGCAACGGGCGGGAGGCGAAGCTGCGCAGGGTGATCCGCTCGGTGCCGTCGGCGTGCCGGACCCGCTCCACGCCGACGTCGGGGTCGGGTCCGGCCTCGAATCCGGTACGGACGGTGGCGGTGAAGGCGGCGCGATCCGCACCGAGGTTGCGTCCCTGGACCGCGACCGGGTCGCGGCCCGCGACGCGGAGCACGCAGCGGGACAGCAGCCGGCGCCCGGCGCGGTAGATCCCGTCGATGCCCCGCCCGGTGAGCTGGCCGTGCTCCGGGGAGATGGCCAGGCAGGGGGCGGAGACGCAGATGACGGCTCCGTGCACGGGCGGTAGATCGGCCCGGCGTGCGGCGGGCACCCCGGGTGCAGGGCGCCCCGGGCGGCCCGGACCGCTCCCGGGCTCCACCGCGGCGTCGGGGCGCCCCCCGGTTCCGCCCGGGTCGTCACCCCGTCCCCCCACACCCGTGGGTGCGGCCACTCCCCCGGTCCGTGGGCCGGGTTCCGGCGGGGCTGCCGCCTGTCCTGCGGGGCGGGGAGGTGACGCGGCGCGCCCGGTCAGCCCCGCGTCGGGATCAGGACCGGGCCGGGCCGGCGTCGCGGGGGGCCGGTGGGATGGCACTCCCGAGGGGCGGCCCGGCGGGGACGTGGACGGCCCGGTGGGATCGGTGAGAGGTGCGGGGGGAGCCATGTGCCGCCTTGTCTGCGCTCCGGCCGGTTGGGCGGGGCGGCAGCGCGGCCGGGCCCCCACCGCCCTCCAGGGGAACGCACCGGCCCCCGCCCGAGTCACGGGCCCCGGCGGTGACTGGCCCCGGAGCGCGGGGCGACCTGGGCGGAAGGCCATGACCACCGATTCCCGAATCCGACGGGCACAGCCACCATGCGGTCCGCGTCGGGCGCTCACTGCCCGCTCCCCTCGGTACGACGGGACTCGGAGCGGCGGGACCCGGGGCGGCGGGACTCCGGGCGGCGGTCGGTCCGCCGACCGGGCGGGTGTGTGGTGGTCGCGGCCCGCTTCCGGCGCGGTTCGCGTCGGCCGCGTTCCTCCCTCAGGCACTGTCGCAGCCCCTCCGGGTCGATGCCCTCGTTGCAGGCATGGTGCAGGAGCTGCGCGAAGCGGTACTCGGAGTCGGCGCGCAACGCCAGCCCGAGTGCGATCCGTGCGGTCGGCTCGTCCCCGCAGGACCAGGAGACCCAGCCCGCCAGGGTGAGCGGGGCCGCCGCGTGTTCTGCGTACGCACCGACACAGCGTCGTGCCAGGGCTCGCCACAGCCTGAGGGCGGGGGCGGCCTCGTCCTCCTCCATCCACTCGGCGGCGATGTCCCGGATCTCTCGGTCCTGGAGGCCGAGAATCACCGCGGCGGCCTCGTCGTGGCCGAGCAGGGCGTCGTCACGGTCGTCGGCGCGGGATCCCGCTTCGGCGGGCGGGGCGAGCGCCAGGCGCCGCATCAGGGTCCTCGCCATGGACAGGGTCTCGGCGCCGACCTCCTCACGGGTCGCACCGTCGAGGATCTTCGGTACGAGGGCGACGGCCGCGCGATCCAGTGCGGCCTCCTGGCCGGCGGCGGGCACCCCGCGCAGGGGAGCGAGCCGGTCCTCGATGTCCCGCAGGGAGCCCCGTACCCGGAGCCCGGCGTAGGTCGCGGTCGCCGCCATGACCGAAGTGCCGGGCGGATCAACGGGCTTGCCCTCGACCGGGCAGCAGTCGGCGTCGTGACAGATGTAGGACCAGTAGCGGCCGCCAGAAAGGCACAGGGCTTCCAGTACGGGCACGTCGAGCGCCCCGCAGGCGAGGCGCAGTCGCTGGGCGAGTGGCCGGAGCCGGGCCATGACCCGGCGGCCGCTCTCCCCCTCGCCCGGGTCCTGGCAGAGGAACACCACGATGCCGTCGGGCTTGGAGGCGCGTCGTTCGCTGCCGCGGATCAGGCATTCGGCGACCTGTCGGGCCGTCTCCTCCCATTCACCGGGCCCCGGGGGGATTCCGACGCGGAGCCTGCCTCCGAAGCGACCTGCCTCGCCGTGCACGGCGACCATGACGAGGGAGTCCGTCGGGTGGAAGCCGAGCATGTAGGGCAGCGCGTCCGCCAGTTCGGCCGGGCTCCGCAAGGTGATCGGGGATGTGGTCGGGACTCCGGACGGGCTCGGGGAGGGACGGCCGGACTGGCTGGGTGTTTCGTGGTTCGTCGTCATGTGTCGACGGTCCCGTGCCCGGCCCGATCGCGAAACCCCTGTGGATAACTCGTCCAACTTTCAATATCCACAGGTTGATTGCGGCACGGGCGCGATGTCGGCCGCGTCGGGTTCCATGGACCCATGAACCAGGATCGAAGCCCCTCGCCCGCTACTCTCCCCCGCTTCGGAGCCGCCCGGGGACGGGCGCCCTGCCGAGCACCGTCATCACGAGGGCCCCCGCCCCGAGCACGCCTCCCGACCACATCACGGCGTCGACCCCGGCACTGTCCGCCGCCAGGCCTCCGACCGACGCACCCAGCGCGATGGCCCCGTTGAACACGCCGACGAACAGGGCGGACACGGCCTCGCGCGCCTCGGGCGCCGAGGCCAGCAGCCAGGTCTGGGCGCATACCGACACACCGCCGTAGGACAGGCCCCACACCGCGAGCAGTACGCCGGCGGTCAGGACGGAACCACCGAACAGCGGCATCAGCGCGACCGTGGCCGCCAGTACGGCGCTGATCACCAGCATGGTGCAGCGGGGGGACCGGCCGGCGGCCGCCCCGGCCGCGAAGTTGCCGACCACACCGGCGATTCCGTACACGAGCAGCAGCGTGCCGATCATCCCGGCGCTCGCTCCGGAGACCTCCTCCAGGACCGGGCGCACGTACGTGTAGGAGGCGAAGTGGCCGGTGACCAGCAGGGCCACCACACCCAAGCCGGTGCGCACCCGCGGATCGGCGAACAGACGGATGACGCCCCCCGACCGGGCCTGCGGGCCGGCCGGCAGCCGCGGCAGAAACGCCGCCAACGCGATGACGACCATCAGCGCGAGTGCGCCCGTGGCCACGAACGCCGCCCGCCATCCGAAGAGTTCACCGACATATGCGCCGGCGGGGACTCCGAGCACCGACGCGACCGCGATGCCGCTGAAGATGAGGGAGGTCGCGGGGCCGATCGACCTGGGCGGCACCAGCCGTACCGCCAGACCCGCCGCGATCGCCCAAACACCGCCCATGCCGACACCGACCAGCACGCGGGCGGCGACCATCATGGCAAAGTTCGGTGTCCACGCAGCGAGCAGGTTCCCCACCGCCAGGACCGTCATCAGCGCGCACAGCACCGTGCGGCGGTCGAACCGCCCCAGCAGAGCGGTCAGGACCGGCGCGGACACCGCGCCCACCAGTCCGGTGATGGTGAGGGTCAGACCCGCGCTGCCCTCGGACACCTCCAGGGCGTCCCCGATGGGCGTGAGCAGGCCAACGGGCAGCATCTCCGACGTCACCACGGTGAACGTCGCGGCCGCGACCGCCAGGACGCCCGACCCGCCACGGGTCGCGGATCGTTCCGGCGTCCCGCCGGTGCCTGCGATTTCCTCGATCTGTGTCATGGCCACCAGCCAACCCACCCCGACCTGCGGGAACAACGATCGATCTCTCATCCTTCGATGAGCAGGGCTACTCGATCCGGCTGCGTCGGCGCGCCGCCCCAGCACGCGTACCCGCGCGTCACAACCCGCGCCGCCGGAAGGAACCCGGAGGAACACCATGGAGAGGACGGCATGAGCGGTGTCGAGATACGCGAGCTGGAGGCCTTCCTCGCCCTCGCCGATGAGTTGCACTTCGGCCGGGCGGGCGAGCGGCTGTACGTGTCCCAGAGCCGGGTCAGCCAGCTCCTGCGGTCGCTGGAGGGCCGCATCGGCGGCCGACTCGTCGAACGCACCAGCCGCCGGGTGGGGTTGACCCCGCTGGGCGAGAGCCTCCTCGCCGACCTGCGTCCCGCGTACGAGGCCCTGCGCACCGCGGTCGGTGAGGCCCGGGCCACCGCGCGCGGCACCGGCGGGGTACTGCGCCTCGGCTTCCAGGGCACGGTCGACGACCACCTGGGCCGGGCGATCGCCAGGTTCGGCGATCGGTACCCGGACTGCGCGATCGACGTCGTCGAGATCGCGCTCTCCGACCCCTTCGGGCCGTTGCGCCGACAGGAGGTGGACTGCGCGGCCGTCCTGCTACCTGTGGCCGAGGAGGACCTCGTACTCGGGCCGGTCTTCTCCCGGCAGCCGCAGACCCTTGCCGTGTCCGTCCGGCATCCGTTCGCCGCCCGTGAGTCGCTGCACGCCGAGGAACTCGCGGAATGCCGGCTCATCGGCCCGGGCGGTGATGCCCCCGACTACTGGCGGCGCGTCCAGTCCCCCGTGCGGACACCGGGCGGCCTCACCGTTCCGGCCGGTCCCCGCGTGAACACGCTCCAGGAAGGACTGAGCCTGACGGCGGCCGATCGGGGTGCCATGTTGCTCTGCCGGTCCACGGCCGACCACCAAGGGCGCCGCGACGCGCTCGCGTTCGTTCCGGTACTGGGGCTGGCCGCCTCCGAGCTGGGCCTCGTACGCCACCGCGTACGGCCCTCCGCGCAGGCCCGGGCCTTCGCCCTGGCGGTGGCGGAGGTGGTGGGGACGGCAGCCTGAGGCGGGAGCACCGCCCGCCCCGGGGGCGGATCGTCGCCCCCCGTCTCAGCCCGATGTGGCGAGGACCAGCGGCAGGACCTGGTCGGCGCCGGCCTGCCGGAGCAGTCTGGCGGCGACGGCGAGGGTCCAGCCGGATTCGGTGGAGTCGTCGATAAGCAGAACGGGGCCGGGAGCGGCGGCAAGAGCGGCCGCCAGCTCGTCGGGGACGGCGAAGGCCCCGGACAGCGCCCGCAGCCGCTGGGCGGAGTTGCTGCGGCGTGCGGCGTGCGCACCGTCCGGCCCGGTGTAGGTCAGGCTGCCCAGGAACGGGAGGCGGCCGATGTTCGCGACGCCTTGGGCGAGGGAGCCGACGAGCTGCGGGCGGGTCATGGACGGTACGGCCACGACTCCGACCGGCCGGGCCATGGCGTCCGGGACGTTCGGCGCCCAGCCGCCCGCGGAGCGCGCCCAGTCGGCGATGACGGCCACCGCAGCCTGCAGGACGTCATCGGGCACCGGGCCGTCGGGGGCGGTGTCCGCCAGCAACGGGCGCAGCCGGTTGCCCCAGCCGATGTCCGAAAGCCGCCCCAGGGCCCGCCCGGTCGAGCACTGCTCCTTGGCGGGGATGCGGCCCTTGAGGTTGACGCCCAGCGCCGCCATGCCCGTCGGCCACATCCGGCGCGGCTCGACCTCGACACCCGGTCGGTCCAGTTCCCTGGCGGCGCCCGTCAGGGTCTCCGCCGATACGGAGGAATCGGCCCAGCTCCCGGCGCAGTTGTCACAGCGGCCACAGGGAACGGCGCCTTCGTCGTCCAGTTGCCGGCGCAGGAACTCCATCCGGCATCCGGTCGCGCTCACGTAGTCCCGCATGGCCTGCTGTTCGGTGGCCCGTTGGCGGGCCACCCAGGCGTACCGCTCGGAGTCGTACGTCCACGGCATGCCGGTGGAGGACCAGCCGCCCTTCACCCGCTTGACCGCCCCGTCCACGTCCAGGACCTTGAGCATGGTCTCCAACCGGGTGCGGCGGAGGTCGACGGCGGCCTCCAGGGCCGGCACGGACAGCGGTCGTCCCGCTTCGGCGAGGGCCGTCAGGGTCTGCCTGACCTGCGCCTCGGGCGGGAAGGCGGTGTCGGCGAAGTAGCGCCAGATGGCCTCGTCCTCCTTGCCCGGCAGGAGCAGCACATCCGCGTGCTCGACGCCGCGGCCGGCGCGGCCGACCTGCTGGTAGTAGGCGATCGGCGAGGAGGGCGAGCCGAGGTGGATCACGAAGCCCAGGTCGGGCTTGTCGAAGCCCATGCCCAGCGCCGACGTCGCGACGAGCGCCTTGACCCGGTTCTCCTGGAGGTCGGTCTCCGCCTGGAGTCGGTCGGCGTTCTCCGTGCGCCCTGTGTAGGACGCCACGTCGAAGCCGCGCTGGCGCAGGAAGGCGGTGGCCTCCTCGGCGGCGGCGACCGTGAGGGTGTAGATGATCCCGGAGCCCTGCAGTTCGTCGAGGTGCTCGGCGAGCCAGCCCAGCCGGTGCGCGGCGTCCGGCAGCCGGACCACGCCCAGGCGCAGGCTCTCCCGCTCCAGCGTGCCGCGCAGCACCAGTGCCTCGCCGGCGCCGGTCCCCAGTTGCTCGGCGACGTCCGCGGTGACCCGCGCGTTGGCGGTCGCGGTGGTGGCCAGCACCGGTACGCCGGGGGCGAGCTCGGCGAGCATCGCGCGCAGCCGGCGGTAGTCGGGCCGGAAGTCATGTCCCCAGTCGGAGATGCAATGCGCCTCGTCGACGACGAGGAGGCCGGTCGTGGCCGCGAGCTTGGGCAGCACCTGTTCGCGGAAGTCGACGGAGTTGAGGCGTTCCGGGCTGACGAGCAGGACGTCGGTCTCGCCGCGCTCGACCTCGCCGTAGATGGCGTCCCAGTCCTCCGGGTTGGCGGAGTTGATCGTCCGGGCCTGGATGCCGGCCCGGGCGGCCGCCTCGACCTGGTTGCGCATCAGCGCCAGCAGCGGCGAGATGATCACTGTGGGGCCGGAGCCGCGCCTGCGCAGCAGGGCGGTGGCCACGAAGTACACCGCGGACTTTCCCCAACCGGTGCGCTGCACGACGAGGGCCCGCCGTCGTTCCTCCACCAGGGCCGCGACCGCCTGCCACTGGTCCTCCCGCAGTCGCGCCGCCCCGCCCGGGGCGCCGACGAGCTCGGCGAGGATGGCATCGGCTTCGGTACGGAGCTCCGGGTTGGTCATGACCCCATGCAACCCGATGGCACGGACAATCGGCCAACTCACCCAGCGTGACGCGCCGCCCACACCCGGCCTCCGACCGTGCCGGCGGGCCCGGGGCGGGCCGGGTGTTCGCGCTGGTGCCCGCGCTCGGGACGCGCGGGATGCGTCATCCCCGACGCGATGGGGCAAGGATATGAACGGCATACCGGCGAATTCCGGTCTGCGGCCCCAAATGCTCATTGCCCCACCCTCGCGGGCCACGCGAGAATCGGAGTGCTCCCGCTCGGCTCGTCGGCACTCTCCAGGGCCGGGCTGCGGCGCGCCCACATCCCAGCCGTGCCCGTTCGCGGGCGTGTACCCGAAGGGAGGACCGTGACCTTCGGATTCACCTCGCCCTCGCCCACGTCCCTGACAACGGCCACCGGCGGCGCCAGCCGGCACGGCAGACTGCTCGAACCCTCGCAATGGACGGCCGCGGGCATCCCCCTGCTGCGCAATCCGCGCGAGGTCGTGAGCGGCCTGCACTCCCGGCACAGCCCCGTGCCCTCCACCGCGGTGATCGCCGTCCTCGGCCCCGAGGAGCGCCTCGTCGCGAGCGCCTCCTTCGCCCAGCGCTCCGTCTCGGCGGACGGCTGGGAGTACCGCAACGCCCTGCTGTCCCGGTTGCGCCGGATCCTCCCGCACGACCTGCGGCGGCGGACCCCGGTGCGCACGGCGGTACTGCTGTACTGCCGTGACGGCGATGAACGGTGGACCGAGGAGGACGGGGCCTGGATGTGGGGCCTGCGGGACGCCTGCACCCTGCACGGTCTGCGCTGCGGGGCCTACATCACGCTGACCCGTGGCGGATGGCAGGTGCTCGGTGAGGGGCGCGGCGGCCGGCATCCCGGCTCGGATTCCCGGCCGGAGCGCCTCGGCGGCACCACGGGCGAGGTCACCTCGCTGACGTTGCGGACCGGTGGTGGGGCAACCGAGGCCCTGCGGCGTACCGCGGCCCGCTGAAGGCCGGGCGGGACCGACGTCCGGCCCGCCCCGCCCCCGGCCGGTGCTGGGTACGAGGCGTCAGACGCCCGCACCCAGCACGGAGTTGATCTGCTGGACTTCGCCGCACACGATCAGCAGCGTGCCGGCGCGCGTGAGTGCGACCGGCAGCGCGGTGGTGATGGTTCCGGTCGATCCGCCGTTGGCCGCGAAGACCACGACGGGACGGCCGGCGGCACGCTGCACCTGCGCCGCGTCCGCGTAGAAGACATCGTCGCCGGCCTCGTGCTGGGCCCAGTACGAGGCCTCGCCGAAGGACAGTTCGTGGGCGGCCCACGGGTGCGGGTCGCCGGTGGTGAGCACCAGGATGTCGCCGGGCGCGCGCCCGGTGTCGAGCAGCAGGTCCACGGCCTCGTCGGCCGCGTCCAGCGCGCCCTCGGCGGATGCCGGGATCAGCTGGACCTGCGGCACTGCCGCGGAGACGGACGGGGTGGTGGGTGCTGCGGAAACGGGTCCGGGGGCGGCCTGCGCCGCGCGCTGCGCGGGCGGGGCGGGCCGGGCGGGACCGGGGCGTCCGGGCCGGGGTACGGCGGCGGGACGCGGACCAGGTACGGGGCGGGGGGTCTGCGCGGTGCGGGCGGCGGCCGGCGTGACGCGGGGACCCTGGGCACTCTCGTGAATCTGAGGCTCCTCGATGGCGGGGGTGAGAGGCATGAGTTGATATCTATCAAACACCGGTACGAAACGTACCGGTGGGTGGCACGTGGGTGCGATCAGAAATCGAAGCCGAGTTGGCCTCCGTCTTCCAATGCCGCCGCCTCCTCGCTGCGGCGCACCTTCTTGAGGTGGCGCCACCGCGGCAGTGCGTCGAGGTACGACCACGACAGGCGGTGGTAGGCGGTCGGCCCCCGCTCTTCGAGCACGGCCCGGTGCACGGGTGACGGATAGCCGGCGTTCGCCGCGAAGGCGAAGTCCGCTATTCCGTCGCCCTGTTCACCCAGTTCGGCCATCATCCGGTCGCGCCGGACCTTGGCGATCACCGAGGCCGCGGCGACGGCGACACAGGACTGGTCACCCTTGATCACCGTCCGGACCTGCCAGGGCGCGCCGAGGTAGTCGTGCTTGCCGTCGAGGATCACCGCGTCGGGGCGCACCGGGAGGGCCTCCAGGGCGCGCACGGCCGCGAGTCGCAGCGCGGCGGTCATCCCGAGCTCGTCGATCTCCTCGGGGGAGGCGTGCCCCAGGGCGTGGGCGGTGACCCAGTCCTCCAGGACGTCGAGCAGGGCGTCGCGTCGTCGGGGGGTGAGGAGTTTGGAGTCGGTGAGTCCCTCGGGCGGGCGGCGCAGGCCGGTGATCGCCGCGCAGACGGTGACGGGTCCGGCCCAGGCCCCGCGTCCGACCTCGTCGACCCCGGCGATGACCTTGGCGCCGGTGGTTGCGCGGAGGGAGCGCTCGACGGTGTGGGTGGGTGCTTCGTACGGCATGGCGCCAGCAAGGGTACGCCGCCCCGGGCCGCCTGCACACCCCGGCCCGGGTCAAGCCGCTCACCGCTCGGTCGGCGCACGCGTGCGGAACCACCTGAACGGCTCCCCCGCACCGCCCGGGCGGTGCGGGGCCACGACGGCAGGATCGCCACCGCCGGGGGTGCCGACCCCTGACGCCCCTACCCTGGCCATTCGCTCCCGCACACGATTCTGCGCTGGGTGGAGATCACCGTGATACCACCTGCCGCCGGCGCGACAGCCCCTCCGACCGAAAGAACCACGCCCGATTTCAACGTGCTGGCAGCGCACGGATCAACCCGCGGGCGAACTCACGGACGACGTATCGGAGCGGGGAGAGCACCGACCCGCAACACACCCATCGCTTTCGCGAAGCCGCCCACGCGGACCTCCCGGGCCCGTGAACGCGCTCGGGAGCCGCCCGTTCGGGTACCGGCCCGGCTTGCGGGCCACCCCGGTACGCGGGCCCTCGGCTGCGGGCCCGGGCCTTCGTACGGACGAAGCCGAAGCGGACTATCCCGCCCGGACCGGCTGCTCGGGGAGCCAGGCGGGCAGTGCTTCCGTGCGGGCCAGCCAGGCCTGCGGCAGCACCTCGTCCCCGCGGCCGCCCAACACCCCACCGACGATGGCGCAGGTCGTGTCTACGTCCCCGCCGACCTGTGCGGTGGTCCAGAACGCCCGCTCGTAGTCGTCCAGGGCGCGGGCCGCCGACCACAGGGCGAACGGGACCGTGTCGTGGGCGCTGGTGCGCCGGCCGCAGCCCAGCACTGCCGCGACCGTCGTCGCGTCACCGTAGTCCAGCATGTTCCGCGCCCTGCGCACCCCCGCGCCGACCGCACTGCGCGGAACCAGCTCGATGACCCCGTCGAGCAGTTCGGCGGCCGTCGGCCTCCCCCGCGGCGACGACGCCAGCGCGGCCGCGGCGGCGACGGCCATCGCCCCGCACACCGCCTCGCGGTGCTGGTGGGTGGTGTAGGCGGAGATCTCCGCCTGATGCGTGGCCTGCTCGGGATCGTCCGCGTACCAGGCTCCGAGCGGAGCGATCCGCATCGCCGCGCCGTTGCCCCAGGAACCCTGCCCGTTGAAGAGCTCGGCGGCCAGCGTGCGCCAGTCCGCGCCCTCCCTGACCAGCCGGAGCATGCGGTTCACGGCCGGGCCGTAGCCGCGGTCGAAGTCGTGGTGGGTGGCGAAGGAGCTCGCCAGCGCGTCCTGGTCGACGCGCCCGTGCGTGGCGAGCACGGCGACCACCGAGCAGGCCATCTCGGTGTCGTCGGTCCACTGCCACGGGCCGCTGCCGGCGGGCAGCTCGCGCCGCTTGAGTAGCGGGTAGTTCACGGGGACGAAGTACTGGGAGCCCAGGGCATCCCCAAGGGCCAGCCCGCGGAGGCTGGACAGGGCGCGTGCGTAGCGCCTTTCGGAAGTGGTTTCAGCGGTCATTGCGCGTCACTCTAGCCGTCCAGGTCGTAAGGCTCGGGTGTGGTCCAGCGCTCAAACGGGCGGTCCATCCGGTACCGGCCGTCCGGGCCGAGGAGCAGCACCCGGTATTCGCCGTTCCCCGGGTTGGAGAGGGCCTCGAACTCGTTGACCGACCAGTGGAACCAGCGCATGCAGAACAACCGCATCGTCAGACCGTGCGTCACCAGGAGCACGTTCTCGGGATGGTCCGGTGCCTCGAAGCTGCGGTAGAGGCTCTCCAGGAAGGAGCCGACGCGGTCGTACACGTCGGCGCCCGACTCCCCTTGCGCGAAGCGGTAGAAGAAGTGCCCGTAGGCGTCCCGGTAGGCCTTCTGCAGGCGCACGTCGTCACGGTCCTGCCAGTTGCCCCAGTCCTGCTCGCGCAGTCGCGGCTCCTCCCGCATCCGCACCCGCGTCGGATCGAGCCGCAGTTCACGGAAGGTCTGCAGGGTGCGACGGTAGGGCGAGACGTAGGCGCTGATGTGCTCGTCGCCGAAGAGCTCGCGCAGCCTGACACCGGCCTCGGCGGCCTGTTCGCGGCCCCGTGCGGTCAGGCGCAGGGCGTGGTCGGGTTCACGCTCGTACACCGTGTCGTCGGCGTTCCCCTCCGACTCCCCGTGCCGGACAAGGACAATGCGCCGTGGTCGTACCATCCCACGAGCCTATTCGGCCACCGAGGCGCGCAGGGACCGGGGCGCGCCGGACCGGGCGGCCGGGTCGTCGTACGGTCATACCGTCCAGCCGGGTTCGAGGTCCACGACGTCCCCGGTGAGCGCTTCGACGTCGGCTTCCGTCTGGGCGCGCAGGGAAAGCCGTTCGACCCGTTCCTGGCGGTACTTGCCGTGCTCCGCCGCCGCCCGCCACATCGACAGTACGAGGAACTCGCGTCCGGGCGCCTCGCCGAAGAGGCCGCGAACCATGCCGGGCGAGCCCGCCATGGCCGGGTTCCATACCTTCTCCTGCATCAGCGTGAAGTGCTCCTCGCGCCCCTCCCGCGCCCGGACGTGCGCCACCCGGACCACGTCGGCGTCGCTGAACCGGGGCTGGAATCCGGTCTTCACGTCGAAACGGTGGTCGAACAGCGTGACGCGGGCGTCGGTGTAGGTGCCGTTCTGGGAGGCCGCCAGCCGGTCGTGGGAGCGGGCCATGAAGGAGTCGTAGAAGGCGCGGCTCTCCCAGAACGCGAAGACGTGCGCGACCCCCTGCCGGCCCCGGCTCCAGCCGCCGCCCTGCCCGCGGAATCCGGGCTCCCCGGGCAGCCCCGCCCATTTGCGTTGCCCGCGCTCGAACCCGCGTCGGTCCGTCACCGTGCAGCGAATCCACTTGACCAGCACCGCGCCATCGTACGGGCCGGGCGCGGCCCGGGTCAGTCCCTTGAGCGGTGGATCCGGACGAGTTCCGCCGCGTCCCGGTCGGACAGCCGGAGGGCGAACTCCCGGTCGAGGAGACCGACCAGTTCGTCGGCCGTGACGGTCTCCCGCTCGGTCCGCCCGTCGGGGTGCAGACGCGTGAGTTCGCCGTCCACGAGGGTCTGCCGCACGGCGTCGCCGGGAAGCTGGACGAGGGTCCGCCCGACGAAGGACGAGCCGGGGTGGGAGGAGCTGTAGTGGTTCAGCACGACGTAGTCGACGGGGTGGTACTGCTGCGGGGAGAAGGCGTACAGGTCGCGCCAGGCCCCGGCGCGCAGGGTGGCCAGGACGAGGATGCCGCCCTCCTCCTCACGGACGCGGAACGTCCACTGCCCCTGGTGGATCTCGTGACCGGGCCGCGCGAGCGGTACGGGCTCGCGCGGGCCCTGGTAGCCGAAGCCGGCGTCACAGAGCCACGGTTCGCCCTCGACGGTGACGACGAGGACGGCGTGCGTCACCGCGAGCAGGCTGTCGCCCCGGGTGCGGTTGCGGGCCCCGCGCCCGGTCACCTCGAAGCCGATCCGCTCCAGGGCGGCGGCCAGCAGCGAGTTCTGCTCGTAGCAGTAGCCGCCGCGACGGCCGTGCACGAGCTTGTCCTCCAGGGCTTTGACACCCAGTTCGACGGGGCGGCCGAACAGGACGTCCAGGCTCTCGAAGGGGATGGAGGCGGTGTGGGCCCGGTGCACTGCGTACAACGTCTCCAGGTCCGGCCGTGGTTCCCGCGCCCCGGCGCCCGTTGTGTCGGTCCCGGTCGTGCCCCCCAGGCCGATCCGTGCCAGGTACGCGTCCAGGTCCAGCTCGTCACCGTTCCACATGGTCGCCCCACTCCCCCGCCGTGAAATTCCGGGGGCGCCCCCGACGGATGCGCCCCGCACAATGATCGCCACGACCTCGCCGTGGACCAACCTGCCCGGAGGGTCTGTCCGGCATCGTGCCGGTGTGCCCCCGCCGGGGGCACGCCGCTCCTCGGGGTCCGGTGGGATCCCGTCGGCCTCGGGCACGACGAAGGGGACCGCCCGTGGGTCGGTCCCCTTCGTGTGCTGCAGGTCAGCTACGTCCGCGTACTACGTCGGACGTGACGTCCCGGCGATCGCGCCCGGTATCAGCTGCATCCGCTGGTCGAGCCGCAGCCCTCGCAGATGTAGCAGGAGCCGGCGCGCTGCATCTTGGTGCCGCAGGAGAAGCAGAGCGGGGCGTCGGCGGACACGCCGAGCTGCATCTCGACCAACTCGGCGTTGCTGTGCGCCGTCTTCGGAGCCGGGACCGAGGCGATCGCGACGGGCTTCGTGGCCGTCGGGACGACCGCGACCGGAGCGGACTGCGCGAGGGTCTCGGTGTCCAGTTCCTCGCCGTCGAGCGGCTCGTAGGAGCCGGTGTCGAGGTGGCGCTGACGCTCCTCGGCCGAGTGGATGCCGAGGGCGGAGCGGGTCTCGAAGGGCAGGAAGTCGAGGGCCACGCGGCGGAAGATGTAGTCGACGATCGACTGCGCCATCCGCACGTCCGGGTCGTCCGTCATGCCGGCCGGCTCGAAGCGCATGTTCGTGAACTTCGCGACGTACGTCTCCAGCGGGACGCCGTACTGCAGACCCACCGAAACGGCGATGGAGAAGGCGTCCATCATGCCCGCGAGGGTCGAACCCTGCTTGGACATCTTCAGGAAGACCTCGCCCAGACCGTCGTCCGGGTAGGAGTTCGCCGTCATGTAGCCCTCGGCGCCACCGACCGTGAAGGAGGTGGTGATCCCCGGGCGGCCCTTCGGGAGGCGCTTGCGGACCGGGCGGTACTCGATGACCTTCTCGACCGCCGTGCGGATGGTCTCCTCGGCCTTCTCGGTGACCTCGGCCTTCTCCTCCTCCTTCTTCTTCGCGGAGAGGGGCTGACCGACCTTGCAGTTGTCGCGGTAGATCGCGAGCGCCTTGACGCCCAGCTTCCACGCCTCGAAGTAGATCTCCTCGATCTCCTCGACGGTGGCCGTCTCCGGCATGTTGACCGTCTTCGAGATCGCGCCGGAGATCCAGGGCTGGATCGCGGCCATCATGCGGACGTGACCCATGGCGGAGATGGAGCGCTCGCCCATGGCGCAGTCGAACACCGAGTAGTGCTCGGGCTTCAGGCCCGGGGCGTCGACGACCACGCCGTGCTCGGCGATGTGCGTGACGATCGCCTCGATCTGCTCCTCCTGGTAGCCCAGGCGGCGCAGGGCCTGCGGGACGGTGCCGTTGACGATCTGCATCGAGCCGCCGCCGACGAGCTTCTTGAACTTGACCAGGGCCAGGTCCGGCTCGACACCGGTGGTGTCGCAGGACATCGCGAGACCGATGGTGCCGGTCGGCGCGAGGACGGACGCCTGGGAGTTGCGGAAGCCGTTCTTCTCGCCGAGGCGCAGGACGTCCTGCCAGGCCTCGGTGGCAGCGGCCCAGATGATGTTGTCGAGGTCGTCGGTGCGCGGCGCGACGGCGTTGGCGTCGGCGTGCTGCTTCATGACGCGCTTGTGCGAGTCGGCGTTGCGGGCGTAGCCGTCGTACGGGCCGACGATGGCGGCCAGCTCGGCGGAACGCTTGTACGCGGTGCCGGTCATGAGCGAGGTGATCGAGGCGGCCAGGGTCCGGCCGCCGTCCGAGTCGTACGCGTGGCCGGTCGCCATCAGCAGGGCGCCGAGGTTGGCGTAGCCGATGCCGAGCTGACGGAAGGCGCGGGTGTTCTCGCCGATCTTCTGCGTCGGGAAGTCAGCGAAGCAGATGGAGATGTCCATCGCGGTGATGACCAGCTCGACGACCTTGGAGAAGCGCTCGGCGTCGAAGGACTGGTTGCCCTTGCCGTCGTCGTCGAGGAACTTCATCAGGTTGAGCGAGGCGAGGTTGCAGGACGTGTTGTCCAGGTGCATGTACTCGCTGCACGGGTTGGACGCGGTGATGCGACCGGACTCGGGGCAGGTGTGCCAGTTGTTGATCACGCCGTCGTACTGGATGCCCGGGTCGGCACAGGCCCACGCCGCCTCGGCCAGCTTGCGGAAGAGCGCCTTGGCGTCGACCTTCTCGATGACCTCGCCGGTCATGCGGGCTCGCAGGCCGAACTCGGTGCCGTTCTCGACGGCCGTCATGAACTCGTCGTTCACGCGGACGGAGTTGTTGGCGTTCTGGTACTGGACGGACGTGATGTCGTCGCCGCCCAGGTCCATGTCGAAGCCCGCGTCGCGCAGGGCGCGGATCTTCTCCTCCTCCTTCACCTTGGTGGCGATGAAGTCCTCGACGTCCGGGTGGTCCACGTCCAGGACGACCATCTTGGCCGCACGGCGCGTGGCGCCACCCGACTTGATCGTTCCTGCGGACGCGTCGGCGCCCCGCATGAAGGAGACGGGACCCGAGGCGTTGCCGCCGGAGGAGAGGAGTTCCTTGGAGGAACGGATGCGGGAGAGGTTCAGGCCGGCGCCGGAGCCGCCCTTGAAGATCATTCCCTCTTCCTTGTACCAGTCGAGGATGGACTCCATGGAGTCGTCGACGGCGAGGATGAAGCAGGCGGAGACCTGCTGCGGCTGGGGGGTGCCGACGTTGAACCAGACGGGCGAGTTGAAGCTGAAGATCTGGTGCAGGAGCGCGTACGTCAGCTCGTGCTCGAAGATCTCCGCGTCCGCCGGGGAGGCGAAGTAGTCGTAGTCCTCGCCGGCCTTCGTGTAGGTCTTCACGATCCGGTCGATGAGCTGCTTCAGACCGGTCTCGCGCTGCGGGGTGCCGACCGCGCCGCGGAAGTACTTGCTGGTGACGATGTTGACCGCGTTCACCGACCAGAAGTCGGGGAACTCGACGCCACGCTGCTCGAAGTTCACCGAGCCGTCGCGCCAGTTGGTCATGACGACGTCACGGCGCTCCCAGCTCACCTCGTCGTACGGGTGCACGCCCGGGGTGGTGTGGATGCGCTCGATACGCAGGCCGCTCTTGGCAGCCTTGGTCCCCTTGGTGCGGGAACCTCGCGCCGAGCCGCTCGCCGTCTCAGTCATGCCGCTTCCTCCCATATGCGGGCAAAAACGCCCTAAAGTGCCGGCGCTATTCCGCGGCACGATGCTGTGTGTCTTGTTGTCTACGAATTTCGCCTGCCGTCCGGCCGGCCGGGCCGCGCCGAGGTGCGGCCCGTCAGGTCAGTCGGCGGCGGAGGCGGGCACGGGGACGACCCGAGGGGTCCCTCCGGGCTCGCACTCGTGGGGAGGCCGGGGTTCGCGGAGTTCCGCGATGGCGGCCTCGAAGTCCTCAAGGGTGTCGAACGCTCGATAAACGGATGCGAACCGCAGGTATGCGACGAGGTCGAGCTCCTGCAAGGGGCCGAGTATGGCCAGTCCCACGTCATGGGTGGTCAACTCGGCACTGCCGGTGGCGCGCACCGCCTCCTCGACCCGCTGGCCGAGCTTGGCGAGGGCGTCCTCGGTGACCGGCCGCCCCTGGCACGCCTTGCGGACGCCAGAGATGACCTTGGTGCGACTGAAAGGTTCGGTGACCCCGCTGCGCTTGATCACCATCAGCGAGGCAGTCTCCACCGTCGTGAATCGACGGGAGCAGTCGGGGCACTGACGGCGCCTGCGGATCGACGTTCCGTCATCCGTGGTGCGGCTGTCGACGACCCGGCTGTCGGGGTGCCTGCAGAAGGGGCAGTGCATGGTTCCCTCACCCTTCTTGTGGCACGACCGAATCACCCCACGCCGCCCCTGAACGACAGGGACAGGTCTCTGTCGGGGGCTCGTGAAGCAGCTACCAGCATATGCGATGCCGGAGACCCTGACCGACCCGGGACCACAACTTGTGGGCGGCGGCGCTCATCCAACCACTAGATCTTGGGTTGGGATGGATTTTCACCACTCCGCGTGTCGCGGCGCCCGACGGGCGGTGACGGGGCCCGCGGATGCCAGACTGGACGTCGACACTCCGGCGGCGGCCCCACCGGAAAAGGTACCGCAAGGACCGGCCGCGATCCCGAACCCGCGTTCGGAAAGACTGTCGATCGGGCATCCGAAGCAGGTCGCACGAGGCGCCTCGATCGTCACGGAACGTAACGATCGGCCGGGCTTCCGCCCCAGGGCCGCAGTCGACCGAAACCGCGGGTCGATCGCACGTTCAGTCCGGCTATACACCCACCGAAGTAACCCAAGTGGACGATCCTCGATTTTTCACTCGAACGTGTGTTTGGCGCAACCTTTCGAAAGCTACTACCGTTGTCCAGCCAGGGAGAACATTTCGAGAGGGGCCGACGTGACCACCACCGCAGACAGTGCCATCATCACTGCCCAGAACCGCTCCCAGAGCCGACTTGAGCCGGTGCATGCCATGAACGACGCAAGTGTGAACCCGGAGGCGGAGCCCGTACGCCCCGCACGGTCGCTGCCAGGGCGACCTCCAGGAATCCGCGCAGACAGTTCCGGGCTCACGGACCGGCAGCGGAGGGTCATCGAGGTCATCCGGGACTCGGTACAGCGCCGCGGCTACCCGCCGTCGATGCGCGAGATCGGCCAGGCGGTCGGCCTGTCCAGCACCTCGTCGGTGGCGCACCAACTGATGGCCCTGGAACGCAAGGGCTTCCTGCGGCGCGACCCGCACCGTCCCCGGGCCTACGAGGTGCGCGGATCGGACCAGCCCAGCTCGCAGCCGACGGACACCACCGGCAAGCCCGCCGCGTCCTACGTTCCCCTGGTCGGACGGATCGCGGCAGGCGGTCCGATCCTCGCCGAGGAGTCGGTCGAGGACGTGTTCCCCCTGCCGCGGCAGCTGGTGGGTGACGGGGAGCTGTTCGTCCTCAAGGTCGTGGGCGACTCCATGATCGAGGCCGCGATCTGTGACGGCGACTGGGTGACCGTCCGCCGCCAGCCCGTCGCGGAGAACGGCGACATCGTCGCCGCGATGCTCGACGGGGAAGCCACCGTCAAGCGCTTCAAGCGGGAGGACGGCCACGTGTGGCTTCTCCCCCACAACGCCGCCTACCAGCCCATCCCCGGCGACGAGGCCACCATCCTCGGCAAGGTCGTCGCCGTACTGCGTCGGATCTGACCCCCGCCGCCCCCAGTCGGCTCCGGGACCCACTGCGCCGGTCCCGGAGCTGTCGCATGCCCGGAGCCGCTCCGCGGTCCGGCAAACGGGAGGCTCCAAAGCGGCGGGTCGGGAGCCGGCGGTTCCCCTTCCGGCATCGGGGCTGTTCTCGCCCCGATGAGCACCTATTCGTCGTTCGCCCGCGCCGTGGCGTCGATCGCGGACAGGGAGCGACGGACCTGGTTGCGGTCCGTCGTGTACCAGAAGTCCGGCAGCGTGGCCCGCAGGAAGCTCCCGTAGCGCGCGGTGGCCAACCGGGGATCCAGCACGGCGACCACGCCACGGTCACCCGAGGCCCGGACGAGCCGGCCCGCTCCCTGCGCCATGAGCAGGGCCGCGTGCGTGGCGGCGACGGCCATGAATCCGTTGCCGCCGTGTTCCTCGACCGACTTCTGCCGTGCGCTCATCAGCGGGTCGTCGGGGCGCGGGAACGGAATGCGGTCCATGACCACCAGCTGGCAGCTGGGCCCCGGCACGTCCACGCCCTGCCACAGGGAGAGCGTCCCGAACAGGCAGGTCTTCGGATCGGCCGCGAACGTCTTGATCAGCTCGCCGAGCGTCTCCTCGCCCTGGAGCAGGATCGGGTTGTCGAGGCGGCCTCGCAGCTCCTCGGCTGCCGCCTTCGCTCCCCTCATGGAGGAGAAGAGGCCCAGAGTGCGCCCACCTGCGGCCTCGATCAGTTCGGCGAGCTCGTCCATCATGTCGCCGCGGGTACCTTCCCGGCCCGGCGTGGCAAGGTGCTTGGCGACGTAAAGGATGCCCTGCTTCGGATAGTCGAAGGGCGACCCGACATCCAGACCCCGCCAGACCGGAACGTCCTCCCCCTCGACCCCTTCCGCCGCGAGACCGAGCGAAGCAGCGATCCCGTTGAAGTCGCCGCCCAGTTTGAGGGTGGCCGAGGTGAGGACCACCGAACGATCCTCGAAGAGCTTTTCGCGCAGCAGCCCGGACACGGAGAGCGGGGCGACGCGGAGGGTGGCGCCGAACCGGTCGTGGCGCTCGTACCAGACGACGTCGTACTCGGACCCGGCCGTGATCCGCTCCGCCACGGAATGGACCGTCTCCACCGCTGCCAGCGCCTGCTTGCGCACGGCGTCCTCGTCCTGGACGGACTTGTCGCGGGTGGCTCCGATCGCGGAGATCACGTTGCGCGCCGCGTCCCGCAGTGACATCAGGGCGTACCCGAGGTCTTCGGGGACCTCCTCCAGGCGGCCGGGCAGCGCCAGCTCCATGACCCGTTCGAAGGACTCGGACGCGGTCTGGAGGGAGTCGGCCGTCTTTTCGTCGACGAGCTTGGCGGCCCGCTTGACGGCCCGGTTCACCTGGCCCGGCGTGAGCTCGCCGGTGGCCACGCCCGTCACGCGCGAGACCAGTTCGTGGGCCTCGTCGACGATCAGCACCTCGTGCTGCGGCAGGACCGGCGCTCCTTCGATCGCGTCGATCGCGAGCAGCGCGTGGTTGGTGACGACCACGTCCGCGAGCTTGGCGCGCTCCCTGGCCGCCTCCGCGAAGCATTCGGCCCCGTAGGCGCACTTCGTCGCGCCCAGGCACTCGCGGGAGGAGACCGAGATCTGCCCCCATGCCTTGTCGGATACGCCGGGAGTGAGGTCGTCACGGTCGCCGGTCTCGGTCTCGTCCGCCCAGTCGCGCAACCGGAGCAGGTCCTGGCCGAGCTTGCTGGTGGGGGCGGCTGCCTCGAACTGGTCGAAGAGCCCCTCCTCCTCGTCCTGCGGGGCCCCTTCGTGGAGGCGGTGCAGGCACAGATAGTTGGACCGGCCCTTGAGCATGGCGAACTGCGGGCGGCGCCGCAGCTGTGGGTGCAGTGCCTCCACCGTGCGCGGGAGGTCACGCTCGACGAGCTGACGCTGGAGGGCCAGGGTCGCGGTCGCCACGACCACGCGTTCGCCGTGCGCGAGGGCCGGCACCAGGTAGCCGAGGGATTTGCCGGTGCCGGTACCGGCCTGGATCAGCCGGTGGGAATTGTCGTCGATCGCTTCGGCGACGGCTTCGGCCATGGCCACCTGGCCGGGGCGCTCCGTGCCGCCGACGGCGGAGACGGCGGCGTGCAGCAGGTCGGGGAGGGAGGGCTTCGTCATAGCACTGCCAACCCTACGGGGCGCCACCGACAGCGGTGGCATCGATCGACCGTCACGGGCGGTGCAAGGGGTTGGGCACGGTGCCGTGCGTGACCGCGTGCGGGCGGTCCGGGCGGTCGCGGTAGCCGTCCTCGTACAGGCGGTTCCGGTTGAGGCAGAGCCGGTCGATCCGCTCGGTGAGCAGGTCGAACTGTTCGTGGCGGTTCTTCTGCTCCGGGAAGCGCGCCTGGTGGCGGAGGATTTCCGCCCGTACGAGGGACCAGAAGTCGCGCTCGGGTACGGCGAGCCGGTCCTCGCAGATCGCCGAGAGGTAGCGGAAGACGCCGACGAACAGCCCGGAGTGGATGAACTGGGTGAGGTAGGACGGCGGCTCGGTGAGCAACGCGGCACGGACCTCATCCGGCATGGAGGCGTGTTCGGGGAGCGGTGTGCGGCTGATGTTGATGTCGTCGACGAAGTCCTTGACCGCGAGGCGCACCGGCACGTCCCGCTCGTCGAAGATCACGATCGTGTTCTCGCCGTGCGGGGAGAACACGGTGCCGTAGCGGTACAGGAAGTGGAGCAGCGGGGGCAGCAGGGTCGCGAAGAGCCGTTGCAGCCAGACCGCGGGAGCCAGGCCGGAACGGGCGACGAGTTCGGCGGCGAAGGAGCGACCCCGCAGGTCCGTGTGGAGGAGGGAGGCCAGGGTCCGGGCGCGCTCCCCCGGGGCGAGTCGGCCGGTCAGGGGCTCGCGCCAGATCGCTCCGAGGAGCTCCTTGTACTGGTACGGGACCTCGGGGAGGCGGTCGTAGACCGGGTGGCGGACCGTGACGGAGGCGACCTCTCCCAGCAGGATCACGCGGCACTCGTCGCGGAGGAAGGGGTCGCCGTCGCGGAGCGAGTGGATCCAGGCGGTGACGGCCGGGGCCGCGAGGGAGAGATCGCTGGGCAGGCCGCGCCAGACCATCGTGTTGAACACGGACAGCGGGAGTTTCACGCTGTGCCGGTCGGGACGGGTGAGGTTCAGGAAGGTGCGGATCGACTGCTGCGGGAGTCTCAGGTCGGGGTCCGCGGGCAGCGGCACGAGGGTTCCGGAGGCGAGGGCGGGGGCGAAGAGGGGGAGCACGATCTCGTCCCATTGCCACGGGTGGACCGGGAAGTAGAGGTAGCGGACCGGGTCGAGGCCCCGGTCGCGCAGAACCCGGTCGAAGCCGGCTCTGGTGACGGGGTCGAGTTCGGCCGAGTGGAGGCGGGCGGGGTCCTCCAGGCCGGCGGTACCGCGGTACTCGGCGAGGGAGGTGTGGGCCGCGAGCCACGGGAGTCGCTGGGGGGTACGGGCCTCCGGGGCCCAGGCGGCGGCGTCCGAGGCGGCCCATCCGACGCGCCCCTTGTTGAGGACGAGCCACGGATGGCCGGTCTGGTGGCCTTCGAGCGCGGCGTATTCGAGATCGGCCAGGACATCGGCGGTGAGCGCATGGTGATCGAGGCGGGCGTCGGCGGCGAGGGTGGCGCTGAGCTCGCGGATGAGGTGCCCGAGAGTGGGGCCGTCGAGGCGTAGGAGGGCGCGGGCGCGGACCAGGAACTCGTACGGGTCCCCGAAGGCGACCGGGGGCTGCGGGGAGGGCGCGGGCGGGGTGAGGGTGAGGGTGTCGGGGGCGACCTGCCAGCTGCCGTAGGCGCGGCGGCGGGCGCGGAAGCCGAGGGTGCTGCCGTCGTCCAACGTCAGGGTCCATGCGTCGCCGGCGGCGGCCGGGGTCGGAACCGGGCTGACGATCTCCTCGTACGCGAACTCGCCGAGCATCTTCGCCAGGAGCCGGCGGGCGGCGAAGTCCCAGGTGGGACGGTTGAGTTCCGGTGGTGTGCCGGGGCGTTCGGGCGACGACGGCAGGGCGGGCTCCATGGAGTCCGGGGCGGCGGGAAAATTCGACACGGAACTCCTCGATGATCGGGAACTTTGCTGCGTCGCGCAGAGTTTTCGAAGGGAGAGGTGTTGCTGGGGATCCTTCAGAGGAGGTTGCGCAGCCCTCGCTCCCGGAACATCAGGGCGGCGCGCTTCTCGGGGAGGTCGACTTCCGCGGCGTAGCGGAAGCCGGCGGTCAGGAAGGCTGACACGGAGGGGGTGTTGGTGATGTCCGGTTCGGCGATGACGCGCGTGCACCGGGGTTGGTTGTCGAGGACGAGGTCGGCGACCGCGCGCAGCAAGGTGGCACCCAGGCCACGGCCGCGGTTCGTGCCGTCTCCGATGAGCAGGTGGAGACCGGTGTCGTGGGGCTGCGCCGCGTAGTACTGGGACAGGGGGTCGAGATCGGCTCGGTAGATCTCCCAGTAGCTCATGGGCGTGCCGTCGAGGAGGCCGATGCAGGGGGTGCTGTGGCCGTCTCCGTCGAGTTGGGCGCGCAGGTGGGCGGCAGTCACGTCGGCGGGTCCGGCGAGGTCCCAGTAGGCCGCCACCTCAGGGTCGTTCATCCAGCGTGTGAGGAGTTCCAGGTCCCTTTCCGGGCGCACGGTTTCCAGGCGGAAGGCACCGACCGGGGTGGCTGCCGCACCCCATCCGGCCGGGGAGTCGAGCAGGTCGGCCTCGGCGAGCAGAGGCAGCAGTTCGACGGCGAGCCGGCGTTCGGGAGCCGGCGAGGGGGCCGGTACGGCGAAGGACAGGGAACCGGTGGGGGCGTCGGTGGAGGGCATCGGCTCTTTCCGGGTCAGTGGGCGCGTCAGTTGTGGAGGGGGTTGGTGATGGTGACGTAGACGGACTGGGTCTCCACGGGGCCCACCAGCTCGTCGAGGCCACCGAGGCGGGTGAGCAGGTTCGCCTTGCAGCGGAGGGTGGGTGAGTCCAGCAGTTGTGCGGGCAGCGGGCCGAGGTGTGCGGCCTTGCCGAGGAATCGGCGGAACGCGGCGAGGAGCACGCGTTCGTCGGCCAGCCCTTGGGCGCCGAAGGCACCGATGAGGCCGAGCACGTTGTTGATGCCGAGGTAGTAGGCGAAGCGTTCGTCGGTGACGGCGTCGGGAACGAAGGTGTCGCTGGTGCTGCCGATGCCGGGGAGTCGATGTTCCAGCTCCGTGCGGCGGGAGTCCCGGAAGTAGTAGCCCTGGTTGTCACGGAAGCGACCGCCCATGGGCCAGCCGGCCGGGTCGAGGATCACCAGAGTGTTCTGCTGGTGCGCTTCGAGGGCGATCCCGGCGAGTGCGTCGAAGGCGAGGATCGGCAGGACGACGTGGTCGAGGTAGCGCAGGAACCACTCCGTGGACGCGGCCGAGGTGGACCGTCCGGTGGTGGCGGCGAGACGAAGGACGATGTCGGCGAGCCGGGACCGCATGGTGGTCCGGCCCGGCCAGGGACGGGGGGCGGTGAGTGCGGCGATGCAGACGGCGTCGTCGTCGGGGCGGAAGGGGTTGTGGCGCAGGAGGGCGTCAAGTCCTTGGACGGGAGAGCCGTCCAGGGCGTTGACGGCGACCCAGGCGGGGTCACGGACGATGTCGAATCCGGGGTGGGCTGCCTGCCACTGCTCGGCGAGGCCCGTGCGGAGCAGCCGGTGGACCTCGACACCGCGGTGGAGTTCCTTGCGGAGGTTCTCGCGGCGGGAGTTGGTGATGCGCAGGCCCAAGGAGAGCTTGAGCATCGCGGCGCTGCCGGGGCGGTGGACGGTACGGACGGAGGAGGTGGGGTACCAGGGTGCGCCGTGCGGACCAAGATGGGTGAGGAGCCCGGCGTCGCGCAGGGCGGCGACAGCAGGGCGCTGGAGGAGGTCGTGGGCCTGCCAGGGGTGCAGCGGGAGCGCGGTGGTGCCGACGGGAAGCGGGAGGCCCGGGGCGAGGCGGGCGAGGAGTTGGGGGGCGGAAACGGGACGGCCTCGTTCGGTCCAGGCGGAGTCGGTGGCGAGGGCGGCCGGCGCGACCGCGAACCAGTGCAGGGGGAAGGAGCCGTGGAGTTCGGGTGAGTAGCGCCGTACGTCGGCCTCGGAAAGGCCTTCGCGGCTCTTGGGGTCCGGTTGGAGGGGGTGACCGAGCAGGAGCGACTGCTCGGCGGTGAGGAAGCGGTCCGTGTCGATGGGGGCGGGGGCCGTGGGCCGGCGGCGCCGATCGGCGATGAACTCGGCCGTGCGCCGCACCGAGTCCGCGACACGGCCCACGAGGTCGACACCTGCGCGGCCGTTGCCCTCACGGGCGATCAGGGCGGCGAGGGTGACTGCGTCCAGGGCGGGAGCCGTGGCGGGGGCGCCTTCGATCCGGGCGGGTGCAAAACGGTGCCAGCCTGCCCGGGACCAGTACCGGACGGGAACGAGCAGGGTGGCGCCTGATGCGGGGAGGGGGACCCGGAGCAAGCTTCCGGGGGGCCCGTCGGGACGGCCGATGCCGCTCTCACGGACCCAGCACCGCAGCAGGTTCTCCACCGTGGCGGCATCGGCGGCGACGGCCGGGTCGGTGTGGTCCAGCAGGTCGGGCGACCCCGCCGGGTCGGACAACACCGGCCCGACATCACCCACCCGATCCCGAAGCACCCCTTCCATCTGCCGCGGCACCCCCACCGCGCGCACCGGCTCCGCTCCGCCCCCGGGAATGCGGGCCTCGCCGGGGACGGGGTTGGGGTTGGGAGTGAACGGGGTGGAGGGGGTGGCCATGTTCTTGGCAGCCGGTGGCACTGCGGGGGCGGAGCCAGTGACGGCTGCCGAGGCTGCGGGCGCTTCGCCGCCGGAGGCGGGCTGCGTCGCGGGGGCGGGCTGCCTCGCGGGGGCGGAGGACGGCATGACGGAGGGGAGCTCCGCGGCGGGGGCGGCGGGCTGACGGGCGGGCGCCTCGCCGGAGGCGGGCGCTGCGGCACGGGCGGGCTCTGCCGCGGGGGTGGCCGCATCCGCGAAAGCGGGCGGCGCCATGGGGGTGTTGGCCGCTGAGACGAGCGGCATGCGGGTGAGGGCCACTGGCGGCACGGCAGGCGCTTCGCCGTGACGGAGCTGCGGGGTGAGGGCATGCCGCGTCACCGTGTGCGGTTCCGGGCTGGAGGCCGACTCGGAGACGGCGTGCCGCTCCGGGTCGGAGGCCGATTCCGGCGGAGCTTGCGGCTCGGGGGCAGGAAGGACCGCCCCCGGGGGAACGGGCTCCACGTCGGAGGTGGTCGCGACCACGAGTGCGGGCTCCTCTGCGAGGGCGGGTGGGGTGGGCAGGCCACGCGGCAGGGCGGGCTCGCGAACGGCAGCCGGCTCTGCGGCAGCCGGCTCTGCCGGGGGGACGGGGAATGCGGGTGGCGTTCCGGCGACCGGCTCGCCCTGGTCGTCCAGTACGGCCCTCACCGCTCGGGCTGCTTCGGCGTCCAGGGGTGCCCCCACCGCTCGGGCCGCCTGCCCATCCTGCACATCCTGGCGGTCGAGCTCATCCGGGCCGGGCGGGGCGTCCGGTGCGGCCGGGTCGTCCGGTGCCGCCGGGTCGTCCGGTGCGGCATGGGCGGCTCGCGTTTCCTCCACGGCCGAGGAGGCCCGGGCGTCCTCCGTGTCCCGGGCTGCCTCCCTGCCCGGGGCGGTCCGGGCTGCCTGCACGGACTGCCGGGACGGGACGTCCCCGGCCCGTCGACACTCGGGGTGCGGAGCCGCATCGGGTACTGCCGGGCGGGCGGCGGTCTCGTGCGGTGGCACCTCGTCCGCTCCGATCAGGAACGTCGGAGGTTGCGGGGCCGGCAGGGTCCAAGGGGTTCCGGCCGAGGGAGTACCGGCGGTCCCGGTGGCGGGCACCGAGGGTCCGGATTCCGGGTGGGGCGGGGCCGGGTGGGGCGCGGCGGGGCGGGACCAGGCCCTCCCGCCCGACGGGGTCCCGTCCTGAGGCGTCCCGGTCGCAGCGGACAGCACCGGACCGGGGAGCAGCTCCGTCGCCGGGAGCAGCCCGGCACCGGAAGCCGAAGTGGCGGGGGACGGGCGGTTGCCGCCCCTTGCAGGTGCGGGTGGCTCCTGGGCGGCCACCGACGACGTGGGGGAAGGCTGGGGCTCCCCCGCCCAGAACGACAGGGCTCCGGAGGAAGGAAGACCGGCGGACGGCTGGACGCCCTCGCCCGGTGACGCGGCAGCCCGGACGGGGACGGTCGGCGCCGGGCAGGCGACCGGTTCCACCGCCCAGGAGGCCAGGGCCCCGGAAGACGGCACGTCGTCGAGCCCGCTGGTACGGGACCCGGCGGGCTCGACGAGCGGGGTGCGAGGCGCCGTCGGCACGGCGGCCACCGACCCGGCAGCGGGCCCCGCAGGCTCCGGCCGCAGTACCGGGTCCGTCTTCCCCGCAGGGTCCGGCCGCCGCACGGGGTCCGGCCGCAGCGCAGGGGCGGTAAGACGCAGCGCAGGGGCGGTGGTGGGCCCGAGCGGGAGGGAGGGGGCGTCGCCGCCGGGGACTGGGGTGGGGAACGGGTCGGGCATCGTCGGGGTCCTTCGCGTGCGGGTCAGTGGGGGCGGCGGGCCGCGGCGGGGACTGCGTCCGCGAGCCGGTCCAGGACGGCCGCCGCCTGCTCGTCGGTCAGGGTCAGCGGGGGCAGCAGGCGGACGACGCTGGAGTGCCGGCCGCCGAGTTCGACGATCAGGCCGCGGTCCAGGCACGCCTGGCGCACGGCGGCGGCGAGGTCGGGTGCGGCGGCGCCCGTTTCGGGGTCGACGAGTTCGATGCCGATCATCAGGCCGCGCCCGCGGACGTCCCCGACGCAGGAGTGGTCGGCGGCGAGGCCGCGCAGCGCGGCCAGCATCCGTGCGCCGAGGACGGCCGCGCGTTCGGCGAGGCCGTTGCGGCGGACGTGGGCCAGGGTCGCGGTTCCGGCGGCCATGGCGAGTTGGTTGCCCCGGAACGTCCCGGCGTGCGCGCCCGGCGCCCAGACGTCCAGTTCGGCCCGGTAGACGATGACGGCCAGCGGCAGGCTCCCGCCGATGGCCTTGGACAGGACCATCACGTCGGGGACGATGCCGGCGTGGTCGACGCCCCAGAAGGCGCCGGTGCGACCGACCCCGGTCTGGACCTCGTCCGCGATCAGCGGGATGCCCCGGGCTGTGGTGATCTCCCGCATGCGGCGCAGCCAGCCGTCGGGGGCCGGGTGGACCCCGCCCTCCCCCTGGACCGGCTCCACGATCATGCCGGCGGGGGCGGGTACCCCGCCCTTGGGGTCGTCCAGCAGGTTCTCGGTCCAGTGCGCGGCGATCCGTGCGCCTTCTGGTCCACCGACGCCGAAGGGGCAGCGGTAGTCCTGCGGGTAGGGCAGTCGGGTCACCCGTACGTCGGTGGCGTGCCCGGAGGCGTCCAGGGCTCCGGCCGTCATGCCGTGGTAGGCGCCGGTGAAGGTGAGCAGGCCGGTGCGTCCGGTGGCGGCGCGGACCAGTTTCAGTGCGGCTTCGACGGCGTCCGTACCGGCGGGTCCGCAGAACTGGATGCGGGCGTCGGCCGCCAGTTCGGGCGGCAGGTTCGCGAAGAGTTCGGTGGTGAACGCGTCCTTGACGGGGGTCGCCAGGTCGAGGACGTGCAGCGGTGCCCCGGAGTCGAGGACTCCTCTGATCGCTTCGAGGACGACGGGGTGGTTGTGCCCGAGGGCGAGGGTGCCCGCACCGGAGAGGCAGTCGAGGTAGCGCCGACCGTCGGCGCCCTCGATGGTCAGCCCGCGGGCGCGGACGGGAACGATGGGCAGGGAGCGGGCGTAGGTGCGGGCGGCGGATTCCCGCAGCGCCTGTCTGCGGAGGATGCCCTCCGCAAGGGCCGGGCCCCGGCTCCCCTGGGTCGGCACGGAGGCCGCTGCTGCGGCCGGCTCGGTCAAGGCCACGACTGTCGGTCCTCCCGCACGGAATTCCCTTCCGGATTGCGTCTCGAACATGAACGCTGGTGCACCATCCCCCGTACGTACCAACGACGGGGGAGGCCACGGATCACGGGTGGCCCGAAGATCCTTGGCCGCGATCGGACAAGACCGGGGACCGCGAACGGGAGGAGGGGAGGCCCATGACGGACCGGAGCCGCAGGAACCGCGGACCCGGGGACCGCCGTCCTCAGAGGCGGCGGCATAGTGGGGGGCTGCACGGCACCCCGATTCATTCCGCTTCAATACCTCGAAACACCAGGGGGACTGACGACATGCGACCGAACCGACCGGTCACCGCGATCCTGTGCGTGGCCGCGCTCGCGCTGACCGCCGCGGCCTGCGGACCCGGCGACGGGGAGGCCGGCGGCGACGCCAAGCCGACCGTGGCTGTGAACCTGCCTTCCGGCGCCCCGGACGGGATCAAGATCCCGGACGAGCTCAAGGACAAGCTCAAGCAGCACGGCTTCGACCTGGAGAAGTGGAAGGGGGGCGAGTGGAAGAACTGGCAGAAGGACGACTGGCTCCGCGAGGCGGGCGACTACATCAACCCGATCATCGAGGGTCTGTGGGACCCGGACCGGATGCGTGACGCGGAGCAGCCGCAGCGTCCGGCCGTGGATCCGGACGCCGGCAAGGACCAGGGCGTCACCGACCCGACCCCCGCCGCGGTGACGGCGAAGCCCGCCGCGACTCCGTACCACTCCAGCGTTCCCGCGTCGGGCAAGGTCTTCTTCGACGGTCCCGAGGGTTCGATGGTCTGCTCGGCGACCGTGGTGAAGGACCCCGCCCACCCGGGCAAGTCCAACATGGTCTGGACGGCGGGCCACTGCGTGCACGCGGGCAAGGCGGGCGGCTGGTACCGCAACATCGCCTTCGTTCCGTCGTACAACAACGCGGGCAAGCCGTCCGCGGCGCTGAAGGGCGCGCCGCGCGAGCAGGTGGCTCCGTACGGCGTGTGGTGGAGCGACTGGGCGCAGACGTCCGACCAGTGGATCGCCACGGGTGGTCCGACGGGCGGTGCGGGTGCTCCGTACGACTTCGCGGTGCTGCACGTGACGCCGGAGAAGGGCAGCGGCAAGTCCTTGGAGGAGACCGTCGGCGCGGCGCTTCCGGTGGACTTCGCGGCTCCCGCGGTGGGGAAGGTCGCGAGCATCACGGCGACGGGTTACCCGGCTGCGGCCCCGTTCGACGGGCAGAAGGCGTACCAGTGCGCGGACAAGCCGGGGCGTCTGACGTTGAAGGCGGCGGAGCCGGTGATGTACCGGATCGGCTGCACGATGACGGGTGGTTCCTCGGGCGGCGGCTGGATCGCCGCGGGCGCGGACGGCAAGCCGGCGCTGGTGTCGAACACCTCGATCGGTCCGGCGAAGGCCGGCTGGCTGGCGGGACCGCGGCTGGGGCCGGAGGCCAAGGGGATCTTCGACGCGGTGAGCGGCAAGTTCAAGTAGGACGGTCCGCCGGGCCGGTCACCACCGGCCCGGACCACGGGCGTGTGACGCGCGCACAGGGAAAGCGGACGTGGGTCACCTGCCCACGAACGACGTGAGCGGGACACGCGCCCGACGGACGTGGGGCACGGGGCCCGCGGCCGACATGACGGAGGGCCCCCGCCGAAAGCGGGGGCCCTCCGTCATGCGTGCGGCGCGTGCCGCGTTGCCGTTACTGCTTCGCCGGTACGTACGGCGCGAGCTCCGCCGCCAGTTGCTGGTGGACGCGGGCCTTGAGCAGGGTGCCCTCCGGGGTGTGCTCCTCGGAGATGACCTCGCCCTCGGCGTGCGCCTTGGCGACGAGCGAACCTCGGGTGTACGGCACCAGGGCCTCCACCTCGACCTCGGGCCGGGGCAGTTCGGCGTCGATGAGCGCGAGGAGTTCCTCGATGCCCATGCCGGTGCGGGCCGAGACGGCGATGGAGTGCCGCTCGATGCGCAGCAGGCGCTGCAGGACGAGCGGGTCCGCCGCGTCCGCCTTGTTGATCACGACGATCTCGGGCACGTTGACGGCGCCGACCTCGCGGATCACCTCGCGGACGGCCGCCAGCTGCTCCTCCGGCGCCGGGTGCGAGCCGTCCACGATGTGCAGGATGAGGTCGGAGTCGCCGACCTCCTCCATCGTGGAGCGGAACGCCTCGACGAGGTGGTGGGGCAGGTGCCGGACGAAGCCGACCGTGTCGGCGAGGGTGTAGACCCGGCCGGACGGGGTTTCGGCGCGGCGCACGGTCGGGTCGAGGGTGGCGAACAGCGCGTTCTCCACCAGGACGCCCGCGCCCGTGAGGCGGTTGAGCAGTGAGGACTTGCCCGCGTTGGTGTAGCCGGCGATGGCGACCGAGGGCACCTTGTTGCGGCGCCGTTCCTGCCGCTGGATGTCACGGCCGGTCTTCATCTCGGCGAGTTCCCGGCGCATCTTCGCCATCTTCTCGCGGATGCGGCGCCGGTCGGTCTCGATCTTGGTTTCACCGGGGCCGCGGGTGGCCATGCCGCCACCGCCGCCGCCACCCATCTGCCGGGACAGCGACTGACCCCAGCCGCGCAGTCGCGGCAGCATGTACTGCATCTGCGCGAGTGCGACCTGCGCCTTGCCCTCTCGGGACTTGGCGTGCTGGGCGAAGATGTCGAGGATCAGGGCGGTCCGGTCGACGACCTTGACCTTGACGACGTCTTCGAGGGCGATCAGCTGTCCGGGGCTGAGCTCGCCGTCGCAGACGACGGTGTCGGCCCCGCTCTCCATGACGATGTCGCGCAGTTCGCGGGCCTTGCCGGAGCCGATGAAGGTGGCCGGGTCGGGCTTGTCGCGGCGCTGCATCACGCCGTCGAGGACGAGGGCGCCCGCGGTCTCGGCGAGGGCGGCGAGCTCCGCGAGGGAGTTCTCCGCGTCCTGCACCGTCCCGGAGGTCCAGACGCCGACGAGGACCACGCGCTCCAGGCGGAGCTGGCGGTACTCGACTTCGGTGACGTCCTCAAGTTCGGTGGAGAGGCCCGCGACGCGACGCAGGGCCGCGCGCTCGGAGCGGTCGAACTGGTCGCCGTCCCGCTCTCCGTCGATCTCGTGGCTCCAGGCGACGTCCTCTTCCATCAGGGCATCGGCCCGAAGGCTCTCGGTGAAGCTCTGCGGGTCCCGCACGTTCTGCGGGTCCTGCGGGTCCTGGGAAGGGGAAGAAGAGGAGGTCATTGGATCCTTACGTCGATTCGAATGCGTCGCGCCGGCCGCGGTGGGAGCCGTTGCCGGGCCTGTCCGGCGGGGCCCGGCCGGCTATGGCCAAAGGTACCGCCGCGCGTGACATCACACTGTCACGTGCAACGCGTCACCCCGCCCGGTGATTCCCCGGGAAGGTGTTCCCCGGTTCCCCTGACGGCCTCGTCGATGGTGACATGCCCGTTCCTCGCCCGTCATACCGTTTTCCCACCGCCCGGTAATCGAGCCCTTACCGGCTACCGGCGCCCTTGCTCCCCGACGCCGCCGGACCGCTCCACTCCGGGTGTCCGGGCATGGGCGGGGTCTTCGCCCCGTAGAGCCACGGCTCCAGGAAGGGGCCGACGTCCCGTCCGGCCTCCTGTGAGGCCAGGCGTACGAAGTCGGCCGTGCCGGCCACCCCGTCCTTGTGCTCGGAGACCCAGCGGCGCTGGATGCGGTCGAAGGCGGCCGTGCCGATCTCCTGCCGCAGGGCGTACAGGATCAGCGCCGAGCCGTCGTAGACCACGGGCCGGAACAGTCCGATCTTCTCGCCGGGGCCGGAGGCCTTCGGTGCCGCCGGCGGGCCGCCCGCGGCCCGCCACTGGTCGGAGCGCTGGTACGCCTCGCGCATGCGGCGCTCCAGGGAGTACTTGCCGAGGCCGTCCGCGTACAGGGCCTCGTACCAGGTCGCGTGGCCCTCGTTGAGCCACAGGTCGGACCAGGTGCGCGGGCTGACGCTGTCACCGAACCACTGGTGCGCCAGTTCGTGGACCATGACGGCCTCGACGTACCACTCGGGGTAGCCGGCCCCCGTGAAGAGCCCGTGCTCGAAGAGCGAGAGGGTCTGCGTCTCCAATTCGAATCCGGTGGTGGCCTTGGCGATCAGCACCCCGTAGTTCTCGAAGGGGTAGCGGCCCACCCGCTCCTCCATCCAGGCCACGTGTCCCGGGGTCTTCTTCAGCCAGGGCTCCAGCTTCTCCCGGTCGGCTGCGGGCACCACGTCGCGCAGGGGCAGCCCGTGCGGGCCGGTGCGGTGGACGACGGCGGACCGGCCCACGGAGACCTGGGCCAGTTCGGTGGCCATCGGGTGCAGGGTCCGGTACGTCCACTCCTTGGCGCCGCCGGCCCGGGCCGCGGGCAGGGCGCCCGGCACCCCGTTGGCCACGGCGGTGAGCCCGGCGGGGGCGGTGATCCGGAAGGTGAACCAGGCCTTGTCGGCGGGGTGGTCGTTGCAGGGGAAGACACGGTGCGCGGCATCGGCCTGGTTGGCCATGGCCAACCCGTCCTCGGTCGGGACCCAACCGCCGTCGCCGCGTCCGCGCGGGTCGCTGGTGTGCCGGACGGTGATGCGCAGCGGCCCGCTCGCCGGCACCGCCCGAGCGGGCGTCAGTACGAGGTCCTCCCCGACGCTCTCGAACCGCGCCGGCTCCCCGTTCACCTCGGCCGACGCCACCGTGCCGTGGGTGAAGTCGAGGTTGATCCGCTCCAGCGGCTCCAGGCTGCGGGCTTCGATGACGGTGACCGCGTCCAGGGGGCTTCGATTGTCCTTGTACGTGAAGGACAGGTCGTAGGAGAGGACGTCGTACCCGGGGTTGCCGAGCTCCGGGAACAGCCGGTCGCCGATGCCCAGCGCCTGTGGCGGGGGCAGCACGGCGGCGACGAGGGTGAGGGAGGCCGCGGCCAGCAGGGCGGCGCGCAGGCGCGGGGAGGTGAGCTGCATCCACCACCGCTTACCAGCGGCGGACCCCGATCCGCGCGCGACGCGCGATGCGACCACCCGAACGAGGCGCTCCCCCCGGAGACCGGCCCATGCGCGCCCCGGCGCGCGCTCCCCCTCCCCCTCAAGCCCGCGCTACGCGCGGCGGACGTCGTAGACGCCCGGGACGTCCCGCATGGCGCGCATCAGGGCGGCCAGTCCCGTCGCGTCGGGCAGTTGCAGCGTGTACGAGTGCCGGACCCGCTGCTCGACGGGCGGTTCCACGGTCGCGGAGACCACCTCGACCCCTTCGCGGGCGATGGCCTCGGTCAGGTCGGCCAGCAGGTGCGGGCGGCCGAACGATTCGGCGAGGAGCGTGACCCGGCAGTCCGCGGTGGCCCGCCAGTGCACGGCGACGGCCGTGCGACCCACGGACCGCATCTGGGCGACGGCCGGACAGTGCACGCGGTGCACGGTGACGGCCCCGCCCCGTACGAGGAACCCGGCCACGGCGTCCGGCGGTACGGGCGTGCAGCAGCCCGCGAGGCGCACGGTGGCGTCCGGCAGGTCGGCGACGGCGTTGCCACCGCCGCCGCGCGCCCCGACGACGGACAGCGGGGCGCGGGGGGCCGCGGCGGCGGGACCGGCACCGTCCGGGTGGGATTGGAGCCAGCTGCTGATGGCGATCCGGGCGGCGGGGGTCCTGGCGTGGTCCAGCCAATCGGCGGCCGGCCCGGAGGAGGCGTCCTGGGCGAGCAGCAGTTGGACGGTGTCCCCGTCGGACAGCGGGGACGAGAGGGAGGCGAGGCGCCCGTTGACCCGGGCGCCGATACAGCCGTGGGCCGCCTCGCCGTACTGGGCGTAGGCGGCGTCGATGCAGGAGGCCCCGGCGGGCAGGCTCATCGTGCTGGAGGTGCTGCCGTCCTCGCGGTAGACGGTGATCTCGCGGTCCTGGGCGAGTTCGGCGCGCAGGACCGTCCAGAAGGTGTCGGGGTCGGGCGCGGACTGCTGCCAGTCGAGGAGCCGGGACAGCCAGCCGGGCCGGGTGGGGTCGACCCGCTCCTCGTCGCAGTCGGCGGGCTCGCCGGTGGCGTACGGATTGCCGAGGGCGACGACCCCGGCTTCGGCGACGCGGTGCATCTGCCGGGTACGGACGATGACTTCGGCGACGTAGCCCTCGGGGACGGCGACGGCGGTGTGCAGCGACTGGTAGAGGTTGAACTTCGGTACGGCGATGAAGTCCTTGAACTCCGAGACCACGGGGGTGAAGCAGGTGTGGAGCTCCCCCAGCACGGCGTAGCAGTCGGCGTTCTCGCCGACGAGGACGAGGATCCGGCCGAAGTCGGACCCGCGCAGTTCGCCGCGGCTGCGCGAGATGCGGTGGACGGACACGAAGTGCCGGGGCCGTACGACGACTTCGGCGGTGACGCCGGCCTCGCGCAGGACGGCGCGCACGGAGTCGGCGATGGCGGGGAGCGGGTCGGCCTCCCCGGCGTGGGCGGCGATGAGCGCCCGGGTGTGCTCGTACTCCTCGGGGTGCAGGATCGCGAAGACGAGGTCTTCCAGTTCGGTCTTCAGGGCCTGCACGCCGAGCCGTTCGGCGAGCGGGATGAGGACGTCCCGCGTCACCTTGGCGATGCGTTCCTGCTTCTCCGGGCGCATCACGCCGAGGGTGCGCATGTTGTGCAGCCGGTCGGCGAGTTTGATGGACATGACGCGGACGTCGTTGCCGGTGGCGACGAGCATCTTGCGGAAGGTCTCGGGTTCGGCCGCGGCGCCGTAGTCGATCTTCTCGACCTTGGTGACGCCGTCCACGATGAAGCAGACCTCGGCGCCGAACTCCTCGCGGACCTGATCGAGGGTCACCTCCGTGTCCTCGACGGTGTCGTGGAGGAGGGAGGCGGTCAGCGTCGTCGTCTCGGCGCCGAGTTCGGCCAGGATGAGGGTGACGGCGAGCGGATGTGTGATGTACGGCTCACCGCTCTTGCGCATCTGACCGCGGTGGGAGGTCTCCGCGAGCAGGTAGGCGCGCCGCAGAATGGAAAGATCGGCGTCCGGATGGTGGGCGCGGTGGGCCTCTGCCACGTGTCCGATCGCGTCCGGGAGCCGGTCGCGGGACGTGGGCCCGAGCAGGGCCGCCCGGCCGAGCCGCCGCAGATCGAGCCGAGTCCGGCCCCGTCTGCGCAGCTCAGGACGCACTTCGGCATGTGCTTCGGGGTTCGTGGCCTCTGCACTCATGGGCACCTCCGGCGGCTTCGACCGGCGGTGGCGGGCATGGGGTGAGCCCTCAGGGCCGGTGCCTGATGTTACCGACCCCACCACGTGGCGCAGTCCACCTCTCGCTCAGCGTGAAACGGATCACCCATGAGAGGGAATCTTCAGGCGAAAGCCGTTTCGGTGAGCCAGGTGGGTTCGAACTCTCCGGAGGCGACGATGACGGCCGGTCCGGTCATGTCGATCCGCCCGTCGGGGTGCTCGGTGATGACGAGGGTTCCACCGGGCAGGTCGACCGTGTAGGAGGCCGGGTCGCCGGTGACGGCGGGGTCGACGCCGTCGCGCCGGATGGCGGCGACGGCGACGGCGCAGGCACCGGTGCCGCACGAGCGGGTCTCGCCGGAGCCGCGCTCGTGGACGCGCATCGCGACGTGGCGGGGGCCGCGGTCGACGACGAACTCGACGTTGACCCCGGTGGGGTAGGCGCTCGCCGGGCTGAACGGCGGGGCCTCGAAGAGGTTCCCGGCGTCGTCGAGGCTGTCGACGAAGGCCACGGCGTGCGGGTTGCCCATGTTCACGTTCCGCGCGGGCCAGGAGCGGTCGCCGACGGAGACGGTGACGTCGCCCTCGGGGAGCTCGGCGCGGCCCATGGAGACGGTGACGTCACCGGTCTTGTCGAGGTGGACCCGCTTGACGCCGCCGCGGGTCGCGACGGCGAAGTCGCCGGGCTCGATGTGGCCGGCGTGGTGGAGGTAGCGGGCGAAGACGCGCACGCCGTTGCCGCACATCTCGGCGATGGAGCCGTCGCTGTTGCGGTAGTCCATGAACCACTCGGCCTCGTCGGCCAGGTGGGCGGCGTCGGGGTGGGCGGCGGACCGCACCACGTGGAGCACGCCGTCCGCCCCGATGCCGGCCCGCCGGTCGCACAGGGCGGCGACGGCGGACGCGGGCAGGTCGATGGCGTTGTCCGGGTCCGGAACGATCACGAAGTCGTTCTCGGTGCCGTGACCCTTGAGGAAGGAGAGGGTGGTGTGCGTCACCAGCTCATGGTACCGAGGCGGTGTCCGCGACGTCGGGCGGGATCGGCGCGCGTCGGCCGCGGGGCGCGGACGTCGTCGTCGCACCCCGGGCCCCGGCCCTCGGTGGGGTGTGACGAGTGACGAGGGGCCCCAGGGCTGTCCCGTGGTCCTCGGTGCGCCCGCCGGGGCTCAGCGGAGCCGGGCCACCCGGAACACCGCGAGCGCCACGACGGCCAGCGCGAGCAGCCCGTACAGCGCGGCCATCCGCCAGTCGGGGCGGCGGCCGCTGCCGCGGGGCGGGAGCCCGGGCCAGGAGTAGCCGACGCGGCGGGCGGCCATCATGCCCCAGCCTCCGGCGCAGCAGCAGATGAGGAAGCCGAGCATGGCGACCACGGCTCCGCCGTCGCCGAACTCGAAGGCGAGGGGGAACGCGAACATCAGGGACCCGGAGGCGGCCAGGATCACGATGGGGGCGATCTGCCAGAGGCGCAGGCGGCGCTGCGGGCGCAGCTCGACCTCGAACTCGGGGCCGGAGACGTCCTCCGCGCCGGCCTCGGGGGTGTCGGGGCCGTCGGGGGTCAGCCGTGCGGGATCGGCGGGCAGACCGAGCCCATCGGGGGCGTCCGGTCCTCCCGGCGCGTCGGGGTCGGTGGCCCCACCGGTCCGACCGGGCCCGCCGTGCAGCATCGGGTCCGCTTCCCGCCCGGTGTCACGAGGGCCGGCATCCATGGCCACGCGCCCTCCCCACTCGGACTTCGTACGTCACTGTTCAGAAGTTTGATGATGGCACGGTCCCGGGCTCCCGACGGGCGCGCGGGGCGTCCCGATGCCATCACGTGATCAGGCTGTGACCGCTCGTTCGACCAACGACTGCGCGAGTCCGGGGAGTTCCCCGCGGTCCGCGACGGCCCCGCTGAGCCAGTGCACGCGGGGGTCGCGGCGGAACCACGAGTCCTGGCGGCGCGCGAAGCGCTTGGTGGCCCGTACGGTCTCGGCGCGCGCCTCGTCCTCGGTGCACTCCCCCGCGAGGGCGGCGAGCACCTGTTGGTAGCCCAGCGCGCGGGAGGCGGTGATGCCGTCGCGCAGTCCACGGGCCTCCAGGGCGCGGACCTCGTCCACCAGGCCCGCCTCCCACATCCGGTCGACGCGCAGCGCGATCCGCTCGTCGAGTTCGGGGCGGGCCACGTCCACGCCGATCTGAACGGTGTCGTAGACGGAGTCGTGGCCGGGCAGGTTCGCGGTGAAGGGTTTGCCGGTGATCTCGATGACCTCCAGGGCCCGGACGATCCGGCGGCCGTTGCTGGGCAGGATGGCGTGGGCGGCGGCCGGGTCGAGGGCGGCGAGGCGGGCGTGCAGGGCTCCGGGGCCGCGCAGGGCGGCCTCCTCCTCCAGCCGGGCCCGCACCTCGGGGTCGGTGCCGGGGAACTCCATGGCGTCGAGGGCGCCGCGCACGTAGAGCCCGGAGCCGCCGACGAGCACCGGCGTGCGGCCCTCGGCGAGCAGCTTGTCGATCTCGGCACGGGCCAGGCGCTGGTACTCGGCGACGCTGGCGGTCTCGGTGACGTCCCAGATGTCGAGGAGGTGGTGGGGGATGCCGCCGCGTTCCCCGGTCGTCAGTTTGGCGGTGCCGATGTCCATCCCACGGTAGAGCTGCATGGAGTCGGCGTTGACGACCTCGCCGTCGAAATGGCGGGCCAGGGCGACGCCCAGGTCGGACTTTCCGGCCGCGGTGGGACCGACGACGGCGATGACCCGCGGGGCGGGGGCTGCTTTCCTCACCGACACAGTCTCTCAGCCCCCGGTCAAGGCGCGGTCGTGTACCCGATCGAGCGACGTGACGGGATCGCGACGTGGTCGTTGCCTCCAAGAGGTTCCGGCCCGGTGCATGCCTTGCGCGCACCGGGTGGAGGCCGCTTCGGCCGGGGCGGAACTTCACTCCCCCGCGTAACGTTAGAGGAGCAGAGATGGGCGTTTTCAGCCGCTTTTTTGGCCGTAAGGACGACGTGGTGACCGAGACGGTCACGGCCGAGGCCGACCCGGCGGGAGCGCCGGCGGCTGAGACCGGACCGGCCGCACCGGCCGAGGAGGCCGGGACGGCGGCCGGGACCCCTGCGGCGGAAGCCGTGGAGATCCCGAAGCAGCAGTCGGCGGAGGCCGCCGCGGACAGTGAGGCCGGCGAGGGCGCCCGCACGTAACCGTTCACCACTGGAAGGTGACCCATGGGCCTGCTCGACAACCTCAAGGCCAAGCTCGCTCCGGCGAAGGACAAGGTCGGCGACCTCGCGCAGCAGCACGAGGGGAAGATCGGCGAGGGACTGGACAAGGTGGCCAAGGCCGTCGACTCCAAGACCAAGGGTAAGTACAGCGGCCAGATCACGAGCGGTACGGGCAAGGCGAAGGACGCCCTGGGCAAGATCGCGCACAAGGACGACACCCCCGGCGGGCCGACGCCGCCGGCGGCGCCCCCGGCGCCTCCTGCCGCTTCCTGACGCGGTGCGCGAAGGGGGCGCGGTACCGAACCGGTTCCGCGCCCCTTCGGCGTGTACGTCGAGGTGTGCGCCGGGATGCCCGGCGCCGCGGTCTCAGGACCAGGCGGCGACGAAGTAGCCGACTCCGTACGGGGCGTCCTCGTACAGCAGGCGGCCGTCCAGGTCGGCGGCCTCGGCGGCGCCGGCGAGGACCTGCCAGGGGGCGCGCCCGGCGGCCTGCAGCTCGTGGGCGAGTTCCGCGTCGAGGGCCGCGAGGGCCGAGGTGTCGGCCCGGCCGAGGGCCTGTGCGGCGGCCTCGTCGAAGGCGGCGGCCCGGTCGTCGAGGTATCCGGGGGCCTTCAGCGTCCGGCAGGCGCTGCCGTCGCCCATGACGAGCAGCGCGACGCGTTCGTCCCGTGCGGCGAGGGTCCGTCCGGCGTCCAGGCAGCGTCGCGGTTCCATCCGTCCGGCGACGCCGAGGCCCTCCACCGGGGCGGCGCCCCAGCGGGCCCGCTCCAGCAGCCAGGCTCCGACGGCCAGCGAGGGGGGCAGCAGGCGCGGCCCTTCGTCGCCCGCGCCGAGCTGGACGTCCGCCGGGACGCCGAACCCTCGGAAGGAACCGCGGGAACCCTGCGGGTAGGGCCCGAGGTGGTCCTCGTCGGCGGCGCCGACGACGATCAGCAGGTCGGGCCGGGAGGCGGCAAGCACGGCCAGCGCGTCCGAGCAGGCGGTACGGGCGGCCTCCAGTTCGGCGGCGGCCCCCGCGGCCACCTCCGGCACGAGGAGGGGTGGGGCGGGGCAGACGGCGGCGGCTACGAGCATGATCCGCAGCCTAGCCGCCCGCGGCGTCCGACGGTCAGTCGATCGCGCAGCCGGAGGTGGCGACGGGCAGCGGCGCCGGGACGCCCAGGGTGGGGATCCCGAGCATCACACCGGCCGGCTGGGCCGGGGCGGCGTTGCGCTTCTCCCAGGCGTCTCCGGCGCGGGTGCGGCGCACGGTGCGGGTCGGGCCCTCGGCCAGGAGGTGGTGCGGGGCCGCGTAGGTGATGTCGACGGTGACCACGTCGCCCGGGCGGACCTCCTGCTCCGGCTTCGTGAAGTGGACGAGGCGGTTGTCGGGGGCGCGCCCGGACAGGCGGTGCGTGGCGCCGTCCTTGCGGCCCTCGCCCTCGGCGACCATGACCTCAAGGGTGCGGCCGACCTGCTTCTTGTTCTCCTCCCAGGAGATCTCCTCCTGGAGGGCGACCAGGCGCATGTAGCGGTCCTGGACGACCTCCTTGGGGATCTGCCCGTCCATGTCGGCCGCGGGGGTGCCGGGGCGCTTGGAGTACTGGAAGGTGAAGGCGTTCGCGAAGCGGGCCTCGCGGACGGTGTGCATCGTCTGCTGGAAGTCCTCCTCCGTCTCACCGGGGAAGCCCACGATGATGTCGGTGGAGATCGCGGCGTGCGGGATCGAGGCGCGGACCTTTTCGATGATCCCGAGGAAGCGCTCCTGCCGGTACGACCGGCGCATCGCCTTGAGGATCGGGTCGGAGCCGGACTGCAGGGGCATGTGCAGCTGCGGCATCACGTTCGGGGTCTCGGCCATGGCCGCGATCACGTCGTCGGTGAAGTCGCGCGGGTGCGGGGAGGTGAAGCGGACCCGTTCCAGGCCCTCGATCCGCCCGCAGGCGCGCAGCAGCTTGCTGAAGGCCTCGCGGTCGCCCAGGTCGGAGCCGTAGGCGTTGACGTTCTGTCCGAGGAGGGTGATCTCGGAGACGCCCTCGGCGACCAGGGCCTCGACCTCGGCGAGGATGTCGCCGGGACGACGGTCCTCCTCCTTGCCGCGGAGCGCCGGGACGATGCAGAAGGTGCAGGTGTTGTTGCAGCCGACGGAGATCGAGACCCAGGCGGCGTACGCGGACTCGCGGCGGGTCGGGAGCGTGGAGGGGAAGGCCTCCAGCGACTCGGCGATCTCGATCTGCGCCTCTTCCTGGATGCGGGCGCGTTCCAGGAGGACGGGCAGCTTGCCGATGTTGTGGGTGCCGAACACGACGTCGACCCAGGGGGCCCTCTTGACGATCGTGTCGCGGTCCTTCTGCGCGAGGCAGCCGCCGACGGCGATCTGCATGCCGGGGCGTTTCGTCTTCATCGGGGCGAGCCGGCCGAGGTTGCCGTACAGCTTGTTGTCGGCGTTCTCACGGACGGCGCAGGTGTTGAAGACGACCACGTCGGCGTCGCCGTCGCAGCCCTCGGGGGCGCGCGTGTAACCGGCGCCCTCCAGCAGACCGGACAGCCGCTCGGAGTCGTGCACGTTCATCTGGCACCCGTAGGTGCGCACCTCGTACGTTTTCAAAACTGCAGCCTCGCCCTCGACACTCACCCCACAAGGGTAAGGGGTGGTCCCGGGCCGCCGACTCGGCAGCGGTCGACGGGCCGGCCGGGGCCGGTGCGGGCCCGGTGGGAGGCGGCCCCGCCGTGACAGGACGCCGGGCGGGTGGCAGGATCGCCGGCATGCCCCTCCTCCCGACCACCGCCGGCCGGCGCCGCGCCCTTCGGGGCCTGGTGGCGGTACTGGCCGTGCTCGGGGCGCTGCTGTGGTGGCTGCGGCCCTTCGGCGAACCGGAGCTGGAGGGGGAGCTCACCTTCAGCTCGGGCGTCCGCACCGGCGTCTACCACCGCTACGGGCAGCTGCTGGAGGAGGCGCTCGCGCAGGACATGCCCGGGATGCGGGTCCACCTGGAGACGAGCGAGGGATCGCAGCAGAACCTCCAACGGGTCGCCGCGGGCCAGGCCGACTTCACCGTGGCGACGGCCGACGCGGTCTCCAAGTACCGCCTCGACGGCAAATCGGGCGCGGAGCGGCTGCGCGGCTGCGCGCGGCTGTACGACGACTACGTACAGCTGGTCGTGCCCGCCACGTCGCCGGTGCAGTCGGCCCGGGACCTGCGGGGCAAGCGGGTCGCGATCGGCCAGGACGGCTCGGGGGTGCGGCTGATCTCGGAGCGCCTGCTGACGGCGGCCAAGCTGAATCCGACGCGGGACATCACCCCGGTCGCCATAGGGATCGACACCATGCCGGCCGAGCTGGAGGCGGGCCGGATCGACGCCTTCTTCTGGTCGGGCGGACTTCCGACGAGCGCCGTGCGGGAGCTGTCGGAGCGGTTCGAGATCCGGCTCGTGCAGCTGGGCGACCTCGTGGAACAGCTCCAGGCGGGCGGGAGCCCGGCGCGCTACTACCGGGCCGCGGTGATGCCGCAGGACGCGTACGCGCGGGCCCGCAACACCTCCGCGGTGGCGACGGTGGCCGTACCGAACCTGCTGGTGACCCGGGAGGACACCAGCCCGGAGCTGACCGAGCAGTTCACCCGGACGGTGATCCTCAGCCGGGACCGGATCGGGAGCGCGGTGCACGCGGCGCAGCTGGTCGACCTGCGCACGGCGATCTACACGGACCCGCTCGACCTGCACGAAGGGGCCCGCCGCTACTACCGGTCGGTCAAGCCGTAGCCCCTGCGTCGGCCCCGTCGGGCGTCAGGCGGTCGGCAGCAGCATCATCGCGGCGGCGGCCGCGCCGATCAGGCCCGCGTCGGTGCCGAGGGTGGCCGGGACGACCTTGAGGTCCTGGACGAAGCCGAGGGTGGCGTACGAGGCCAGGTGCCGGCGGACCGGTTCGAAGAGGGTGTCGCCCGCGGCGGCGACCCCGCCCCCGATGACGGCTATGTCGGTCTCGACGAGCGTGGCGGTTGCCGCGATGGCGGCGGCGAGTGCCCGGCCCGCCCGGTCGAATGCGGCCAGGGCGACGGGATCGCCCGCCGCGGCGGAGGCCGCGACACCGGCCGCCGTGGGATCGGGTCCGGTCCAGCCCTGGGCGAGGGCCCAGCGCGCGATGGCGGTGCCCGAGGCCAGGGATTCGACGCAGCCGTGGCCGCCGCAGACGCACCGTTCCCCGTCGAAGGCGACGCTGATGTGGCCGATGTGGCCCGCGTTGCCGGTGGGACCGGGGTGGAGCTGGTTGTTGAGGACCAGGCCGCCGCCGACGCCGGTCGAGACGACCATGCACAGGGCGTTCGTGTGTCCCCGTGCGGCGCCCAGCCAGTGCTCCGCCGCGGTCATGGCCACGCCGTCGCCCGCCAGGACGGTCGGGACCGCGGCGCCGCGGGCGGCGAGTTCGGCGCCGATCCGGGCCTGTACGGGGAAGTCGCGCCAGGCCCCGATGTTGACCGGGCTCACGGTGCCGCGGGTGGTGTCCACGGGGCCCGCGCTGCCGACGCCGCAGCGGACGACCTGTGGCCACAGGTCGGCTTCGGACAGGTCGGCGATGACCTCGCCGACGGCCGCCATCACCGCGTCGGCGTCGGCGCCGCGCGGGGTCGGGCGGCGGGTCGCCGCCGTCATGGTGCCGTCGGGGTGGACCAGCGCGCCGGCGATCTTCGTGCCGCCGATGTCGATCGCCACGGTCGGACCGGTGGCCGCGGCGGCCGTGCGGGGCACGGGGAGGGCTGGGGTGGGAGTGGTCACGGTGGCGCTCCTGGAAGGGGTCGGTTTTCAGTATGCGGCTGCCGGCGGGGCCGTACTCCCGCGGGGTTCCAGTCGGGGCAGCTCGCTGTCGCGGACGCGGGGCGCCGATCCGGCGAGGACGGCGAGGAGTTCCTCGGCGGCGAGCCGGCCGAAGCCCGCGGTGTCGCGGACGAGCGCCGTCAGCCGGGGGTGGGTGACCCGGCACAGGGCGGAGTCGTCCCAGGCCACGATCGACAGCCGGCCGGGCACGTCGATGCCGAGCTCGGCGGCGACCGCGCTGCCGGCCACCGCCATGACGTCGTTGTCGTAGACGAGTGCCGTGGGCGGTCGCGGCCGTGCGAGGAGCCGGCGGGTGGCGGCTGCGCCCTCGGTGTCGGAGTAGTCGGTGGTCACCGACTCCACCCCGTCCCCGGCGAGTCCGAGCCGCAGCGCCTCGGCGCGCAGCGAGGTGATGCGCCGGGCGGTGTGGGCGAGTCCGGGCAGGCCGGCGACGTGCGCGATCCGGCGGTGGCCGAGGGCGTGCAGGTGACCCATGACGTCGGCCATGGCGCGGGCGTCGTCGGCCCGGACGACGGAGAGGGCGGACCCGCCGGTGCGAGGACGACCGGGGCCGACCGTTCCGGGAGCGACCCCGCCGGGGCCGAGCCCGCCGGAGGCGACGTCCTCGGCGTCGACCGCTCCGGGGGCGACCCCGGCGACGCCGGCCTCGCCGGGGTACGCCTCCGTGCTGCCGCCGATCATGACGGCGGGCAGGCCGAGCGCGGTGAGCAGTTCCGGCCGGGGGTCCCGCGTGCGGGGGTCGACGACGAGGACCCCGTCCACCCGGCGCTCGGCCCACCAGCGGCGGTGGACGGCGCACTCGGCTTCGATGTCCTCGACGACCTGGAGGAGGAGGGCCGTGCGGCTCGCCGCGAGCACTTCCTGGATGCCGGAGACGAGTTGCAGGAAGAAGGACTCGACGCCGAGGGTGTGCGCGGGCCGGGCCAGGACCAGCCCGACGGCGCCGGAGCGTTCGCCGGAGAGGGCACGGGCCGCACTGTTGGGCTGCCAGCCGAGTTCCTCCGCGACCCGCCTGACCCGGGCGCGGGTGTGGTCGGACACCCCGGGCCGGTCGTTGAGCGCGAACGAGACGGCGCTCTCGGACACCCCGGCCCGGCGGGCGATGTCCTTGATGGTGGGTCTGCGGGCCATGCCTGCCTCATCCCTCGGTGCCGTGGACTGCGATGGGCGGACGGTACGCGATCCCGCCCCGGACGGGCTCCGACACCCTCGGCCGTGAAAGTCGCCCGGGACGTCGGACGATCGGCCTGTTCCGCTCTCCCCATTTCCCGTTCCTTTCGGATCCGACGCATGCGCTAAACCGCATTAGTCCCGACCTCCCCATCCGGCACCGGACCACCGCCAACGGGACCGGAACGCGGGAGCCGTGGCGCGACGAACACCGACGACCCTGCCGTCGAGGCCCTGTTGACTTTCCGCGACGGCACACGGCAGTTTGGGGCGTCCGGTGAATTCCGCTGAACTCCGGGACTTTTCATGCCGCATGCCCCGCGCACCCTCCGCTTCGGCGCGAATTACACCCCGACCCGGGGTTGGTTCCACCACTGGTTGGACTTCGACCTCGACGAGGTCGGCGCCGATCTCGACTCGGTGGCCGGGCTCGGCCTGGACCACGTCCGGGTGTTCCCGCTGTGGCCGCTGTTCCAGCCGAACCGCACCCTGATCCGGCCGCGCGCCGTCGAACAGCTCGTCGCGCTCGCCGACGCGGCGGCCGCCCGCGGGCTCGACGTCGCGGTGGACGGGTTGCAGGGGCACCTGTCGAGCTTCGACTTCCTGCCGTCATGGACGGCGACCTGGCACCGGCGCGGCTTCTTCGACGATCCGGACGTGATCTCCGGCCAGGCGGAGTACCTGCGCACGCTGGCCGCCGCCCTCGCCGACCGGCCCAACTTCCTCGGCATGACGGTCGGCAACGAGATCAACCAGTTCGCCGGGGACCCGCACCCCGACCCCGACCGGATCTCCCCGGACGGAGCCGGGCGCTGGCTGGAACGCATGCTGGCCGCCTGTGAGGAGGGCGCCCCGGGCCGGTTCCACCTGCACGCCGAGTACGACGCCGTCTGGTACCGGGACGGGCACCCCTTCACCCCCGCCCAGGCGGCGCGGCTGGGCGGGGCCACCGCCGTGCACTCCTGGGTGTTCAACGGGACCGCGCAGCGGCACGGTCCCGCGGGGGCGGCGACCGAACACCACGCCGCCTACCTGATCGAGCTGTCCAAGGCCTGGGCGGTGGACCCGCGCCGCCCGGTCTGGCTCCAGGAGGTCGGGGCGCCCTCCCCGCTGATCGGGCCCGAGGACGCCGTTCGGTTCACCGAGGCCACCCTGGAGAACGCCCTGGACTGCCCCGAGGTGTGGGGGGTGACCTGGTGGTGCTCGCACGACGTGTCCCGCGAGCTCGCGGACTTCCCCGAGCTGGAGTACGGGCTCGGCCTGCTCACCAACGACCGCCGGGTCAAGCCCGTGGGCGCGGCCCTCGCCGGGATCGCCCGGCAGTGGCGCGGCCGTGCGCACCACCCCGCGCCCCGGTCCACCGCGCTCGTCCTGGACGCGGGCGGGGTGCCGCGGGCCCCGGACCGTTCGGTGTGCGCCCCGGGCGGCGCGTTCTTCGAAGCGTGGGTATCACTGGCCGCCCGGGGGGTGCGCCCCGCGGTGGTCCTCGCGGAGCACGCCGGGGACGCGGCGTACCTGTCCGCGCGCGGCGTCACCGAAGTGCTCCGCGTACCCGAGGTGACCTGACCCGGCCGAACCCGACCACTCCGCCCTCGGGCGGATCCGGTCCTCTTCGGCTGCCCGATACCGACACCGACCTCGGTACCGGCGCCGGTACCTGCAACGACAACGGCACCAACCACCCCGTCCCACCCCGCCCCGCGTGAGGAGACCCGCATGTCCGCGACCGACCCGGACGCAGCTCCCCGTACGTCCCCGGTACCCGACGCCCGCGTGCCCGGTGCGCCCCGCCCCGAGGCGGCGGCCCCCGCCTCGCGGGGGCCCGCCAGGCGTGCGGTGCTGGCCGCCGGGGCCCTCCCGCTCGTGGTCGGGACGGCCACCCCCGCCCTGGCATCGTCTCCCCCACCCGGCACCGGCACCGCGCCCGAGCCCGCGGCCCTCGCCCCGTACGCCTCCTACTGGTTCCCCGACTCGCTCCCCCCGGGCGAGCCGGGACCCGGGATCGTGTGGCGTTCGTTGGCGGAGTGGGACCCCGAGTCGGATCCCGACCTGGCGCACAACGCGGCGACCGTCCCGCTCGCCCCGCGCTTCACCCCCGTGCCCCCGCACCGTGACGCCCGCGCGGGGCAGGCCCGCATCGCCTCGCTCGTCTCGTTCGGGCCGACCGCGGGGAACCCGTCCCAGGGCTCGGCGACGGTCGACTCGTACGCGCTCACGCACTGGGCCTACATCGACGAGCTGGTCTTCTGGGGCGGTTCCGCCGGCGAGGGCATCGTGCTCGCGCCGAACGCCCCGGTGACGGACGCCGCCCACCGCAACGGCGTCCGGGTCCTGGGCAACGTGTTCCTGCCTCCCGTCGCCTACGGCGGCGACCTGCGGTGGACGCACGAGCTGGTGCGGCGCGACGCCCTCGGCCGCTTCCCCCTGGCGGAAAAGCTCGTACAGGTCGCGCGGGCCCACGGCTTCGACGGCTGGTTCGTCAACGCCGAGACGGACGGCGGGGACAGTGCGCTGGCGTCCCGGATGCGGGAGTTCCTGCGCGCCCTGCGCGCCGCGGGCGCACCGCACGGCCTGCGCATCACCTGGTACGACGCGATGAACGCCACGGGCCGGGTCGGCTGGCAGGGCGCGCTGAACGCCCTCAACCAGGAGTTCTTCGAGGACCGGAGCGGAAGGGTCGCGGACACCCTCTTCGTGGACTTCCGCTGGACGGAACGGACCCTGGAGTCCTCCGGCTCCCTCGCCGACCGGCTGGGCCGCTCCCGCCACGAACTGTGGGCGGGGGTGGACGTCGAATCCAACGGCCGTCACTCCCGTGTGCGTTGGGACGCGTTCGTCCCGCGCGGACGCGACCACGTCGTCAGCTACGGCTTCTACCGGCCGGAATGGACCCGCAACCACCTCACCGACCGCTCCCCCGGCGCGTTCCACCTGTCCGACGACCTGTTCTGGACCGGTGAGTCCCTCGATCCGTCGAGACCCGCACCCGAATCGGGCTGGCGCGCGCCCGCCACGGTCGTCGCCGACCGTTCCACCGTGACCGGGCTGCCCTTCGCCTGTTCGTTCAACACCGGTCACGGACTGCGCTGGTTCGAGGGCGGCGAGGTCCTCGGCGACACGCCCTGGAACCACCTGGCCCTCCAGGACCGGCTGCCCGGCCGGCGCTGGGTGGTGGACACGACCGGCGAACGGCCGTCCGTCACGCTGGACTTCGCGGATGCCTGGCGCGGCGGTTCGAGCCTGCTCGTGGCCGGCCGGCCGGGCGCTCCGGTCGCCGTCGGCCTGCACGCCACGCGGCTCCCGCTGACCCCCACCACGGTCGCCGAGCTGATGCACCGCACGGACGCCGGCCCGGTCGACGTCGAGTTCGGCGTCGCCACCGGCGAGCCGGCCGCGCCCGGCGACCCGGTCCCGTACACGTGGCTGCCGGCGACGGACCCAGGCGACGACGACCCGGCGTGGCGGACGACCCGAGTGCCCCTGACCCCGCTGGCCGGAACGACCGCGCACGCCCTCGCCGTACGGATCACCGGACGCGGGAACGAGCCCGTGTCCTGGCGGCTCGGGGCCCTGTCGGTACTCGACACCGCCCTTCCCCGGCACCCGGCCCCGCCCGCCCACCTGGAGGTGACGGCCACGGCCCGGCGGGGGGACGCGGTCGAGCTCCGCCTGACCTGGGACCGGGCGGTCGGCCCGGTCCGGCACTACGAGCTGCACCGCGTGCTCCCCGACGGCACCCGCCAGTTCCTCGGCGGCACCTGCGCCGCCGCCCTGTACGTCCCCTCCATCACCCGGGCGGGCCCGGAACGGGCGGCGCTCCTGGAGCTGCGCGCGGTCGGCGAGACGTACGCGACGTCCGCGCCGGCTCGGACCGAGCTGCCCTGGTAGGGCCCCCGGCCACGTGTGAGTCCGTGGGGCCGGGGGGCGGGCGCCCCGAACGTCAGGGGTTGTGCGGGTCCGTGCGCGGGACGGCGACCGTCACGCGCAGCCCGTGCGGCGGGTTCGTCCCGTAGGAGATGGAGCCGCCGCCCCCGGCGAGCAGGGCCCGGGAGATGGACAGGCCCAGGCCGGAGCCCTTGATGTTCTGGTGGCGGCCGCTGCGCCAGAAGCGGTCGCCGACGCGCAACATCTCGTCCTCGGTCAGACCCGGCCCGCGGTCGGCGACGACGACGAGCGCGCTGCGCCCGGCCGCGGAGACGGAGACCTCGACCTCCTCGCCCGCGGGCGTGAACTTCAGGGCGTTGTCGATGACCGCGTCGAGCGCGCTGGACAGGGCGATCGGGTCGGCCCAACCGGTGACGGCGGACCGGCCCGTCTCGGTGAGCCGTACGCCCTTCTCCTCGGCGTACGGCCGCCAGGAGGCGACCCGCTCGGAGGTCAGCGCCCCGATGTCGGTGAGGCTGATCTCGGCGGAGGCGTGTTCGGCCAGCGCGAGGTCGAGGAGGTCGTCCAGGACCTGGGTGAGGCGCTTGCCCTCGGTCCGCACGGAGGCGATCTCCTCGTTCCCCTCGGGTAGTTCGAGGGCGAGCAGCTCGATGCGCAGGAGCAGCGCGGCGAGGGGGTTGCGCAGCTGGTGCGAGGCGTCGGCGACGAACGCCCGCTGCTGTTCGAGTACCTCTTCCACGTTGTCGGCCATCTCGTTGAACGAGCGGGCGAGTCGCTGGAGTTCCGGTGGGCCGCCGGAAGCCGCGACGCGGGAGTTCATGCGGCCCGTGGCGATGCCGTGGGCGGCTGCGTCCAGCGTTTGGACGGGCTTGAGGACCCAACTGGTGAGGCGCAGGGCCGCGCCGAACGCCAGCAGCATGGCCGCGGCGAGTCCGGCCGTGATGAACAGCCAACCCACCAGGATCCGCGTGCGCATCCGGTCGGTGGGCGATTCGGTGACGACGACCGCGACGACGTCCCCGTCGAGGACGACCGGGGAGGCGACGAGCAGTCTGCCGCGGGTCTGCCAGGGCCACACCTGGCCCGGGTCGTGGCTGCGCCGCCCGGCGAGCGCCTCGGTGAAGGCCAGCCGGCCTTCACCGTCGTCCGGCAACTGCCACCAGCCGGGGGCCCTGGCCAAGGCGTTGCCGTCACGGTAGAAGATGCCGACGCGGATGCCGTACAGCTCCTGGTAGCGGGCGAGTTCCTGCTGGAGGGTCTCCTGGCGCTCGTCGGCCCCGGTCGAACGGGAACCCTCGGCGTCGATGACGAACTGGGCGAGGGCGGCGAAGCGGGCGCTGTCGTCGATCCGGTCGACGACGACGTCCTGCTGCTGCCGGGCGGCCAGGCTCACGGCGAGCGGGAGCCCGAGGGCGATCAGGACGCCCGCCATGAGGACGACGAGGAGCGGGAGCAGCCGGGCGCGCACGGCAGGCGCCCGCTAGGGCGCGGCCGGGGTGACGAGCCGGTAGCCCACCCCGCGGACGGTCTCGATGAGGGCGGGCAGGCCCAGCTTGGAGCGCAGCGACGCCACGTGGACTTCGAGGGTGCGCCCGGTGCCCTCCCAGCTGGTGCGCCAGACCTCGCTGATGATCTGCTCGCGGCGGAAGACGACACCGGGCCGCTGCGCGAGCAGGGCCAGCAGGTCGAATTCCTTGCGGGTGAGCGGCACGTCGGCGCCGTTCACGCTGACCCGGCGGGTGGGCAGCTCGATGGAGACGGGACCCAGCACGACCGCGGCAGGCGATCCCGTGGCCCCGGCGGTGGTCTCCTCGGAGGCGCCGGTGCGCCGGGCGACGGCGTGGATGCGGGCGAGGAGCTCGCCGGTGTCGTACGGCTTGGTGACGTAGTCGTCGGCGCCCATGTTCAGGCCGTGGATGCGCGAACGGACGTCGGCGCGCGCGGTCACCATGATCACGGGCGTGCTGGTGCGCTTGCGGATCTTCCCGCAGACCTCGTAACCGTCCTGGTCGGGCAGGCCGAGGTCGAGGAGGATCACCCCGTAGGGAGAGGCGCCGGGCGTGGATCCGGCCGTCAGCAGCGCCTGGAGGGCCTCCTCGCCGCTGCGGGCGTGGGTCACCCGGAAGCCGTGCCGGGCGAGGATCGCGGACAGGGCGGCGGCGACGTGGTCGTCGTCCTCGACGAGGAGCAGCCTCATGGCGTCCCCCTTTCCTGTTCACGACGTCCGGACGAAGAATGGCCCAACACGGGCCACCATGCATCCACGCCCATGAAGAGTCCCACGTCAAGGGGGTTCCGGTCCGGCGAGTCTTCCGTTATGCACCCGGTACGCGTACGGAACGCCCCGAGCCGGGCCACGCACGGAGCGTATCCGGGCGAGGCCGTATCGTTATGCTCAATTCTCCCTCAGATGTGATGACGCTGTGCGCGCCTCGTCACTACTGTCCTCCCAACCGACGGAGGACGGAGCAAGAAGCCGATGAGCGGAGTATCAGTGACCAAGGACGTGCAGGACGCGGCCGGTGCCGCGGACGGCCTGGTCGTACTGAGCAACGTCAACAAGCACTTCGGCGCGCTGCACGTGCTTCAGGACGTTGATCTGAGCATTGCCCGCGGTGAAGTCGTCGTGGTGATCGGTCCTTCGGGATCGGGCAAGTCCACGCTGTGCCGGACCATCAACCGGCTGGAGACGATCGACTCGGGCACCATCACGCTCGACGGGAGGCCGCTGCCGGCCGAGGGCAAGGAACTCGCCCGGCTGCGCGCCGACGTCGGCATGGTGTTCCAGTCGTTCAACCTGTTCGCCCACAAGACGGTGCTGCAGAACGTCATGCTGGGCCAGATCAAGGTCCGCAGGACGGACCAGGCGGCCGCCCGCGAGAAGGCGCAGTCGCTGCTGGACCGGGTGGGCGTCGGCTCGCAGGCCGACAAGTACCCGGCGCAGTTGTCGGGCGGCCAGCAGCAGCGCGTGGCGATCGCCCGGGCGCTGGCGATGGAACCGAAGGTCATGCTCTTCGACGAGCCGACCTCGGCCCTGGACCCGGAAATGATCAACGAGGTGCTGGAGGTCATGCAGCAGCTCGCCCGGGAGGGGATGACCATGGTCGTCGTCACGCACGAGATGGGCTTCGCCCGCTCGGCGGCGAACCGGGTCGTCTTCATGGCCGACGGAAAGATCGTCGAACAGGCCACGCCCGACCAGTTCTTCAGCAACCCGCGCAGCGACCGCGCCAAGGACTTCCTGTCGAAGATCCTGCACCACTGACGTATCTCGTCCGGTAGTAGTGATCCGTTCGACGGAGCACACATCCCGCTCGTCGCTCAACCACGTCTCACCCGAGGGAAGTTCACCATGAAGATCTCCAAGGTCGGTGCGGCCGCGGCCGTCGCCGTCGCCCTTGCCCTGACGGCGACCGCCTGTGGCGGCAACAGCGACAAGACGTCCGGCGACGCCGGTTCGTCGGGTGGCGCCAAGAAGGACAAGATCGTCATCGGCATCAAGTTCGACCAGCCGGGTGTGGGTCTGAAAACCCCGGACGGCAAGTTCACCGGATTCGACGTCGACGTGGCGACCTACGTGGCCAAGGAACTCGGCTACGCGGCCGACCAGATCGAGTTCAAGCAGGCCATCAGCGCCGAGCGCGAGAACCTCATCTCCAACGGCGACGTGAAGCTGGTCGTCGCGAGCTACTCGATCAACGACAAGCGCAAGGAGAAGGTCGACTTCGCCGGCCCGTACCTCCTGGCGCACCAGGACCTGCTGGTCCGCACCGACGACAACAGCATCACCAAGCCCGAGGACCTGAACGACAAGAAGCTCTGCTCGGTCGCCGGCTCCACCTCCGCGCAGAACGTCAAGGAGAAGCTGGCGCCCAAGGCCGACCTCAAGCAGGCCGCCGGCTACTCCGAGTGCCTCACCGGCCTGGAGAGCAAGGCCATGGACGCGCTCACCACCGACAACTCGATCCTGGCCGGTTACGCCGCGCAGGAGAAGAACAAGGGCAAGTTCAAGCTCGTCGGGCTGAGCATGAGCAACGAGAACTACGGCATCGGCCTGAAGAAGGGCGACAAGGACCTCCAGACCAAGGTCAACGCCGCTCTGAAGAAGATGGTCTCGGACGGTGCCTGGGAGGCGGCCGTCAAGAAGAACTTCGGTCCGGCCGACTACAAGAACGAGCCTGCCCCGCAGATCACCGAAGGCAGCTGATTCCCCGGTGAGGGGCGTCGCCGCCCGCCTGCCGCGGGCGGCGGCGCCCCTCACCGGCCACTCTGGGGAGAGCGCAGGGCAACGTGTTCGACTTTCTTGATTCCGGGCAGTACGACGTGCTCGGAGCCTTCTGGGTGACGGTTCAGCTCACCCTCTATTCGGCGGTCGGATCCCTCATATGGGGAACCGTCCTGGCCGGGATGCGGGTCAGCCCCGTCCCGCTGATGCGCGGCTTCGGCACCACGTACGTCAACGTGGTCCGCAACACCCCGCTGACCCTGCTGATCATCGCCTGCTCGCTGGGCCTCAGCGAGACGCTGGGGATTTCCCTGGGCGGCGAGACGTTCAAGGAGACCGGCTTCCGGCTCGCGGTCCTCGGACTCTCGGCCTACACCGGCACCTTCGTCTGCGAGGCACTGCGCTCGGGCATCAACACCGTGCCCGTGGGCCAGGCGGAGGCCGCGCGCGCACTGGGCCTGAGCTTCTTCCAGGTACTCACGCTGATCGTGCTCCCCCAGGCCTTCCGGGCGGTCATCGCGCCGCTCACCAACGTACTGATCGCACTCACCAAGAACACCACGGTGGCTGCGGCCATCGGCGTGGCCGAAGCGGCCCTGCTGATGAAGGACATGGTCGAGAACGAGGCCCAGGCGCTCTTCGCCGTCTTCGGCATCTTCGCCCTCGGATTCGTCCTGCTGACCCTGCCCACCGGCCTGCTGCTGGGCTGGGTGGCCAAGCGAGTGGCGGTAAAGCGATGAACTCCGTGCTGTACGACGCCCCGGGCCCGAAGGCCAAGTCCCGGAACTGGATCTACACCGTCGTCTTCGTCGTCCTGCTCGGCCTGGCCCTGTGGTGGGCGCTGGGCCTCATGGCGGAGAAGGGCCAGCTCGACGGTGAGAAGTGGTCCCCCTTCATCACCGACAGCCAGGTCTGGACGACGTTCCTGATCCCCGGCCTGCTGGAGACCCTCAAGGCCGGCGCGATCGCCATGGTCATCGCGCTGCCCCTGGGTGCGCTGCTCGGCATCGGTCGACTGTCCGACCACGCCTGGGTCCGCGTCCCCGTCGGCGCGTTCGTCGAATTCTTCCGCGCCATCCCGGTGCTGATGCTGATGATCTTCGGCTCGGCCTTCTTCGTGCAGTTCACGTCGGTCTCCTCCGACATCCGACCGCTGTACGCGGTGGTCGCCGGGCTGGTCCTCTACAACGCTTCGGTCATCGCCGAGATCGTCCGGGCGGGTGTGCAGTCCCTGCCCAGCGGGCAGTCCGACGCGGCCAAGGCGATCGGCATGCGCAAGGGCCAGACCATGGTCCACGTCCTCATTCCGCAGGCCGTCACCGCGATGCTGCCCGCCCTGGTCAGCCAGCTCGTGGTGATCCTCAAGGACACCGCGCTCGGCGGAACCCTGCTCGGCCTCGCGGAGCTCCTGTCGATGGCCCGGCAGATCTCGGCGAACTACAGCAACACGATCGCGACCTTCGTGGTGATCGCGGTGATCTACATCGCGGTGAACTTCGCCCTCACGAGCTTCGCCTCCTGGCTCGAAGGTCGACAGCGCAAGTCGACGAAGGGAACCGGTGCGGTGGTCGGAACCCACGAGGCCAACGATTTCGCCATCGGCAGGTCCACCTGATCCGACCGAAGGCCGGCCTCCGGTCTTCCGGCCCTCCGGGTCTGACATAGAGTCAGCCATAGTGCGTAGCCCGCGTGGTGCGGCGGAACTCTTCCGCCGCACCACGCGGCGTTGTCGCGACGGGTGTCACTTGACGCGGGCACCTTCAGTGGGTTGCATACGTTCTGTGATCACATACCGGACATCGGGAGCCGCGCCATGGACCCGGTGATCGTCGTCGGCGCGGGACCCGTCGGGCTGTCCCTCGCCCTCGCCCTGGCCGGCCACGGCGTGCCGTCCGTCCTCCTCGACGAGGGGCCCGGCAAGGACGAGCCCAGGCCGGCCCGTTCCGTCGTGCTGCACGCCGACACGGCGGCCATGGCGCACCGGCTGGGCTGTACGACGCTGCGCGACGAGGGTGCGCGCTTCGCGGCCTGGCGCACCATGAGGCGTCGTCAGGAAGTCTCACGGATCACCTTCGAGGAAGAGCCGGCGCCCCTGCACCTACCGCAGCACGCCCTGGCCCGCGGCCTGCGCGACTCGGCCGGCACCCACCCGCTCGTCCAGCTGGTCACCGACTGCAAGCTGGAATCCCTGGAGCAGGACGACCGCGGGATCACCGTGCACACCCGGGGCTCCGAGACGACCTGGTGGCGCGGCAGCCACCTGGTCGGCTGCGACGGCGCCCGCTCGACGGTGCGCAAGCTGCTCGACATCCGCTTCCCCGGCCGGACGGCCGTCGAGCGGCACGCCGTGGCCGCACTCCGCGCCGAACTGCCGTGGCCCGGCGAAGCGTTGCTGCACCGCAATCCGCCGGCCGGCCCCGAGGAGGTCGTCGCACGGCCACTGCCCGACGGGGTCTGGCGCCTCGACTGGCTGCTCCCGGCCCGCGGGGACCTGGTCACCCCGGACGCGCTCGTCACCCTGATCCGCGACACCCTGGCGGGATGGTGCGGAGGCGCGACTCCTCCGTACGACCTGATCGACACCGGGGTGCACACCCTGCACCACCGTCTCGCCCGGCGTTGGCGCGACGGCCGGGCCTTCCTCGCCGGGGACGCAGCGCACCTGCTGGGCGCGTTGGGCACCCAGGGCGTCGAGGAGGGGCTGCGCGACGCCGAGAACCTGGCCTGGAAGCTGGCCCAGGCCTGGCACCAGGGGGCCTCCGAGGCGCTTCTCGACAGCTACGAGGACGAGCGGCGCACCGCCGTCGCCGCCCGGCTGCGCGCCGCCGACCAGGCCATGCCGGCCCTGCGCGGCGGGGGCGGCCTGCGCACCCTGATCCCCGGATCGACGCGCTCCGCGCACACCCTGCTGACCGACGGCCACCTCGGCCGGGGCCCGCTGGGCGCCGAGCCCGTGTACGCCCCGCCGGTCGCCGTGCGCGAGGTGCCGACGGCGACGGAACCGGGCGGTCCGGTGGCGAACGTCCCGGTGACCGCCCCCGACGGGGCGACCGTTCCGCTGCGCGACCTGCTCGGCCGGGGCCGGCTGTTGGTGCTGCTCGTCGCCCCGGGCACCGGGGTGTGGGACCGGCGGCACTGGGTGGGCGCCGGTCTGATGCCCCGGCTGGCCGCCGCCGTGAGCGCGCTGCCGGTGCGGGCCGAGCTGCTGGTCGCGGACTCCTACCCGGGCGCTCCGGCGCACACGGTGCTCCTCGTACGGCCCGACGGGCACCTGGCGGCGACCTTCGCGGGGGTCCGGCCGGCGGAACTGTACGAGGCGGCGGACGCCGTGCGCGGTGGTGCGCCGGAGCCCGCGGCAGCCGCCTCCACCACGCCTACAGCCGTGATCGATTGACCGTTCTCGGCAGCTCGTGGTTCACTCGCGGACATGACCGGCAACGACGTACGCCTGTGGCGGAGGGTTCACATGGACCTGCTCCGCTACGCGGGCTGCGTGTGTCGCCCTTCCTGCTGATTCGCCTTCCCTCCGCGCGCCCCGCGCCCTTCCGGGCCCGCGCGCACCTTCGCGAACTCCCAGGACGGTCATCACCCCATGTCTGCGCCGACGCACGCGCCCGCCCCCACCCACATCCCCGCACCCTCCGTCTCCCCCGCCTCCCCCACCTCCGGCCCGACGGCAGCCGAGCTCCTCGCCTTCGCCCGGCGCACCGCAGCCGACGCGGCGGTCGTCGATTCGCTCCCCCTGGATCCGGAGGGCCGCACCTGGATCCGTCTGGAGGGACCGGGCGGCAGTGAGGCCTGGCTGATCGGTTGGCCGCCGGGCACCGGCACCGGCTGGCACGACCACGCCGAGTCGCGCGGCGCGTTCGCCACCGCCCGGGGTCGGCTCACCGAGCACTCCCTGTCCGTGCGGCTGCCCTCCGAGGGATGGCAGAGCCTGGAGCTGGCCGACGGGGTGGACCGCACCCGCTCCCTGGCCGCCGGGGACGGACGCGGCTTCGGCGAGCACCACGTGCACGAGGTGCTCAACGGGTCGGACACCGAGCACGCGGTCTCCGTCCACGCGTACTACCCGCCGCTGCCGCTGATCCGCAGGTACAGCCGCAGCGGGCCGGTCCTCACCCTGGAGCAGGTCGAGCGTCCGGCGGACTGGCAGTGAGCGCCCCCATCGGCATCGACGAGTACCTGGAGCGGGTCCGCGAGGGCTACACCCGCGTCGACGCGCCGGCCGCGCACGAGGCCTCCTCGGCCGGGGCGTTGCTGGTGGACATCCGTTACCAGGCGCTGCGCGAGCGGGACGGCCTGATCCCGGGGGCGGTGGTCATCGAGCGCAACGAGCTGGAGTGGCGCCTCGATCCCCGGGGCTCGCACCGCATTCCGCAGGCCACGGACCACGACATCGAAGTGATCGTGATCTGCAACGAGGGCTACGCCTCGACCCTCGCCGCGGCCTCCCTCCACGCCTTGGGCCTGCACAGGGCGACCGACCTGACGGGCGGCTTCCAGGCCTGGAAGGCAGCCGGCCTCCCCGTCACCGGGCCCTGACGGCAGCGTGACGCGGCCTCGTGCCCCCGTTCGCCGGGGTACGGGGCCGGCGTCATGACCTTGCCGCACCCCTCGTACTCTCACGCATCCGTCCCGGCCGCCCCGCCTCGGACGTCGGCATGTCCGGCGGCCCCCGGCCGGCCGACCCGTCCGGGTACTTCGGCGGTGACCGGCACCGGCAACCCCGGCACTTCGACGACCGGCGCGTTCACGGGCGCCGCAGGCCCGGCTCTCGGCAGGGGAGCGTTCCGGCGTCCCCGCCCCGGGGGCTACCCCCGCCCCGGCCCGCCGGCCCCGCACCTCGAACGTCCCGGTACCCCGGCCGTCGCGCTCAGCCCGACGAGTACCCCCGGTCGGCAGCGTCCATGGCGTCGTCGGCGTCGTCTCCCTCCGCCTCCAGCGCCCGGCGGACGACCCGTAGGGCCATGCCCTCCGGGTAACCCTTGCGGGCGAGCATGCCCGCGAGGCGTCGAATTCGTTTGTCCCGGTCCAGGCCGCGGGTCGCGCGGAGCTTGCGCTCCACGAGTTCCCGGGCCGTCCGTTCCTCCTGCTCGGAGTCCAGTTGTTCCAGGGCTTCCTGTACGAGGGTGGTGTGCACCCCCTTGGTCCGCAGTTCCTGGGCGAGTGCCCGACGGGCCAGGCCCCGGCCGCGGTGGCGGGACTCGACCCAGGCCCCGGCGAAGGCGGCGTCATCGATCAGGCCGACCTCCTCGTACCGGGAGAGGACCTCCTGCGACACCTCCTCGGGGATGCCCCGCTTCTCCAGGGCGTCCGCGAGCTGCCGGCGGGTGCGCGGCATCCCGGTGAGCAGGCGCAGGCAGATCGCCCGTGCCTGCTCCTCGGGACTCTGGGGCGGCAGTTCCTGGCGGCCTTCACGGCCGCCCCGGCCCTCCCCTTCCTGCTCCCGCACGGGTCAGCTCTTGGAGACGGCGGCCTTGGCCGGCGTCTTGGCCTTCGACGCCGGGGCGGGCACGGCCGCTGCGGCGTCCGCCGGTGCGGCACCCGCCTCGTCGGCGGCGGCGTCGACCTTGCGCACGCCCACGCCCAGCTTCTCCTTGATCTTCCGCTCGATCTCGTTGGCGAGGTCGGGGTTGTCCTTGAGGAAGTTGCGGGCGTTCTCCTTGCCCTGGCCGAGCTGGTCGCCCTCGTACGTGTACCAGGCACCGGCCTTGCGCACGAAGCCGTGCTCCACGCCCATGTCGATCAGGCCGCCCTCGCGGCTGATGCCCTGGCCGTAGAGGATGTCGAACTCGGCCTGCTTGAACGGCGGCGCGACCTTGTTCTTGACGACCTTGACGCGCGTACGGTTGCCGACCGCGTCCGTGCCGTCCTTCAGGGTCTCGATGCGGCGGATGTCCAGACGCACGGAGGCGTAGAACTTCAGCGCGCGGCCACCGGTGGTGGTCTCCGGCGAGCCGAACATCACACCGATCTTCTCGCGGAGCTGGTTGATGAAGATCGCGGTGGTCTTGGACTGGTTGAGCGCACCCGTGATCTTCCGCAGGGCCTGGCTCATCAGGCGGGCCTGGAGACCCACGTGCGAGTCGCCCATCTCGCCCTCGATCTCCGCACGGGGCACGAGCGCCGCCACGGAGTCGATGACGATCAGGTCGAGGGCGCCCGAGCGGACCAGCATGTCCACGATTTCGAGCGCCTGCTCGCCGGTGTCCGGCTGGGAGAGGATGAGGTTGTCGGTGTCGACGCCCAGGGCCTTCGCGTACTCGGGGTCGAGCGCGTGCTCGGCGTCCACGAAGGCGACGGTCCCGCCGGCCTTCTGCGCGTTGGCCACGGCGTGCAGGGTCAGCGTGGTCTTACCGGAGGACTCCGGTCCGTACACCTCGATCACGCGGCCGCGGGGCAGCCCGCCGACGCCGAGGGCGATGTCCAGCGCGGTCGACCCGGTGGGGATGACCTCGATGGGGTCGTTCGGCTTGTCGCCGAGGCGCATGACCGCACCCTTGCCGAATTGCCGTTCAATCTGTGCGAGCGCGGCGTCGAGAGCCTTCTCGCGGTCGGTGCCTGCCATGGGTTCCACCCGGTTTGCTTGAGTCGATCGCTTCACGCCATTGACGCTAACGCCTGCCACTGACAATCCGCTCCCACGCCGGGTTCAGCTGTGGATAACTCTCATCAGAATGGATGTTCGATTTCCCTGTCAAGCGAGCCACGCCCGCCCCGCCCGCCCGGGCACTCCGCGTCCCGTACCCCTGCCCCCGACCCCGCCGAGGGCCCGCGGCGACGCCCCCTTCCGGAGGAGCCGTCCGCTTCGGGCCCTGCACGGCCGGGCCTACAGCGGAGCCGTGTGGTCCGCCGGGAAGGCACCGCCGTGGCCCGGGACGATCAGGTCCGCCGCGGCCAGGACGCGGAGCCGGGAGGCGCGCAGGAGCCCGTGGTCCGGGGCCACCGGGTCCTCGACGGGTCCGTTGGGGCGCCACCACAGGTCGCCCACGAAGGCGACGACGCCCTCGCCGGTGCCCGCCAGCAGCGTGATGTCCTCGCGGCTGTGACCCGGGGTGCGGATCAGGCGCAGGGAGGGGGTGATTTCGTACCCCTCGGCGTCCCGGTCGGTCCACTGGTCGTGGCGGTATTCGGCCTTGTGGTCGTGGACGCGGGCCTCACCGAAGAGACCGACGTTCATGGTGTTGTCCGGGTGGTGGTGGCTGAGCACCACGTCGGTGATGTCGTCGGGACCGAGACCCAGCTCGGCGAGCGGGCCGAGGATGCGGTCGCGGCCGGCCACCATGCCCGGGTCGACGATCACGTGGCGGTCCCCGTCGTGGACGTAGGAGACGGTGGCGGCGACGCCGGGCCCCGTCGAGAGGGTGTATCCGGTGGTCAGGATCGTGTACGTGGCGCTGTGGGCCAGCGGTGCGTCTGTCATGTGCACCATGCTCCCGGGCAGGTCGGGCACCCACGAGTGGCAGTGTTGCCAGTGATCGCGGGAATCGTGCCAACCCCCCTTCCTGCTGCGATACTTCCGGCGTGCCGCCCTTCGAGACCGTCGCCGCGTACGTACCTCCCGGAGCCGGCATGCTCGCCGTCGGCATCGTCACCGAGGTGTTCGGCCCGCACGGGCAGGGGCTGCCCGGCTTCGACTTCGCCCTGTGCGCCGACCGCCCCGGCCCGGTACCCACCGACCTGGGCGTGCCGTTGACGGTGACCCACGGCCTGGACCGGTTGGCCGCCGCCGACCTGGTGATCGCCCTGCCGGGGGCCGACTTCCGTACGCCGCCGGGTCCCGACGTGCTCGACGCGCTGTCGGCGGCGCACGCGCGGGGAGCGCTGGTCGCGGCCCACTGCGTCGGCACGTTCGCGCTCGCCGCCGCCGGGCTGCTCGACGGTCTGCGGGCGACCACGCACTGGCGGTTCGCCGCGTTGCTGGCCGACCGCCACCCCGAGGTGTCCGTCGAGCCCGACGCCCTCTACGTCGACGAGGGGCGGATCGTCACGGGCGCGGGCGCGGCGGCCGGTTTCGACCTGTGCCTGCACCTGCTGCGGCGCGAGCACGGCGCCGCGACGGCGAACGCGGTGGCGCGGGACATGGTGCTGCCCTCGCACCGCGACGGCGGGCAGGCCCAGTACCTGGCGGCGCCCGCTCCGGAGGACTGCCACGACGAGCGGCTCGCCGAGGTCCTGAACTGGGTCCGGGAGAACCTGCACGAGCCGCTGCCGGTGGCGGAGCTGGCCCGGCGGGCCATGATGAGCAAGCGGTCCTTCGCCCGCCGGTTCGCCGCCGCGACGGGCACGACGCCGCACGCCTGGCTGCGGGGCCTGCGGTTGAGCGGCGCCGAGGAGTTGCTGGAGACCACGGACCTGCCGGTGGAGGAGGTCGCCCGTCGGGTCGGGTACGGCAGCGCGGCCGTCCTGCGCGAGCAGTTCGTGCGCCGGCGGGGCGTGCCGCCCCGCTCGTACCGGCGCTCGTTCTCCCGTACGCCGTAGCACCGGGGGCGTCACGGACGCTCCGGAACGGCGCTCCGGGACAGGGGCCTCCGAACGGGAATTCACGCCGCCCGCCCCCAACCTCCGCGTCCCGGAGCCCCGTTGGGGGAACCGGGGCGCCGCGCGTTCACGGCGACCGAGTGGGCCAACCCGCCCAACACGCCGCGAGACGGGCACGGATGCCCATACGCGGGCGCATGAACCACACCCTCGACCTGGCCGGAGACCCTCCTCCCGCGGCCGGCACCCTGCGATGCCCCCAAGACGGGGAACGTGTAATTCCGCTCAGGAGGACCCATGGCCATCAAGAAGGCCACGATCCAGCAGCAGGTGGCAGAAGCGCTCGCGCAGGCCAACCCGAACGACCGGCCCATCGTCACGATCCAGGCCGTCGCCGGCCCCAGCGTGTGGCTGATGAGCATGCTCGGCCTCATCGGCCAGGCCTTCCTCACCTACTACTTCGTCACCGTGACCGTGCAGGCCGTGGTGCTCCACCGCGCGAGCCGGATGAGCAACCGTCCGCAGGAGATCGTCTTCGCGATACCGCCGAACGAGGCCGTCGGCGCCGTGACCGAGATCAAGCGCAACGCCATCTGGAGCTCCTTCAGGCTCCAGCTCCCCGGCCAGGCCACCCCGACGCGCATGAACGTGCACCGCACCTGGCGCAACGAGATGGACCAGCTGCTCGGGCTCCTGACGGGTCAGGACCGGATCGCCGCGTAACGACGACTGACAACCAGAGGTTGACACCCATCCGAGTGTCAACCTAGGGTTGCCTCATGACGAACCCTTCCGTGGAACCCGTTCGCATGACCAACCCGGTACGCCTCGACGACCTCATCGAGGCCATCAAGAAGGTCCACACCGACACCCTGGAACAGCTCAGCGGTGCCGTGGTCGCCGCCGAGTCCCTCGGTGACGTGGCCGACCACCTCATCGGCCACTTCGTCGACCAGGCCCGCCGGTCCGGCGCCTCCTGGACCGACATCGGCCGCAGCATGGGCGTCACCCGCCAGGCCGCCCAGAAGCGCTTCGTCCCCAAGGCCGACAAGGAGGGCGAGCCCGGCCTCGACCCCAACGAGGGCTTCGGCCGCTTCACCCCCCGCGCCCGGAACGTCGTCGTGACCGCGCAGAACGAGGCCCACACCGCCGGCAACGCCGAGATCCGCACCGAGCACCTGCTGCTCGGCCTGCTGTCCGAGCCCGACGGCCTCGCGGTGCACGCCCTGACCGCCCAGGGGGTCACGGCCGACGCCGTGCGCACGGCGGCCACCGCCGGCCTGCCCGCCGCCGCGGAGTCCGTCCCCGACCTCGTCCCCTTCGACGCCTCCGCGAAGAAGGCCCTGGAGCTCACCTTCCGCGAGGCCCTGCGCCTCGGCCACAACTACGTGGGCACCGAACACGTCCTGCTCGCACTCCTGGAGCTGGAGCACGGCTCGGGCCCGCTGAGCGGTCTCGGCGTCGGCAAGGACGCCGTCGAGACCTGGGTCACCGACGCCCTGGCAGCCGTACTCGCCGCCCCGGACGAGAACGGGCGGTAGAGACGTCCGCGTGTTCCGTCAGCGCGTACCTCTTCACGTACGCGCCGAGGAACGCCTGCAACGTGGCGACGGCCGGGATCGCGATGAGCGCCCCGACCGCGCCCAGCAGGGCGGTGCCCGCGATGACCGAGCCGAAGGCGACCGCCGGGTGGATGTCGACGGTCTTCGAGGTCAGCTTGGGCTGCAGCACGTAGTTCTCGAACTGCTGGTAGACCACCACGAACCCGAGCACGTACAGCGCGTACCAGGGGTTGACGGTGAAGGCGATCAGCATCGGCAGCGCGCCCGCCAGGTAGGTGCCGATGGTGGGGATGAACTGGGAGACCAGCCCCACCCACACCGCGAGGGCGGGCGCGTACGGCACGTCGAGGAACGCGAACAGCACGTAGTGCGCGACGCCCGAGATCAGTGCCATCAGGCCGCGCGAGTAGAGGTAGCCGCCCGTCTTGGCGACGGCGATCTCCCAGGCCCGCAGCACCTCCGCCTGCTTGGCCGGCGGCAGCACGGAGCACAGGGCGCGCCGCAGCCGCGGCCCGTCGGCCGCGAAGTAGAAGGAGAACAGGCCGACGGTCAGCAGCCTGAAGAGCCCGCCGAGCACGGTGGTCGACACGTCCAGCACGCCGGTGGCGCTGTTCTGCACGTACTTCTGGAGCCAGTCGGAGTGCAGCAGGCTGTCCTGGATCTCCAGCCGGGACAGCTCGGTGTGGAAGGTGTCGTTGATCGACTTGATCACCGAGTCGAGGTAGCGCGGGAAGCCCTCCACCATGTCGACGATCTGCCCCGCGAGCATCGAGCCGAGCAGGGCGAGGAAGCCCGCCGCGAAGACGAACACCCCGAGGAACACCAGGAAGGTGGCCAGTCCTCGGCGCATGCCGCGCGCCGCCATCCTGGCCACGGCCGGTTCGATCGCCAGCGCGAGGAAGAACGCGATCAGAACGTTGATCAGCAGGCCGATCAGCTGGTGGAAGGCCCAGCTGCCGAGTTGGAAACAGGAGATGAGCGCCAGTACGAGGACCACCGCGCGCGGCAGCCAGCGCGGCATCCGCGCGTCCCCTGCGACCGGGACGGCGTCGACGGGCGGGCCGCCCGGCCGTCCCGGGTCGGCCGGCCACGGCCCCGCACCGGGCGGACCGGCGGCCGTCGCACCCGTGGGGGGCGCCGTGCCGGGGGCGTCCGCGGGCGGGTCGGTCGTCTCATCAGTCGCTGCCACGCGGCCAAGTCTCGCCCACCGGCGACCCGGACCGCGAAGCAGCTTCCCGGCCCCGCGGCCTCAGCGCAGCGCGGCGGGCACATCCATCGCCGAACACACCGCGCGCCACACGTCCTTGGCCTCCCAGCCCGCGTCCAGCGCCTGGTGGACCGTGCGACCACCCAGCTCCGTCATGACGTGGTCCCGTGCGAAGGAGTCGGCGTAGCCGGCCCCGAAGTGCTCCGCCATCCGTTCCCAGAAAATCGTCAACCGCATGCCTCCATTATCCCGCCCCGGAGAGTGCACCCGCTCCGTTCGTGCCGTGCGGCCCGGTGCCCTCGCCCTACGGTGTCACGCATGCCTGGAGACGAAGCTTCCACGCCGGCCCCATCGGGCCCATCGGCCCCACGTGTCACACGCGCCCCGCAGGGCCCAGCCACGGCCCACGCCCCACAGGCCGCATCGGAGCCGCCCGCCCCGCTGGTCCGCGCCGAGCAGTTCATCTGGCTGACGGCCCGCGTCCTGGAGCAGCGCAGGTTCGCGTTCCACTTCCTCGGCGGGGAGGCGGACCCGGTGGACGCCGCCCTCGGCGCGTACCTCGGCGGCGACGGCGGCTACGGACACGCCCTCGACCCCGATCTGCGCGGCCCGCTGAGCCAGCCGCTGCACACCGCGCACGCCCTGCGCGTCCTCGACAGCCTCGGCCGCTGCGCCGGGCAGCGCATCGAGCGGCTCTGCCGCCACCTGACCGGGGTGTCCACCCCGGACGGGGCGCTGCCGCTGGTCTTCCCGCCGCCGCGCCCCTACCCGTCCGCCCCCTACCACCCGGTGCGCGACGACCCGCCGGGCGAGCTGCTCACCACGGGGCCGGTCGTCGGGCTGCTGCACCGCAACCGGATCTGGCACGCGTGGCTGTTCCGGGCGACGGACTTCTGCTGGGAACGGGTGGAGAACCTGCGCCGGCCGCACCCGTACGAGGCCCGCAGCGCGGTGGCCTTCCTCGACGGCGCCCCCGACCGGGCCCGCGCGGCGGCGGCCGCGGACCGGCTCGGCCGGCTCGTGCGCGAGCGGCGGCTGGTGGTGCTCGACCCGGCCCGGCGCGCCGAGTACCCGCTCCCGCCGGGGTACGCGCCGGGTGAGCGGCTCTTCCCGCACGACTACGCGCAGCGTCCGGAGTCCCTGGCCCGGAGCTGGTTCACGGACGAGGAGATGGGGCGTTCGCTGGACTTCCTCGCGGCGGAGCAGCAGCCGGACGGCGGCTGGCCGGTGCTGCGCCCCGAGTGGGCGCCGGGCAGCTCGCTGGAGCGGCGGCCGATCGCCACCCTGGAGGCCCTGCTGACGTTGCGGGCGTACGGCCGGTCCTTGACGGGGGTCAGCCTGCCAGGGCCCGCACACCCGCGGTGACCACGACCGCCGCCCCGACCACGACGAGGAAGGGGGCTCGCAGCAGCAGGGCGGCTCCCGCCGCGGCGAGCCCGGCGGCCCGGGCGTCGAGGACGAGCTGGTGGCCGGTGCTGAAGGTCTGCTGGGCGGTGAGCGCGGCGAGCAGCGCGACCGGCAGGAGGGCGGCGAGCCGTTGGACCAGGGGGCGCTCCAGTGCCCCGGCGGGGACCAGCAGCCCGACGAGCTTGAGCGCGTAGCACCCGATGACGGTGATCCCGATGGCGATCCAGACGTTCACGAGCGGCGTCCCTTCAACCACAGAACGGCGGGGGCGGCCAGCGCGGCGATCAGCACGGGCACCCCGGCGGGCAGGAAGGGCAGGAAGCCCAGTCCGAGGACGACGGCGAGCGCGGCGACGGCCCGCTCGGTGGCCGTCCTCAGCATCGGCGCGAGGAGGGCGAGGAACACGGCGGGCCCGGCGGCGTCCAGCCCCCACGCGGCGGTGTCCCCGATGGCCTCGGCGCCCAGCGCCCCGAGGAGGGTGGTGAGGTTCCACAGGACGTACAGGGTGATGCCGGTGACGGTGAACCCGAGCCGGGCCGACTTGCGGTCGGGCTGCGCGAGGGCCACGGCGGTGGTCTCGTCGATCACCCAGTGCGCGGCGAGGGGCCGCAGGAAGCGGGGCAGCGCGAGGAGCTGCGACAGCCTCAGTCCGTAGAAGGCGTTGCGGGTCCCGAGGAAGAAGGCCCCGGCGGCCGCGGTGAGCGGGTTGCCGCCCCCGGCCAGTGCTCCGACCAGCGCGAACTGCGAGGCGCCGGTGAAGACCAGCAGGCTCAGCACGCAGGCCTGGAGCAGGCTGATCCCGGCTCCGGCGGCGGTCACGCCGAACGCGAACCCGGACAGCCCGACGGCCACCCCCACCCCGAGCGCGTCCCGTACGACCGCGGCGCGCGGCCGTCCGTCGTCGACCCTCTCGGGGGTCTCCCGCATCACCATCCGATGTTCTCCCACGCCCCGAAGGTACGCAGGCCGGGCCGGCCCCGTCTTGTACGTTCTTGCACGTCCGACCCGGTACGGGTGCGCCCCGGCCCCGCCCGGTCAGCCGGCCGCCCGCTCCCGCCGGTAGGCGCCCGGCGGGACGCCGACGATCCGGGTGAAGTGCCGGTTCAGGTGCGGCTGGTCGGTGAAGCCGACGGCGACGGCCGCCTCCGCCGGCGCCGTCCCCCCGTCCAGCAGCAGGCGCGCCCTGCGGACCCGGGCGTCGGTCAGCCAGGTGTGCGGCGGCATGCCGAAGCGGGCGCGGAAGGCCCGCAGCAGGGCGAAGGGGCTGGTGCCCAGTTCGGCCGCGAGCTGCTCCAGCGAGGGCGGGTTCGCCATCCGCTCCGCCAGGACGGCCCGGGCCCGCTCGGCGTCGGCGGCGCCCGCCCGGCGCGGCGTACGGGCGGGCAGCGGGCCCGCGTGCCGGGAGAGCATCCGCGCCACCACGCCCCGCAGGAGGGTGTCGGCGGCCAGCGCGTTGCCCTCCTCGGCGGCCCGGTGGACCTCGGTGATCGCCAGGGAGCCCGGCGGATCGGTGATCAGCTCGGCGGTGAAGCCGGGCGTCCCGCGCGGGGTGGCGATCTCTGCGGCGACGTCGGCGATCAGGCTGCGGGACGGGTAGAGGGTGGCGTACGTCCAGCCCTCGGGGACACCGGCCCGGGCCGTGTGCGCGACCTCGGGGTTGATCAGGACGACGCTGCCGGGCCCGGCGCGCACGGTACCGCCGGGCAGGCCGATCTCCTCGACGCCGCCGGTGACGGCGGCGATCACGTACCCGTCGTGGGCGTGCCGCGGGAAGGTGTGGCGCACGTAGCGGGCGCGCAGGAGGTCCAGGCCCGGCAGTTCCGCGTACTGCCAGTGCCGGGCCCACTCGCCGCGTCCCGCGTCCGTCCCCATCCCCCCATTCTGCGCCCGGTCGGGTGCAGGTGTTCTCGCAGGTCGGGCCGTATGTCGGTGCCGGGGTGCACGATGGGGGCATGTCCGGCTCCGCGCTCGCCTCGTTCTCCCCCGCGACCCGCTCCTGGTTCACGGGGGCCTTCCGTACGCCCACGCCCGCGCAGGAGGGTGCCTGGCGGGCCATCGGGGAGGGGGCGGACGTGCTGGTGGTGGCGCCCACCGGCTCCGGCAAGACCCTCGCGGCGTTCCTGGCCGCCCTCGACCGGCTGGCTTCGACCCCGCCGCCCGCCGAGCCGAAGAAGCGCTGCCGCGTCCTGTACGTGTCCCCGCTGAAGGCCCTCGCCGTCGACGTGGAGCGCAACCTGCGCAGTCCGCTGACCGGGATCCGGCAGGAATCGGCCCGCCTCGGGCTGCCCGAGCCGGACATCCGGGTGGGCATCCGGTCGGGGGACACCCCGCCGGCCGAGCGGCGCGCCCTGGCCACCCGCCCCCCGGACATCCTGATCACCACGCCGGAGTCGCTGTTCCTGATGCTGACCTCGGCCGCGCGCGACGCGCTGTCCGGCATCGAGACGGTGATCCTGGACGAGGTGCACGCCGTCGCCGGGACCAAGCGGGGCGCCCACCTGGCGCTGTCCCTGGAGCGGCTGGACGAGCTGCTGCCGCGACCCGCGCGCCGGATCGGACTGTCGGCGACGGTCCGCCCGGTCGACGAGGTGGCCCGGTACCTGGCTCCGCGCGGCCGCGTCGAGATCGTGCAACCGCCGTCGGGCAAGGAGTTCGACCTGTCGGTGGTCGTCCCCGTGCAGGACATGGGCGAGTTGGGCGGCTCCCCCGCCACCGACGGCAAGGAGGGCGGCGACAGGCCGTCCATCTGGCCCCATGTGGAGGAGCGCATCGCGGACCTCGTGCAGTCCCACCGCTCCACGATCGTGTTCGCCAACTCCCGCCGGCTCGCGGAGCGGCTGTGCAACCGGCTCAACGAGATCGCGCACGAGCGGGCCACGGGCGCACCCCTGCCGGAGGGGGCTCCCCCGGCCGAGGTCATGGCGCAGTCGGGCGCGGCCCTCGGCGCCCCGCCGCTGCTGGCCCGCGCGCACCACGGCTCGGTGTCCAAGGAGCAGCGGGCCCTGGTCGAGGAGGACCTGAAGGCGGGCCGGTTGCCCGCCGTGGTCGCCACGTCGAGCCTCGAACTGGGCATCGACATGGGTGCGGTGGACCTGGTGATCCAGGTGGAGTCGCCGCCGTCGGTGGCGTCCGGGCTGCAACGCGTGGGTCGCGCCGGCCACCAGGTGGGCGCCGTCTCGACGGGTGTGGTCTTCCCCAAGTACCGGGGCGACCTGGTCCAGGCCGCCGTGGTGACCGAGCGGATGCGCACCGGCTCGATCGAGTCGCTGCGGATCCCGTCGAACCCGTTGGACGTCCTCGCCCAGCAGCTGGTCGCGATGACCGCGATGGACACCTGGCAGTTGGACGAGCTGCTGGCCCTGGTGCGCCGGGCGGCGCCGTTCGCGGCCCTGCCCGAGTCGGCGTTCACGGCGGTGCTGGACATGCTGGCGGGCCGCTACCCGTCGGACGCGTTCGCCGAGCTCCGCCCCCGGGTCGTGTGGGACCGCGTCGCGGGGACGATCACGGGTCGGCCGGGCGCCCAGCGCCTGGCCGTCACCTCCGGCGGCACCATCCCCGACCGCGGGCTGTTCGGCGTCTTCCTCGCGGGCAGCGCCGCGTCCGACACGAAGAAGGGCGGGCGGGGCGGCGGCCGGGTCGGTGAGCTGGACGAGGAGATGGTCTACGAGTCCCGCGTGGGCGACGTGTTCACCCTGGGCACCACCTCCTGGCGCATCGAGGACATCACCCGCGACCAGGTCCTGGTCACCCCGGCGCCGGGGGTTCCGGGCCGGCTGCCGTTCTGGAAGGGCGACCAGCTGGGTCGCCCCCTCGAACTGGGCCGCGCGGTCGGCGCGTTCCTGCGCGAGCTCGGCGGTCTGAGCGGCGAGGACGCCCGGCTGCGGCTGCTCGCGGCGGGCCTCGACGCCTGGGCCGCCGACAACGTCCTCGCGTACCTCGTCGAGCAGCGCGAGGCCTGCGGCCACGTCCCGGACGACCGGACCATCGTCGTCGAGCGGTTCCGTGACGAACTGGGCGACTGGCGGGTCGTGGTCCACTCGCCGTTCGGCGCCCAGGTGCACGCCCCCTGGGCGCTGGCCCTCGGCGCCCGCCTGGCCGAGAAGTACGGCATGGACGCGCAGGTCATGCACGCCGACGACGGCATCGTGCTGCGCCTGCCGGACGCCGACCTGCTGTCCATGGACCTCCTCGACCACGATCCCGCGCACGTCCCCACCCACGGCTTCGACGACGACCGGCCCCCGCTGGGCGCGGCCGACGTCACCTTCGACGGGGGCGACGTCAACGGGATCGTCACCGAACAGGTCGGCGGCTCGGCCCTGTTCGCCTCCCGCTTCCGCGAGTGCGCCGCCCGCGCGCTGCTGCTGCCACGGCGCAGTCCGGGCAAGCGCACCCCGTTGTGGCAGCAGCGTCAGCGGGCCTCGCAACTGCTCCAGGTCGCCTCGGAGTTCGGCTCCTTCCCGATCGTGCTGGAGGCCGTGCGCGAATGCCTCCAGGACGTGTTCGACGTACCGGGCCTGACCGAGCTGATGGGGGACATCGAGGCGCGCCGGGTCCGGTTGGTCGAGGTCACCACGCCGGAGCCGTCGCCGTTCGCCCGGTCCCTGCTGTTCGGGTACGTCGCCCAGTTCCTGTACGAGGGCGATTCGCCGCTGGCCGAGCGCAGGGCGGCGGCGCTGTCGCTGGACTCGCGCCTGCTGGCGGAGCTCCTCGGCCAGGCGGAACTGCGCGAACTGCTGGACGCGCAGGTACTGGAGGACCTGGAGCGGGAGCTCCTCCGGCTGACCCCGGACCGGCATGCCAAGGACGCCGAATCGGTGGCGGACCTGCTGCGTCTGCTGGGCCCGCTGACCGATGCGGAGTTGACCGAGCGCGGCGCGGATCCGGCGTGGGTCCGCGACCTCGCCGCCGCCCGCCGCGTCATCGACGTCCGGATCGGGGGCGTGGAGCACTGGGCGGCGATCGAGGACGCGGGCCGGCTGCGGGACGCCCTGGGCACGGCCCTCCCGGTCGGGGTTCCCGAGGCGTTCACCGAACCGGTCAAGGACCCCCTCGGGGACCTCCTCGCCCGCTACGCCCGTACCCACGGCCCGTTCACCACGGTCGCCGTCGCGGCCCGTCTGGGTCTGGGTACGGCCGTGACCGACGGCGCCCTGCACCGGCTCGCGGCGGCGGGCCGGCTGGTCCAGGGCGAGTTCCATCCGGCGGGCATCGGCCAGGAATGGTGCGACGCGGCCGTGCTGCGCCGGCTGCGCCGCCGTTCGCTCGCGGCGCTCCGCCAGGAGCTGGAGCCGGTACCGCCCGCCTCGCTGGCCACCTTCCTCCCCCAGTGGCAGCACCTGGGCGGCGGGCTGCGCGGCATCGACGGCCTGGCCCGGGCCGTGGAGCAGCTCCAGGGGGCGGCGGTCCCCGCCTCGGCCCTGGAGCGGCTGGTCCTGCCGTCGCGGGTGATGGGGTACTCCCCTGCCCTGCTGGACGAGTTGACCACGACGGGCGAGGTGGTGTGGGCGGGCGCGGGCGCCCTGCCGGGCAAGGACGGCTGGGTGTCCCTCTATCTGGCGGACGCCGCCCCGCTGCTGTTGCCCGAGCCGCACCCGCTGGAGCTCGGCGAGCTCCACAAGGCCGTCCTCGGCGCCCTGTCGGGGGGCTACGGCCTGTTCTTCCGGCAGCTGACCCAGTCCGTCCGCGCCGACCATCCCGAGGCCTCCGACCTTGAGCTCGCCTCGGTGGTCTGGGACCTGGCCTGGTCGGGCCGGCTGACGAACGACACGCTGGCCCCGCTGCGCTCCCTTCTGGGTTCGGGCCGGACGGCGGGCGCGACCGCGCACCGGGCCCGCCGTACCGTCCCGCGTGGGCGGTACGGCACGCTCGGCGCCGCCGTCTCCCGTACGGGCCCTCCGACGGTCTCGGGCCGCTGGTCGCTGCTGCCCGCCGCCGCCCCCGACCCGACGCACCGGGCCCACGCCCTGGCGCGCACCCTGCTGGACCGGCACGGCGTGGTCACCCGGGGGGCGGTGGCGGCGGAGGGCGTGGCGGGCGGCTTCAGCGCGGTCTACCGGGTCCTGTCCGCGTTCGAGGACAGCGGCCAGGCCCGGCGGGGTTACGTGGTGGAGGGGCTGGGCGCGGCCCAGTTCGCGATGGACGGCGCCGTGGACCGGCTCCGGGCGGCCGAGCGGACCCCGGCGCCGCTGGCGGCGGTCGTCCTGGCCGCCGCCGACCCGGCGAACGCGTACGGGGCGGCCCTGCCGTGGCCCGATCCCCCGGGCGACGCGACGCACAAGCCGGGCCGCAAGGCGGGCTCCCTGGTCGTACTGGTCGACGGGGAACTCACCCTGTACCTGGAGCGCGGCGGCAAGACGCTGCTGGCCTGGCCGGAGGCCGGCGACCCCCGGCTGCTGGCGGCCACGACGGCCCTGGTCACGGCTTCCCGCACGGGCACCCTCCCGGCGCTGACGGTGGAGCGGGTGAACGCCGCCCCGGCCCTGACGTCACCCCTGGGCCCGGACCTGGAGACGGCCGGCTTCCACGCCACCCCGAGGGGCCTGCGCCTGCGCAACTGAGGGGCGGCCGAGGACTCGGTCAGGTCTCGACTGTGCCGCGGCTGTTCTGGCCATGTCACGAAACTGTTCCCGGCCGCCCCTGAGCTCGCACGCGCCCTTATCCATGCTTTATCAAGATGATCGCAGCACCGCACGGGCGGTGCGCCGACATGGGGGAACGAACAGTGAGCACCATCAGCATGCGCGGAACCACCCTGGGCGCGGTCGGCCTGGCGGTCGCCGGCACCCTGGCCCTCACCGGCTGCAAGAACGGCAACGAGGAACTCCCCGTCGCGCAGCCCAGCACGTCCGCCTCCCAGCCCTCGCAGCCCGCTTCGCCCTCGGCACAGCCCAGCGGCCCGGCCGCCCCGAGCTCCTCGTCGAGCGCGAGCGCCGACGCCGGCACGGCGCCCGTGCCCGGGGCGGACGGCACGGCCAAGTCGGGCCAGCAGTTCAAGATCGGTGAGGCCGCGCAGATCCCGTTCAACTACGGCAGCACGAAGGGCGGCCGGATCGCGCTCACCGTCACCTCGATCGAGCAGGGCAACCCGGCCGACCTGGACGCCCTCAAGCTGGGCGACAAGGTGAAGGGGATGATCCCCTACTACGTCCGCTACTCGGTCCAGAACACCGGCACGGTGGACCTGTCGCACACCTCCGTGGGTCACATCAAGGGCCTCCTCCCGGACGGCAGCGAGGCCCAGGGCGTCTCCGTCATCGGCAAGTTCGAGAAGTGCCCCAACGAGTCGCTGCCGAAGGGCTTCACCAACGGCAGGACGCAGACCGGCTGTGCGATAGCCCTGGCCCCGTCGGCCCAGACGAAGGTCACCGCCGCCCAGTACTGGGGCGAGCCGTACAACATCCTCAGCAAGAACAAGGAACTCGTCTGGAAGTAGTGGGAACGGCCCCCGCGCCTCCCCACCACCGGCTCCGGAACCCCCGCGGCACCCGCCCGCGGGGGTTCCCGCGCGTCCGCACCACGCGCCCGCCGCACCGGTCGGCACCCGACAATCCCCCGCAGACCGCTCGACCCGGACCCGGACCCGCCACGCCCCACGGCCCCCGCACGCCCGCACCGGCCGCCGACCGGCGCGACAATGGCCCCATGCCCGAAGGAGACAGCGTCCACCGCGCGGCGAGCCGCCTGCACGCCGCCCTCGCCGGGAAGCCGCTGACCGTCAGCGACCTGCGCGTCCCGCGATTCGCCCTCGCCGACCTCACCGGCCGCACCACCTTGGACGTCACCCCGCGCGGCAAGCACCTCCTCGCCCGCGTCGAAGGTGGCCTCACCCTCCACAGCCACCTGCGCATGGACGGGGCCTGGCACGTCTTCACGCCGGGCGAGAAGTGGCGCGGCGGCCCCGCGTACGAGATCCGCGCCGTCCTCGGCACCGCCGACACCACCGCCGTCGGCTACCGGCTGCCCGTCCTGGAACTGCTCCGCACCGCCGACGAGGACAAAGTCGTCGGCCACCTCGGACCCGACCTCCTCGGCCCCGACTGGGACCCCGGGCGGGCCGCGGCCAACCTGCTCGCCGCCCCCGACCGGCCCCTCGGCGAGGCACTGCTGGACCAGCGCAACCTGGCGGGCATCGGCAACATCTACAAGTCCGAGACCTGCTTCCTGGCCCAGGTCACCCCCTGGACCCCGGTCGGCGCGCTCCCCGATCCCGAGGTCACCCTCCCCCGCCTGGCGGCCGCGGCCCAGCGCCTGCTGGCCGCCAACATCGGGGAGCACGGACGCCGCTCCACCACCGGCAGCCGCGTCCCCGGCCGGGAGCTGTTCGTCTACGGCCGCTCGCACCGACCCTGCCTGCGCTGCGGCACCTCCGTCCTGGAGGCCCCGCAGGACGACCGCCCCACGTACTGGTGCCCGCGCTGCCAGTCCGGGCCCGCCCCCGCGCCCGTCGGGCACCGCCGCAGTGGTTGACGATCCGTCAGATTCACTCGTACGGTCCCTTGCATGCCCACACCCGCCGTCGCGTACGACCTCACCGGCCGCACCGCCCTCGTCACCGGGGCCGCCAGCGGCATCGGCCGCTCCACCGCCGTGCTGCTGGCCCGGGCGGGTGCGACCGTGCACTGCGCGGACCGCGACGAGCTCGGCCTCGCCGGTACGACGTCACTGATCACCGGAGCCGGCGGGACCGCCACCGGCCACCTGCTGGACGTCACCGACCGCGCCGCCCTGCGGGCCGCCGTCGCCGCGGCCGGGCCGCTCGACGTCGTCGCCGCCATCGCCGGGGTCATGCACACCAGTACCGTGCTGGAGACCACCGACGAGGACCTCGACCGGATCCTGGACGTGAACTTCAAGGGGGTGCTGCGCACCTGCCAGGAGGGTGTCCGCGCCATGATCGCGGCGGGCCGCCCCGGTTCGGTGATCACCATGGCCTCCGGGGCCGTCGACGCCGCCCAGCCCGGCCTGCTCTGCTACAGCGCCGCCAAGGCGGCCGTGGTCCAGCTGACGAAGACCCTCGCGACCGAGAGCGGCCCGCACGGCATCCGCGTCAACGCCGTCGCCCCCGGTTGGATCCGCACCCCCATGACCGGCCGGCACAGCGCCGAGGTCCTGGAACGGACCGAGGCGACGATGGTGCGGATGTCCCCGCTCGGCCGGGTCGGCGAGCCCGAGGACATCGCCCAGGCCGTGCTCTACCTCGCCTGCGACGCCTCGTCCTTCATGACGGGCCAGATCCTTCGCCCGAACGGTGGAGTATCGATGCCCTGGTGACCCCGGCCTCGGGCTCCACCGCGCCCGCCCGTCCCCGCCTCCCCGCGTCCGCCCGCCGCGCGCAGTGCACCGGCAGCAACCCCAGCCCCCAGCCCCCGACCGCCACCGCGCCCTCCACGGGCCCGGACTCGGCCGGTGCCAGCGTCAGCCGCAGTACGGCCCACCACCACAGCACGCCCATCGCCAGGGCGAGGGGTATGAGCAACCGCCGCACGGCCACCTCCCAGCGGGCCGGATCCCGGACGGGCCCATCCTCCCGCACCGCCCCGCCCCGCGCACCCAGAACCGCCCCCACGACGCCCCGACGGCCCCCCGCACGGCAAGGAGCCCCGGGCCCGGTGCTTCACGCACCACCCGGGGCTCCCGCCACACTCACATGCTCACGTGCGCTCAAGCGGCTACGACGTTCACCGCTTCCACGGGTGCCTTGATGGTCACCCGCTCCGGTCCCGTGACCGAGGCCACGGAGACGGAATTGAGCATCGGGCGCACCGGTGCCGGCACCGGTTCGCTTGCAGCTGCCGACTGCGCAAGCTCGGCCAGCGACAGCTCGTCGCTGACTTCGCGCATCAGCTCGGACATCCGTACGTCCAGCGCGTCGCAGATCGCGGAGAGCAGCTCGGAGGATGCCTCCTTCTGCCCCCGCTCCACCTCGGAGAGATAGCCGAGCGAAACTCGGGCGGACGAGGAGACTTCGCGCAGAGTACGGCCCTGGCGCTGGCGCTGCCGACGCAGCACGTCACCCAGCAGGCGACGGAGCAGAATCATCGGTGGCTCCCTCCTCTGACCGTGTAGCCGTAACCTTCACGCCCCACCGTACCGCCTCGCGCCGCGGCCGTGCGGGGAGCGATGTCGTGTTCACTCAGGGCTGCAAACATCAAATCCCCCCGTTCTGTTCCGTATCCTGCCCCCGCAGATTCTCGCGGAGTTCGCTCGACAACAGTTCGAGCACAGTCCGTGCACTCTCCCTACGAATTTCCGTACGGGAGCCGTTCAACCGCAGCCGGGCCGTTTTCCTGCCCCCCGGACCTGCCACGGCGATGAAGACGGTGCCCACCGGCTGCCCGTCCTGAGGGTCCGGACCGGCCACTCCGGTGGTCGCGATCCCCCACGTGGCGGCCATGACGCGCCGCACTCCGTCGGCCATCTCCTGCGCGACCTGCGCGTTCACCGCGCCTTCGGCCGCCAGCAGTCCCGCGTCCACCCCGAGGACGCGGTGCTTGAGCTCCGTCGCGTACGCCGTGACCGAGCCGCGGAAGGCGCGGGAGGCGCCCGGCACCGCCGTGAGCTCGGCCGCGACCATTCCTCCGGTCAGCGATTCCGCCACGGCGACCGTCTGATCACTCTCCGCGAGCAGCCGCAGTACGTCCTCGGCCACCCCCGCAGTGCCTCCGAACGCCCGTGCGGGCTCCGGCACGTCCGCCGCCCCGTCCGTCACTTCGAGGCCCGCTCCGCGGCGAGTCCGGCGCGACGCATGACGACGGCCTGCCGGATGTAATCCAAACCGGTGACCACGGTCAGCACGACGGCGACGGCCATCACCCAGAAGCGCAGGGTCGCGAGCGGTCCGGTGAGGGCGAGCACGTACATGCCCACGGCCGTGCCCTGGGCGAGGGTCTTCAGTTTGCCGCCGCGGCTCGCCGGGATCACCCCGTAGCGGATGACCCAGAAGCGCATCAGCGTGATGCCGAGCTCCCGGCCGAGGATCACTCCGGTCACCCACCACGGCAGGTCACCCAGCCAGGAGAGACAGATGAGCGCCGAGCCCATGATCGCCTTGTCGGCGATGGGGTCGGCGATCTTCCCGAAGTCGGTGACCAGGTTGTAGGTCCGCGCGAGGTGGCCGTCGAAGATGTCCGTGATCATGGCGACGGCGAACGCCGCCCACGCCCACGCCCGCCAGACGGGGTCGTAGCCCCCGTCGGCGAGCAGCAGCATGACGAATCCCGGCACGAGGACGAGCCTGATCATCGTCAGGATGTTGGCGATGTTCCACAGGCTGGCCTGGTTGACGGCCGCAGTCCCGAGCTTGGTGCCGGGCGCGGGCCGCCGGCCGGTCCCGCCCGCCGCCGATGCCGGGACTCCGGTCATCCGGCCGCCTCCTCAAATTCCACGCCCAGGGGCTCGGCCACCAGGTCGACGCCGAGGCTGCCGACCACCTTTGCCGTGACGATACGCCCGGGAACCAGTCCCGTGCCGTCGGTGAAGACGACCTGGCCGTCGGTCTCCGGGGCCTGGTGGGCGGCGCGCCCGTAGGCACCCTCGCCCTCCTCGGCCTCGTCCAGCGGCACGACCGTCTCGACGAGCACCTCCAGGGTCTCCCCGATGCGCTCCTCGGCGCGCTGTGAGGTGAGCTCCTCGGCGAGGCGCTGCATGTGGGCGAGGCGCGCGGCGATGGTCTCCTCGTCCAGCTTCCCGTCGTACGTGACGGCTTCGGTGCCGTCCTCGTCCGAGTAACCGAAGACGCCGATGGCGTCGAGGCGGGCGTGGGTGAGGAAACGCTCCAGCTCGGCGAAGTCCGACTCCTTCTCGCCGGGGAACCCGACGATGAAGTTGGACCGGACGCCGGCCTGCGGGGCCTTGGAGCGGATGGTGTCCAGCAGCTCCAGGAAGCGGTCGGTGTCCCCGAAGCGGCGCATGGAGCGCAGCACGTCGGGCGCGGAGTGCTGGAAGGAGAGGTCGAAGTACGGGACGACCTTGGGGGTCGAGGTGAGCACGTCGATCAGGCCGGGCCGCATCTCCGCGGGCTGGAGGTAGCTGACGCGGACGCGCTCGATGCCGTCGACGGCGGCGAGCTCCGGCAGCAGGGTCTCCAGCAGTCGGATGTCGCCGAGGTCCTTGCCGTACGAGGTGTTGTTCTCGGAGACCAGCATGACCTCCTTGACGCCCTGCTCGGCCAGCCAGCGCGTCTCGCCGAGCACGTCGCTCGGGCGGCGGGAGATGAAGGAGCCGCGGAACGACGGGATGGCGCAGAAGGAACAGCGGCGGTCGCAGCCGGAGGCCAGCTTCACCGAGGCCACCGGGCTCTTGTCGAGCCGGCGGCGCAGGGGCGCGCGCGGACCGGAGGCGGGGGCGAGGCCGTCGGGCAGGTCGGCCGGGGCGGCCTCGGGCTCCTGCGCGTGGCCGGGCAGGGCCACGGCGGCGTCCTGGCGCTCCGCCGGGCTGATCGGCAGCAGCTTGCGCCGGTCGCGCGGGGTGTGGGAGGCGTGGATGCCGCCGTTGAGGATGGTCTGGAGGCGGTCGGAGATGTCGGCGTAGTCGTCGAAACCGAGGACTCCGTCGGCCTCGGGGAGCGCTTCGGCGAGTTCCTTGCCGTAGCGCTCGGCCATACAGCCGACGGCGACCACGGCCTGGGTCCTGCCGTGGTCCTTCAGGTCGTTCGCTTCGAGCAGGGCGTCTACGGAGTCCTTCTTCGCGGCTTCGACGAAGCCGCAGGTGTTGACGACGGCTACGTCCGCGTCGGCGGCGTCCTGGACGAGCTCCCAGCCATCCGCCGCCAAGCGGCCTGCGAGCTCCTCCGAGTCCACCTCGTTACGGGCGCAGCCAAGAGTGACAAGGGCGACGGTACGGCGTTCGGGCATGGACTCAAGACTACTTCGTCCCGACCCCGGCCCCCGCCCCACGTCCCGCCACGACAGGATCCCCGGGGCCGGCGGCGGGTGCCGCGCGACGTCCCGGGGATCCGGAATTTGCCGTTCCGTGCTGGTCAGCCCGCCTGGGCCTGGCCCTGGCGCGGATCTTCCTTGGTGTAGGTGAGACGTTCCACCTGACCGGGCTGGAAGCTGTCCTTGATCTCCTTGCCGTTCACGAAGAGGTTCACGGCCCCGGCGTCACCGAGCACGAGGTCGATCGACTCCTTGTCCGTGAAGGTCTTCGACTCGCCCTGCGTGAGGGTTCCGTCGAACAGCAGTCGCCCGCTGTGGTCCTTCGCGGAGATCCAGCTCTCGCCCTCGCTGGCCGTCAGGACCACGGTCACGAGGTCCTTGGGGGCCGCCGCGATGGCACTGTCGGACGGCGTCGGCTTCGGCGCCTGGGGGGTCTGCTGGGGCTGTGCGGCGGGCTTGCCCGCCGGCTGCTTGGGTGCGGGTTTCGGGGAGGCGGAACCTTCCGCCAGCGGACGCTTGCTCTGGGCGTCGCCACCGCTGAAGGCGGTGAAGCCGACGAAGCCGATCACGGCGACGATGGCGGCGACCATGGCGGCGGTCCAGTTGGGCCGCTGCCGCTCGGGTCGGATCCGCTCGGCTTCGAACATCGGCGCGGCGGGCGTGGGTGCCGGCCGGCCGCCGTGGGCCGCGTCGTAGCTGTCGATCAGGGGTGCCGGATCGAGGTGCACGGCGCGGGCGAGCGTACGGATGTGGCCGCGGGCGTAGACGTCGCCGCCGCAGCGCGTGAAGTCGTCCTCTTCGATCGCGTGCACGATCGGGATGCGCACGCGGGTGGTGGAACTGACCTCGTCGACGGTGAGCCCGGCGGCGATCCGGGCCTTCTTGAGGGCCGTCCCGATCGACGGCTCTTCGACGGAACGTTCGACGATGCGGTCCTCGGACCGGTCGTCGGTCGAAGGCCGCTCTTCTTCGGGGGAGTTGGAGTTGCCGATGGACACGAGGGCGCCTTTCGAGCGTGTAGCCACCTGCTGGCTTACCAGTCTAGGGGGGTGACGAAAGGGTGGGGCAACCGGAGGGTCCTCTTCCTACGCCATCCGAATGGCTTCGGGAGGACCCCCGTCGTCTCCTCAACTTGACGCACGCCCAAGGGAAACGGTTGCCCGCCGATCCCATACGGTCGAGTGAGCCGGACGGACCCCGTTCTACGGCGTGTCCTCGCCCCGGATCACGGCGAGCACGCCGTCCAGCTCGTCCGGTTTGAGCAGGACGTCGCGCGCCTTCGAACCCTCGCTCGGACCGACGATCCCCCGGGACTCCATCAGGTCCATGAGTCGCCCCGCCTTGGCGAAGCCGACGCGCAGCTTGCGCTGGAGCATCGAGGTGGAGCCGAACTGGGTCGAGACGACGAGTTCCGCCGCCTGGCACAACAGGTCCAGGTCGTCGCCGATCTCCTCGTCGATCTCCTTCTTCTGCTTCTGTCCGACGGTCACGTCGTCCCGGAAGACGGGCGCCATCTGGTCCTTGCAGTGCTGGACGATCCCGGCGATCTCGTCCTCGGTGACGAACGCGCCCTGGAGGCGGACCGGCTTGTTCGCGCCCATCGGCAGGAACAGTCCGTCACCCTTGCCGATCAGCTTCTCGGCGCCCGGCTGGTCCAGGATGACCCGGCTGTCGGCGAGCGAGGAGGTCGCGAAGGCGAGCCGGGAGGGCACGTTGGCCTTGATCAGACCCGTCACCACGTCCACGGAGGGCCGCTGCGTGGCCAGCACCAGGTGGATGCCGGCCGCGCGGGCGAGCTGGGTGATCCTGACGATGGAGTCCTCCACGTCGCGCGGCGCCACCATCATCAGGTCCGCGAGCTCGTCGACGATCACCAGCAGGTACGGGTACGGGTTGAGCTCCCGCTCGCTGCCCGGCGGCAGTTTGATCTTGCCGTCCCGGATCGCCTGGTTGAAGTCGTCGATGTGCCGGTAGCCGAAGGCGGCCAGGTCGTCGTAGCGCAGGTCCATCTCGCGGACCACCCACTGCAGGGCCTCGGCTGCCCGCTTCGGGTTCGTGATGATCGGCGTGATCAGGTGCGGGATGCCCTCGTACGCGGTCAGCTCGACCCGCTTGGGGTCGACGAGGACCATCCGGACGTCCTCGGGGGTGGCCCGCACCATCACCGAGGTGATCAGGCAGTTGATGCAGGACGACTTGCCGGAGCCCGTCGCGCCGGCGACCAGCACGTGCGGCATCTTCGCGAGGTTGGCCATGACGTAGCCGCCCTCGACGTCCTTGCCGAGCGCGACCAGCATCGGATGGTCGTCCTCGGCGGCGTCCGCGAGGCGCAGGACGTCCCCCAGGTTCACCATCTCGCGGTCGGTGTTCGGGATCTCGATGCCGACCGCCGACTTGCCGGGGATCGGGCTGATGATCCGCACGTCCGGGGAGGCCACGGCGTAGGCGATGTTCTTCGCCAGGGCCGTGATCCGCTCCACCTTCACCGCGGCGCCGAGGGTGACCTCGTAGCGGGTGACCGTCGGCCCCCGGGTGAAGCCCGTGACCTGCGCGTCGACCTTGAACTCGGTGAACACGTTGCTCAGCGAGGCCACGACCGCGTCGTTCGCGGCGCTGCGGGTCTTGCCCGGCCCGCCCCGCTCCAGCAGGTTCAGCGAGGGCAACGCGTACGTGATGTCCCCGCGCAGCTGGAGCTGCTCGGCACGCGCGGGCAGCGGCTGGGCCTCGGGCGCGGCCCTCGTCAGGTCCGGCACGGACAGCGTCCCGGAGGCGGCGGCGGTGCGCTCGCTCGGCGGATCGGTGACGACGGGCGCCGCGGGCGGGGGCTCCGACACCGCGGGCGCGTGCGCCGGCGGCTCGGGCGCGCCCGCGACGACGGTCCGCTCCTCCCGCGCGGGCGGCACCGGAGCGGTGATCTCCACACCCTCCGGCCCGGTGGAGATGCCCTGGGTGAGGTCGGCGACCAGCGGGGACGGGGGCAGACCCCCGTAGACGACGCCGTCCAGCGCCGCGGCGGCGGCCGCGGCGACGTCGACCGCGTCCATCTCCCGCTCCCCCGGCCGGGCGGAGCTGCGCCGCGGCCGGCGCCGGCGGGCCAGCGCCGCCTCCTCGGCGGCGTCGGCCGGATCCCCGTGGTCCGCGAGCTCCCCGGCCCGCGCCCGCCACTGCTCGGCGTCGTGCCGGTCGCGCCCGCCCTGCGGAGCGGCGCCCTCCGCCTCCCCGTACCCCTCGTCGTACTCGTTCGGCGCGATGATGCCCAGCCGGATGCCGAGGCGGCGCAGCCGCTGCGGGATGGCGTTGACCGGGGTCGCGGTGACGACCAGCAGTCCGAACACGGTGAGCAGCACCAGCATGGGGACGGCCAGCGGCGCGCCCATGGTGAAGATGAGCGGCTTGGAGGCGGCCCAGCCGACGAGCCCGCCCGCGTTCTGCATCGCGGTCGTGCCCTCGTCGCGGCCGGGCGCCCCGCAGGCGATGTGCACCAGCCCGAGCACGCCGACGGCGAGCGCCGACAGGCCGACGCCGATGCGCCCGTTGGCATCGGTCTGTTCCGGGTGGCGGATGAAACGTACCGCCATGACACCGAGCAGGATCGGGACGAGCAGGTCCAGACGACCGAAGGCACCGGTGACCAGCATGGTGACCAGGTCCCCGACGGGTCCGCTCAGGTTCGACCAGGTCCCCGCGGCGACGATCAGCGCGAGGCCCAGCAACAACAGCGCGAGCCCGTCCTTGCGGTGGGCCGGGTCGAGGTTCTTGGCACCTCGACCCATCCCGCGGAAGACCGCCCCGACCGCATGGGCCAGACCGAGCCAGCAGGCGCGCACCAGTCGCAGCACGCCCCCGGTCGGGGACGGCGCCGGCTTGGCGGCGACCTTCTTCACCGGGGCGCGCCTGGCCGCAGCGGCCTTCTTCGCGGGGGGTTTGCGCGCGGGCGCGGACTTCTTCGCCGGCGCCGTCGTACGGCCGGTGCGGCCCTTCGCGGTGCCCGCACTGCTCGGGGAACCCTTGCCGGACGTACTTGAGGCCATGGGCCGAGGTTACCGGTGCGCGCGCCGGTGGACACGCGTGCCCACCCCTTCACCCGTTCGTGTCGCCAGGTCCGTACGCACTTTGACGCCCCGGCAGACCTGACATCCACCCAGCACGCCTACCGGAAGCCAGCGTTCCGCCGGGTCGTCCGCCGGAGCCCTGCCGCGCGACCCACCGGCGGCCGCCCCGTACCCGACGGGACGGCTCCGCCCGGTCGCCGACGCCGCCGGCTCAGCCCTGCGCGGGAAGCACGGCGGTCGGGCCGCCGGTGCCCGGCTCCAACGCGTCGAGCGCGCGCCGCAGCCCCGTCAGCTTCCGCTCCAGATGGGCGGCGGTCGCCACGACCGCGCCGTCGGCGGAATCCTCGCCGAGTTGCTTGGTCAGTGCCTCCGCCTGCTCCTCGACCGCGGCGAGCCGCGCGGAGAGTTCGGCCAGCAGGCCCGCCGTCTCCTTGCTGCCGTCCACGCCGTTGGAGCCGCCGCCCTCCAGTTGGAGCCGCAGCAGCGCCGCCTGCTCCCGGAGCTGGCAGTTCTTCGTGTACAGCTCCACGAAGACCGAGACCTTGGCGCGCAGCACCCACGGGTCGAACGGCTTCGAGATGTAGTCGACCGCACCCGCCGCGTAACCGCGGAACGTGTGGTGCGGGCCGTGGTTGATCGCGGTGAGGAAGATGATCGGGATGTCCCGGGTCCGTTCCCTCCGCTTGATGTGCGCGGCGGTTTCGAATCCGTCCATGCCCGGCATCTGGACATCCAACAGGATGACCGCGAAATCGTCCGTCAACAGCGCCTTGAGCGCTTCCTCCCCCGACGACGCCCGGACCAGTGTCTGATCGAGCGCGGAGAGGATGGCCTCCAGCGCCAGCAGATTCTCCGGCCGGTCGTCGACCAGGAGGATCTTGGCCTTCTGCACCATGCCCTGTCCTCCTCGCCCCGGCATGGGGCCTCCCCGGCTCCGGGCGCCGGCCTGTGTGCCGGGCCCCGCCCCAGAGAACGGCATCCCTGAGCCGTCCGTCCTTGTGCCGGTCATCGTAGCCCCAGTCCCGAGATCGCCACACCCTGTCACCAAGATGTCACTGTGCACGAAGCGGAAACGTGAGAGGAGGGGAGAAGGTTCCCCTTCGCCCCACCCACCGCGCGCCCGCCGTCCGGTCGGTGATCACTCGTCGCGCATGTGCTGCTCCATCACCGACAACAGGTAGTCGGGCTCGACCGGCTTGGTGACGTAGTCGGACGCCCCGGAGTCGATCGCCTTCTCCCGGTCGCCCTTCATCGCCTTCGCCGTCAGCGCGATGATCGGAAGTCCCGCGAACTGCGGCATCCTGCGGATCGCCGAGGTCGTCGCGTACCCGTCCATCTCCGGCATCATGATGTCCATCAGCACGAGCGCCACGTCGTCGTGCTGCTCCAGGACCTCGATCCCCTCCCGCCCGTTCTCGGCGTAGAGGACCGCCAGCCCGTGCTGCTCCAGCACGCTGGTCAGCGCGAAGACGTTGCGCACGTCGTCGTCGACGATGAGCACCCGCTCGCCGTGGAAGTCGTACGTCCGCGGCGGCGTCGGCAGCGGCTCCTCCAGGTCCCACGCGCCCCCGTCCGCCTGCCCCGGCACCTCACCGCGCGCCGGCGCCTCGGGCTGGGCCTTGCGGCGCCGTCGGAACAACGCCGACGACCCCTGACCCGACGGCTCCGCCGCGGGCAGCGCGGCCCGCACCGGCGGCGCGGACAACGGGGCCGGCCCGAACGGCTCCGGCTCCGGCTGCGCCTCCTCGGCCGCCCTGCGGTAGTCCCCGCGCGCGCCGCCCGGCGCGGGCGGGGCGTACCCCTGCGGGGGCAGCTCGCTCGGGTGGAGCGGCAGGTACAGGGTGAAGGTCGACCCCCGGCCCGGCTCGCTGGCCGCGTGGATCTCCCCGCCCAGCAGCCGGGCGATCTCCCGGCTGATGGACAGCCCCAGACCCGTGCCGCCGTACTTGCGGCTCGTCGTCCCGTCCGCCTGCTTGAACGCCTCGAAGATCACCAGCATCTTGCTCGCCGCGATCCCGATCCCGGTGTCGGTCACCGAGAAGGCGATCAGGTCGGCGTCCGCCTCGCGCAGCGAACCGGCTTCCAGCAACTGCTCCCGGATCGCGGTCGGAACATCGCCGCCGGCCGGCCGGATGACCAACTCCACCGCCCCGGTGTCGGTGAACTTCACCGCGTTCGACAGCAGGTTGCGCAGCACCTGCAGGAGCCGCTGCTCGTCGGTGTGCAGCGTCGCCGGAAGCTCCGGGGACACCCGCACCGAGAAGTCCAGGCCCTTCTCCGCGGTCAGCGGACGGAAGGTGGCCTCCACGTAGTCCACGAGCTGGACCAGCGCGATCCGCGTCGGCGAGACGTCCATCTTGCCCGCCTCCACCTTCGACAGGTCGAGGATGTCGTTGATCAGCTGGAGCAGGTCCGAACCCGCCCCGTGGATCGTCTCCGCGAACTCCACCTGCTTCGGCGAGAGGTTCTCGTCCGCGTTGTCGGCGAGCAGCTTGGCCAGGATCAGCAGCGAGTTGAGCGGGGTCCGCAGTTCGTGGGACATGTTCGCCAGGAACTCGCTCTTGTAGCGCATCGAGACCGCGAGCTGCTCGGCGCGCTCCTCCAGGACCTGCCGCGCCTCCTCGATCTCGGTGTTCTTCACCTCGATGTCCCGGTTCTGCTGGGCCAGCAGCTCGGCCTTCTCCTCCAGTTCCGCGTTCGCGGCCTGGAGGGCCTTCTGCCGGTTCTCCAACTCGTCGGAGCGCTCCCGCAGCTGCTCGGTCATCTCCTGCGACTGCTTCAGCAGCATCTCCGTCTTGGAGTTGACGGAGATGGTGTTGACGCTCGTACCGATCATCTCGGCGATCTGGCTGAGGAAGTCCTTCTGGATCTGCGTGAACGGCTGGAAGGCGGCCAGTTCGATGACGCCGAGCACCTTGCCCTCGAAGAGCACCGGCAGCACGATCACGTGCGCCGGGGGTGCCTCGCCGAGCCCCGAGGAGATCTTGAGGTAGCCCGGGGGGGTGTTCTCGACGAGGATCGTCCGCTTCTCCTCGGCGACGGCGCCGATCAGCCCCTCCCCGGGCCGGAAGGAAATGGGCATCTGACCGCCGGCGTACGCGTAGCTCCCGCGCATCCGCAGCTCGTACGAGCCGTCCGCGCCGCCGTCCGTCCCGATCTCGGTGCTCCCGCCGGTCGGCAGCGCCAGGAAGAAGGCCCCGTGCTGCGCGGAGACCACTGGTGTCAGCTCGCTCATGATCAGCGAGGCGACGTCGTCCAGTTCCCGGCGGCCCTGCATGAGGGCCGAGATCCGGGCCAGGTTGCCCTTGAGCCAGTCCTGCTCCTTGTTGGCCAAGGTGGTGTCGCGCAGGTTCACGATCATCGTGTTGATGTTGTCCTGGAGGACCTGGATCTCCCCCGCCGCGTCCACGTCGACCTTCAGGCTCAGGTCGCCCCGGGTCACCGCAGTGGCGACGGCCGCGATGGCCCGCACCTGCCGGGTCAGGTTCCCGGCCATCTCGTTCACGGACTCGGTGAGGTCGCGCCAGGTGCCGTCCACGTCCCGCACCCGGGCCTGGCCGCCCAGGATGCCCTCCGTGCCCACCTCGCGCGCGACCCGGGTCACCTGGTCGGCGAAGGAGGACAGCTGGTCGACCATCGTGTTGATCGTGGTCTTGAGCTCCAGGATCTCGCCGCGCGCATCGATGTCGATCTTCTTGGTCATGTCGCCCTTGGCGATGGCGGTCGTGACCATGGCGATCTGCCGCACCTGACCGGTCAGGTTGGACGCCATGAAGTTCACCGAGTCGGTGAGGTCCTTCCACGTCCCCGAGACCCCGGGCACGTGCGCCTGACCACCGAGCCGACCCTCCGTACCCACCTCGCGGGCCACGCGCGTGACCTCGTCGGCGAACGAGGACAGGGTCTTGACCATCGTGTTCACGGTGTCGGCGAGCTGCGCGACCTCGCCGCGCGCCTCGACGGTGACCTTCTTCGTCAGGTCGCCGTTGGCGACCGCCGCCGAGACCTGTGCGATCCCGCGCACCTGGGCCGTGAGGTTGCCGGCCATGGTGTTGACGTTGTCGCTGAGGTCCTTCCAGATGCCGGTCACCCCCCGGACCCGGGCCTGACCGCCGAGGATGCCCTCCGTGCCCACCTCGCGGGCCACCCGGGTCACCTGCTCCGCGAAGGAGGACAGCTGGTCCACCATCGTGTTCACGGTGGTGACGAGTTCCAGGATCTCGCCCTTGGCGTCGACCGTGATCTTCTTCGACAGGTCGCCCATGGCCACCGCCGTCGTGACCTCGGCGATGTTGCGCACCTGCGAAGTCAGGTTGTTCGCCATGAAGTTGACGGACTGGGTGAGGTCCTTCCAGGTGCCGGAGACCCCCTTCACCTCCGCCTGACCGCCGAGGATGCCCTCCGTACCCACCTCACGGGCGACGCGGGTCACCTGCTCCGCGAAGTTCGAGAGCTGGTCGACCATCGTGTTGAGGGTGTTCTTCAGCTCCAGGATCTCGCCCCGGGCGTCCACGTCGATCTTCTGCGACAGATCACCGCGCGCCACCGCCGTCGCGACCTGCGCGATGTTGCGCACCTGCGACGTCAGGTTCCCGGCCATGCCGTTCACCGAGTCGGTCAGATCGCGCCAGACCCCGGCCACCCCGGGCACCTGCGCCTGCCCGCCGAGCCGACCGTCCGTACCCACCTCGCGGGCCACGCGGGTCACCTGCTCGGCGAACGCCGAGAGCTGGTCGACCATCGTGTTGATGGTGTTCTTCAGCTCCAGGATCTCGCCCCGGGCGTCCACGTCGATCTTCTGCGACAGGTCGCCCCGCGCCACCGCCGTCGTCACCTGCGCGATCTGACGCACCTGCGAGGTCAGGTTGCCGGCCATGAAGTTGACCGAGTCGGTGAGCTCCTTCCAGGTCCCGGAAACCCCCTCGACCCGCGCCTGGCCACCGAGACGGCCCTCCGTACCCACGTCCCGCGCCATGCGCGTCACCTGGTCGGCGAAGGACGACAGTTGGTCGACCATCGTGTTCACGGTGTTCTTCAGCTGGAGCATCTCGCCCGAGACGTCCACGGTGACCTTCTGCGACAGGTCGCCGTTCGCCACCGCCGTCGTCACCTGCGCGATGTTGCGGACCTGCCCGGTCAGGTTGCGGAAGGCGGTGTTCACCGAGTCGGTGAGGTCCTTCCACGTACCCGCCGCACCCGGCACCTGCGCCTGACCACCCAGCTCACCCTCGACACCGACCTCACGGGCCACCCGCGTCACTTCGGCGCCGAAGGACTGGAGCTGGTCGACCATCGTGTTGACGGTGTTCTTCAGTTCCAGCATCTCGCCGGCCACGTCGACGGTGACCTTCTGCGACAGATCGCCGTTCGCCACCGCCGTCGTCACCTGCGCGATGTCCCGCACCTGTGTGGTCAGGTTCCGGAAGACCGTGTTCACCGAGTCGGTGAGGTCCTTCCACGTACCCGCCGCACCCGGCACCTGCGCCTGACCACCGAGCAGCCCCTTGGCGCCGACCTCGCTCGCCACGCGCGTGACCTCGTCCGCGAACGTACGCAGCGTCTCGGTCATCTGGTTGATCGTTTCGGCCAGTTGCGCCACCTCGCCGCGCGCGCTGACCCGCACCTTCTGCGACAGGTCACCGTTCGCGACGGCCGTCGTGACCTGCGCGATCCCGCGCACCTGGGCCGTCAGGTTGCCCGCCATCGTGTTGACGGAGTCGGTCAGGTCCTTCCACACGCCCGCGACCCCGGGCACCTTCGCCTGACCACCGAGCTCACCCTCCGTGCCCACCTCGCGGGCCACCCGGGTCACCTCGGACGAGAACGACGACAGCTGGTCCACCATCGTGTTCACGGTGTTCTTCAGCTGGAGCATCTCGCCGGCCACGTGCACCGTGACCTTGCGCGACAGATCGCCCTTGGCCACCGCCGTCGTCACGAGAGCAATGTCACGCACCTGGGCGGTGAGCCGGTACGCCATGGTGTTGACGGAGTCGGTCAGGTCCTTCCAGGAACCGGACATTCCGCGCACCTGCGCCTGCCCACCGAGCTTGCCCTCGGTACCCACCTCCAGCGCGACGCGCGTCACCTCGTCGGTGAACGCGGACAGCTGGTCGACCAGGTTGTTGACCGTACGACCGACCTTGAGGAACTCCCCGCGCAGCGGGTGCCCGGCTCCCTCCGAAGCCTGTGTGCGCAAGTCCATGCGCTGATCGAGATCGCCCTCGGCGACCGCCGCGAGCACCCGGCCCACCTCGGAGACCGGCCGGGCGAGATCGTCCACCAACTGGTTCGAGGCGTCGATCGCGGCCGCCCAGGAACCCTCGCAGGCACCTGTTTCCAGCCGTTCGCCCAACTTGCCCTCGCGGCCCACCATCCGCCGGACCCTGGACAGTTCACCGGTCAGGTGGAGATTGCGGTCGGCAACCTCGTTGTAGACGGCGGCAACCTCCGCCATCACGCCGTCGCCGGACACCGTAAGCCGTTTGCGGAAGTTTCCGTCGCGCATCGACACCAGTGCCGTGAGCAGCCGGTTCAGAGCGGCGGTATCGACTTCCGTCGTACCGCCGCGCCGGGACCGGCCCCCCTTGGGGCGCGTTCCCGCACGCCGCACCGCTGCTCCAGACTCCACCGTGTCCCTCCCGAAAGGGTCGACCGCTGTTCCACCGGACATCCGAGTATCCAAAATCAGGCTCTCCAAGCCTGCCCAGTGTTTCACCCCGGCCCAACCCGGCCATAACACTCCGGCACCATCGCACACCGGCCGTACCCTGCGGGTGGAATCCCCCACGACGGCCTCCTTGCCACCGCGAAGGTAAGTAACCTGGCATCCGATGTCCCACCGCGTCGAAGGAGACTTGTTGATCACGGCACGGGCGGCTGCCAGTTTCGACCCCCAGGGGCGCTCGGTCGCCGCTGCCCGAGCGTTCGTCCGCGACACCCTGCAGGGCTGGGGCTTCGCGGACATCGTCGACGACGCCGTGGTCCTCACGAGCGAGCTCGTCACCAACGCCGTCGTCCACGCGGGAACCCGGGCCGAGGTCCTGTGCCTGCGCGCCGAGGACGGCATCCGCGTCGAGGTCGCCGACCACTACCCCGAGCGCGAGTTGCCGCTCGCCCACCCCGGCGAACGCCCCTACGCCGACCCCGACCGCGAGAGCGGCCGGGGCCTGATGCTCTGCGCCGCCCTGGCCACCCGCTGGGGCGTCGAGTACACGGCCACCCACAAGCACGTCTGGTTCCGCCTGGACCTGCCGGACCGGCCGGTCGGTACCCGCTCCGCGGGACCCGTCGTCCCGGACCAGTTCCTCCCGCTGACCGACAGCCGGGTCCGCGTCGCCGTGATCCAGGTCGACGCGGGCGACGCCGTCGCCGCCTGGAACGAGGACGCCGAGCACATCTTCGGTCACCCCGCGGAGAAGGCCGTGGGCCGCCCGCTCGCGGAACTCGCGGCCTGGCCGCAGACCCCCGGTACCGGCACCGGCATCGCCGAGGCCCTGCGCCTGTCGCGCTGGGAGGGCAGTTACGGCATCCGCGGCGCCGACGGCCGGGTCATCCCCGTGTACGCCTCCCACCTGCGGGTGCGCGACGCCCACGGCGAACCCTCCATCGTCTGCCTCCTCGTCCACGACGACGAGCGCGCCCTGCTCCAGACCCCGGTGCGGATCCCCTCCGACGGGGGCCATCCCGGTGAGAGCCGTCCGGTCGACCCCTTCGAGGTGTTCATCGGCTCCCCCGCCCCGGACGACCTGGAGAGCCTGCTCCAGCGCACCGTGGAGCGGGCCCGGGACATGCTCGACGCCGACGCCGCGTTCCTGCTGCTCGCCACGGACGACGAGACGGAGCTGGAGGTCCGCGCGACCACCGGCCTGCCCTCGACCCGTCAGCGGTTCGCCCGGGTTCCCGTGGAGGCGGGCACGAACCGCTACGGCTCGGCCCGCATGCCGGCCGTCCACGACGATCTCGCGGCCGTCCCGGGAGCCGTGCCGCTCCTGGAGTCGACCGGCATGCGGTCGGCCGTCACGGTCCCCCTCAAGGTCGAAGGCCGTCTCACCGGCTCCCTGGGCATCGCCGCGGAGAGCGCCGGCCGCTACACCAACGAGGAGGCCCTGCGCCTCCAGTTCGCCGCCGACCGCATCGCACTCGCCGTCGAGTCCGCCCGCCTCGGCGAGCTGGAACGCCTGCGCCGCGGCTCCCTGTCCTTCCTCGTCGAGGCCTCCGACCTGCTCGCCGGCACCCTCGACCGGGACCAGACGCTGGCCCTCATGGCCCAGATGACCGTTCCGACCCTCGCCACCTGGTGCGCCGTCTACACGATCGCCGACCAGGCCTCGGACCCGTACCTGGCCTACGTCCTGCACGAGGACGAGGAGCACATCGACGGCCTGAAGGCCCTGCTGTCGCGGGTCAGCCCGCCCGAACCGGTCCGCGAGGCCGGAGCCCGCCCGTGGGTGGCCGCGGCCACCGCGGTCGGCGGCGACTCCGTCGTCCTGCCCCTCCTGGCGCGCAACCGCGTGATCGGCATGCTCACCCTGGGCAAGCCCCGCGAGGAGCACTTCCGCCAGGAGATCCTCGAACTGGCCGACGACCTCTCCCGCAGGGCCGCCCTGGCGCTCGACAACGCCCGGCTCTACTCCGAGCGCACCGCCATCAGCCGTTCCCTCCAGCGCAGTCTCCTGCCGCCCGGCTCCCCGGCGATCCCCGGGATGGAGGTGGAGGTCATCTACCGTGCCGCCGGCGAGGGCAACGAGGTGGGTGGCGACTTCTACGACGTCTTCCCGATCCGTGACGGCGTGTACGGCTTCGCCATCGGCGATGTCTGCGGTACGGGCCCGGAGGCCGCCGCGGTCACCGGCCTGGCCCGGCACGCCCTGCGCCTCCTGGCCCGCGAGGGCCTCGGCGGCCCGGCGGTCCTGGAGCGCCTCAACGCGGCCATCCTCGACGAGGGCGCCCGCAGCCGGTTCCTGACCCTCCTGTACGGCGAGTTGCATCCCCAGCCGGACGGCGGCGCCCTGATGAAGGTTGTCTGCGCCGGTCACCCCCTCCCACTGCGTCTGCGCCCGGACGGCGAGGTCACCTCGGCGGCCGAACCGCAGCCCTTGCTGGGCGTCATCGATGATCTGGACCTGTACGAGCAGACGCTCACCCTGGATCCGGGCGACGTTCTTCTTTGTGTCACGGACGGTGTGACGGAACGCCGTGAGGGCAGCCGCATGCTGGGGGACGACGGCCTCGCCGAGGTTCTCACAACCTGTACGGGGCTGACGGCCGGAGCGGTTGCCTCCCGCGTCCTGCGCGCGGTGGAACGTTTCGCGGCGGAACCCGCCTCGGACGACATGGCCATCCTCGCCTTCCGCGTCCCCCACCAGCGCGAAAGCGCCTGACCGATATCTGCCGCCCCTTGCCGGGAACCCGTTCCGTACGGATTCCCGGCAAGGGGCGGCACCATTGGCGGCACCATCACAACGGGCCCGGAACGCAAAAAGGCCCCCGCCAAGAGGCGGGGGCCTTTTTGTCTTACCTGAGCCCTTTAACGGAATCGAACCGTTGACCTTCTCCTTACCATGGAGACGCTCTACCGACTGAGCTAAAAGGGCGGGTTGTTCGGCGGCGTCCTACTCTCCCACAGGGTCCCCCCTGCAGTACCATCGGCGCTGAAAGGCTTAGCTTCCGGGTTCGGAATGTAACCGGGCGT
>NZ_JBVIVP010000019.1:29187-159375 GCF_055595445.1 Streptomyces sp. NPDC040432 | reverse complement strand
GGCCCGCGTCACCCATCGGACCACCGATCTCGAACCGGCCCGTCGGGTTCACCAGCAGCCGGTACCCCTCGGTGTCCAGCTTGATGCCGTCCTCGGCCAGCCGCGCCAGCACGTGCTCGACGACGAACTTCCGGATGTCGGGCGCGAGCAGCGCATCCAGGTCGATGTCCGCCGCGTGCTGCGAGGACACCACGACCGTGTCCAGTCGGACCGCCCTGTCCCCGTCGTACTCGATCGTCACCTGCGTCTTGCCGTCGGGGCGCAGGTACGGAACGATGCCCTCCTTACGGACCTCCGTCAGCCGCCGCGACAACCGGTGCGCCAGATGGATCGGCAACGGCATCAGCTCGGGCGTCTCGTCACAGGCATAACCGAACATCAGGCCCTGATCGCCTGCGCCCTGCCGGTCGAGCGCGTCCTCATCGCCCTCGACCCGCTTCTCGTAGGCGGTGTCGACACCCTGCGCGATGTCCGGGGACTGCGCCCCGATGGACACCGACACACCGCACGAGGCACCGTCGAAACCCTTCTTCGACGAGTCGTAACCGATCTCCAGGATCTTCGCCCGGACGAGCTGCGCGATCGGCGCGTACGCCGTCGTCGTCACCTCACCCGCCACGTGCACCAAACCGGTCGTGACCAACGTCTCCACCGCCACACGCGAGGCGGGATCCTCCGTGAGCAACGCGTCGAGAATCGTGTCGCTGATCTGGTCGGCGATCTTGTCGGGGTGACCCTCGGTCACGGACTCCGAGGTGAACAGGCGGCGGCTCATGCCTGCGCCACCTCGACGGAGAAGAAGTTGGCCCGGATGGCGTCGAGGGTGCGGATCTCGTCGACCTCCAGGGTCTCCAGCTGGATCGCGCGGCCGCTGTGCTGCTCCAGCAGGAAGACGAACTCGACGAAGGACAGCGAGTCGATCAGTCGGTGCTCGATGAGGTCCAGGTCGGATGCGATGTCGTCGAGGTCCTCGTGGCGGGCGAGGAGCCAGTTCTTCATGAACAGCAGGCCTTCGGACATGGTGTCTCTCCTTGAGGTGCGGTGCACGGTTTCGGTGCGGGGCGCGGAAGTCGAAGCGAGTGCGTCTGCCGGTGCGGTTGCGGTTGCGTTCCGGGTCCCGATCCCGGTCGGGGTGCCCTCGCCGGTCGCGGCAGGTGACGGGCCGAGCGGATCGGGATCGGGCGGCGGGGGCGGTGCGGGGTGTCCCGGCGGATCGGCGACCAGGACCGGGGAGGCGATGGCGACCGCGTAGTCCACGTCGTGGCTGATGGAGACGCAGACGCCGGCGATGCCCGACGTGGCGGCCATCACGGCTGCGGATCCGTGGAGTTCCACGAGCGGCCAGCCGCCCTCGGAGCGCCGTACGACGATGTCCAGCCAGGGCAGGAACGTCGCGGTCCGGTCGCGCAGGGCCTTGAAGGCCGCCTCCTTGGCGGCGATCCGCCCGCACAGGCTCAGGACGTCGAGCCTGATGGAGGTGCGGCAGTCGGCGAGTTCGCCGGGGGTGAGCATGCGCCGGAAGAAGTCCTCGCCGTAGGCGGCGAGCAGCCGGCGGACACGGGTGACGGACACGATGTCCATGCCGAGGTTCGCCCAGCCCAGGCCGCCCGCCGGTGGGGCGGCGGCGGGTCGGGTCGGCACGTCAGATCGCCGGCCCGGCCGCGTTCGCGCTCAGGACGGCGGCGGTCGCCTCTTCCCAGCTGCCGTGGCGGCGGGTGAGCGCGGACAGCCAGCGCTCCAGGCCGAACGCGACGCAGCTGGTGAAGGCCGGGCCCGCCCCGGACGCGAGGGGGATGTCGCAGCGGTCACCGAAGAAGTTGCGGTGGGTGTTGACCGAGGCGATGGCCAGGTCCTCGTACAGGAACTCGTGCTTGACCGGGGTCAGGCGCTGGAGCACCGCCTTGGAGCTCCCCTTGTCGAAGAACGGGTCGCAGGCGGCTTCCCGGCGCAGCGGCAGGTCCAGGGCCCTGGCGAAGGCGTTGATCCGGGTGGTGAAGGAGGCCAGGTGTGCCTCGGCGTGCTCGCGGGAGCCGATGGCGACGATCTCCCGCATGCGGAAGCCGAGTTGTCTGCGCAGTCCCTCGTAGTGCGCTTCCTTGCGGAAGCACCAGCCGACCACGGTGACGAGTTCGTCGTCGGCGGCCGGCCGGCCCTGGTGGTCGATGTAGACGGCGTAGCAGGACGCGGAGGGCAGGCCGAGCGCGGCCGGTTCGAGGGCGTCGCAGGGGAAGCAGCCGGAGTCGGTACAGAACTCGTTGGTCTCCCGGACGTCCAGGTTCAGGGGCGCTGCCACGACGGCCTGGTGGGGGAAGTTGTCGTAGTAGTCGAGGCGGGCCAGGTCGGCGGCCGGGAGCAGCGGGGGCATCGTCATGGCGCGGGCTCCCGCGCGTACGCCCCAGCCTTCGAAGGTGTCGTCGAGGAGCCGCAGCAGGGCGGTTCCCTCGGGGCCGAGCGACGGCAGGCCCTGCGTGTCCGTGGCGCTCGCGGTGGTCGTGACGGTCATGGGGGTCACCTCTCGGGCGGCGGTCGGCCCTCTCAGACGACGGGCAGTACGTCGTCCGTGAAGATCCCGGTCTTCAGGAAGAAGCCGAGGGGCTTGCGGATGGTCTTGCGTTCGAAGGGGCGGCGGCGTTCGTCGGCGACCAGCGCGTTGCGCAGGCCGATCGGGTCGGCGATGCCGGCGTCGCGGTAGACGTGGGGGTTGTAGAGGGAGTTGACGCTGTAGACCACGTACCGCTTGAGGTAGGCCTCGACCTCGGCGACCCGGGCGGCGGGGACGGCTTCGCACATCCGGGTGAAGAGGAGGGAGACGAGCTCGCGGCCGAAGGCGATGTGCCGGGACTCGTCCTGGTGGTGGATGCGGTTGACCTCGCGGATGGTGTGGCAGAGCGAGGTGTCGCGGGCCATCCGGGTGTTGTAGTGGTCGACGAGTTCCTCGAAGAACAGGATGCGGGCGAAGACGAGGAAGTTCTCCACCTCCGGCTCCCAGGCGGAGTCGGCGCGCAAGGCCGTGGAGCCGTAGATCTTGTCGCCGTAGCGGCGGCAGAACTCGGCGAAGAACCACATGTGCTCGTTCTCCTCACCGATGAAGTGGTGGAAGAAGTCGGAGGGCACCTCGAAGCCGGGCATGTGGATCCGCCCGACGACCTCGATGAGCAGTTCGCGGATGCCGTGCACGTTGAGGCTGTAGAAGTTGATGCTCTCCCACTTGGACAGCCGCTGGAGGGTCTGCTCGTCGAACTCGTCGTGGAACGGGGTGCCGTACACGGTGAGGAGCTCGGGGGTCATCCACATCCGGCCCTCTTCGAGCTGCTCGGGCCAGTCGAACTGCTGGTACGGGTTGTAGTACTCCTCGATGGAACGGGAGCTGAGCCGGTCCAGGACTTCCAGGAAGCGGTCGCTGACCGGCAGGGGGGCGCTGACGCCCATGGTGTCTCCTCGGTGTGGTGGTGGGGCGTCGCGCCGCCCGTCGGGGGCGGTGCTTACGGCCGGACTTCGTAGACGGCGTTGACGGGGGTTTCCGTCGCGCGGCGCCAGCGGGTGAAGCCGGCCTCCTCGGCGATGGCGCGGAAGGCCCGCTCGCCGGAGTGGTTGCCGAGTGCGTGGGGGCCGCGCTGGGCGACGGCCACGGGCAGACACATGACGGCGGACAGCGCCATGAACATGCGGGCGGCGGGGGTCTGGGTGTCGATGTCGGCGGGCGACACGTTGGACTCGACGAGCATCCAGGTGCCGTCCGCGTCCAGGGACTTGTGGACGTGCTGGGCGGCGGAGACGGGGTCGCCCATGTCGTGCAGGGCGTTGAAGAAGGTGACGAGGTCGTAGCCGGTGCCCGGGTAGTCGTCGGCGGAGGCCACCTCGAAGACGACCCGGTCGGAGAGTCCGGCTTCCTCGGCGAGCTGCCGGGCGAGGGAGATGGCCTCCTCGGAGTAGTCGAAGCCGTGGACGGTCGCCTGCGGGAAGGCCTTCGCGATGAGCAGGGTGGTGTGGCCGACGCCGCAACCCACGTCGGCGACGGTGCCGCCGGCGGCGAGCTTGCCGGTGACGCCTTCGAGGGCGGGCAGCCAGTCGGGGACGAGGCGGTGCTCGTAGGTGGGCTGGAAGAAGCTGCCCATGCCGGTGTCGAGGGCCGCGTCGTGTTCGGCCCAGCCGACGCCGTCGCCGGATCGGTACGCGTCGACGAGGAGGTCCTCGGTGCCGTAGAGGGCCTTGAGGGCGGTGAAGAACCCGGCGGCGTAGGTGACGGCGTTCGGATCGGCGAGCACGGGGGCGTGGTCGGCGGGCAGCGTGTACGTGTCGTCGCCGGTGCTGCGGGTGACGTAACCGGCGCTCAGTTGGGCGTGCAGCCACTCCTCCGCGTAGCGCGCGTCGATGCCGGTGCGTTCGGCGAGGGCGGTCGGGGTCAGCGGGCCGGCCTCGGCGAGGGCGCGGTACAGGCCGAGTCGTTCGCCGAGGGCGACGGTGAGGCCGCGCACGGCGGCTCCGGCGTCGCTGATGACGCGCTGGTGGAAGTCGTGGGTGCCGGTCATGCCGCTCTCACCTCGGGGGTCGGGAGGTCGCAGGTGAACAGGAAGGAACGCGGGACGCGCGGGACGGCGCGTGCCGGGACGGGGTAGGGCCAGCGGCCGAAGTCGGCTCCGGGTTCACCGGGCTGGCGGACCTCCCGTACGGCCCAGCCGCATTCGGCGAGGAGCTGCTCGGGGGTCTCCGTGCCGAACAGCCACGGGTTGCCGTCCTCCTTGAGGGAGTTCAGGAAGGGCCGGGACAGCGGGTTGTTCAGGGCGGAGGCGCTGATGACGTCGCCGAGGAGGACCGATCCGGGGGCGGAGCGTCCGGCGAGGGTGGAGATCAGGTTGCGGACGGCGTCCTCGGGCAGGAAGAAGAGCAGCCCTTCGACGATCCACAGCACCGGCTCGTCGGCGCGCCAACCGGCCGCGGCGAGGGGGCCCGTCCAGTCCTGGGTGAGATCGACGGGGACGGTGACGCGGGTGCGGCCCGCCGGGTCGGGTTCGTCGGCCAGCATGTCGGCCTTGGCGTCGAGGAGCGCGGGGCGGTCCAGTTCGTAGACGGTGGTTCCGTCGGGCCACGGGAGCCGGTAGAAGCGGGTGTCCATGCCGGCGGCGAGGAACACGACCTGGCGGATGCCGTGCTCCTCGACGGCGCGGACGATGGCCCGGTCCAGGTAGGTGGTGCGGATCGCGAGGAACGGCACGGTGCCGGCCCCCGCGTAGCGCTCCAGCAGTTCGAAGCCGATGGTGTCGGCGACGGTGCGCGCGTACGGATCGGCGAACAGCCGGTCCTCGCGGTCGGTCTCCAGGGCCCGCGCTGCGGCGGTCCACTGGGCGGTGCGGGATACGGCCTCCACGGGAGGTCTCCCTTCACTTGGCGGACGGGGTGGGGGCGGTGACGGGCTCGGTGTCCCGTACCGGCCGGGTCAGGCCGCGGAGCGGACGCAGGCGACGGGGTCCTCCGCCGCGCAGGACGTGGCGGGGTGCTCTGCGTCGGACTCGGCGGGGCGCCGCCGGAAGATGCTGTGGAGGATCATGCTGAACACGACCCTGCCCTCCTGGTCCACGAGCGTGCACTTGGGCTGGACGACCCCGGTGGTCGGGTTGAACGGCGAGGGTCGGGAGCCGAGGATCTCGACGCGCGCCGTGAGCACGTCGCCGGGACGTACGGGCCTGAGGTAGCGGATCTCGTCGACGCCGGGCGAGCCGGTGCAGGCACTGTAGGCGAGCAGCCCGTCGACGTAGCGGCGCATGAACATCGAGGCGCTGTGCCAGCCGCTGGCGATGAGCCCGCCGAACGCGCTCCGGGCGGCGAGGTCCGGATCGGTGTGGAACGGCTGCGGGTCGAAGCGCTTCCCGAACTCCAGCACCTCGTCCGCGGTGACGGTGATGGTGCCCAGCTCGTGGACGTCACCGGTCCGGAAGTCCTCGAAGTAGCGCATCACGCGCCCCCCTTGGCGTAGAGGAGTGTTTCTCTGGCGTGAACCAATCTACGAATCGGCCTTTTATTTTGTCAACCCAAAAGAAGACCGGTTCGGCTGTTATTGCTTGAGCGGGTGCCGGAGCGTCCGCGACAGGGCCTGCTCCGCGTCCTGCCACAGGTCCTCGGGGTCCTCGATGCCCACCGACATCCGCACCAGGCCGGGACCGATCCCCGCCGCCGCCAACGCCCCTTCGTCCAACTCGCGGTGGGACGTGCTCGCGGGGTGCGTCACCAACGTCTCGACGCCGCCCAGGGACAGCGCGAGCCGTGCGACGCGGACGCCCTCGACGAAGACCCGGCCTGCCGCGCGGCCGCCCTCAAGCTCGAACGAGAGCAACCCGCCGCCGCCGGAGAGCACCGCCCTGGCGGTGTCGTACGAGGGGTGGCTTCCCAGCCACGGCCAGTGGACGGCGCTCACCGCGGGGTGCGCGGCCAGCCGCTCCGCGAGCAGGCCCGCGTTGGCACAGTGCTCGCGCATCCGCAGCGGCAGCGTGGCGATCCCGCGCAGTGTCAGCCAGGCGGCGAACGGGTCCGCGCAGGCACCCAGTTCGACCGTGCGCGGCCAGACCTCGCGGCGCAGCGCGTCGTCGGCGAAGACGGCCGCGCCACCGAGGACGTCGGAGTGCCCGGCCAGGTACTTGGTGGTGGAGTGGAGCACGATGTCGGCCCCGAGCTCGATCGGGCGGCACAGGACCGGCGAGGCCAGGGAGTTGTCGACGGCGCTGGTCACGCCGCGCCGCCCGGCCGCGGCCAGCAGACCCGGCAGGTCGGGTACCCGTCCGGTCGGATTGGCGATGGTCTCCAGGAGGAGCAGTCGGGTGCGCGGGCCGGCGAGCGCCTCGAACTCCTCGGGCCCGTCGACGCCGATGTGGACGACCTCGACGCCGTGGCGCTCCGCGAGGTCGTCCAGCGCCGCGTACGTCCCGCCGTACAGGCAGCGCTGGGCGATGACCTGGTCGCCGGGGCGCAGCAGCGCGAGCAGGACGCCGCTGATGGCGCCCATGCCGGAGGCGAAGGCGATGGCCGAGGCGCCGCCCTCCAGGCCGGCGAGGGTCTGCTCCAGGGCGCGGACGGTCGGGTTGCCCCGGCGGCCGTAGACGTACGCGCCGTCGGGGCCGGCCATGGCCCGCGCCAGTTCGTCGGCGGAGTCGAAGGCGAAGGCGGACGATTGGACGAGCGGCACGGAGAGCGGCCGGCTCGCGGTGGTGGCGGGCTCGTTCACGACGTGCACGGCGCGGGTGCGGATGTCTCTCATGACGGTGGTCTCCTTGGGTCGGACGGCCGGGTGGGGGCGGAAGAGTGGGCCCGGCCCCTGCGGGACGGGGTGCGGGGGGGGCGACGTACGGGCGCGGGGGCGGGCATCGGGCCGCCCGTACGGTCGCGGGTACGAAAAGGGGCCGCCCGACGTCCGGGGAGGACGTCGGGCGGCCCCTGGGTGCGTGCGGGACGCCCCGGGACGTCACACCTTCGCGGCCTCGCCGCGCGGCGCGGGGGCGTCGGAGTCGGTGGAGGCGGGTGCGGCCGGGGACCTGTCGCCCTTCATCAGGAGGAGCGTGACCACCGCGCCGGTGGCGGCGATGCCGGCGGCGCCGAGGAACGCGGCACTGAAGCCGTCGGTGAGGGCGGGCAGGTTGCCCAGTTCACCGGCGCCCCGGGTGGTGGCGAGGGCGGTCAGCGCGGCCAGGCCGAGGGCCGAGCCGACGTTGTAGGTGGTGTTGACGATGCCGGAGGCCAGGCCCGCCTGTTCCTGCGGGGCGCCGGACATCGCGGCGATCATCGCCGGGATGTAGGCGAGGGCCATGCCGAGCGCGGCGACGAGCGAGGCGGGCAGGACGTCGACCAGGAAGGAGCCGGTCGGCTCGACGGCGGACAGCCAGACCAGTCCGGCCGCGAGGAGCAGCAGGCCGCCCGCGATCAGCGGCTTCGCGCCGAACCGGCCCATGAGGCGCGAGGTGATCGCCGTCATGAAGATCATCAACAGGATGGTCATGGGGAGCAGGGCAGCGCCGGAGGCGAAGGCACCGTAGTCGAGGACCTGCTGGAGGTAGAGGTTGAGGAAGTACCACATGGGGATCCAGGCGGCGCCGAGCAGCGTCATCGCGAGGTTGGCGGAGCCCAGGCGCGGGATCCGCCACACGCCGAGCGGCATGAGCGGCTCCCGGACGCTCCGCTGGATCACGAAGAAGAGGACCAGCAGGGCCGCGGCGGCGACCAGCTCCAGCACGGTGGCGGTGGCGCCCCAGCCGACCTCGGGCGCCCGGACCACCGCGAAGACGGCGAGCGCGAGTCCCGCGGTGACGGCGACGGCACCGAGGACGTCCACGGAACCGCGGCGGGCCTGGACGGCGGGCAGCAACTTGGTGGCGGCGAGGGTCGCGAGGCCGATCGGGACGTAGATGATGAACACCCACGGCCAGCTCATCCACTCGGTGAACACGCCGCCGAGGAACACGCCCGCGGTGCCGCCGGCGGGTGCGGCGGCGCCGTAGAGGGCCATCGCCTTGCCGAGCTCCTTCGGGTTGTGCCCGAAGAGGATCATCAGCAGGGTCATGGCCGACGGGGCGATCAACGCGCCGCCGACGCCCTGCACGGCCCGGCCGGCGATCTCGACCGCCGCGCTCTGCGCGGCGGCGGCGAGCACCGATCCGACGACCATGGTGACCCAGCCGGCCGCGAAGATCCTGCGGGCCCCGAACAGGTCGGAGAGTCGGCCGCCCAGCAGGAGCAACCCGCCGAAGACGATGACGTAGGCGTTGAAGACCCACTGCAACTCGCCCTGCGAGAAGCCGAGGTCCTTCTGCATCTCGGGGAGCGCGACTCCGATGATCGAGGTGTCCATGATCACCATGAACTGCGCGGTGGCAAGCACGCCAAGTGCCCACCAGCGCCGGGGATTGACGGTTGACATTGCCCTGACCCTCCTCTGCCCATACCCCTGGGGGGTACCTTCGCGGAGCAACGTAGCATACCCATGGGGGGTATGTAAGGGAGAGGATCCGGCGTTCGAGCGGGGGTCCCGCGGGCCTGGATCCGGGCCCTCCGGCGGGCACTTCGAAACGTCAGGAGTCCGGCATTTGCCGCAGCCCGGCCCCCGACCGCCGGTCCCGGGGGCGTGAGGTTAGGTTAGGCTTAGCTAAAATTCATCCGCCGGGTGGATACCGGTACGCCGGCGTCCACGGTAGACGCGCACCGTGCGGGTGACGGGCCGTCGCGCGGCCCGCAGGACGGCAGAGCGGTACCGCACGCATGACAGCCCATCAAGCATCCTCGCCGGGCCCGGGCCCGGCACCGAGCAGGCACGAAGAGGGACGAGGAACATGACGGTACGGGTCGCGGTGGCCGGGGCCAGCGGGTACGCCGGAGGGGAGATCCTGCGGCTGCTCGTGGCGCACCCCGGCGTCGAGATCGGCGCGGTGGCCGCGCACAGCAGCGCGGGACGCAGGCTCGGGGCGGTGCAACCGCACCTCCCCGAACTCGCGGACCGGGTGCTGGCGGAAACCTCCGCGGCGGCCCTGCAAGGCCACGACGTGGTGTTCCTGGCCCTGCCGCACGGTGAATCGGCCGCGATCGCGGAGCAGTTGGAGCCCGGGGTCCTGATCGTGGACTGCGGCGCCGACTTCCGGCTGGAGGACGCCGCCGAGTGGCGCCGCTTCTACGGTTCGGACCACGCCGGTACCTGGCCGTACGGGCTCCCCGAACTCCCGGGGGCGCGGGACGCGCTGAAGGGCGCGAACCGGATCGCCGTACCGGGCTGTTTCCCGACCGCCGTGACCCTGGCGATGTACCCCGCGTTCGCCGCGGGCCTGATCGAGCCGGAGGCCGTGATCGTCGCGGCGAGCGGCGCCTCGGGCGCGGGCCGCGCGGCGAAGCCGCACCTCCTCGGCTCCGAACTGATGGGCTCGATGAGCCCGTACGGGGTGGGCGGCGGCCACCGGCACACGCCCGAGCTGACCCAGAACCTCTCCCGGGTGGCGGGCGAGCGCGTCAACGTGTCCTTCACCCCGACGCTCGCGCCGATGCCCCGGGGCATCCTCGCCACCTGCTCGGCCCGGTTGCGGCCCGGTGTCGCCGCCGGGCCGCGGGAGGCCCGGGCCGCGTACGAGGACGCGTACGCCGGTGAACCCTTCGTCCGGCTGCTGCCGTCCGGACAGTGGCCCCGGACCGGCGCCGTGCTCGGTTCCAACGGCGCGCAGGTGCAGGTGGCGGTGGACGAGGACGCCGGCCGCCTGATCGCCGTGAGCGCCATCGACAACCTCACGAAGGGCACCGCGGGTGGCGCGGTGCAGAGCATGAATGTCGCCCTCGGCCTGCCGGAAGCGCAGGGCCTGCCGACGAATGGAGTCGCTCCGTGACCGTGACCGCCGCACAGGGATTCGACGCGAGCGGGGTGGCCGCCGGGATCAAGGGATCCGGTGCCCCCGACCTCGCCCTGGTGGTGAACCGCGGTCCGTCGTACGCGGCCGCCGGCGTGTTCACCTCCAACCGCGTCCAAGCGGCGCCCGTCCACTGGTCGCGGGACGTCCTGTCCGACGGCCGGATCGCGGCCGTCGTGCTGAACTCCGGCGGTGCCAACGCCTGCACGGGGCCCGCCGGCACCGAGGACACCCGGGTGACGGCCGAGCTGACGGCCGGCGCCCTGGGCGTCGACGCACGGGAGGTCGCGGTGTGCTCGACCGGGCTCATCGGCGTCCGCCTGCCCATGGACCGGATCACGGAGGGGATCGGCGCCGCCGCCGCACGGCTGACGCCCGAGGGGGGCGAGGACGCGGCTGTCGCGATCATGACGACGGACTCCGTCCACAAGACGGCGGTGGCCCACGGCCCGGGCTGGACCGTGGGCGGCATGGCGAAGGGCGCCGGCATGCTCGCGCCCGGCCTGGCCACCATGCTCGTGGTACTCACCACGGACGCGGACGTCACGGCGGAGGTGCTCGACTCCGCCCTGCGGGACGCCGTGCGCACCACCTTCGACCGGGTCGACTCCGACGGCTGCATGTCCACGAACGACACCGTGCTGCTGCTCGCCTCGGGCGCCTCACGGGTGACGCCCGACCGCGACGACTTCGCCACGGCGGTGCGCACCGTCTGCCTGGACCTGGCACGGCAGTTGGTCGCGGACGCGGAGGGCGCCTCGAAGGAGATCGAGGTGGCCGTCATCGGCGCCGCCTCGGAGACGGACGCGGTGACCGTCGCCCGCTCCGTCGCCCGGAACAACCTGCTCAAGTGCGCCCTGCACGGCGAGGACCCCAACTGGGGCCGGGTCCTGTCGGCGATCGGCACGACGGACGCGGCCTTCGACCCGGACCGCCTGGACGTGGCCATCAACGGCGTGTGGGTGTGTCGGGACGGCGCGGCCGGGGAGCCCCGCGAGAAGGTCGACATGTCCGCCCGCGCGATCGTGATCACGATCGACCTGCGCGCCGGCGGAACGTCCGCGACCGTGTGGACCAACGACCTGACCGCCGAGTACGTCCACGAGAACAGCGCGTACAGCTCATGAGCGGATCGGGCACACGGATGAAGCCACGCGTCACGCCGCCGCGTCCGGCGGCGGTCACCACCGACCCGGATCCGGTCCTGCCCGATCCGGAGCTGCTGGAGCAGCTCCGCGGTCGGACCGTCGTCATCAAGTTCGGCGGCAACGCCATGGTCGACGAGGAACTCAAGGCGACGTTCGCGCAGGACGTCGTGCGACTGCGGCGCGCCGGGCTGTACCCCGTCGTCGTGCACGGTGGCGGCCCGCAGATCAGCGGCATGCTCGACCGGCTCGACCTGGAGGTCCGTTTCGAGGCGGGCCTGCGGGTGACCACCCCGGACGTCATGGACGTCGTACGGATGGTGCTGACCGGCCGGGTCCAGCGGGAGCTCGTCGGGCTGATCAACGCCCACGGGCCCCTCGCCGTCGGCATGTCGGGCGAGGACGCGCACACCATGACCGCCGTACGGCGGGCGGCCTGGGTCGACGGCGAACCCGTCGACATCGGGCTCGTCGGCGACATCGTCGACGTGGACGCGGACACCATCCGCGCGCTCCTGGAACGGGGACGCATCCCGGTCGTCTCCCCCGTGGCCCGCGGCTCGGACGGGCAGGTCTACAACATCAACGCGGACCTCGCGGCGTCGGCGCTGGCCGTCGCCCTCGACGCGGAGAAGCTGCTGATGCTGACCGACGTGGAGGGGGTGTACGCGAACTGGCCGCACAGCACCGAGGTGATCGAGCGCCTGACGGCCGAGGGCGTCGAGAAGCTGATGCCGGAGCTGGCCAGCGGCATGCTCCCCAAGATGGAGGGCTGCCTGCGGGCCGTCCGGGCGGGTGTGCGCAAGGCGCACGTGCTGGACGGCCGGGTGCCGCACTCCGTGCTGCGCGGCGTCGCGTCCGCCGAGGTGCACGGCACCACCGTGGTCCCCGACCCGGTGGAGGCGGACCGGGAGCGGCCGGAGCCGGCGGGAACGGTCCCGGCACGGACCGCCCACGTGCGCACCGCCCCGGTACGGATCGATCCGGAAGTGAGAACGGCATGACCAGCGGCGACGACCTGACCGGGCGCTGGCGCGCGGTCATGATGGACAACTACGGCACCCCGCCGCTGGCCCTGGTCCGTGGCGAGGGCAGCACCGTGTGGGACGAGGCCGGTCGCGCCTACGCCGACTTCACCGGCGGGATCGCCGTGAACACCCTCGGCCACGCCCACCCCGCCGTGGTGTCGGCCGTCACCCGCCAGCTGTCGACGCTGGGGCACGTCTCCAACCTCTTCGTCTCCGAGCCCGGGGTCGCGCTCGCCGAGCGGCTGTTGGCGCTCCTGGGCCGGCCCGGGCGGGTCTTCTTCGCCAACTCCGGTACGGAGGCGGTCGAGGCGGCCTTCAAGATCGCCCGGCGGACCGGTCGCGGCGCCCTGGTCGCGACCGAGGGCGGTTTCCACGGCCGTACCATGGGCGCGCTCGCACTCACCGGCCAGCCGGGCAAGCGCGAGCCCTTCCTGCCCCTGCCCGGCGGCGTGTCCCACGTGCCGTACGGCGACGTCGAGGCGCTGCGGGCCGCTGTCACCGAGGAGACGGCGGCCTTGTTCCTGGAGCCGGTACAGGGAGAGGCCGGCGTCATCGTGGCGCCCGACGGCTACCTGCGGGCGGCGCGCGAGATCACCAGGGCCACGGGGACGCTGCTGGTGCTGGACGAGGTCCAGACCGGGATCGGCCGTACCGGGCACTGGTTCGCCCACCAGGCCTTGGACGGGATCGATCCCGACGTGGTGGTCCTGGCCAAGGGATTGGGTGGCGGTCTGCCGATCGGTGCGACCGTCGCCTTCGGGCCGGCGGCCGACCTGCTGACGCCGGGTCAGCACGGATCGACCTTCGGCGGCAGCCCCGCGTCCTGCGCGGCCGGACTCGCCGTCCTGGAGACCATCGAGTCCGAGGGCCTGCTCGCCCACGTGACGCGGCAGGGCGAGCGGCTCCGGCACGGCATCCGGGCGCTGGAGCATCCGCTGGTGGGCGAGGTGCGGGGTGCGGGGTTGCTGGTGGGCGTGGGCCTGACCGAACCGGTCGCCCCGCGGGTGCAGCGGGCCGCGCAGGACGCGGGATTCCTCGTGAACGCCGCCGGACCGGCGACCGTACGGCTCGCTCCGGCGCTGACCGTACCCGAGGCCCAGGTGGACGCCCTGCTGGCGGCCCTGCCGGGAATCCTCGACGCCTGACACGGACATCGTGGAAAACGCCGGTGGCCGGCGCCCGAGGAGGGTGCAGGCCACCGGCCGTGCCCGCGAGGAAGCGGCCCGCGGAAGCGCCCCGCGAACCGTGCCCCCGCGGGGGCCCAGGGCCTGTCGTCAAACTCCCGTCTGCGGGCGACGACGGGACTTTGACGACCGGCCTAGAGGGATCGGGTGAGGATGCGCGAGTTGCGGTCGGGGGAGAGGGAGTCGACCCAGGCCGGTGGGGCCGCGGCGACGTGGGCGGGGACGAAGCCATGGCGGCGGAACAGTTCGCCGCTGCCCGTGGTCGCGGTGAACAGGGCGGTCAGGTCGCGGGAGTTGGCCCTGGCCAGCGCGGCGGTCAGCAGTCCGGCGCCCAGTCCGCGGCCCTGGCTGCCGGGTGCGACGCAGAAGTTGTAGAGGACGCCCGAGGCTCCGTGTCCGGCGCCCGCCCCGGCGGGGTGGACCCGCAGGCCCAGACATCCCTGGAGGGTCCCGTCGGGTGCGTCCACGACGAGGAAGTCGGCGGCGTCCGCGACGTACAGGGAGAGGGAGCGCGCACGCAGCTCCCCCGACCGGACGAACGGCCGGGACAGGGCCGCGAGTGCGGCGGCGTCCCCGGCGCGCGCGGAGCGTACGGTGAGCGCGGCGGTGTCCGCGGCTCGTGCGGGGAGCGCGGCTCGTGCGGAGCGTACGGGGAAGACTTCGGGCAGGACGGCGCGAACGGACCGGGGGGCGGTCCGTGAGGCGAGCGTGATCAAGGGTTCCCTTTCCATACGGCTCCGGCGCGAACGGCGGGCGGCTCGATCACCGCGCCACCCCGGAACCACAAACCAAGGTTAGCCTTACTTAAGTAAGAGGCAAAACCCGGATCCTCAGCGCCGATCCGGTCAACCGGGTTGCCGAAGAGGGGCGATGCGCCCCCGGCCGGGTCCGACGACGGGTCGACCCGCGCCACGACTACCCCGCTCCCCCGGCGCGGGGCCCACCGGTCAAGGGCGCCGGATCACCCACCCCGCCCCCGGCCGACGCCGGGTCGGGTCGGCCCCCCGGCGAGAGCACGGGGTCGTCGAGCTGGACGATCCGGTAACCGGCCCCGGTGCTACCGGCCTTGGGGAGCCTGCGCCGTGAGCCCGGGGCGGTCTTCGTCGGCCGGGCCCGCTGGGCGGCCGCGATCAGGGCCCCGACCTGGGGCGCCTCCGACCGCAGGCGGTTGAACCCGCGGATGGAGATGCCGACGAGGCTCGCCGCGGCGGGCCAGGCCGCGCCCTTGCGTATGGCGTCGAGGAGGAGGTGCAGCGCGGCGGGCGTCGGCTCCGCGCCCGGCCGCAGCCCGTGGGCCTCCGCCAGGGCGTGGGCGGCGCGCAGCGCCCCGGCGAAGTCGGCGTCGATCCTCAACCACTCGCGCAGGATGCGTTCGGGAACTCCGGCGGCGGCGGCGCAGCCCGGGACGGACAGCCCCTGGGCGGCGCCGCGCAGGGCGTCCGCCATCCGAGCAATCGTTTCTTCACGCTGGCTGGGCGTGCGACTCAGCGCCTCGCGCAGTGCGCGTTCCATCTCCTCGCGGGAGGCCATGCGGGCCACGACCTCGTCGGCCCACGCGTCCCGCTCGCCCGGCTCGTCCCGCTGCGCTCGGCGTCGCACCTGCTCCTGCATCCCGGCCCCCCCATGTTTAGGTAAGCCTAACCTAGGTGGAGTGCGTGCGGGTGGGTGGATCCGCCCGCCGGGCGCGGCCGAACTGCCCTACGGCGCCTTCGACTCGGGTGTCCGGACACCGTCCACGAACGTGGCCACCACCTGGATGTCCCCGATGGCCGAGGTGGCGACGCGCCGCGGATCGTCGCCCAGCACCACCAGGTCGGCGCGCTTGCCGGTGGCGAGGGTGCCCGCCCTGTCGTCCCAGTGGCAGGCGTACGCACCGGCGACGGTGTACGCGTGCAGCGCCTGGTCGACGGTGATGCCCTCGTCCGGGCCGACGGGCAGGCCCGTCGAGGAGGTCCGTTCGACCATGAACTGGACGGCCCGCAAGGGGGATCCGTCCGTGACGGGACGGTCGGAGCTGCCGACGAGGGTGACGCCGTGGTCCAGGAAGCCCTTGCCGCGGTACATCCAGGGGGCGCGCTCCTCGCCCATGATGGCGGAGTAGTCGTCCCCGAAGGAGTACAGGAAGTTCGGCTGGACGACGGCGGCCACCCCGAGCCGGGCGAAGCGCGGCAGTTGGTCGGGCCTGATCAGGCCCGCGTGTTCGACGCGGTGCCGGGCACCGGGCCGGGGCCGCAGGCGCTGCGCGCGCTCGATGCCCTCCAGGGCCAGGTCGGCGGCGCGGTCACCGATGGCGTGGACGGCGAGCTGCCAGCCGGCGAGGTGGCCGTCCACGATGGTGTCCAACAGGCGTTGCGGGTCGTCCTGGAGCTGTCCCAGGTGTTCCGTTCCCTCGTACGGCCCGGTGAGGGCCGCGGTACGGGCCATCATGCCGCCGTCGGTGTACACCTTGAGCGCGCCCAGGGAGAGCCAGTCGTCGCCGAAGCCGGTGCGCATGCCGAGGCCGAGGGCGCGCGGGATGCCGTCGGCGGCCGGTGTGGTGACGGGGCGCAGGGTGTCGGCCGCCGCCATGAGCTGGACGCGCAGGGGCAGCCGGCCCTCGTCCCGCAGGAGCTGGTAGGCGCCGAGTTCGACGGGGCTGTGGCCGAGGAGGCCGCCGCCGATGCCCGCCTCGGCGCAGGCGGTGACGCCCTCGGCGAGGCAGGTCCGGCCGGCGCGCTCGATGGCGTCGGCGAGTTCCCGCTGGGAGTACGGGGGCCGCAGGGCGCGGGCCGCGCTCATGGCGCCTTCGGCGAGGAAGCCGTTCTCGTGGGGGACGTCCGCCGGCAGCCGGTCGAGCACCGCGGTGTTGACCACGCAGGCGTGCCCGGACTCGTGCATCAGGAACACCTGGCGCCCGGCGCCGACCCGGTCGAGTTCGGTCGCCGTCAGGTGCCGCCCGAGCGCCCGCTGGTCGTATCCGGCGATGTCGACCCAGGTGCCGGGACCGCCCTGCCCGGAGACGGCTTCCGCGACGACCGCGAGGACGTCGTCGATGCGGGTGAGGCCCGCGACGCTCGGTGTGGCGGCCTTCAGTCCGGTCCAGGCCAGGTGCACGTGGCTGTCGATGAACCCCGGCAGGACGGTGGCGCCCTGGAGGTCGATGACCTCGCGGGCGGGGAGCGCGGTCACCGCGTCGTCCAGGCCGACGATCCGGCCGTGCCAGATCCCCAGGTCGTGGGCCACGGGGTGGTCCGGGTCCATCGTGAGGATGTTGGCGTTCGTCAGCCTCGTGCAGAGCATGGTGGTCCGTCCGTCACTGGAGGAGTTCGGCCACCGGGGATCCGGCGGCCGTGCCGGCTCGCTTGCGGGCCGCCGGCACCATCAGGGGCGTCCCGGTCTCCGGGTCGTCGATGATCCGGCAGGAGAGGCCGAACACGTCCTGGATGAGCTCGGCGGTCATGATCGTCGCCGGGTCGCCCTCGGCGGCGATGACGCCTCCCGGCTTCATCACGATGAGGTGCGTGGCGTAGCGGCAGGCCTGGTTGAGGTCGTGGAGGACCGCGACGATGGTCTGGCCCCTGTTCTCGTGCAGTTCGGCGCACAGGTCGAGCACCTCGACCTGGTGGGCGATGTCGAGGAAGGTGGTCGGCTCGTCGAGCAGCAGGATCGAGGTCTGCTGGGCCAGCACCATGGACAGCCAGACCCGCTGGCGCTGGCCGCCGGAGAGGTCGTCGACGGGGCGTTCGGCGAGTTCGAGGACTCCGGTGCGGCGCATGGCCTCGGCGACGGCGGCCTCGTCCTCGGCCGACCACTGCTTCAGCAGCTTCTGGTGCGGGTAGCGGCCACGGGCGACGAGGTCGCCGACGGTGATGCCGCCGGGCGCGGTGGAGGTCTGCGGGAGCAGGCCGAGCCGGCGCGCGACCTCGCGGGAGCGGTAGGAGGAGATCGGGGCGCCGTCGAGGTGGACCTCGCCCGCCTTCGGTTTGATCATCCGCGCGAGCGCCTTGAGCAGGGTGGACTTGCCGCAGGCGTTCGGGCCGATGATCACCGTGAAGGAGTTGTCGGGTATGACCACGTCCAGCGAGGTGGCCACCGTCCGCTGGTCGTAGGTCAGCGTCAGGTCCTCGGCCCTCAGGCGGGCGGTGGGGACGTTCTCTGCACTCATGCGCGGCTCTTTCGTGACTCCGTGACCAGCAGCCAGATCAGGTACAACCCGCCGACGGTGCCGGTCGCCGTGCCCACCGGCAGGAGGGCGGGGGAAAAGATGCGTTGGACGGCGAGGTCGCTGCCGGCCAGCAGGACGGCGCCCATGGCGGCGGACGGCATGAGGGCCGGGCCGGACGAGCGGGACAGCTTGCGGGCCAGTTGGGGCGCCGCGAGCGCGACGAACCAGATGGGTCCGGTGACCGCGGTGGCGAAGGCCGCCAGGGCGACGCTGATGACGAGGAGCGCGGTCCGGGTCGCGCCGACGTTGACGCCCAGGGCCGTGGCCGTGGTGTCGCCCATCTCGACCATGGAGAGCCGGCGGGCGAACAGCATGGCGAGCGGAAGGAGGACGGCGACGGCGATGACGATGGTGTTGGCGTGTTCCCAACCGCGGTTGCCGAGGCTGCCGATGAGCCAGGCCTGGGCCTCCAGGGCCTCCTGCCAGGTCGCCCGGGTGAGCAGGTACGAGTTGAAGGCCAGGAGCAGGGCGCTCACGCCGATGCCGATGACGATCAGCCGGAAGCCCTGCATGCCGCTGCCGAGGAGCAGCAGGTACATGACGGCGGCGGTCGCGAGTCCGCCGACCAGGGCCCCGAGGGCGATCTGGGTCATGCTGCCGTGCGTCACGACGATGACGACGAGGGCGCCGGTCGCCGATCCGTTGGTGAATCCGATGATGTCGGGGCTGCCCAACGGGTTGTTGGTCAGGCTCTGCAGGATGGCCCCGCTGACGGCCAGGGCCGCGCCGACGCACAGGGCGGTCAGCAGTCGGGGCATGCGGAGGGTGTTGACGACGAAGTCCGCGGCGCCGCCGCCGTCGCCGAAGAGGGCGCCGAGCACCTCGCCGATGGACAGGCTGAAGTCACCGGTCGTCAGGCTGATCGTCATGACCGTCAGGAGGAGGGCCAGCAGGATCACGGTGACGGCCACGGTGCGGCCCTGGACCCGTAGGGAGATGCCTCCGCGCCGGGTGCGCAGGACGCTGCCGGTGACGATGCGGGGCGTGCGGGTGGTGGGGGCGGCGGGGGTCTCGGCCCCGGGTGCGGCGCTCACAGCATGACCAACTTTCGGCGGCGGCACAGCGCGATGAACAGCGGTGCGCCGAGGAACGCGGTGACGATGCCGACCTGGATCTCGCCGGGCGCCCCGAGCACCCGGCCCAGCACGTCCGCCCCGACCAGCAGGACGGGCGCGATCAGCATGGAGTAGGCGAGCACCCAGCGCTGGTCGGGGCCGACCACGAACCGGGCCACGTGCGGGACGGCGAGGCCCACGAAGCCGATCGGCCCGGCGGCGGCGGTCGCGGCGCCGCAGAGCAGCATCACGGCGACGGCGCCCAGGGCGCGGGTGCGGGTGACGTTCACGCCGAGGGCGCGGCCCACGTCCTCGCCCATGCCGAGGGCGTTGAGGGCCGGGGCGATCCCGAGGGCGATGAACAGTCCCACGACGACGAAGGGCAGGATCAGGTACACGAAGTCGAGGTTGCGGCCCGCGAGGGCGCCCACGGTCCAGAACCTGAACTGGTTGAAGGCCTGCGGATCAAGGAGCAGGACGGCCGTGTTGAAGGCGGTGAGCACCGCCGTGACGGCGGCTCCCGCGACGACCAGTCGGTCCGGGGTGGCGAGGCTCCGCCCGGAGGAACCGAGCAGGTAGACCACCACGGAGGCGATGGCGGCCCCGGCGAACGCGAACCAGACGTAGCCCAGCGCCGTGCCGATGCCGAGGAACGAGATCGCGACGACGACGCCGGTGGAGGCGCCGAGGCTGACGCCGAGCAGGCCGGGGTCCGCGAGCGGGTTGCGGGTGAGCGCCTGCATGAGCGCGCCGGACAGGCCGAGGGCCAGGCCGACGACGAGGCCGAGGAGGGTGCGCGGGATCCGGTACTCGTGGATGATGACCGAGGCCTGCGACCCGTCGGGGTTCCAGAGCACGTTCCACGTGGCGGAGAACGGTATGCCCTTGGTGCCGACCCACACGCTGAGCAGTGAGACCAGGAGGAGCGCGGCGAGCCCGACGACGAGGCCGGCGCCCCGTGCCGCCGTCACGGACCGGGACTTGGGTGGTACGACCTGGCCCTTGGCCCCGGTGTCCGGTGCCTCCCGGGCTTCGACGGACAACAACTACTACTCCCCCTGGCGGCGGTCGGCCGGTGGCGAACGAAAACTGACGCATCGACGACACGTCAGTACTTAGGTGAGCCTAAGCGAATGCTCCGGACCAGGTCAACGCAGGGACGGATGACGCAAGCGGGACATAGGGGACGGGAGCCGGACGGCACCCCGCCGCGCGGCGCATTTAAGGTAGCCTTACCTAACTATTTGATCATTCTCATATTTGGCGGAGGAACGCATGCTCGACGGAGGACCTACGGGGAGCCAAGTCCTCCGGAAAGCGATCGGCGGCCAACGCCGCCGCATCGCAACGGCGTCCGTCCTCGGCATGGCCCACCAGGGCTGCGAGGCGCTGGTCCCCGTCGTCATCGGGATCATCATCGACCAGGCCGTGTCCACGGGATCCTCCGGGGCCCTGCTGCGCTGGCTGATCGTCCTCGCCGGCCTCTTCTTCGTCCTGTCGACCTGCTACCGGATCGCGGCACGCATCACCGACGGCTCGGCGGAACACGCCGGCCACGGCCTGCGCCTCGCCCTCGGCCGCAAGGTGCTCGATCCGCGCGGCGGCGCCGACAAGGGCCGACTGCCCGGCGCGCTCACCGCCATCGCCACCGGTGACGCCACCCGCGTCGGAGCGACCGCCGCCGCGGTGATGTACGGGGTGTCGGCGCTCGCCGGCCTCGCCATCAGCGCGGTGGCACTGCTGCGCATCTCGGTGCCGTTGGGACTGCTCATCCTGCTGGGCGTACCGCCGCTGCTGTGGCTGGGCCACCTCATCAGCCGTCCCCTGGAACAGCGCAGCGAGGTCGAACAGGACCGCGCCGCGCACGCCTCGGGCGTGGCCGCCGACCTCGTCGCGGGCCTGCGCGTCCTCAAGGGCATGGGCGCCGAGGCCGCCGCCGTCTCCCGCTACCGCAGCACCAGTCGGGACTCGCTCACCGCGGCCCTGCGCGCCGCCGGCAGCCGGGCCTGGCACGACGGCGCGATCCTCGCCCTGACCGGCATCTTCATCGCGATCATCGGACTCGTCGGCGCCCACCTCGCGATGAGCGGCTCGATCAGCGTCGGTGAACTCGTGGCGGCCGTCGGGCTCGCCCAGTACCTGCTGGGTCCCTTCCAACTCCTCACCTACGTCAACGGCGAGTTCGCCCAGGGGCGGGCCTCCGCCGAGCGCATCGCCGAGGTCCTCGCCGCACCGCCCGCCGTCACCGCCGGAACGACCGCGCTCCCCCACCCCGTCGAGGGACGCGTCCGACTCAGCGGCGTCACGCACGGAGCGCTGCGCGGCCTCGACCTCGACGTCGCCCCCGGCACCCTGATCGGCGTCGTCACCGGCAACCCGGCCGCCGCCGAGGACCTGCTGCTGTGCCTGGGCCGTGAAACGGACCCCGACGAAGGCGTGATCGAACTCGACGGGATACCGCTCACCGACCTGGACCCGGACGACACCCGCCGGGCGATCCTCGTGGCCCACCACGACGCCGACCTGTTCGAGGGCAGCCTCCTCGACAACGTACGGGCGGCCCTGCCCGACGCCGGCGACGACCCCGCTCCGGCCCTCGCCGCCGCCACCGCCGACGACGTCGCCCGGGCCCTGCCCCAGGGCGTGGACACCGCCCTCAGCGAGCGCGGCCGGTCCCTGTCCGGCGGGCAGCGCCAGCGCGTCGCACTCGCACGGGCACTGGCCGCCGACCCGCCCGTGCTGGTCGTCCACGACCCGACGACGGCGGTCGACACGGTCACCGAGTCCCGCATCGCGGCCCGCCTGAGGCTGCTGAGGCCCGGCCGCACCACCTTCCTGGTGACCACGAGCCCCGCCCTGCTCGCCGAAACCGACCGGGTGGTGGTGCTCGACGAGGGCGCCGTCACCGCGCAAGGCAGCCACCAGGACCTGGTCTCCACCGACACGGCCTACCGCGCGACGGTGTTGGCATGACGGACACGAACGCAAGGACCGCAGCCGAGGCGCGCGCGGACCACGAGGACGCGCAGGACGAAGGACGGACGATGACCGGATCCCGCACCGGCGAACGCGAGCTGCTGCCCACGGCCACCGGCGCCCAGACCTTCGCCGTCCTGCGCACGCTGCTGCGCGGGCACCGGCTGCTGGCCGTCTCCGCGTTGGCCGTCCTGGTCCTCGGAACGGGCATCGGACTGCTCACCGCCCCCCTGCTCGGGCGCATCGTCGACCTCGTCGTCGAGCGGCGCGGAGCGGGCTCCCTCACCGTGCCGATGATCCTCCTGCTGGTCGTGGCGGTCGCCCGCGGCGTCGCCGGCGCGATCGGCAGCTCGCTGGTCGCCCGGCTCGGCGAGACGATCCTGGCGAACCTGCGGGAACGATTCATCGCCCGGGCCCTGCGACTTCCCCTCGAACGCGTCGAGCGGGCCGGGTCCGGCGACCTGACCTCCCGGGTCACCGGGGACGTGACCGTGATAGCCCGGGCGGTGCGCCAGGCGCTCCCCGAGTTCGCGGTCGCCCTGCTCACCATCGCGCTGACCCTGGCCGGACTGGCCGTCCTGGACTGGCGCTTCCTCGCCGCGGTCCTGCTCGCCGTACCGGTCCACATCCTGTCCGTGCGCTGGTACGTCCCCCGGGCCTCCTCCGTCTACGCCGAACACCGCGTGGCGACGGGCGCTCTCCAGCACCAGCTCCTCGACAGCATCGGCGGCGTCCGCACCGTCCGCGCCTTCCGGCTCGGCGGCACGCACGCCCAGCTGCTGGAGCAGCGGTCCCGGGAAGCCGTCGACCTCGCGCTGCGCGGCATCAGGCTCGTGTCCGGCTTCTTCTCGCGGTTGAACCTCGCCGAGTTCATCGGTCTGGCCGCCGTCCTCGTCACCGGGTTCGTCCTCGTCGACAACGGGTCCGTCAGCATCGGTACGGCGACCGCGGCCGCCCTGTACTTCCACAGCCTTTTCAACCCGGTCAACGCGGCGCTGTTCCTCATCGACGAGGCGCAGTCCGCCGGGGCGAGCCTGGCACGCCTGGTCGGCGTGTCCGAGCTGCCGGCCGAACGCGAGTCCGAGAGCCGGGCGGTACCGGCCGACGGTTCCGTCACGGTCCGCGCGCTGAGCCACGCCTACGTGTCGGGGCACCCGGTCCTGCGCGAGGTCGACCTGGAGGTCCGCAGCGGCGAGCGGGTCGCGCTCGTCGGCGCGAGCGGCGCCGGGAAGACCACCCTCGCGAAGCTGATCGCGGGCGTCCACGAGCCCTCCGGCGGCTCGATCCTCCTCGGTGGCGTCGACGCCACCGAGCTGGGGCCCGACGGGATCCGCCGGGCGGTGACCCTGATCAGCCAGGAGGTCCACGTGTTCGCCGGGCCGCTGGCCGATGACATGCGGCTGGCCGGGCCGGAGGCCACCGACGAGGAACTGCGGGCGGCCCTCGACCGGGTGGGCGCGCTGGACTGGGCGCTCGCGCTGCCCGAGGGCCTCGCCACCGTGGTCGGCGAGGGCGGGCACCGGCTCACCGTCACGCAGGCCCAGCACCTGGCCCTGGCCCGGCTGGTCCTCGCCGACCCGCCGGTGGCGATCCTGGACGAGGCCACCGCCGACGCGGGCAGCGCCGGCGCCCGCGTCCTGGAGACGGCGGCCCTGCGGGCCCTGGAGGGGCGGACCGGCCTGATGGTCGCCCACCGGCTCCCCCAGGCCGCGACCGCCGACCGGATCGTGGTCCTCGACCAGGGCCGGGTCGTCGAGACCGGGACGCACGACGAACTCGTCGCCGCGGGCGGGCGCTACGCCGACCTCTGGGACGCCTGGTCCGCCAGCCGCCGGGACCCGGAGTCCGACGCGCTGCCCGCGCCGAGGAAGCCCGTCGCCCCGTCGGTGCCGCCCGCACCGACACCCTGACCCTCCGGGGGGCCGACGCCCCCGGACCGGACCCCCGAACGCCGCGCGTCCTTCCCCGGGAAGGACGCGCGGCGTTTTCCGTACTCGCACCGGGTACCGTGCCGGTGCCGATCATCCGGGCCCGAGCCCCGACCCACCACCGGAACCCGGGGTGCCGGCAACCCGGCACCCCGACGCCCGACGCCCGGGGCGCGGGCCCGAGTGGGCGCGCCCGGACAGGTGTCCCGGGTGGATCCCGGAGCACGCCCCCGGCGGGCCGGGGCGGGAGCGCCCGCGGAACCGGGCGGACGGATGCTGCGGCAGCCGCTCCCCCGCCGCAGGCCGGGACGCACGGACGCCGCCCGTGGCGAGGAGGGTTCCTCGCCGCGGGCGGCGTCGTGGCGCGTGCGGGATCAGGCCTGCTGGGCGGCCAGGCTCGCGGGGCGCAGGTCCGTCCAGTTGGTCTCGACGTAGGTCAGGCAGGCGTCCCGGGTGTCCTCACCGAAGACGGTCCGCCAGCCCGCCGGCACCTGGGCGAAGGCCGGCCAGACCGAGTGCTGGTTCTCGTCGTTGACGAGGACCAGGAAGCGGCCCTGCGGGTCCTCGAACGGGTTGGTGGTCATGCGTTCTCACTCCTCATGGACATAACGGTGAACAGCTCCGAGAGCGGCTGTCCGGGCTCGGCCACCACATGGCGCAGCAACCGGTGAAGTTCTTCGGCCAGCCGGCGGGCCTTGGCCCGGCCGAGCAGGTCGGTGGCGTGGATCAGCTCGCAGTGGACCGGACCGTCGCCGCGCGGCTCGTAGAAGCTGAGCGTCAGCTCGGCCTTCGCCGAGCCGGTCGGCACCGCGTGGAAGGAGCCCACGCCGCCCTCCAACTGTCCGAGGTCCGCCTGTTCGTGGTGGATGACCATGACCTGCGGTCCCCCGTCGGGCAGCGCGGTGGCACGGACGACCGCGTCGAACGGGACGTCCTGCCGGTCCAGGGCGCTGAGCGTGATCTCCCGCACCCGGCCGAGCAGTTCGGCGAAGGTGGGGTCCCCCGCCGTGTCGGTGCGCAGCACGACGGTGTTGAAGAAGCAGCCGACGAGGTCGGCGAGCTGCTCTTCGCCACGGCCGGCGACCATCGTACCGATCGGGAGGTCGGTGCCCGCACCATGGGCGGTGAGCAGGGCCGACAGGGCCGAGTGCAGCACCATGAACATGCTGGTGCCGGTGGACCGGGCGAGGGCGTCGACGTCGGCGTGCAACTGCTCGTCCAGGACGAAGGAGACGTAGTCGCCGCCCGGTCCGCGCACGTCCGGGGCCTGCGGGCGCGGCCGGTCCACGGGCAGCGCGAGCTGTTCCGGGACGCCGTCCAGGTTCTCCTGCCACCAGGCGAGCTGGCGGGCACCGAGTCCGGCGGGGTCGGCGGGGTCGCCGATGACCCGCTCGGCCCAGGCCGCGTAGTCGGAGTAGCTGACGGGCAGCGGCTCCCAGCCGGGGGCCCGGTCCTGCTCACGGGCCTCGTAGGCCTCGGTGAGGTCGCGGAACAGCGGGACCACGGACCATTCGTCGACGGCGAGGTAGTGCGCGGTGATCAGCAGGGCCTGTTCACCGGAGGCTGCGGTGAGCAGCCGGGCCCGCAGCGGTGCCTCGTGCGTCAGGTCGGGGTGCAGCGCGGCGAGTTCCCCGAGCCGGGTGTCGAGGTCGGCGCAGGATTCCGTCTCCAGCGTCGGGTGGGCCGCGGGTTCGCGGAGTACGGCGCCGTCCCGCTCGGTGAAGCGGGTGCGCAGCGGCTCGTGCCGGGTGACGACGTCGTCGAGGGCGGCGGCCAGGGCCGCCGGGTCCAGGGCGCCGGGCGAGCGGAGCACCAGACCGTGGTCGAAGCCCTCCCACCGCCGGTGCGCCTCCCACTGCCAACGCTGCGCGGGGGCCGGTCCGGCGGTGCCGGTGCCGGTGGCCGCGGGGCGCAGGGCCGGGCGGGCGGCGGCCGCGCCGTCGAGCTTGGCGGCGAGGCCGGCGACGGTCAGGGCGTCGAAGACGTCGCGGATGCTCAGTTCGACGCCGAACTCGGCGCGGATGCGGCCGAGGAGGCGCATGGAGGCCATGGAGTGGCCGCCGAGGGCGAAGAAGTTGTCGTGGACGCCGACTTCGTCGAGCTGGAGGATCTCGCCGAACAGGCCGGCGAGCTTCGCCTGGGTGGCGCCGACCGGGCGGGCCCCGCCGGTCATGCCGGTCCAGTCGGGCGCGGGCAGCGCCTTGTGGTCCAGCTTGCCGTTGGGGGTCAGCGGCAGCGGGCCGTCCAGGGTGACGACGAGGGCGGGCACCATGTATTCGGGCAGCTGCGCGGCGACGTGTGCCCGGACGTCCTGCGGGTCGAGCGGGCCGCTCTCCGGTACGACGTATCCGACGAGGCGGACGATGTCGCCGACCCGGTCGGGGACGATCGTGGCCTGGCCGACGGCCGGGTGTCCGACGAGCGCGGCCTCGATCTCGCCGAGTTCGATGCGGAAGCCGCGGATCTTGACCTGGGTGTCGACGCGGCCCAGGAAGTCGAGGTTCCCGTCGCGGCGCCAGCGGGCCCGGTCACCGGTGCGGTACATGCGGCTGCCGGGGGCGCCGAACGGGTCGGCGACGAACCGTTCGGCGGTCAGGCCGAACCGGCCGAGGTAGCCGCGGGCCAACCCGCGTCCGGACACGTACAGTTCGCCGACCACGCCGGGCGGGACGGGCTGGAGCCGGTCGTCGAGGACGTAGGCGAGGGTGTTGGGGTCGGGGGCGCCGATCGGGACGCGGGCGCCGGGCCGCAGTTCCGCGCCGCGCGAGGGCCACAGGGTGGAGTTGACCGTGGCCTCGGTGAGGCCGTAGGCGCAGATCAGGTTCGCGGTGGCGCCGAACCGCTCGAAGAGGTCCGGCGGCACCGTCTCGGTGCCGACCAGGACGGTGGAGCCCTCGGGCAGTTCGCATCCGGCGGGCAGCGCGGACACCAGGGACGGCGGCAGGATCATGTGGCTGATCGCGTGGTCGGCCAGGAAGTCCGTGAGGGCCGGGCCGGCGACGCGTGCCTCGTCGGTGATGAGGACGAGGCGACCGCCGTGGCAGAGCGCCATCGCGAGTTCGAAGACGAACACGTCGAAGCCGATGGAGGCGAACTGTAGGACGTGGCTGTCGGCTTCGAGGCCCATCCGGTCGACGGCCGTGGCGACGAGGCTGGAGATGCCCTCGTGGGGTACGACGACGCCCTTGGGCCGGCCGGTGGAGCCGGAGGTGTAGATGACGTACGCGGCCTGGTCCAGGGCGACCTGCGGGGTGGGTACCGCGGTGGTCGGACGGAGGGCCAGGTCGGCGGCGGTGCCCGGCTCGTCGAGCAGCAGGACGGGGACGTCCGTGGCGGGAATCTTCCCGGCCACCGGCTCGGTGCCGACGACCAGGGTCGTCCGGGAGTCCTCGATCATGTAGGCGAGCCGGTCCTGGGGGTGGACCAGGTCGAGCGGCAGGAAGGCGGCGCCGAGCTTCAGCGCGGCCAGCACGGTGGCGATCATGTCCGCGGAGCGGGGCACGGCCACGCCGACGACGCTCTCGACGCCGACGCCCCGGGCGGCCAGCAGGTGGGCGATCCGGTTGGACCGGGCGTCCAGCGCGGCGTAGTCGAGGTGGGTGTCGCGGTCGACGACGGCGACCGCGTCGGGCCGCTCGGCGACGTGCCGGGCGAACAGGGCGGGCAGCGACAGCTCGTCGACCTCGCGGGGGCCGCCGTTGAAGGCGTCCAGGACGAGGGCGCGTTCGTCGCCCACCAGGAGCGGGGCGGCGGACACGGGCCGGTCGGGGGCGGCGGCGAGGGCGCCGGTGAGGACCGCGAGGCGTTCGCCGATCCGCTCGGCGGTGTCCTGGTCGAAGAGCTCGGTGGCGAACTCCAGACGGCACACCAGGGAGCCCGCCCCGCCGTCGGCGGAGGTCTGCTCGGTGAAGCTGAACACGAGGTCGAACTTGGCGGAACGGATCCGGAAGGGCACGTACTCCACGCCCAGGCCGGCCAGGTCCAGTTCGCCCTCGGTGCGGGCGTGGTAGCCGACCATCACCTGGAACAGCGGGTTGCGGGCCAGCGAGCGGGTCGGGTTGAGCTTCTCCACGACCGCCTCGAAGGGCACGTCGGCGTGCGAGAAAGCGGCCAGGTCGGTGTCGCGGACCCGGGCGAGCAGCTCGGTGAACGTGGGGTCGCCGGCGAGGTCGGTGCGCAGGACCAGGGTGTTGACGAAGAAGCCGACGAGGTCGTCGAGGGCTTCGTCGCCGCGTCCGGCGATCGGCGAGCCGAGCGGGATGTCGGTGCCGGCCCCGAGGCGGTGCAGCAGGGTCGCGACGGCCGCGTGGACCACCATGAACATGCTGACGCCGTTGTCCTTGGCCAGCTGCTTCAGGTCCTGGTAGGCGCGGCCGTCGAACGCGATGTCGAGTTCGGCGCCGGTGAAGGCGGGGCGCGCCGGGCGGGGCCGGTCGGTGGGCAGGTCGAGTTCCTCGGGGGCGCCGTCGAGGGTGCGGTGCCAGTGGTCGAGCTGGCGGGCGGCCAGGCTCTGCGCGTCGGCCGGGTCGCCGAGCAGCTTCTGCTGCCAGAGCGCGTAGTCGGCGTACTGGACGGGCAGCGGCTCCCAGTGCGGGGCGCGGCCGGTCCGGCGGGCGGCGTAGGCGGCGGCCAGGTCGCCGAGGAAGGGGCGGTCCGACCACTCGTCGGTGGTGATGTGGTGCAGCAGGATCACGACGACGTGTTCCTGCGGCGCCACCTCGATGACGGTGACGCGCAGCGGCAGTTCGCGGGCGAGGTCGAAGGGCCGGTTGATCGCCGCGTCGACCAGGGCTGCCGTCTCCTCCTCGGTGGCGCGCAGGTGCTCGACCGGCGGCTGGGACCGGCCGGCGGGCAGGACCCGCTGGTGGGCCCGGCCGTCCCGCTCGACGAACAGGGTGCGCAGGGCCTCGTGGCGGTCGGTGACGTCGGCCAGCGCGGCCCGCCAGGCGGTGACGTCGAGGTCTCCGCGCAGCCGCATGACGAGCGGGAAGTTGTACGCGGCGGAGGTGTCCTCCAGCTGCTGGATGACCCACAGGCGCTGCTGGGCGTGGGAGAGGGGCAGTTCCTCGGGGCGCTCGCCGGCCACCAGGGCGGGGCGGGCGTCGGCCTGCGAGCCGGCGGCGCGCTCGACGAGTTCGGCGACGGTCGGGGCCTCGAAGAGGTCCCGGATGGCCAGTTCCGCGGAGAGCGCGGTGCGGGCCCGGGCGATCAGTCGGGTCGCGAGGAGCGAGTGCCCGCCGAGCTCGAAGAAGTTCGCGTCGATGCCGACGCCGCCCTCGGTGAGGCCGAGCACCTCCGCGAACAGGGCGCAGAGGGTCTCCTCCTGCGGGGTGCGCGGGGACCGGCCGGCGCCGGCGCCCGCGAACTCGGGGGCGGGCAGGGCCTTGGTGTCGAGCTTGCCGTTGACGGTCAGCGGCAAGGTGTCGACGGCGACCAGGGCGGCCGGGACCATGTAGTCGGGCAGCGAGGCCTTGAGGTGCTCGCGCAGGCTCTGCGTGAGGGCCTCGCCGCGCTCGGCGCCGGCCTCGGGTACCACGTAGCCGACCAGGCGCTTGCCCGCCGCCCGCTCGTTGACGACGACGGCGGCGTGGGCCACGTCGGGGTGCGCGGACAGGGCGGTGGCGATCTCGCCGAGCTCGATGCGGTAGCCGCGGATCTTGACCTGGTCGTCGGTGCGGCCCAGGAAGTCGATCAGGCCGTCGGGGCGTTGCCGTACGAGGTCACCGGTGCGGTACATGCGCGCGCCGGGGGCGCCGAACGGGTCGGCGACGAACCGCTCGGCGGTCAGGCCGGGCCGGTCGTGGTAGCCGCGGGCCAGGCCGGTGCCGGCGATGTACAGCTCGCCGGGGCTGCCGGGCGGGACGGGGCGCAGCATGGCGTCCAGGACGTAGCCGCGGGTGTTGCGGATGGGACGGCCGACGGTGGGGGTGGTGCTGTCGGTGGTGGATCCGCCGAGGGTGTTGATCGTGTATTCGGTGGGGCCGTACAGGTTGTAGCCGTAGGTGCCGTCGGTCTCGGCGAGGCGGGTCCAGACGGTGTCGGAGACGGCCTCGCCGCCGAGCAGGACGAGGGCGGGGCGGTGCTTGCCCGCGGCCTCGTCGTGGGTGAGGAGGCCTTCCTCGATGAGCAGTTGGGCGTAGGTCGGGGTGACGTTGACGACGTCGATGCGGTGGTCGTCGCAGTAGGCGACCAGGGCCTCGGCGTCGCGGCGCAGCTCCTCGTCGCAGACGTGGACCTCGTGGCCCTCGACGAGCCAGAGCAGCTCCTCCCACGACATGTCGAAGGCGAAGGAGACGGTGTGCGCGATGCGCAGGCGGCGGCCGCCGGTGGCGGCGATCGCCGGGTCGAACACCTCGACCTGGTGGTTGAGCTGCATGTTCGTCAGGCCGCGGTACGGGGTGACGACGCCCTTGGGCTTGCCGGTGGACCCGGAGGTGTAGATGACGTACGCCGGGTGCTCCAGCCGGCCGGGGACGCCGTGCGCGAACGCGGGGCGTTCGGCGTCGGTGACCTCGGTGTCGGGCAGGGCGGCCAGCTCGGCGACGACGGCCGGGTCGTCCAGGGCGACCTCGGGGGCGAGCGGTCCGGATGCGGCGCGCAGTGTCGGGGCGACGGCGAGGGTGGTCAGCAGGCACAGCGGCCCGGTGTCCTCGACCATCAGGCGGAGCCGGTCGGCCGGGTGGTCCAGGTCGAGCGGCAGGTAGGCGGCGCCGGTGCGCAGGACCGCGAACAGGGCGACGACCATCTCGATGGAGCGGGGCAGCGCGAGGGCGACCGTCCGCTCGGGGCCGGCGCCGCGGGCCAGCAGCAGGCGGGCCGTGCGGTTGATCCGGGCGTCGAGTTCGGCGTAGGTGAGGGCGGTGTCGCCGAAGACGAGGGCGACGGCGTCCGGGGTGCGGGCCACCTGGCCGGCGAGGAGGTCGGCGACGGTCTCGTCCGGTACGGGCTCGTTGGCGGCGGCCCAGGCGGCGGTCAGGTCGGCGTGCTCGTCGGGGAGCAGCAGGTCCAGGGTGCCGACGGGGGCGGTGAGGTCGCCGAGGAGGCGCTCGACCAGGGTCCGGTAGCGGCTCAGGGTGGCAACGGCCCGGTCGTCGTCGATGAGGTCGGGGCGGTACTCCAGCTTGACCTGGACGCGCTCGGCCGGGTTGACGATGAGGGTCATCGGGTAGTGGGTGGCGTCGACGCTGCCGACTCCGGTGATGCCGTGCCGGTCGGTGAGCTCGCGGAACGCGCCCTCGTCGGCGAAGTTCTGCAGCACGTACAGGGTGTCGAACAGCACGGGGTGGCCGCCGGCCCGCTGGAGTTCGGCCAGGCCCAGGTACTCGTGGTCCATGAGCGCCATGCGCTCGGTCTGGACCCGGCGCAGCAGCTGGGCGACGGTCTCCTCGGGGCGCAGGGAGATCCGCAGCGGGACGGTGTTGAGGAACATGCCGATGGTGGTGTCGGCGCCGGGCACGTCGGCCGGACGGCCGGCGACGGTGGCTCCGAAGACGACGTCGTCGCTGCCGACGGCGGCGGACAGCACCAGGGCCCAGGCCGCGGAGAGCACCGCGTTGATGGTCAGGCCGTGTTCGCGGGCGGTGCCGCGGAGCCGGTCGCTGGGGTCGGCTCCGAGGTCGAGGGAGTGCCGGCGCGGGATGGTGGGTTCGCCGCCGCGACCGCGGGCCACCAGGGTGGGCTCGTCGAGTCCGGCGAGGGCGGTGCCCCAGGTGGCGCGGGCGGCGTCGAAGTCCTGCTCGGCGAGCCAGCTCAGGTAGTCGCGGTAGCTGCCGGGGGTCCGCAGGCCGGTGTCGTCCCCGGCGGCCGCGTACAGGGCGAGGAGTTCGTCGAGGAACAGGGACTGGGACCAGCCGTCCCAGGCCACCAGGTGGTGGCTGAGCATGAGGCGGTCGGTGTTCTCGGTGAGCCGGATCAGCCGGAGCCGGAACAGCGGGGGCGAGGCCAGGTCGAAGCGGCGGAGCCGGTCGGCGTCGGCGATCTCGGTGAGGCGGGTGGCGCGCTGTTCCTCGGTGAGGCCGGTCAGGTCGGTCTCGGTGAGCGGTACGGGGACCTCGGCGGCCGGGCCGACGAACTGCACGGGGGCGGGCAGGCCGTCGGAGGTGATGCCGGCGCACAGGCTGGGGTGCCGGGCGAGGAGGCCGGCGGTGGCGGCGCGCAGCCGGTCCAGGTCCAGGCGGTGGCCGAAGTCGAAGCAGTCCTGCGCGGTGTAGACGTCCAGGCCGTCGGTGTCGTAGCTGGCGTGGAAGTGGATGCCCTCCTGGAGGGGGGACAGCGGCCAGATGTCGGCGACGGGGACGGGGCTGACCTGGGCGACGCGGTCGATCTCGGCCTGGGTGAGCTGGACGAGCGGCAGGTCGGAGGGGGTCAGGGAGCCGGTGGCGGGGTCGGATCCGGCGGCCTGGGCGATGAGTTCGCGCAGGGCGTCGGCCCAGGCCAGTCCGAGGGCGTGGACGTCGTCCTCGCCCAGGGCCCGGCCGGCGGGCCAGGTCCAGGTGGCACGCAGTTCGGGGCCGTTCGGGGTGTCCGCGCAGACCGCGTTGATCTGGAGCGGGTACGGCATGGCCAGACCGGCGTCCGGTTCCACGGACAGGGCGTCGGACTCGGCGGCGGGCGCCCAGTCGACGGTCTGGTCGGCGGGGAGCCGGCCGAAGTAGTTGAACAGCACCTGGGCGGTGGACAGCTGGGCGAAGACCGGGGCGAGCTGCGGGTTGAGGTAGCGCAGCATGCCGTATCCGGCGCCGGAGTCGGGTGCCGAGCGGACGGATTCCTTGACGGCCTTGAGCGTGTCCAGGGCGCCGTCGGCGGCGGGCAGCCGGACGGGGTGCAGTCCGGTGAACCAGCCCACGGTGCGGGACAGGTCCAGGGAGGTGCCGTCGCGGCCGTGGCGCTCCAGGTCGACGAGCAGGTCGGCGGCCGGGTCGCCACCGGCGTCGGCGCGGCGTCGGGAGACGGCCAGGCGCAGCGCGGCGAGGAGGACCTCGGTGACGTCGGCGCCGGCGGTGGCGGGCACCGCGGTCAGCAGGGCGCGGGTCTCGTCGGTGGTGAGGGTGACGGTGTGGTCCCGCGCCTCGCCGGCGGTGCCGGTCCGGTCGGCACCGGGAACGAGCTCGGCGCCGGGGGCCAGGGTCTTGGCCCAGTAGGGGAGTTCGGCCTGCCGCTGCGGGGAGGTGGCCTGCTCGGCGATCTCGCGGGCGAAGCGGCGCAGGGAGGAGGGTACGGGCTCCAGCTCGGGGCGTCGGCCCCGGACCTCGGCGTCCCAGGCGGCGGCGAGGTCGCCGAGCAGGACGCGCCAGGACACGCCGTCGATGACCAGGTGGTGGACGACGAGCAGCAGTCGGCCGGGGGTGTCGGTGCCCGCGTCGAACCAGACCGCCCGGACCATGGCGCCGGTGTCGGGGTCGAGGCGGCCCGCCGCGGCGTCGGACTCGGCGGTGATCAGGGCGCGCAGGGCTTCGTCGTCGAGCCCGCCGGCGTCGACGCGGTGCAGCAGGGCTGCGGCGTCGACACTGCCGGCCGGGGTGGTGACGGCGGACCACAGGGCCGGGATGGCCGGGCCGAGGTCCATCCGGGTCAGGCGGGTGCGCAGGCCGTCGTGGTGGTCCAGGACGGCCTGGAGGACCCGGGCCAGGGTGTCGGCGTCGGCGGCCGCGGGCGACTGGAGCAGCATCGACAGGTTGAACCGGCCGATGGGGCCGCCGTCCTCGCGGAGCTGGTGGACGATCGGCAGCAGGGTGATGTCGCCGACGCCGTCGGTGTCGGCGGCCGGGGCGGCCGCGGTGTCGGCGGCGCCGGTGGCGGCCGCGAGGGCGGCCGGGGTGCGGTGTTCGAAGACCTCGCGGGGGCTGACCGACAGGCCGGCCTTGCGGGCCCGGCTCGCGACGGACATGGACAGGATGCTGTCGCCGCCGAGCATGAAGAAGTCCTCGTCGGCGTCGACCGCGTCGAGGCCGAGGACCTCGGCGAAGATCGCGCAGAGCTGCTGCTCGCGTCCCTCGCGGGAGGTGCGGGCGGCCGGCTTGCGGCGGACCGTGGGGGCGGGCAGGGCCTTCAGGTCGGTCTTGCCGCCGGGGGTCAGCGGCAGCGCGTCGAGGGCGACGAAGTGGCTGGGCACCATGGGGGCGGGCAGCTTGGCCGTCAGCGCGGCGCGCACGGCCTCGGTGTCCAGGGCTTCGGAGCGGCCTCCGGGGGCCGGGACCAGGTAGGCCACCAGCTGCTTGACCCCGCGCTCGTCGTCGCGTGCGACGACCACCGCGTCGCCGACGGCCGGTTCGTCCCGCAGCCGTGCTTCGATTTCGCCGAGTTCCACCCGGTTTCCCCTGATCTTGACCTGGTGGTCGGTGCGCCCGAGATAGGTGAGCACGCCGTCCGCGTTGAACTGGACCATGTCTCCGGTGCGGTACATCCGCGCTCCCGGAGTGCCGAACGGATCGGCGACGAACCGCTCCGCGGTGAGCGCGGTGCGTCCGTGGTAACCGCGGGCGAGTTGCGCGCCCGCGAGGTAGAGCTCGCCCGGCTCGCCCGGGGCGACCGGGCGCAGGTACCGGTCGAGGACGTGCAGCCGGGTGTTCCACACGGGCCGACCGATGGGCACGGTGGCGGCGTCGGCGGATTCGGCGCCGGCCTGCCAGCTGGTGACCTGGATCACGGCCTCGGTGGGCCCGTACACGTTGTGCAGGGGCACGCCGGTGCGCTCCTGCCAGCGCCGCGCGAGCGGGACGGGCAGTGCCTCACCGCCGCTGAAGGCGCGGCGCAGGCTCGCCCACCAGGGGGCGCCGTCGGTCTCCTCGGCGAGCAGGGCGGTGTACAGCGAGGGCACCAGGTCGACGTTGGTGACGCGCTCGGCGCGGATCAGCTCGGCGAGGTAGGCCGGGTCGCGGTGGCCGTCGGGCCGGGCGATGACGACGGTGCCGCCGGTGATCAGCGGTACGAAGATCTCCTGGACGGAGGGGTCGAAGCTGGTCGAGTACTGGTGCAGCACCCGCTCGCCGGGTCCGAAGCCGAACTCGGCGGCGGTCCAGGCGAGCTGGCCGACGACGGCGTGGTGCGGGACGACGACGCCCTTGGGCAGACCGGTGGAACCGGAGGTGTAGATGACGTACGCGGCGCCGTCCGGGTCGACGGGCGCGAGCACGGCGGTGCTCCCGGCGTCGGCCTCGGCCCCGTCGATCAGGACCGGGGTGACGGCGTCGAGGACGGGCAGCTTGGCCAGGGCGGGCCCGGTGGTGACGACGGTGCGGGCACCGGAGTCGGACAGCATGTGGCGGACCCGGTCGGCGGGGTAGTCCACGTCGACGGGCAGGTAGGCGGCGCCGGCCTTCATGACGGCCAGCAGGGCGACCAGGGAGGCGGCGGAGCGCGGCACGGCGACGGCCACGACCGATTCGGCGGACACCCCGCGGGCGACGAGCCGGTGCGCCAGCGCCTCGGCGCGGGCGTCGAGTTCGGCGTACGAGGTCCGGCCGTCCTCGTCGACGAGGGCGACCGCGTCGGGGGTCCGGCGGGCCTGTTCCTCGAACGCGCCGTGCACGGTGCCGGCGGGCAGCTGCCGCTCGGCGCCGGCGAGGGCGGCGAGGGTGGTGCGCCGCTCGTCCGCGGACCGGGTGGCGATCCGGCCGACGGGCAGTTCGGGGTCGGTGGTGACCTGCTCCAGCAGGGCGAGCAGCCGGTCGGCGAACCGGGCGGCCGCGCGGGCGTCCAGGCGGGCCGGGTCGTGGTCGAGCTGGAGGCGGATCGTTTCGCCGGGCATCACCGTGAGGGCGAGCGGATAGTGCACCGAGTCGTCGATCTCGGATCCGAGGACGCGGACGAGTCCCCGCGGGTCGGACACGTCACCCGCGTCGGGCAGGTTCTCCACCACGACGAGCGCGTCGAACAGGTCGCCGCGGCCGACGGCCCGCTGGATCTCGGCGAGCCCGAGGTGCTGGTGGTCCAGCAGTTCGGCCTGGCCGTCCTGGAAGCCGGCGAGGACCTCGGCGAGGGACTGCTCGGGGCGCGCGCTCAGCCGGGCGGGCACGGTGTTGATGAGCAGGCCGACGAGGGACTCGATGCCCTCGACGGGCGCCTGACGGCCGGACACGGTGGTGCCGATGACCAGGTCCCGGGCGCCGAGGACATCGGCGAGGACCAGGCCGAACGCGCCCTGCAAGACGGCGGCGAGGGTGAGCCCGAGGCCCCGCGTGCGGGCGGTGAGCGCCTCGGTCCGCGCGGCGGTCAGCTCCACGGTGACCCGGCCGGATCCGGCGCCGGCCGTCTCCCCGGCGCGGTACGGCAGTCCGTCGGTCGCGTCGAGTCCGGCGAGGGCGTCGCGCCAGGCGTCGCGGGCCAGCTCGCGGTCACGGCCGGCCAGCCAGCCGGTGTAGGCGCGGTAGGCCGGGTCGACGGTGGTGGCCGCGGCGGGGGCGCCGGGCCGGTAGCCGTCGAGCAGTTCCCGCATGACCAGGGAGACGGACCAGCCGTCGACGATGATGTGGTGCATCGTCAGGATCAGCAGGGAGCGCTCGGCGCCGAGCCGGACCAGGGCCGCGCGCATCAGCGGCGGGGCGCCGAGGTCGAAGCCGCGGTCGCGCTCGGCGGCGGCGGTCTCCCGGACCGCGGCGCGCTGCCGGTCGGCGTCCTGGCCGCTCAGGTCGGTGAACCGCCACGGCACGGCGACGTCGGCGCCGATGACCTGGACGACGGGGCCGTCGGGGTGCTGGCGGAAGGCGGCGCGCAGCAGGGGGTGCCGGTCCAGCAGGCGCTGGACGGCGGCCCGCAGGGCCTCGGGGTCGACGTCGCCGCCGAGTTCGACGGTGTCCTGGACGGCGTAGCCGTCGGCGCCGTCGCGGTCCATGACCGCATGGAAGAAGAAACCTTCCTGCAACGGCGTGGCCGGGACCACGTCGAGCAGCTCGCCGATGCCGGCGGCGAACTCGCCCCGGTCCTCGTCGGTCAGCGGCACCAGGGAGAACGGCTCGGGCAGCTCCGCGGCGTCCCCCGACGGTGCGGGGGCGTCGCCGGCGGCGCGGGCGAGGGCGGCGACGGTACGGAGGCGGAACACCTCGCGGGGGCTGATCGCGAGGCCGGCGGTCCGGGCGCGGGTGACGAGCTGGATGGCGACGATGCTGTCGCCGCCGAGCTCGAAGAAGCTGTCGTGGACGCCGACCGAGGGCAGTCCGAGGACCTCGGCGAAGAGGCCCGCGAGGGCGGTCTCGGCCGGGGTGGTGGGGGCCGCGTCGCCGGTCATCGCGGTCCACCGCGGGTCGGGCAGGGCGCGGGCGTCGAGCTTGCCGTTGGGGGTCAGCGGCAGCGGGCCGTCCATGCGGACCACGGCCGACGGGACCATGTAGTCGGGCAGTCCCTGCGCGGCCTCGGCGCGGGCGGCGGTGACGGCCGCCTCGGCCCCGGCGGCGTCCAGGGAGGCGTCGGCGACGAGGTAGGCGACGAGCCGCTTGGCGGCGCGCTGGTCCTCGCGGACCAGGACGGCGGCCTGGGCGATCCCCGAGCAGGCCATGAAGGCGCTCTCGATCTCGCCGGGCTCGATGCGGTGGCCGCGGATCTTGATCTGGCCGTCGGCGCGGCCCAGGAAGTCGAGGTTGCCCCCGGCGGTCCAGCGGACCCGGTCGCCGGTGCGGTACATGCGGGTGCCGGGCTCGCCGAACGGGTCGGCGACGAAGCGCTCGGAGGTCAGGCCGAAGCGGCCGAGGTAGCCGCGGGCCAGGCCTCGACCGGCGACGTACAGCTCGCCCTCGACGCCGACGGGGACGGGCCGCAGGGCGGAGTCCAGGACGTAGGCGCGGGTGTTGGGGTCGGGTTCGCCGATCGGGACGGGGCCCTGCCAGTCGGGGCGGGCGAGCCACAGGGTGGAGTTGACGCTCGCCTCGGTCAGGCCGTAGGCGACGACGATCTGCAGGCGGTGCGACCAGCGGGCGATGAGCTCGCTGGGCACGGCCTCGGTACCGACCACGAGGACGGCGCCCTCGGGGAGTTCGCAGTCCTGCGGCATCGCCGACACCAGCGAGGGCGGCAGGATCATGTGGGTGGCCCGGTGCTCCGCGATGTACTCGGTGAGCGCGGGGCCGGCGACGCGGCGTTCGGTGGGGACGACGATGATCCGTCCGCCGACGCACAGCGACATGATCAGGTCCCAGACCGTCACGTCGAAACCGACGGAGGCGAACTGGACGACCCGGCTGTCCTCGGTGATGCCGATCCGCTCGGTGGCGGTGGCGATGAGGCTGCCGACGCCGTCGTGGGGCACGACGACGCCCTTGGGGCGGCCGGTGGAGCCGGAGGTGTAGATGACGTACGCGGCCCGGTCGAGCGGCACGTCCAGGCCGAGCGGGGCCGGGTCCTGCGCGGCGAGTGCGGCGGCCGTGCCGGGCCCGTCGAGCAGGACGGTGTCCAGGCCCGGGAGTTCCGGCAGGCCCGCGGCCTGCTCGCGCGCGGTGACGACGGTACGGGCGCCGGCGTCCTGGAGCATGTACGCGAGGCGGTCCTGCGGGTGGTCGGAGTCCAGCGGCAGGTAGGCCGCGCCGGCCTTCATCACGGCGAGCAGGGCGGTGACGAGCTCGGGCGAGCGGGGCAGGGCCACGCCGACGACGTCCTCGGCGCCCACGCCGCGGGCGGCGAGCAGGCGGGCGAGCCGGTTGGCGGCGGCGTCCAGTTCGGCGTAGGTCAGCTCCCGGTCCTCGCAGACCAGGGCGACGGCCTGCGGTACGCGGCGGACCTGCGCCTCGAAGGCGGCGGGCCAGGACAGCTCGGGGGACTCGCTCGGGGAGACGCCGAAGTCCTCCAGCAGCAGGGCGCGTTCGGCGGAGGTGGTGAGTTCGAGGTGCCCGATCGGCCGGGCGGGGTCCTCGGCGAAGGCGTCGAGGAGGATGCCGAAGCGCTCCTGGTGGGCGACGAGTTCCTCTTCGGAGCACTGGTCGCCGTCGGCGTCGAAGAGGACGCGGACGGCGCCGCGGACGGACTCGCCGACGCTGACCGCGAGGTCGCTGACCGCGCCGAGCCACTGCGGGCGCAGGTCGGAGTGGTGGTCGCGGAACCGGAGCCAGTCGGTGCCCGGCAGGATGTTGATGGTGGGGCCGACGAGCTCGGGCACGCCCTCGACGAGACCGAGCTCCTTGGCCAGGTCCTCGGCACGGTAGCGGCCGTGGGTGACGGCCTCGCCGATCCGTTCGTCGGTCTGGGCCAGCAGTTCGGCGACGGTGGTGCCGGGGCGTACGGACAGCCGCAGCGGCACGATGTTGGAGACCATGCCCGGGACGCCCAGGACGGAGCGGTCCTGTCGGCTGGTGACGGGCAGGCCGAGGACAAGGTCCTGCTCGCCGCTGGTGCGGTGCAGGTAGGCGGCCACGGCGGCGACCAGCAGGCGGGACACCCGCACGCCGGAGGCCTGGGCGGCGGCCTTGAGGCGGTCGGTGCCCGCCACGGAAAGTTCGGTGGTGCGCCGGAAGCGACGCGTGATGATCTTCTGGCCGGGCTCGACGAGGCGGACCGGCCGGGGTCGGTCGGCGAAGCGATCCAACCAGTAGGCCCGGTCGACGGTGTACGCCTCGGAGGCCCGGTAGGCCCGCTCGGAGGCCGCGAGGCGGTTCACGTCCCAGTCGACGGGGGCGACGGGCCGGGCGCCCGTGTAGAGCTCACCGGCCCGACGGGAGAGCAGGCCGATGCTCAGGCCGTCGATGACGAGGTGGTGGTAGCACTGGTACCACAGCACCCGGTCGTCGGCGAGGCGGAGCAGGACGTGCGAGAACAGCGGACCGGCCGCGAGGTCCAGGGGGCGGACTCGGTGGGCGCGCATCCACTCCCAGGCGGCGTCCTCGGAGTCGGCCTCCGCGCGCAGGTCGACGACGGGGACCTCGACGGGGAAGCGGTGCGGAAGCTGGTGCGGGCTGCCGTCCGCGTCCGTCCCGAAGACGACGTGGAGGCAGTCCGCCTCCTCGACCACCTGCCGCACGGAGGCGGCCAGGTGGTCGAGGTCGACGTCGCCGCGCAGTTCCAGGGTGAACGAGACGTTGAAGGCCGAGCTGTCGGGCTCGATCTGCTGGGCGAGCCAAATTCCTGACTGCCCACCGGTGACAGGAGTCCCGGTCGCGGGAATCCGGTCGGACGCGGCATCAAACATCGTTCAGAGGGCCTTTCCCTGGTCGCGCGTCGGTGGTGTTACTTGATGGCTTCGAGCTTCGCCACGACCTGGTCAATGGCGTACGGGATGCTCAGCACGGTGTTGAAGGAGAGCGCGGCACCGACGTCCGGGCCCTCGTAGGGCAGGAAGATGTCCCGCTTCTCCTGGTTGACCTTGGTCTTCGTGTACAGCGGGTCGGCCTTCAGCTGCGCCTCGGTCTCGGCGGTGCCGAGCCACACGGTGCGGTCGGCCTCCATGACGTCGAACCGCTCGAAGCTGAGGTCGGCGATGACGTCGTTGCCCAGCGTGGTGCGGTAGAGGTCCGTGGTGGTGAAGCCCATTTCGGTCAGGAAGGCGACCTTCGGGTCCTTCGGCGAGAACGCGGAGAACTTGCCGGGCTCGTAGGGCTCGCCCGCCGCGACGGTCTTGCCCTTCCACTCCGGGTGCTTGTCACGGACGGCCTTGAAGCGGGCGTCGATGCCGGAGATGAGCTTGTCGGTCTCGGCGTCCTTGCCCAGCGCCTTGCCGATCTGCTTCGTCATGACCTGCCAGGACGCCTGGTAGTCCTCGGCGCCCTTGGGCTGCGCGACGACCTTGGCGATCTTCGACAGGGTGTCGTACTGCTCCTTCTTCATGCCCGAGTACTGGGCGATGATCAGGTCCGGCTTGAGGGCCGCGATCTTCTCCATGTTGTACTCGTCGCGCTCACCGACGAGCTGCGGCGGCGTGGAACCCCACTGGTCCTTCACCCACGGCCACTTGCCGAACGGCTCCTCCTTGAACCAGGCGACGGCGCCGACCGGCTTCACGCCGAGGGCGAGCACGGCGTCCTGGTCCGACAGACCGAGGGTGATGACCTTCTTCGGCTCCGCCTCGATGGTCGTGCTGCCGTACTTGTGGTCGACCGTGACCGGGAAGGCCGCGGACTTCGCGGGCGCCTCGCCGGACGGCTTCGACTCGGTCTTCTCGGCGCCACCACCGCACGCGCTCAGGACGAGGGCGGCGGCGGCTGCAACGGCCACGCGGGGGAAGTTTCTGACGATTCTCGTCAGCGCGGGGCTGGTCCCAACGGACACGGGTTTTCCTTTCACGGGGGTTTGCACGATGCATGCCTCACCCGCCCGGCCGAACGGCGTGGCCAGGCGGGAGGGGAGTGGTGGGGAGGGTCGGTCGGGGTCCCTAGCGGGACGTACCGACCCCGTCGACGACGCGTTCGGCCTCACCGACGGCGCCCTTCGGGGTGCGCTCGATCACCGAGTCCAGGATCTCGCCGACCCGGATCGCGGTGTTCGACAGCAGGGACGAGGTGATGCCGTGCGTGTGCTCGGTACCGCCCTGCAGGTAGATGCCGCAGCGGAGCGCGGGGTCCGTGGTGATCCGGTAGTCGCGCTCGACGCTGACGCGACCCTCGTCGTCGCGGTGGCAGTAGCCCTCGACGTCGCCGAGGAGTCCCAGGGCGTCGGCGGGGCGGTAGCCCGTCGCGTAGACCACGACGTCGGCCTCCAGCGGGGTCTTCTCGCCGGAGACGAGCGACTCGACGGTGGTGAGCACCTTGTCCTCGGTCTCGACGACGTCCGAGAGGCGGGACACGTTGAGGAAGCGCAGGCGCTCCTCGCCCAGCACCTTCTCCTGGTACGACTGGCGGTACAGGTCGTCGATCAGGTCGATGTCCACCACGGAGTAGTTCGTGTTGCCGTGGTAGTCCATCAGCTTGTTCTTGATCTCGCCCGGGGCGGTGAAGTACTCGTCCACGGCGGCGGGGTCGAAGATGCGGTTGGCGAACTTGCTGTCGTCGGCGGGGCTGTAGCCGTAGCGGGCGAACACCGCGCAGACCTCGGCCTCGGGGAACCGGCGGTGCAGGAAGGCCACGTTCTCGGCGGCGCTCTGACCGGCGCCGACCACGATGAACCGGGACGGGTCGGTGCCGTCGAGTTCGTCGACGCGGCGCAGCAGGTCCGAGTTGTGCCAGACGCGGTCGGTGCGGTCCACGCCCTCCGGCATGTACGGGCGCAGGCCGGTGCCGATGACGAGGTTGCGGGCGCGGTGGGTGACGAGCTCCTCGCCCGAACGGGCCGTGACGTCCACGTACTCGATGACGCCGTCCCGCACGACGGGCTGCACGGCGACCACTTCGTGCCCGTAGGACACCATGTCGTCGACCTTCTCCGCCGCCCACTCGAAGTAGTCGTGGAACTCGACGCGCAGCGGGAAGAGGTTCTTGTGGTTGACGAAGTCGATCAGGCGGCCCCGGCTCTGCAGGTAGCAGAGGAAGCTGTATTCGCTCGACGGGTTCCGGAGCGTCACCAGGTCCTTGAGGAAGGAGACCTGCATGGTCGCGTCCTCGAACAGCATTCCCCGGTGCCAGCCGAACCGCGGCTGCCGCTCGAAGAAGTGAGCAGTGACCGCCTCCTGCCGTCCGACGCGTGCGTTGTGCTCGGTGAGAGCAATCGCCATGGCCACATTGGACGGGCCGAAGCCGATGCCTATGAGGTCGTGGATCACCGGTGCGTCAGCAGGAAGAGCCTGTGACATGTCACTCCGATCGTGCGGGACAGCCGCCCGTGAGGCGTCGATGAAGAATGTGGAGCAGGGCACGCCGACGAGCGGCGGCCGAGCGAACTTAGGTAAAGCTAACCTGATCTCGCCACCCTGTCGACCAGACAAACCGGACAATTAGCGGATTGCAGCCCCAAACGACGCCTAAAATCAGGCACGTTGCATCCTTAGGTAAGGCTTGCTTTACTTCTTTGAGATCTATCGCTCTTCAGAGGAGGCACCTTCATGCGGGTCGTCATGTTCGGTTATCAGACCTGGGGCCATCGCACCCTTCAAGCGCTCCTGGACTCCGAGCACGATGTGGTGATGGTCGTCACCCACCCCAAGAGCGAGCACGCCTACGAGAAGATCTGGAGCGACTCGGTCGCGGACCTCGCCGAGGAGCACGGCGTCCCCGTCGTCATCCGCAACCGCCCCGACGACGAAGAGCTGTTCACGCGGCTCAAGGAGGCCGACGCCGACATCATCGTCGCCAACAACTGGCGCACGTACATACCGTCGCGCATCTACGACCTCCCCCGGCACGGCACGCTCAACGTGCACGACTCGCTGCTGCCGAAGTACGCCGGCTTCTCCCCCCTGATCTGGGCGCTCATCAACGGCGAGACCGAAGTGGGCGTCACCGCGCACATGATGGACGAGGTCCTGGACGCCGGGGACATCGTGCTCCAGCAGTCCGTCGCCGTCGGCCCCACCGACACGGCCACCGACCTGTTCCACAAGACCGTCGACCTCATCGCCCCGGTCACCGTCGGCGCGCTGGACCGCATCGCCGCCGGCGAGACCGAGTTCACGAAGCAGGACCGGTCGCAGGCGAGCTTCTTCCACAAGCGCGCCGAGGAGGACATCCGGATCGACTGGAGCTGGCCGGCCGAGGTTCTGGAGCGCCTCGTCCGCGCCCAGTCGGCCCCCTACCCGAGCGCCTTCACCTTCCACAAGGGCAAGCGCCTGGAGATCGTCTCCGCGGTCGTCTCCGAGGGCCTCTACGGCGGCACCCCCGGCCGCGTCTTCTACCGCGAGGGCGAGGGCGTGGCGATCGTCGCCGGCGCCGACGCCCGCACCGGTCGCAACCACGGCCTGGCCATCACCCGCGTACGCACCGAGGACGGCCGCGAGCTGCCCGCCACCGAGTACTTCACCTCCATGGGCGGGTACCTCACCAGCCGTCCCTGACAGCCCTCCCGAAGCCGACGGACCCACTCCGTCGGCCCTTTGTCGTGTCGGTCGCCCGCCCATGGCCCCGGGCAGACCGGCCGTCGCCGCCGCCGTACGGAACACACCGTTCCGTGGGGCGGCGGCGTCATGTGGGGCATCGTGCGGCGGAGTCCCACGGGGTGCCACGCGCGGGCGTGGCCGACGGCGGGACCGGAACGGGCGGGCGCGGAGGGCGACGCGCCGCACCCACCGCGTCCAACCCCGGCGGGCGGCCGTCCCGGTGTGATCCTGGACCTGCCCGACGGGCGCCCGCGCACGCCGGTGCCCGCACCCCGCCTCCCCCGAGGAGCCCCGTGCCGAACCGGCCCGACCAGCCGAACCCGCCCGTGCTCGAAGCCGCCGCCCAGGCCTTCGCCGACGCCACCTCCAAGCCGCCGTTCCTGTACCAGCTCCCCGTCCCCGAGGGCCGCGCGGCCGTCGACGACGTCCAGAGCGGCGAGGGCGTCACCCTGCCCGACATCGACGAGGAATGGGTCACCGTGCGGGGCGGACCCACCGGCGAGGTCCGGGCCAGGATCGTCCGCCCGCGCGGCGCGACCGGCCCCCTCCCCGTCGTCCTCTACATCCACGGCGCCGGCTGGGTCTTCGGCAACGCCCACACCCACGACCGGCTCGTCCGCGAACTGGCCGTCGGCACCGGGGCGGCCGTCGTCTTCCCCGAGTACGACCTCTCCCCCGAGGCCCGCTACCCCCTCGCCATCGAGCAGAACTACGCCGTCGCCCGGTGGGTGGTCCGCGAAGGCGGCGCCGAGGGCCTCGACGGAACCCGCGTCGCCGTCGCCGGCGACTCCGTCGGCGGCAACATGAGCGCCGCCCTCACCCTGATGGCCAAGGAGCGCGGCGAGTTCCGCCTCCGCCACCAGGTCCTCTTCTACCCGGTGACCGACGCCTCCTTCGACACCGACTCCTACCACCTCTTCGCCGAGGGCTACTTCCTGCGCCGCGAGGCCATGCGGTGGTTCTGGGACCAGTACACGACCGACGCGGCCGAACGCGCCCTGAGCACCGCCTCCCCACTGCGCGCCACCGCCGACGAGCTGACCGGCCTGCCGCCCGCCCTGGTGATCACCGCCGAGGCCGACGTCCTGCGCGACGAGGGCGAGGCCTACGCCGCCCGGCTCCGCGCCGCGGGCGTCCCGGTCACCGCACTGCGCGTCCAGGGGGTCATCCACGACTTCGTCATGCTGAACGCGCTCCGCGGGACCAGGGGCGCCGAGCTCGCCATCGGCCTCGCCGTCGACACCCTGCGCCGGGCCCTGGCCTAGGTTCGGGTCCCGCCGGTGCCCCGGACGCGCCGGAAGCCGTGTCCGGGGTGGGCGAGGACCACCGACCACGTGGCGAGGCAATTTACTTGCCCTTTACCATCGGTTCGCGGATACTGTCCGTAACCACGATCGTCCCGGCCCCGCCGGCCCCCCGAGTAGCGAATGGAGCGCAGGACCCGCAATGGGTGAACCTCCCAGTCCACGCCGTGCCACGCCCAGCCCGCAGCAGCAGAGTCGGGAAGCGGGGGTGGCACGGTGACCGAAGTACTGCTGCTCCTCCTCGCCCTGGCACTGACCCTGGCGTGTGCGGTGTTCGTCGCCGCAGAATTCTCCCTCACCACCGTCGAACGCAGCGAGCTCGAACGCGCCGTCGCGGCGGGTGAGCGCGGCGCCGAGAGCGCCCTGAAGGCCGCCAAGCGGCTCACCTTCCAACTCTCCGGCGCCCAGCTGGGCATCACGGTGACCTCGCTGGTCATCGGCATGCTCGCCGAGCCGTCCGTCTCCGCCCTGCTGCGCGGCCCGCTGGAGGCCGTCGGGGTTCCCGCCGGCGCCGTGCCGACCACCGCGACCCTGCTGGGCGTGGCCCTGTCGACCGTCGTCCTGATGGTGATCGGCGAGCTGGTCCCGAAGAACTGGGCGATCTCCCGGCCGCTGGCCGTGGCGAAGGTCGTCGCGGGCCCGCAGCGCGGCTTCACCGCCGCCTTCGCACCGCTGATCCGCCACCTGAACAACACCGCCAACCGGCTCGTACGCCGCTTCGGGCTGGAGCCGGCCGAGGAGCTGGCCTCCGCGCGGACGCCGGAGGAGCTGGTGGCGCTCGCCCGGCACTCCGCCCGCGAGGGCGCGATCGAGGCGGACTCGGCCGAGCTGTTCGTGCGCACCCTGCACCTGGCCGAGCTGACCTCCGAGAACGTCATGACCCCCCGCATCGACGTCCAGGCGCTGGAGCTCCACGCCACGGCGGCCGACGCCGCGAACCTGACGCTCGCCACCGGCCTGTCCCGCTTCCCCGTCTACCGCGACTCCCTGGACGAGGTCGTCGGCACCGTCCACATCCGCGACGTCCTCGACCTCGACGAGGACAAGCGTCCGCTGACCCCGGTGGCCGACCTGATGACCTCGGCCCTCCTCGTACCGCACTCGCTGCCCGTGGACACCCTGCTCGGCCGCCTGCGCAAGGCCCGCACCATGGCCGTGGTGATCGACGAGTACGGCGGCACCGCCGGCGTCGTCACGGTCGAGGACATCGTCGAGGAGGTCGTGGGCGAGGTCCGCGACGAGCACGACCCCGTCGAGGTCCCCGACCTCATCGAGGGCCCGGAGCACGCGGGCCGCAAGGTGTGGGAGGCCGACGGCAGCGTCCGCGTCGACGAGCTGGAGGAGATCGGCTTCGCCGTCCCCGAGGGCCCGTACGAGACGCTGGCCGGCCTGGTCGCCACCCGCCTGGCCCGGATCCCCGTCGAGGGCGACACCGTCACCGTCGACGGCTGGGAACTCACCGTCCTCGACATAGACCACCACCGCGCCGACCGGGTCACGGTCACCGCGCCCGCCGCATCCGATGAGGACGCCGACTCCGGGGAGGAGAACCGATGACCGCGGTCCAGCTGCTGATCGGCGCGCTGACGCTGCTCACCAACGCCTTCTTCGTCGGCGCCGAGTTCGCCCTGATCTCGGTGCGCCGCAGCCAGATCGAACCGGCCGCGCTCAAGGGCAGCCGGCGCGCCCGCACCACGCTGTGGGCGCTGGAACACCTCTCCGCGATGATGGCCACCGCCCAGCTCGGCATCACCGTGTCCTCCCTGGTCCTCGGAGCGGTCGCCGAACCGGCCATCGCGCACCTCCTCGAACCGCCTTTCGCGGCCATCGGGGTTCCCGACGCGCTCGTCCACCCGATCGCGTTCGTCATCGCGCTGGCCGCGGCGACCTACCTGCACATGCTGATCGGCGAGATGGTCCCGAAGAACATCGCGCTCGCCGCGCCCGCGCCGACCGCCCTGCTGTTGGCGCCGCCGCTGGTGGCCCTCACCCGGGCGCTGCGGCCGTTCGTGTTCGGCATCAACGCCTTCGCGAACGCGCTGCTGCGGCTGCTGAAGGTCGATCCGAAGGACGAGGTGGGCGCGGTCTTCACGGACGAGGAACTCGCCCGCCTGGTCAAGGACTCCAGCGCCGCCGGGCTCCTCGGCCCCGGGGACGGAGAGCGGCTCCGGGACGCCCTGGAACTCGGCAAGCGACCCGTCGGCGAGATCACGATCCCGCGCGCCGAGTTCGTCGGCGTCCCCTTCGGGACGACCCCGCGCGGCCTGGAACGCACCGCGGCGGACCATGGCTTCTCCCGACTGGTCGTCACCGGCCCGGACGGCGAGATCATGGGCTTCCTGCACATCAAGGACGCCCTGGGCGTCGCCGACCGGACCGCCCCGTTCCCGCGCTCGGCGCTGCACACCGTCACCCGGGTCGGCAGCGGCACCCCGCTGGACGACACGATGGACGCCATGCGGGCCGCCGGCACCCACCTCGCCGCCGTCACCGACGACGACGGGGCGGTCATCGGGTTCGTCACGATGGAGGACGTGCTGGAGGAACTCGTCGGCGAGGCCGCCTGATCCCCGGCCCGGTCGGACCCCGGGCTCAGGGTTCGATCAGGCCGACGCGGATCGCGTAGCGGGTGAGTTCCAGTCGGTCGCGCATGCCGAGCTTCTGGAGCAGGTTCGCCCGGTGGCGTTCCACCGTCTTCGCACTGATCACGAGCAGATCGCCGATCTCCTTCGAGGAGTGCCCCTCGGCGACCAGCTTGAGGATCTCCTCCTCCCGCTCGGTGATCGCCCGCGCGGGCAGCGGGTGCCCTTGGCGGGCCCGGTCCAGGTAGTTGCGGATCAGGGTGGTCTCGGCGCCGGGGTAGATGAACGGCTCGTCCCGGATGGCGGCCCGGCAGGCCTCGACGAGGTCCCGGTCGGCGACGGACTTCGGGACGTAGCCGGCCGCCCCGGCCCTGAGGGCCTCGAAGAAGTACTGCTCGTTGTCGTACATGGTCAGGATGAGGATGCGGAGCCCCGGCCGGAGTCGGGAGAGCTCGCGGGCGGCCTGGAGCCCGGTCATCCGCGGCATGGCGACGTCCAGGACGGCGAGGTCCACGTCCTGCGACCGGGCCAGGGCGACCGCCTCGGCGCCGTCGCCGGCCTCGGCGACCACCGTGAGGTCGGGTTCGGAGTCGAGGATGAGACGGACGCCGCGCCGGACGAGGGCGTGGTCGTCGGCCAGCAGGACCCGGGTCGGGGCCGGTCGCGGTGCGGTCATCGATGGGTCTCCTCGGTCCCGCTGCTCGCGGGTACGTCCAACCGTACGTCGGTGCCGCCGTGCGGCGCCGGGCCGAGCGCGAGGCCGGCCCCGATGAGCAGGGCCCGTTCGCGCATGCCCTGGATGCCGGCGCCCTCGGCGGCGAGGCGGATGCCGGCGCCGTTGTCGCGGACCAGGAGCCGGACGGCTCCGGCCGGTCGGTGGGACAGCCGCACCTCGACCTCGGTCGCCCGCGCGTGGCGGGCCGCGTTGGTGAGGGCCTCCTGCGCCACCCGGTAGACGACCAGTTCGCAGGCCTCGTCCAGGGTCGGCAGGCCTGGCGCGATGTGCTGCCGCACCGTCAGTGAGGGAGTGGTGAACTCGGCGGCGAGGGCCCGCAGGGCGCTGTGCAGGCCGAGTTCCTCAAGGACCCCGGGCCGCAGCCGGCGGGCGATGCGGCGGATCTCGTCCAGGCTCGCGCGGGTGGTCTCCTGGACCTGGTGGAGGTCCTCGCGCAGGGGGCCGGGGGCCCGGTCCGCGGTGTGCTTGAGCTGGAGGAGGACCGCGGTGAGGGTCTGGCCGACCTCGTCGTGGAGTTCCTGGGCGATGCGGCGCCGTTCGGCCTCCTGGGCGGAGAGCGCACGGGCGCTGCTGGTGGCGCGTTCCGCTTCGAGGCGGGCCAGCATCGCGTTGAACGAGGTGGTGAGTTCGGCCATCTCCCCCGGCCCCTCGACCGGGGCGCGGCTGCCGGGGCGCAGCAGGTCGACGGACGCCATGGCGCGTGCGAGCCGGGCCAGCGGGGCGAGGGCGACGCGCAGGAGGACGGCGTTGGCGACGAGCATGGCGGCGAGCCCGAGGCCGAGGACGATCGCCTCGCCCAGCAGGACGGGGGTGGAGACGGTGACGGGGCCGAGGAGGAGCAGGACGGCCACCGCGAAGACGGCCGCGTTGAGCAGGAAGATGCGCCAGTACAAGGACACGACCGCGCTCTCCCCTCGTTCCGCCCGCCGGAGCCCTCGACGCTACCCCGACCGTCGCCGTCCGCGTCGCACCACACCCACCGTGACCTGCTGCGGGGCTTCCCCCACGGCCCAGCCTGACCGCGGCGGGGGCCGCTGTCCATCCGTGGTGACACCCATGGCGGTCGTGGTGCGGGGTGCCCGTCCTCCTCCCACCCGAGCGTCACCCGCCCCACCGGCCCCGCGCTTCGGGGCCGGTACCCGTCTTCGGGGCCGGGTCGGTCAGGCCCCGGGGGCGGGCGGGGGGCTCGCGTTCGTCGGCAGGTGGCTGGGTCTGGCCGGTATGGGCGGGGCGGGCAGCGGCGGGAGCGCCGGCTCGTACAGCCAGGCCGCGAACAGTTCGTCGACGGGCCCCTCCGCGTAGCGGGCGACGTGGGCGGTGAACGCCGCGGTGGTGACCACGCCGTGGCGGTGGGCGGCCGTCCAGTCGCGGAGCATGCGGAAGAAGGCGGTGTCGCCGAGGGCGCAACGGACCGCGTGGACGGTGAGACCGCCGCGCTCGTAGAGCCGGTCGTCGAACATCAGCTTGCGGCCGGGGTCGGCGAGCTTGAGGTCCTGGGCCCGTGCGGCGAGGACCCGGTGGGCGACGGCCGCACGTTCGTGGGCGGTGTGGCCGCCGGAGCGTTCCGACCACAGCCATTCCGCGTACTTGGCGAGGCCCTCGTTCAACCAGATGTGCCGCCAGTCGGCGATGGTCACGCTGTTGCCGAACCACTGGTGGGCGAGTTCGTGGGCGATGAGCCGCTCCGAACCGCGCACGCCGTCCACGTGGTTCGCGCCGAACAGGGACAGCCCCTGCGCCTCGACCGGGACGTCCAGTTCCTCGTCGGCGACGACCACCGCGTACTCGCCGAACGGGTAGGGCCCGAACAGCTCCTCGAAGAGCCGCATCATGGCGGGTTGACGGGCGAAGTCGCGGGAGAACCGGGCCAGCAGGTGCGCCGGCACGTACGCGCTCTGGGGGACGCCGTCGAGGCCGGGGTCGCCGAGGAGCACCGTCTGGTAGAGGCCGATGGACAGGCCGACCAGGTAGCTGGAGGTGGGCGCGGACTGCTCGTACACCCAGGTGGTGGTGCTGGCCCTGGTCGTACGGGTCAGCAGCCGGCCGCCGGCCACGACCGTGTAGGCGGACGGCGTGTTGACGGACAGGTGGTACGAGGCCTTGTCGGCCGGTCGGTCGTTGCACGGGTACCAGGACGGCGCCCCGACGGGCTGGCTGGCCACCAGCGCGCCGTCGGTCAGTTCCTCCCAGCCGAGGCCGCCCCAGGGGCTGCGCACGGGCTTGGGGTTGCCCGCCCACTGCACCTCCACGGTGAAGGCGGAGCCGGCGGGCAGCGGTTTGGCGGGCCGCAGGCGGAGCTTGCCGCCGCGATGGCTCCAGTGCGGGGCCCGGCCGTTCACCTGGATCCGGCCGACCTTGAAGTCGGCGAGGTCCAGGGCGAACTCGGTGAGCGGCGCCCGCCCGGCGATCGCGCTGATCCTGGCGGTGCCGGACAGGCGGTTGGGACCGGGCCGGTATTCCAGAGCGAGTTCGTACCGGTGCACGCGGTAACGGGGATCGCCGTTGGCCGGAAAGTACGGGTCGGTTGCCGCTGTCCTCTGGCCGTTCACTGACGCTTCCGCTCCCTGCGCTGTGCTCGTACGACGTGTCCGTGTGCCGTGCCGGAGCCGGCCGGGCCCGGCCGGCGCACGGACCGCCGTACGGACTCAGGACCGCCACGCCTCGATCGGATTGCCCAGCCAGCGGGTGTCGGCGGGGACGGATTCCCCGGCCATCACGAGGGAGGCGGGTCCCAGGGTGCTGCGGGCTCCGACCGTGCTCCCGGGCAGGACGATTCCGCCCGGGCCCAGGGTGGCGCCCTCGCGGAGGACCACAGTATCCGTCCTCAAGATCCGGTCGTGGAAGAGGTGGGTCTGCAACACACAGCCCCGGTTCACGCTGACCGCGTCACCCAGGGTCACCAGGTCGGTCTCGGGCAGCCAGTAGCTCTCGCACCACACGCCCCGTCCGATCCGCGCCCCGAGGCCGCGCAGCCACAGGGTCATCAGGGGCGTGCCGGGGACGGATCCGGCCAGCCAGGGCACGGCCAGGACCTCGACGAAGGTGTCGGCGAGTTCGTTGCGCCACACGAAGCCGCTCCACAGCGGGTGCTCCCCCGTGCGGTGCCGGCCCACGAGCAGCCACTTGGCGGCCACGGAGACGAGGCAGGCGGCGGCGCCGGCGACGAGCAGGACGACCCCGGACAGCAGCGCGGCGGCCCAGGCCCCCGACCCGCTCGCGGTCATCAGCGCGCACAGCCCGGCCGCGGTCAGGACGGCCAGGGCGGCCGAGCAGAACACGGGGACGAGGCGGCACAGCTCGACCAGGCCGCGCGCCCACAGCAGGCGGGCGGGCGGGTCGTAGGTCCGGCTCCGGTCGGCCGCCGCGGCGGCCCGCGGCAGCTTGACCGGGGGCAGGCCGAGGTAGGAGCTGCCCTTCTTGGCCTTCTTCGGGGTGGCTGACAGGACACCGACCAGCCCGTCGTCCGGGACGGTGCGGCCCGGTGCGGTCATCCCGGAGTTCCCGAGGAACGCCCGGCGGCCGATCTCGGAGGGGCCGATCCGCATCCAGCCGCCGCCCAGTTCGTAGGGGGCGGTCAGCGTGTCGTCGGCGAGGAACGCTCCCTCGCCGACGGTGGTCAGGCTGGGCAGGGCGAGCACGGTGGACACCTCGGCGCCCCGGCCGATCTTCATGCCGAGGAGCCGCAGCCACACCGGGGTGATCAGGCCGGCGTACAGCGGGAAGAGGGTTTCCCGGGACAGGTCCATCAGCTGGGTGACGGTCCAGGCCTGCCAGCCGATCCGGCTGTGCGTCGGATGGTTGCCGGTGCGCAGGCCGAGGCTGAGCAGGCGCACGGAGACCAGCAGCAGCAGCGCGTACGCGAGCCCGAAGGCGAGCGCCCCCGGCACCACGGCGAGCAGCGCCGCCCGCAGCGCCTGTCCGAGCCCGGCGCCGGCCGGCACGAACCGGCTGACGACGAGCAGGGCCGGGAGGGCCGCCAGTACGGGCAGGACGGTCAGGCACAGGCCGCTGGCCCCGTACATGGCGCGCCAGCGCAGGGTGCGCGGCGGGCGGTGGCCGGGCCAGTTGCGCTTGGCCTTGCCGAGCTTGTGCGCGGGCGCCCCGGCCCAGCGCTGACCGGTCGGAACCTGTCCGACGACGGCGGAGCCGGGGGCCACCTCGGCCCGCTTGCCGACGCGGGCGCCGGGGAAGAGCAGGCTGCGGGTGCCGACGACCGCTCCGGCCCCGACCTTCACGGGTCCGATCTCCAGCCGGTCCCCGTCGAGCCAGTGCCCGGAGAGGTCCACCTCGGACTCGACGGCGCAGCCGCGGCCGAGTTTGAGCATGCCGGTGACCGGGGGCAGCGAGTGCAGGTCGACCTCGGGGCCGACCTTGGCGCCGAGGGCCCGGGCGTAGCGCTCCAGCCAGGATCCGCTGAGCGAGGTCGCGCCCGCGCACTCGGCGAGCCGCTCGGCCGTCCACAGCCTCAGGTGCACGCTGCCGCCGCGCGGGTACCGTCCGGCCCCGACCCCGCGCAGCAGCAGCCGGGCGCCGCCCGCGGCGATGGCGAGGCGGCCCGGCGGGCTGAAGAGGAGGAGGGCGCCCGCGCCGACGAGCCACCACGAGGCGGTCGGCGCCCACGGGTAGGCCCCGAACCGGTGCAGGACGTTGCCGAGCGCCAGCAGTGCCACGGTCCAGCGCAGTCCGACCAGCGTGAACAGCGGCAGGAGCAGCAGGCCCTGGACGACCTGGGTGCGGATCCGGACGGGTGCCACGGTCCGGGCGGCCCCGTCGTCCTGTACGGACTTCTCCAGGCGGCGGGCCAGCTTGCGCAGGGTGGGCTGCTGGTAGATGTCGAGGACGGCCGCGCTCGGGTAGCGGGTGCGCAGCCGGGTGGTGAGCCGGGCGGCGGCGAGGCTGTTGCCGCCGATCGCGAAGAAGTCGTCGCCGGCGCCCGCGACGGCCACGCCCAGGGTTTCGGTCCACTGCTCGGCGAGCCAGGCCTCGGTGCCGTACAGCTGCTCGGTGGGGCCGGTGGGCTGGTCGTCGGGCAGCGGCCATGGCAGGGCGTCGCGGTCCACCTTGCCGGACGTGCGGGTCGGCAGCGCCTCGACGGGTGCGAGGAGCGGTACGAGGGCGGCGGGCAGTTCCGCCCGGAGCCGTTCGACGGCCGCCGCCCGGTCCCAGCCGTCCTGGGTGACGAGGTAGCCGACGAGGAGCTGGTTGCCGCTGCGCGCGGTGCGGACGGCGGCTGCCGCGCCGGCGACGCCGGGCAGTGCCTGAAGGGCGGCGTCCACCTCGCCGAGTTCGATGCGCCGGCCGCCGAGCTTGATCTGCTCGTCGCCGCGACCGAGGAAGACCAGGCCTTCCGGTTCGGCGCGGACAAGGTCGCCGCTGCGGTAGGCGCGCTCCCAGCCGAGGGATTCCAGCGGGGCGTACTTCTCGGCGTCCTTGGCCGGGTCGAGGTAGCGGGCGAGGCCGACACCGCCGATCACGAGCTGGCCGCTGCCGCCCATGGGGACCGGTTCCCCGGATTCGTCGACGACGGCCAGTTCCCAGCCGTTCAGCGGGAGGCCGATGCGGATGGGTTCCTCACCGGTCAGGAGGGAGGCGCAGGCGACGACGGTGGCCTCGGTGGGCCCGTAGGTGTTCCAGACCTCGCGGCCCTCGGTGACCAGCCGTTGGGTCAGCTCGGGCGGGCAGGCCTCGCCGCCGAAGATCAGCAGCCGGACCTCGTTCAGGCTCTCGGACTCCCAGAGCGCGGCGAGGGTCGGCACGGTGGAGACGACGGTGATCTCCTGTTCCACCAGCCACGGGCCGAGGTCCGCGCCGCTGCGGACCTGGGCGCGGGGTACGGGCACCAGGCAGGCGCCGTAGCGCCAGGCGAGCCACATCTCCTCGCAGGAGGCGTCGAAGGCGACGGACAGTCCGGCCATGACGCGGTCGCCGGGCCCGATCGGTTCCTCGGTCAGGAACAGCGCGGCCTCGGCGTCGACGAAGGCGGCGGCGCTGCGGTGGGTGACGGCGACGCCCTTGGGCTTGCCGGTGGAGCCGGAGGTGAAGATGATCCACGCGTCGTGCTCGGGGCCGGGCCGGCCGGCGGGGGCCGGCTCCCCGGCGGTCCCGGTGACGTCGATGCGCCCGCCGGCGCCCAGGACGGCGCGTACGCCGGCCTCGCCGAAGACCAGCTCGGCGCGTTCGTCGGGGTCCTCGGCGTCGACCGGGACGTAGGCGGCGCCCGCGGCGAGGACCGCGAGGACGGACGCGTACAGCTCGCTGGTGCCGGACGGGACGCGGACGCCCACCCGGTCGCCGAGTCCGACGCCGGCGGCGGTCAGGGCGCGCCTGCGGCGCTCGACGTCGGCGGCCAGGGCCCGGTAGGTGAGCCGGGAGGTGCCGTCGTCCAGGGCGAGCTCGTCGGGGTGGGCCCGTACGGAGGCCTCGAAGACGTCGACCAGGGTGCGGACGGGGGCAGCGGGGCCGGCGGTGAAGCGGGCGGACTTGGCGGGATCGCCGGGGACGCCTTCCCCTGCGGTCCCGCCGTCGAGCAGAGTGAGTTCACCGTGCTCAGGTGTGGCTGCCATCGGCCCTCGCGTCTTCGCTCCCGGATGGGTCCGGGTCGCCGGCGGAGCCCGGGTCTGCCCGGGTTGTTCCGGTCCGGCGCCAAACAACCTGCCATTCTAGTGCGACATCAAGGATTTTCTCGTTGAACCCTCGGTGGCGTGTCCGGGAACGGACGGTGTCGCACGCCGACGGGCCGCCGGCCGGAGCGGATCAGAGCGGGTCCACGTCCAGGAACGCGGCCAGGGCGGGTTCGGGGGCGCCGGGGGTGCCCGCCCTGCCGGGGAGGGTCTGTTCGGCCCAGATGACCTTGCCCTCGGGGGTGTAGCGGGTGCCCCAGTGCTCGCTGAGCTGTGCGACCAGGAACAGGCCGCGTCCGCCCTCGTCGGTGGTGGCCGCGTACCGCAGGTGCGGGGCGGTACTGCTACCGTCCCAGACCTCGCAGGTCAGGGTCTGGTCGTGCAGCAGGCGCACGCGGACGGGGGCGGTGCCGTGCCGCAGGGCGTTGGTGATCAGTTCGCTGAGGATGAGCTCGGTGGCGAAGGAGAGCTCTTCGAGGCCCCACTCGTCGAGCTTGCGGGCCGCCGCGCCGCGCAGGACGCCGACCGCGCTCGGCTCGAACGGCACCTCCCACTGGGCGACCCGGTCCGGGCCGAGGATTCTCGTCCGGGCGATGAGCAGGGCCACGTCGTCGGTGGGCCGGTCGGGCAGCAGCAGGTCCAGGACGGCCCGACAGCTCTCGTGCGGGTCGCGGTCGGGGTGGCTGAGCGCGCGGCGCAGCAGTTCCAGGCCCTCGGCGATGTCCCGGGTGCGTTCCTCGACCAGTCCGTCCGTGTAGAGGACGAGCTGGCTGCCCTCGGCCAGCGGGAGCTCGGCGGTTTCGAAGGGCATGCCGCCCAGGCCCAGCGGTGGTCCGGCCGGGAGTTCCACGATCTCCGTGGAGCCGTCGGGGGCGACGAGCAGGGGCGGCAGGTGCCCGGCGCGGGCCATGGTGCAGTTCCGCGACACCGGGTCGTAGACGGCGTAGAGGCAGGTCGCGCCGAGGACCCCGCCGTTGCCGTCACCGCCGTCCCCGTCGTGGTCGATGCGTTGGACGAGGTCGTCCAGGCGGGCGAGGATCTCGTCGGGCGGCAGGTCGAGGGAGGAGAAGTTGTGCACCGCCGTGCGCAGCCGGCCCATGGTGGCGGCGGCGTGCAGGCCGTGCCCGACGACGTCCCCGACGACCAGGGCGACCCGGCTGCCCGGCAACGGGATCACGTCGAACCAGTCGCCGCCGACCCCTGACTGCGCGGGCAGGTAGAAGTGGGCCACGTCCACGGCGCTCTGTTCGGGCAGGGCGCGCGGCAGCAGGCTGCGCTGGAGGGTCTCGGCGAGGGCGTGTTCCCGGGTGTAGCGGCGGGCGTTGTCCATGCTGACGGCCGCGCGGGCGACGAGCTCCTCCGCGAGGGACAGCTCGTCCTCGTCGAACGGCTCGGGTTTCTGCGAGCGCCAGAAGTTGACCACGCCGAGGACGACGCCCCGGGCCCGTAGCGGCGCGGCGATCAGGGAGTGGATGCCGTAGTCGATGATGGCCTGCGCGCGCGGCGGGTCCTGGGCCTGCCAGCCGGGCGCGTCGACCAGGTCGGGGACGAGCTCCGCCCGGCCGGTGCCGTAGCCGCGTGCCTGGGGGGTGGACGGGAGGAAGTCGATCAGCCGGCCGCGCGGGTAGAGGGGGTGGTCGGAGCGGATGCCGTTGACGGCGGTGCGCCGCATGTCGGCGTCGGGGCCGGGTTCGTCGCCGACGAGGACGGGATCGGCCAGGTCGACGGTGACGTAGTCCGCGAATCGGGGGACGGCGACGGAGGCGAGTTCCTCGGCCGTGCGGACGACGTCCAGGCTGGTGCCGATGTCGCCGCCCGCGTCGTACAGCAGTTTCAGGCGCCGCCGGGCCGTTTCGGCGCGGCTGGTCAGGACCTGCATCTCGGTGGAGTCCCGGATGGTGACGGCGGTCCCCTCGGGCCGGCCGCCGGGGTGGGTGAGCCGCTGGTTGACGACGAGCAGCCGGTCGCCGCTCTCGATCACCTCGTCGGTGGCGACCCTGGCGGACAGCAGCAGGTCGGCCATCCGCCGGTCCAGGCCCGGCACCTCGCCCAAGTGGCGGCCGTCGGCGTCGTCCGGGAGCCCGAGGAGACGTTTGGCCTCGTCGTTGGCCAGGAGCAGCCGCCCGTCGCCGTCGGTGATGAGGACCCCTTCGCGGACGGCGTGGAGCACCGCGTCGTGGTGCTCGTACATCCGCGTCATCTCCTGCGTGCCGAGCCCGTGGGTCTGGCGGCGCAGTCTTCGGCTGATCAGCCAGGTACCGACGGTGGCCAGCGCCAGGCCCGTGGCGATGGCCAGCAGGATGACGGGGAGCTGACGGTCGACGACCCCGCTGACGTTCTTCACGGTCAGGCCCGCCGACACCAGGCCGATGACCTGCCCGTCGGGCGCGGTGACCGGGACGATCGCCTGGATCTCCTTGCCGAGCGGGCCCTGCACGCTCTCGGTGTGCACCTGCCCGGCCAGTGAGGGTTCGATCGTGCCGACGAACCGTTTCCCGATGCGGTCGGGCTGGGGGTGGCTGTAGCGGATGCCCTTGGTGTCCATGACGACGATGAAGTCGACACCGGCGGCCTTGCGGGTGGCCTCGGCGAGCGGCTGGAGCAGCGCGGGCGGGTTCGGGGACTCCATGGCCGCCTGGAGTCCGATGGAGTGCGCGAAGGTCTCCGCCACGGAGACCGACCTGTTGCGCGCCTCGCGGTCGATGTCGTGCCGCGACTGGAGGACGAGCGCCAGCAGCGATCCGGCCGCGAGCAACACCACGATCGCCACCTGGAGGATGAATACCTGTCCGGCGACGCTCCTGAACCGGTTGCCTAGCAGTGACCGCACCGACGTGCCCGGCACGGGTGGCAGAGAAAGGTCACGAACCCAGTTGTAGCACTTCCGGCCGCCCGGGGCGCCCGAACGGCGCGTTCCGCGTCGGACCGGTCACCCGGCGGACGGGCCCGCCGCGGCCGTCGTCGTCAGTGCGGTGCCGGCCGGGGTGGTCACCGCAGGCACCGGGTCGGGCGACACCGGGGCGGCCGGCGCCTGCGGGACCTGTCCCGCGGGCGGGGTGCAGGTGACCTCGTCGCGCGGGGTGTAGTGGGTCCTGGTCTCCTCGCGCTTGACCTCGCGCCCGCCCTGGACGAACACCCGCCCGACGGAGACGTCGAAGCCTTCGAGCGGGGTCTGGACCTCGCAGGTGGGACCGCTGCCCTCGATCTTCGCCGGCGGGGTGACCTGGGTGCGGGGCCCCTTGGTGGCGCGGATCTCGTCGTACTTCTTCGTGCCGAGGAGGCTGATGGTCAGCGAGGTGTCGGTCGACCGCGCCTGTACGTACAGGGCGTGCCCGGTGTCGTTGATCCAGCGCAGGTCGAGGGTGCCCCAGGCGACCGTGGCCTCGCGGCCCTCGGGGTAGCGCTCGATGTAGAAGGAGTGGGCGCCGTGCTCGACGGTCCTGACCCCGGCGAAGAAGGCGGCGTTGTACATGGTGGTGGCCACGGCGGAGACGCCGCCGCCCGGGGACTTCACGTACCGGCCGTCATTGATCATGATTCCGTCGACGAAGCCGTTCTCGGGGGTGCGCTCCCCGACCGTGCGGTTGAAGCTCCACTCCTCGCCCGGGAGGACGACGGAGCCGTTGATGAGTTCGACGGCACGGCCGATGTTCGTGGTGCGGTACGGGGCGGCCGGGAAGTCGACGGTGAAGGAGGAGAGCTGCTCCTTGATCCCGAGACGCTGCGCCTCGGCGCTCGTCAGCTCCGGCTGGACGGCGACGGTGTCGACCTCGGCGCTGCGCGCCGCGCCCGTCCGGGTCAGGAGGGGCAGCACGGCCTTGCCGAGCGCCGCGTCCGTGACCTTCTGCCCGGTGCGGCCCTGGTCGGCGACGACGACGCGGCCGTCGGCGCCGGTGGTCAGCGAGGCGTCGCGGGGGCTCGGGGTGGCCGCCCGGACGGGACGGGCCACGGCGGGGTCGGCGAGCAGGCCCTTGGAGTCGAGGGCCGGAACGAGGCGACCCGCGTCGTCGGGGTCCATCCGGAGGTGGGCGCCCAGCACGGCCGTGCTGATCGGTATGCGGGTACCGGCGACCGTGAGGGTGACGGGGCCCGACATGGCGGGCTGCGCGAACTCGCGCAGGGCCCGGCCGGTCTCCTCGTCCCCGACCTTCGGGTGGGTGCGCTCGACCGGCATCACGACGGGACCGGAGCCGGGCCGCAGGTAGGCCTCGCGGAGGGTGTCCAGGGCCCGGTCCTCGACGAGGTCGACGCCCTGGGTAGGGGCGACGGTCTTGACCGCGCCCTTCTCGAAGGCGATCGTCCCGTCGCGGACCTGCTGCCGGGTCTTCTCGTCCATGCGTTCGAGTGCGGCCCGGGCGGCGCCCTCGTCCATCCTGGTCACCGGTTCCAGCTCGCGGTGACCCCCGGAGTCGAAGAGCCGGCCGATGACGGCGGTGGGGGCGTAGCCGGTGCGGACGGCGGCGTCCACGGTGGCGCGGGTGTCCAGGGACAGCCCGAGGCCGGCGGGGGCGGACTTCTCGACGCGGTCGCCGATCCTCATCGCGACGGGGGCGGCGGCGAGGGGACCGAGCTCCCGGTCCAGGGTCCGCTGCGCCTGCTCACGGCTCATGCCGCCGATGTCCACGCCGCGGACGAAGGTGCCCCGGTCGACGTCCGAGCCGGTCACGAGTCCGGTGACGTAGAGGCCGCCGAGCCCGAGCACGGCTGCGCCGCCCACCACCGACAGGGCGATCCGCCAGTTGACCGTCCTGTTGCCCGCGCGTCCCATGTGTCTCCCTGCTGCACCGCCGGTCGAAGGGCGGGCGTGGGCCGCGACAGCAGCCCATAGATGACGATTCCGGACATCCAGGATCACCCAAAAGGGTCACTAATGGGGCAGATGTAATGGTTGTCACGTGATCCGGGACGCCTCCCCGTGCGGCGGCGCCGCCGGCCCGGGCGGCGATCGGGCGCCGCCCGGGCGGCCGACGCCCGACCCTTCGGGGTCGCCGTCGATCCTCAGCGCGTCGGCGCGGGGGTCAGCAGGCGCTCGCGCAGGCGGGCGGTGGTGGCCGGGGTGATGCCGACGGGGCCGGTGAGGTAGGCGGCGGCGGAGCCGTGGCGGGCCTTGAGGTCGGCCAGGACGAGGGCCATGACGGTGGCCGGGGCCCGCCCGTAGGAGGGCCAGCGCAGGGTGCGGCCGGGGTGGGCGGCCCGCCAGTCCGCGACGAGGCGCTCGGTGGCCAGCTCGGTGAGCGCGAAGTCGGCGAGGATCTCCTCCTCGGGGACGTCCAGGAGGGTCAGCACCAGCGCGGCGACGAGCCCGGTGCGGTCCTTGCCCGAGGCGCAGTGGAACACGGTGGGGCCGGGGGCGTCGGCGATGAGCTCGATGACCTCCCGGATCTCGACGACCCCGTCCTCGGCCACCTCGGCGAACCGGTCGGCGAGGTGGCGCCAGGGGTCCGTGTCCGGGTCGATCTCGGCCTGGTCGTAGGGCCGGTGCTCGATGCTGTGGTTGGCGTACGTGAACAGGTGCGCCTGCGGCACCCGGCCGCGGCGCTCGATCTCCCAGGGGTAGCGCAGGTCGATGACGGTCCGCACGCCCAGCCCGAGGAACCGCTCCCAGTCGTCGCCTTCGAGCTTCGCGAGGTTGTCGGACCGGTACAGCACCCCCCGGACGACGGTACGGCCGTCGACCGAGCGATAGCCGCCCAGGTCACGGAAGTTGTGCAGGCGGTCGAAGGCGACGTGGCGGGACGGCGCGGTGTCGTGCGGACGGGACAACCGGGGCTCCTGGGTGTGGTGCGGTACCGCCGCGCCGGGTCTTCGGCGCCGGCCGGTGGCGCTCGGGCGGTTTCGGCAGTGCTTCGGTGCCGCCCAGGATGCCGGCCGGCTCCGCCGGGCCGCCGGTCGGGGCGGCGTCCGGGTCAGCGGTAGTAGCGCCGGCAGGCCCGCAGCATGCCCTCGGCGGACAGGGTGAACACGTCGACGAACTCGCTCTGTTGGGGGGACAGGCAGCCCATCACGACCACGCAGTCCCCGTCGGCGACGATCCGGTCGATGTGGTGGCGGACCCCGTCGGGGCGCGGACACTCCAGGTCGGTACCGAGGGTGCCGGCGTGCAGGAGCGAGCCGTAGCCGTCGAGGTCGCCCGCGTCCAAGTAGTCGTAGGCGAGCCGCACGTGGTCGACCCCGGAGTCGGTGATGACGCGGCTGGGCGGCACCCGCCCGGCGTGCCGACTGGTCATGGGCAGTCCTTTCGTACGGCCGCACCCCCTCCGGGTGCCGACGGCTCCACGTTCCTCCAGGTCCGCAACTCGGGGCTATCCCTTGCCTATCACGCTTCATCACCACGCAATCTCCACACCATGGACAACCGCAGAGGTGTTCGGAGAGACTGACCCCGCGCTCCACCCGTTCACTGGCGTGCCTCCAGCTGGGAGTCTCATGACCGTTTCGCCCGGCGGGGTTCCGCACACCCCGGACACGGTGGTGTTCCGCATCCTCGGACCGTTACAGGTGACCGGCCTCGGCGGGCCGGTCAGAATTCCCCCGGGGCGGCAGGAGGTCATTCTGGCCGCCCTGCTGCTTGAGGCGAACCGGGTCGTCAGCACCGACTACCTGGTCGATCTGATCTGGGACGACGAGCCGCCGGACACCGCGCGGACGCAGGTGCAGATCTGCGTGTCTCGGCTGCGCAAGCTCTTCTCCGCGGCGCGGATCGCCGCCGCCATCACGACCCGGCCTCCGGGCTACGCCCTCAAGACGGAGGGTGAGCTCGTCGACGCGGCGATCTTCGCCCGTCGGGTCGCGGAGGCGCGGGCCCTCGGCAAGCGGGGAGAGCCGGCCGGGGCCGTGGAGCTGCTGCTCGCGGCGGCCGACCTGTGGCAGGGCGACTGCCTGAGCGGGGTGTCGAGCGAGACGCTGCGCAGCAAGGCCCTCCAGTTGGACGAGGAGCGGCTGACGGCCGCCGAGACCCGGATCGACCTCGAACTCGACCTGGGCCGCCACCACCAACTCGTCGGTGAGATCCAACTGTTGGTGCGGGTCCACCCGCTGCGGGAGCGGCTGCGCGGGCAGCTGATGCTGGCCCTGTACCGCTCGGGCCGGCAGGCGGAGGCGCTGGAGAGCTACCGCGTCGGGCGCGAGCTCCTCGTGGAGGAACTCGGCCTGGAGCCCGGCGGCGAACTGCGGCAGCTGGAGCGGGCCATCCTCTCGGGCGCCGTCCCGCCGGCCGCCTTCCCGGGGACGCTCCCGGGGAGGGCCGCGGGCCCGGACGGCCCCGCCGGTGCCGAGGACGCCGGTGGGGCGTCGGGCGGGCCGGTGGGCGCGCGCCCGTCGGGCGGATCGGGGAACCGTGGCGGGACGGACGGGTCGGCGGCACCGGGCTTCCCGGACCGTCCGGCGGCACCGGCCCCGGGCGGTGACGGCCCGCGGCGGCCGGGCGGCGGGGCCCCGGCGGGCGTACGACCGGGCGCGGGCGCGCCCGGTGACGGGGCCTCCCGGCTCCCGGCCCTGCCCGGCCGCGGCGGCGGTGGGGCCGACGCCCTCGGCGGCGCGCTGGTCGGCGCGCTCCTCGCGGGTCCCGCGGACCCCCTCGACGGCGGCCGGACCCCGGCGGACGGTACGCCGGTGCCGGCCCGACCGGGTGGCCCCGCCGGAGCGGTCGGCGACGGCCACCGGGAGGGCGGGATCCTCTCCGGCGGCGCGGCCGTGCCCGGTACGGACACCGGGTGGCGGGCCTCCGGCGGCTCGGGAGCGGGGCCGGGCGCCAGGGGCGCGGGTGGTGCGGCGGCGGGGACGGCCGCCGCCTCCCGGGACGTTTCCGCCGGTCAGGGCGGGTTCACGGGCGGCGGCGGAGCGGGGCTCGGTACCGCCGCCCTGTTCCTGGACACCGGTGCGGGCCCGGCCGGGGCGGGCGGGGCGCCCGCCGACGGTCGGACGGGCGACGGATTCGGCCCGGACGGGGGGACGGGCGCGGCCCGAGCGGTGGCCGGCGCCCCGACCGGGACCTGGGGGGTCCCGGGTGGCGCTCCCGGTGGCGGCGCGGAGAGACCCGGCGGGGCGTACGGCGGCCCCGCACAGGCGGGTCCGTACCGTGAGGAGACGCCCCGTCAACTCCCGGCGGACACATCCGACTTCGTCGGGGACGAGGATCAGATCCGGCACATCGAGGGGGCCCTGCTCGGGGACGGCACCCGGCGGGCCGTCGGACTCGCCGTGATCGTCGGCAAACCGGGCACCGGCAAGTCGACCCTGGCCACCCACATCGCGCACCGGCTCGGCGACGCCGCCTTCCCCGGCGGCCAGTTGTACTGCGACCTGCGCGGCACCGGCACCCCGGCGACCTCCGCCGAGGTCCTGGGCCGGTTCCTGCGCGCGCTCGGGATCCCGGGGCCGGTGATCCCCGAATCCCAGGACGAGCGCGCCGAGATGTACCGGACGCTGCTCGCCTCCCGACGGGTCCTGGTGGTGCTCGACGACGCCGGGTCGGAGAGTCAGATCCGCCCGCTGCTGCCGGGGAGCAACAGCTGCGCCGTACTGGTGACCAGTCGGGTCCGGCTCACGGGGCTGCCCGGGGCGCACCGGGTGGAGCTCGACGTGATGGACACCGGCCGCGCCGTGGAGCTCCTGGTCCGGGTGATCGGGGCGGAGCGGGTCGCCCGCGAGGGCGTCGCCGTCGAGGCGTTGATCCGCACGGTGGGCGGGCTGCCGCTCGCGCTGCGGATCGTCGCGGCCCGCCTGGCGGCGCGCCCGCACTGGACGATCGCGTCGATGGTGCACCGCCTGGCGAACGAACGGCACCGTCTCGACGAGCTCACCCACGGCGAGATGACGATGCGGGCGAGCCTCTCGCTCACCCACGACGGGCTCGCCTCGGAGGACCGCCGTCTGTTTCGGCTGCTGAGCCTCGCGAAGGGCCCGACACTGCCGGGCTGGCTGGCGGGGCCGCTGCTGGACGATCCGCGGCCCTTCGCCTCCGATCTGCTGGAGCCGCTGGTCGACGTGCAGATGCTGGACGTCGTCGGCATGGAGTCCACGGGCGGGTTCCGCTACCGGTTCCACGAGATCATCCGGGTCTTCGCCCGGGAACAGCTCGCCGCGCACCACGAACCGGCCGACCAGCGGGCGGCGACGGCGCGGATGCTCGGCGGCTGGATGTCCCTGGCCGAGCAGGCCCACCGGCGGATCTACGGCGGGGACTTCACCGTCCTGCACGGCGGCGCGGCGCGCTGGGAACCGCCGCAGGGCTGCGTGGAGGAACTGCTCGTCGATCCGCTGGAGTGGCTCGACAGCGAGCACGCCAACCTGGTGCAGGCGGTGGAGCACGCCGCCGGGGAGGGGATGGACGAGCTGTGCTGGGACCTGGCGACGACACTGGCCACCCTGTTCGAGGGGCGCGGCTACTTCGACGACTGGGAACGCACGCACCAACTCGCCCTGCGATGCGTACGGTCGACCGGGAACCTCCGGGGTACGGCGGCGCTGCTCAGCTCGCTCGGGGTGCTCCACCTCGGGCGCAGTCAGGCCGGGGAGTCCCGGGCCGCCCTGACGGAGGCGCTCGGGCTGTTCGAGGAGTTGGGCGACCGACAGGGGCTGGCACTGTGCCACCGCGACCTGGCGCTGCTGGAGCGCATGCGGGGGAACGAGGACCACGCGCTGACCCTGTACGACCGGGCGTTGCGGGATTTCGACCGGGCCGGTGACGTGGTGGGCCGGGCCATCGTCCTCACGCAGAGCGCGCACATCTGGATGCGGCGCGGGCAGACGTCGGCAGCCCAGAGTCGTCTCGACGAGGCGCTCGGCATCTACCGCTCGGTGGGGTACACGGGTGGTCAGGCGCGGACCCTGCGGCGGGCGGGGCAACTGCTCCAGGGGCAGGGCGAGCACGAGCGGGCGGTGATGACCTTCACCGAGGTGCTGGAACTGTGCCGGGACAGCGGGGACGTCATCGGCGAGGGGCACCTGCTGCGGGACCTGGGGCACGCGCACGCCGAGATGGGCCGGTGCGAGGCGGCGCGCGGGTTCTACGCGCAGGCGCTCTCGGTGCGGGAGCAGATCATGGACCAGGGCGGCGCCGCGCTGGTGCGGCTGGACCTGGCCCGGTTGCTCGCCGCGAGCGGTGGCGCCGGGGAGCGGTCGCGGTCCCGGGAGCTGCTGGAGAGTGCCGTACGGGCGTTCCGCGACCGGCGGATGGAGCCCGAACTGGCGGAGGCGGAGCGGATGCTGGGCGTGGCGCCGGGGGCGGGTCCGGCCGCGGTGGCGGGTGTGGCCCCGGCGGTGGGTGTGGCCCCGGCGGTGGGTGGAGCCGTGGTGGTGGCCGCTCCCTGAGCGGTGGGCGCCGCTCCCGGGGTGCTGTCCGGAACGCTCCCCGCGGTATCGGGGGCCGCCGTGGCCGGGATGCGCGCGGCCGGCGGGTTCCGCGGCCGGGGTCCGACCGTGCGCCGGGTCCCGCGGCGTGCGGGGCCTGCTCGCCCCGATGTCCTCGTGCGGGGGCACCGGGCGGGTCGGGCGGTCAGTCCCACGGGTTGGTGTTGGTGGAGGCGCCGGCGGCCGGGGTGGCCTGCGGGCCGGCGCCGAGGGTGGTGGCGACGCCGTCGGCGTGGGCGGCCTGGGTGCCGAGGACGGCCACCCCGGCGAGGGCGACGGTGACGAAAGCGGCGCGGAGGGTGCGGGAGACGGTCATGTCGGGTCCTTTCGTCGGTGCGCTCCGGGGGCTTCCGGGGCGCTTCCTTCTTTCTGGACACCAACGTAGGAACAGCCGGAATCCCCGGACCGGCCGTGCTCCTATCCCCGCGCTATCACGGACCGCTCGCGTTCGCCCGGAGTGGTGATAGGGCCGGCGGGGCGGGCGCTGTTCGTCGGGTGATGCCGACGGGATAGCGCCCTGCTGAGGATGAGGAACAGGAACCGGGCCGTCACCCCTGGCCCCGCCGTTCTCCCTCACCGTCCCCGGGAGCGCCCATGAACACGGATACGAACAAGGACACGAGCACGGACCGGCACCATGACGCCCCCACGGGTCCCGCCGCGCAGGAAACCTCCCGGGTGGGAGCCCTGATACGGGCCCACAGGCTGCGGATAGGACTCACCCAGCGGGAGTTGGCCGACCTGTCGACCATCAGCGTGCGGGCCATCCGCGACCTGGAGCAGGGCAAGGCCAGACGGCCCCGGCCCGACACCGTGCGACTGATGGCCGACGCCTTACGGCTGGGTCAGCGGGCGCGGGCCGCGCTGGAGGCCGCCGCCCAACAGGGCCGTGGCGGCGGGGCGTGCTGGGCGCAGCCCCCGGCGCCGCCGACCGCGCTGCACTCGATGCTCGGACGGGAGGCCGAAACCACCTTGCTGGTGCGGGAGTTGACCTCGGGCTCCGAGCGTTTGACGCATCTGGTGGGGCTCGGCGGGGTGGGCAAGACGCGCGTGGCGCTGGAGGTCGCCGAACGGGTGCACGGGGCCGGCATGCCGGTGCTCTGGTACGGGTTCCCGGGCGCGTCCGCCGACTATCTGGCCCATGGTGAGGGCGAGTTGTCGGACCGGGTGGCGGGGGCCGTGGCGGAGTTGTGCGCCACGGCGTCGGACGCCCCGCTCGTCGAGGGCCCGCAGGGACCGGTCCTGCCGGGGATCGGCGCGGCCGGTTTCGGAGTGGCGGCGCTCGCCGAACTGGTCGGCGATCAGCGAGTGTTGCTCGTCCTCGACGGGGCACCGGCCACGGGTCCGAGGTGCGACCGGCTGACCGGGCTGCTGCGGGCCTGCCCGGGGCTGCGGCTGCTGGTCACCTCGGAGCAGCCGTGGGAGGTGCCCGGTGAGCGGATCTTCCTGCTGGCGCCGCTGGAGGTACCGGCGGAGGGTGCGGTGGATGCCGGGTCCCCCGCGGTGCGGGTGTTCCTGGACCAGGTACGGCGGGTGCGGCCGGAGTTCACTCCCGGGCCCGTCGACATGGAGCAGGTGGCCTGGTTGTGCCGGCGTCTCGACGGGCACCCGGGGGCCCTGGCCTCCGCGGCTTCCTGGCTGGTGGTGTGTGATCTGACGACCCTGTGCCACGGCCTGGACGCCGATCCGGTGGCGCTCCTCGACCACCTCGGCGGGGGCGCGGGCGCGGACCGCTTCCGGGTGGCCCTGCGGAACCGGTGGGACCGGCTGTCGGTCGGGGCCCGGGAGCTGCTCGACGCCCTCTGCGCGCAGGGTCCGGACGTCGGGCCGGGTCGTGACGGGGCCACCGAGTTCGACCTGACCGGTATCACCGCTCTGACCGGCCGCGGTCTGCCCGAGTCGGGCCGGATGCTGCGGGAGCTGCTGATCGCGGGCGCCGTACGGGCCGCGCACGAGAGCGGCGGTTCCCGGTTCAGGGTGCTGGGCCTGGTACGGGCCTCGGTGCGCTCCGGTTCCCGGATGGCGGCGGTCGCACCCTGAGCCCGGTCCGGCGGCCCGCTCCCGGATGTCCGGGGGCGGCGGCCGACCGCCGTGAGCACCGGCGGCCAGGTGCCACCGGTGCGGAGCACCGCGCCGGACCCCGCAGCCGGCCGATCGGCCCGTCACCGCCCGGGACGGCCCGCCGCGGTGCCCACCGCCGGACCGTCCTGCCGCTCAACTGCTGCCGGAGTGCCGGAGCAACTGCCGCCCCCGGCGTCGACCGCCGGTTGGATGAAGTAGGGCCGGAGCACCGCCACGGGCGACCGGCCTCCCGCACCACCCACCACCCCTCGCGAGGAGCATCCGCATGTCCCCCACCGCGTCCGAACGCAGCAGCGCGCACGGGCCGGCCGCTGTGCGGCTGCCCCTGTCGGCGGCGCAGCGCGACATCTGGATGGCCCACGGGCTCGACGCCTCGGGCTGCCGCTACAACATCGGCGAGTACCGGGAGCTGGTCGGTCCGCTCGACGCGGAGCTGCTGGCCCGCGCCTGGCGGCAGCTGGCCCGCGAGGCGGACGTCCTGCGCATCAGGGGCACCGGTTCCGACGAGGACGGCGGGCTGTGGCAGTCCCTGCACCCCGAAGAGCACGATCGTCGGCTGGAGTTCCTCGACTTCGGCGGCGTCGCGGATCCCGTGGGGGCGGCCGGGTCCTGGATGACCGAGGAGCTGGCCCGGCCCTTCGACCTGGCGGGCGACTGGCTGACCCGGCACGCCCTGCTCAAGGCGGGGACGACCGGGGCCGGTGAGGACCGGTGGTTCTATTTCCACGCCTTCCACCACCTGGTGGTCGACGGCATGGGTGTGGCGCTGCTGGACCGGCGGCTGGTCGAGCTCTACGAGCGGGGCGCCGCGGGCGAGCCCTGGGGGCCGAGCCCCTTCGGGACGCTGGCGGACGTACTGGAGGAGGACGCCGCCCACCGCGCCTCGCCGGAGGCCGCCGCGGACCGCGCCCACTGGGCGGGGCACCTCGCGGAGCTGCCGCAGACCCCGCGCCTCGGGGAGGGCCGCTCCGGCCGTACGGCGCCGGGCGCGCTGCCCTTCGTACGGCGGACCGTGCTGCTGTCGCCGGACCGGGCGGAGCGGCTGCGACAGGTGGCACGGGCGCACCGGGCGCCGTGGACGATGCTGGTGATCGCGCTGGTCGGGGCGTACGTGCACCGGGTCTCGGGGAGCCCCGAGCCGGTGCTGGGGCTCCCGGTGACCGGCCGGCGAACCGATCTGGCGCGGCGCACGCCGGCCATGCTGTCGAACGTCATCCCGCTGCGGGTGCCCGTACGGGCGGACGGGACACCGGGCGAGCTTCTGGCGACGGTGGTCACCGAGGCGCGGCAGGGGCTGGCGCGGCAGCGCACCCGGTACGAGGACATGTGCCGCGACCTGGGGTTGGGCGAGACGGACCGGCGGATCACCGCGCCGCTGGTGAACATCATGGCGTTCACCCCGGGGATGCGGTTCTGCGGCCTGCCGACGACGCAGCACAACCTGAGCAACGGCCCGGTCGAGGACCTGGCGGTGGGGGTGTACGACCTCGGGCCGGAGGGCGGCCTGCGGATCGACTTCGACGCGGCGCCCGAGGTGTGCGACCTGGAGGCGGTGGCGGGGCACCAGGACCGGTTCCTGCGTTTCGTGGAGTCGGTGCTCGCCGAGCCCGACCGGCCCCTGGCCGAGGTCGAGTTGTTGGGCGCGGTGGAGCGACGGCGGGTGCTGGAGGAGTGGACGGGGATCCGGGTGGAGACCGGCGAGGCCACCCTGACGGACCGCTTCGAGGAGCAGGCCCGGTTGCGGCCGACCGCCCGCGCGGTCGTCTTCGGCGGCCAGGAACTCTCCTACCGGGACCTCAACACCCGCGCCAACCAACTCGCCCACCACCTGATCGCCCGAGGACTCGGACGCGGCGACCTCGCCGGCATCCTCCTCGACCGCGGCACCGACCTCGCCGTCGCCCTCCTCGCCGTCACCAAAACCGGAGCAGGCTACGCACTCCTCGACCCCGAATTCCCCGACGAACGCCTCACCCGCACCGCCCACGACGCCCACCTGCACCACCTCATCACCCACACCGACCACCACCACCGACTCACCGGCCCCTGGCAGCCGGTACGGGTGGACACGGACGACGCGGCGATCTCGGCGGCGGGGGTGGGCAATCCCGGGGTGGAGCTGTCGTGGGACGACGTGGCGTGCGTGATGTTCACGTCCGGGTCGACGGGCCGCCCCAAGGGCATCCTGTCCTCGCACCGCAACCTGGTTTCCACCCTCACCGCACAGACCTACGCGAGCTTCGGCCCCGACGAGACCTTCCTGCAATGCTCCCCCGTCTCCTGGGACGCCTTCAGCCTCGAATTCTGGGGAGCCCTCCTCCACGGCGGAACCACCGTCCTCCAACCCGGACAACGCCCCGAACCGGCGGTGCTGTCGAAGTTGGCCCAGGAGTACGGGGTGACGATGCTCCAGTTGTCCTCCAGCCTGTTCAACTACCTCACCGACGAGCACCCGGAGACCTTCACCACCACCCGGATCGTCTACACCGGCGGCGAACCCGCCTCCCCCGCCCACGTCCACCGCCTCCACCAACTCCACCCCCACCTCACCATCACCAACGGCTACGGCCCCGCCGAGTCCATGGGCTTCACCACCACCCACACCGTCGAACCCACCCCCGACGTCCAGGGCCCCCTCCCCATCGGCCGCCCCCTCACCAACAAACACGCCTACGTGCTGGACGCGAGGCTACGGCCCTCCCCTCCCGGGACCACCGGTGAGCTCTACCTCTCCGGCGACGGCATCGCCCACGGCTACCTCGCCCAACCCACCACCACCGCAACCCACTTCGTCCCCAACCCCTACGGACCCCCCGGCAGCCGCCTCTACCGCACCGGCGACCAGGCCCACTGGGACACCCACGGCAACCTCCACTACACCGGCCGCACCGACACCCAGATCAAGATCCGCGGCTTCCGCATCGAACCCACCGAAATCGAAACCACCCTCACCACCCACCCCCACATCACCCAAGCCACCCTGGTCCACTCCGACGGGCAGCTGACCGCCTACGTGACGGCTGTTCCGGGGAGCCCGGCGCCGGCGCCGGCGCCGGAGGGGTTGCGCGCCTGGCTGCGGGAGCGGCTGCCCGAGCACATGGTTCCCGCCCGGTTCGTCCTGCTGGACCGGCTGCCGCTGACCCGCAACGGGAAGATCGACAAGGCCGCGCTGCCGGATGTCGCGCCCGTCCCGACCGAAGGGGGCCGCGCGCCGAGGAACGGGACCGAGGAACTGGTACGGGGCCTCGTCGGCGAGGTGCTGGGGATCCGTGCCCCCCTGTCCATGGACGACGACTTCTTCGAGCTCGGCGGCCACTCGCTGCTCGCCGCCCGCCTCACCCACCGCCTCGGCAGCACCCTCGGCGTCACCCTCACCCTCCGCGACGTCTTCCAGCACCCCACCCCCGCCGCCCTGACGCGGCGCATCGAGGCCGTCTCGTCCCGACCCGCCCTGCCCCCGCTCGCCGCCCACGGCCCGCGCCCCGAGCGGCTCCCGCTGTCCTTCGCCCAGCAGCGGCTGTGGCTCATCGACGGGGCGGCGGGCCACGAGGGGAGGAGCGCGGCCTACAACGTCCCGATGGCGGTCCGGTTGGAGGGCGAGCCGGACGTCGCCGCGCTACGGGCCGCCTTCGAGGACCTCGCGGCCCGGCACGAGCCGTTGCGCACCCGTTTCGCCACGGCGGACGGGGACCCGTACCAGATCGTCGATCCGGACCCACGCCACTCCTTCGTGACGCGCGCCGTCCCCGCCGACTCGCTCGACTCCGAGCTCCTGGCAGCCGCACGGCACCCCTTCGACCTGGCCACCGAACATCCCTTGCGGGTGACCCTGTTGAACAGCGGACCGGGTCGGTACACCCTGCTGGTCCTGCTGCACCACATCGCCACCGACGGCCGTTCCCTGCTCCCCCTGTTCGCGGACCTGTCCTCGGCCTACGCCGCTCGCCTGGCCGGTCGGGCGCCCGACCGGGAGCCGCTGCCGGCCGGGTACGCCGACTTCGCGCTCTGGCAGCGCACGGCACTGACGGGCCCGGAGGGCCGGGCGGCGTTGGACGCCCAGATCGCCCACTGGCGGACGGCGCTGGCGGGGCTCCCCGAGGAGTTGGGGCTGCTCCACGACCGGCCGCGTCCGCCGGTGGCCGGACAGAGCGGCGGGGTCGTACGGGTCGATTTCGGCGCCGAGGCGTACCGAGGGGTCGTGGAGCTGGCGCGGGCCGAGCGGTGCACGCCGTTCATGGTGGTGCAGGCCGCGCTCGCCGCGACGCTGACCCGGCTCGGGGCGGGTACGGACGTACCGCTCGGCGCTCCGGTCGCGGGCCGGCCGCAGGAGTCCCTGGATCCGCTGGTCGGGTTCTTCGTCAACACCCTGGTGCTACGGACCGACACCTCCGGGAACCCGGCCTTCCGTGAGCTGCTGGCTCGGGTGCGCGCCGCGGACCTGGACGCGTTCGCCCATCAGGAGGCGCCGTTCGACCTGGTCCTGGAGGCGGTGAACCCGGCGCGCTCGGCCGCCAGGCATCCGCTGTTCCAGGTGTGCCTGGCCGTGGAGTCGGGTCCCCGACCCGCGCCGGTGTTCCCCGGCCTGCGCGCCGGTGCGGCCGAGCCGCTGGCGACGGGGGCGGTCAAGTTCGACCTGGAGTTCCTGCTGCACGCCGAGGAGGAGTCGGGGCTGACGGGTGCGGTGCTCTACAGCGCCGACCTGTACGAGCACGCCACGGTGGAGCGGATGGCGGGCATGCTGCGGCGCACGCTGGAACAGGTGGTCCGGGAGCCGCGGGTACGGCTCTCGGAGCTGGAGTTGCTGGGTGAGGCGGAGCGGCGGCGGGTGCTGGAGGAGTGGAGCGGGGTCCGCGGCGCCTCCGCGGAGACCGGGAGGCCGGGCACTCTGACGGACCGTTTCGAGGAGCAGGCCCGGTTGCGGCCGACCGCCCGCGCGGTCGTCTTCGGCGGCCAGGAACTCTCCTACCGGGACCTCAACACCCGCGCCAACCAACTCGCCCACCACCTGATCGCCCGAGGACTCGGACGCGGCGACCTCGCCGGCATCCTCCTCGACCGCGGCACCGACCTCGCCGTCGCCCTCCTCGCCGTCACCAAAACCGGAGCCGGCTACGCACTCCTCGACCCCGAATTCCCCGACGAACGCCTCACCCGCACCGCCCACGACGCCCACCTGCACCACCTCATCACCCACACCGACCACCACCACCGACTCACCGGCCCCTGGGAGGTGGTGCGGACGGACGCCGAGGCGGATCCGATCGCCGGCCGGGATCCGGCTGATCCGGGGGTCGCGACGACCGCCGACGACGTGGCGTGCGTGATGTTCACGTCCGGGTCGACGGGCCGCCCCAAGGGCATCCTGTCCTCGCACCGCAACCTGGTCTCCACCCTCACCGCACAGACCTACGCGAGCTTCGGCCCCGACGAGACCTTCCTGCAATGCTCCCCCGTCTCCTGGGACGCCTTCAGCCTCGAATTCTGGGGAGCCCTCCTCCACGGCGGAACCACCGTCCTCCAACCCGGACAACGCCCCGAACCCGCGCTCATCGCGGCCCTCACCCAGCAGCACCGCGTCACGATGCTCCAGTTGTCGTCCAGCCTCTTCAACTACCTCACCGACGAACACCCGGAGACCTTCACCACCACCCGGATCGTCTACACCGGCGGCGAACCCGCCTCCCCCGCCCACGTCCACCGCCTCCACCAACTCCACCCCCACCTCACCATCACCAACGGCTACGGCCCCGCCGAATCCATGGGCTTCACCACCACCCACACCGTCGAACCCACCCCCGACGTCCAAGGCCCCCTCCCCATCGGCCGCCCCCTCACCAACAAACACGCCTACGTCCTCGACGCCCACCTGGGCCCCGTGCCCGCCGGCACCACCGGCGAGCTCTACCTCTCCGGCGACGGCATCGCCCACGGCTACCTCGCCCAACCCACCACCACCTCAACCCACTTCGTCCCCAACCCCTACGGACCCCCCGGCAGCCGCCTCTACCGCACCGGCGACCAGGCCCACTGGGACACCCACGGCAACCTCCACTACACCGGCCGCACCGACACCCAGATCAAGATCCGCGGCTTCCGCATCGAACCCACCGAAATCGAAACCACCCTCACCACCCACCCCCACATCACCCAAGCCACCCTCGCCACGCATCCGGACCACCACAACACCCCGCAGTTGACGGCCTACCTGGTCACCACCGAGCCCGCCCCGGCCCCGCAGGACGTCCGCCTCTGGCTGCGGACCCTGCTGCCCGACCACATGGTTCCGGCGTTCGTGGTCCTGCTGGACCGGCTGCCGCTGACGCCCAACGGCAAGATCGACCGGAGCGCCCTGCCGTCGCCCCGCGCGGAGACCACACCCGGTGGGCGGGAACCGCGCACGCCCCTGGAGGAGACCGTGCGGACCTCCTTCAGCGAGGCCCTGGGCACGCCCTCGCCGCTGTCGATCGACGACGACTTCTTCGACCACGGCGGCCACTCGCTGCTCGCCGCCCGCCTCACCCACCGTCTGGGCGCCGCGCTCGGCGTGACCCTGACCCTCCGCGACGTCTTCCAGCACCCCACCCCCGCCACGCTCTCCCAGCACATCGGGACCCGGCTGCTGACCGCGCCCCCCGCACCCCGGCGCGCCAGGCCCGCCCTGCGCCGCCGCATCACCGACCAGGAACGGAGTTCCTCATGAGCCACGACCAGCAGCCGGCCTTCCGACCGGCACCCGACGACGTCGTCTGGGACCTGCCGGGCGAAGGCCCGCAACGCACCTCACTGCTGGTGCTGCCGCACGCCGGTGGAAACGCCCACGCGTACGCGCAGTGGCGCGACCACCTCCCCCCGGACGTCCGGCTCCTGGTCGGCCAGTACCCGGGGCGCGGCGCCCGCTTCGCCGAGGACCTGCCGCGGGACATCGACGACCTGGCCGGCCCGGTGGTCGAGTCCCTGCCGGCCGGGGTCACCGACGACCTGGTGGTGCTGGGGCACAGCATGGGCTCGCTCGTCGCGTTCGAGGTCGTACGCATCCTCCAGGCGGCGGGCCGTACGCCGCGGGCCCTGGTCGTGTCGGCCTGCCGGGCACCGTTCCTCGCCAACCCGTGCGCCGTCCACCCCGAACTACTGGACGACGACGCCCTGGTGGCTGCGATCAAGGAGCGCGGGGGCACCGACGACGGCATCCTGGACGAGCCGGAACTGCGCGAGATCATCCTGCCCTCGATCCGGGCCGACTTCGCCATCGACGACGTCTACCGGTGCGAGGAGTCCGCGGCGCGCGTCGCGTGCCCGGTGACGGTGATCGGCGGGGACGTCGACCCCGTCGCGCCCGCCGCCTCCCTGGACCGGTGGGCGCGGATCACCGAGCAGGGGTTCTCCTCCCACGTGCTGCCGGGCGGCCACTTCTACTTCCAGGAGCGGCTCCCCGAGTTCTTCGCGGTGCTGGCCCCCGTGGTCGGCGGACACGCCCCGGCGACCGCCTGACCGATCCGGCGCCGGCGCCCCGCGCGACGCCGGCAACCCCGCACCACCTCCGTTCCCGCGCATCCCCGCGCACCCTTCCGCCCTTCCGCATCCCGAGGGACGTCCCATGACCACCACGCACATCGAAGCCCCCACGGCCCCCGCGGCCTCCGGCACCGGGATCAGTCCGGTCCGTGAGCCCGGCAAGCCCGTCGTCGTGCACACCCCGGCCGGCCTCGGCCTGGCCGCTTCCGTCGCCTGGCTGACCGAGCACCGCGCCGCGATCCAGGCGGAGTTGCTCCGCAGCGGCGCGGTCCTGCTGCGCGGGCTGCCCGTCGAGGACGCGGCCTCGTTCGCCGCCGCCCGGGACGCCCTGATCGAACGGCGCGCCGGCTACAAGGAGAAGGCCACCCCGCGCACCGACTTCGGCGAGGGCGTGTTCTCCTCCACCGACCTGCCCGCCGTGCAACCGATCCGACTGCACAACGAGAACAGCTACACCCTCGACTTCCCCGGTGTCCTGTTGTTCGGCTGCGTGACCGCCCCGGAGGAGGGCGGCGCCACCACCGTCGGCGACATGCGCGAGGCGCTGCGGCTGCTCCCGCCCGAGCTGGTCCGGCGGTTCGAGCGGGCCGGCTGGCTCCTCGTGCGGAACTACTCGGAACTGGCCGGGCTGCCCTGGTACAAGACCTTCGCGACCGAGGACAAGGCCGTGGCGCAGGCGTACTGCGAAGAGAACACGATCGGCTACGAGTGGACCGACGAGGGCGACTCGATGATCACCCGGCAGCGCCGGTCCGCGATCGTCACCCACCCGGTGACGGGCGAGCGGACCTGGTTCAACCACTTCGCCTTCTGGAACAGCCGCACCCTCGACCCCGACGTCCGAGAGGTGCTGCTGGACACCTACGGGGAGGACGGACTGCCGTTCAACACCTACCTGGGTGACGGCTCCCGACTCACCGATGCCGAGGTCGACGCGGTCAACGCCGTCTACGACCGGGTCACCGTGCGGGAGACCTGGCAGACGGGCGACCTGATGATCGTCGACAACATCCTCTGCGCGCACGGCCGCGAGGCCTACCGCGGCGACCGGAAGATCCTCGTCGCGATGGGCGAGCCGGTCGCGCTGGCCGACTGCGCGCCCGCCACCCGGCCGTCCACCACCGTCCACACCGGGGAGTGAGCACCGTGACCGCCGTACTTCCCGAGCGTTCCCGCCTCAGCGCGGCCCCCGGATCCGTACCGGACCTGCTGGATCGGCTGGCCCAGGCACCCGCCGGCCGGACCGCCGTCGTCGCCGGCGGGGACGAGCTGACCTTCGGCGCGCTGCGCGCGCGGGCGATGCGGTTCGCCGAGCGGCTGACCGCCCGCGGCATCGGTCCCGAGAGCGTGGTCGCGCTGTGCCTGCCGCGCGGCGCGGACCTGGTGGTCGCGCTCGTCGGAACCCTGACCGCGGGGGCCGCCTATCTGCCCGTCGACCCCAAACTGCCCGCCGAGCGGCGCGGGTACCTGATCGAGGACGCGGGCGTCGACCTGGTCGTCACGGCCGGGGACGGTGCCGGTCCGGCGACCGGGGGTGCGCCGCACCTGCCGGTGGCCGACCTGTCGGCGCCGGGCCCGGACCTGCCGTACGTCCCGGTCGCCGTCGGCGCCGACACCCTGGCCTACGTCATCTACACCTCCGGCTCCACCGGCCGCCCCAAGGGCGTCGAGATCGGTCGGGCGGCCGTCTCCGCGCTGCTGGCCGAGCTGGAGGGAGCGGGCATCGCGGTGACGGACGGCGGACGGGTCGGCTGGAACGCCTCGCCGTCCTTCGACGCCTCCGTCCAGCAGTGGGTGCGGCTGTGCCGGGGCGACACCCTGGTGATGATCGACGAGGAGACCCGCGCGGACCCGGCGCTGCTGGCCCGGTTCGTCGACGAACAGGCCCTGACCGACCTGGACATCACCCCGTCGCACGCCGAGCCGCTGCTGGACCTCCTCACCACCGACGGCGGGCCGCGCCCGCTGACCCTGCTGGTCGGCGGGGAGGCCGTCAGCCCCGCGTTGTGGCGGCGCCTGGGCGCCCTGGGGGCACGCGGGATCCTGCGCACGGTGAACCTGTACGGGCCGACCGAGTGCACGGTGGACGCCACCGCGGGCTGGATCGGCCCCGACGGCGAACCGCACATCGGGCGGGTGCTGCCGGGGCTGCGGACGCGGGTCCTGGACGCGGCGCTGAACCCGGTCCCGGAGGGCGGCAGCGGCGAACTGTACCTGGCCGGCCCGCGCGTGGGCCGCGGTTACCGCGGGCGGCCCGGTCTGACGGCGGAACGGTTCCTGCCCGACCCGGCGGGCCCGACCGATGCCGACGCCGACGGCGTCACCGACGGGGCGGGCGGCGCGGGCGGTGCCCGCATGTACCGGACGGGTGACCTCGTCCGGTTGCTGCCCGGGGGGCGGCTGGCCTACCTCGGGCGCGCCGACGGCCAGGTCAAGCTGCGCGGCCACCGGATCGAGCTGCGTGAGGTCGAGACGGCGCTGGCCGCGGCCCCGGGAGTGGCCGAGGCGGTCGTCGTACTGCACCCGGAGGTGCACGGGGCGCCCGGCCTGGTGGCCTACCACCGGGGCACCGGGTCGGCCGTCGCCGACACGGAACTGCGGGCCCACCTGGAGGCCGCTCTCCCGGCCTACATGGTTCCGGCGCTGTTCGTGGCGCTGGACCGGTTCCCGACCACCGTCAACGGCAAGGTCGACCGGGCGGCGCTGCCCGCCCCCGTCACCACCGGGCCCGCCGGCGCGGCCGGGGAGGACGCGACCCCCGACGGGCTGAGCGCCTCGCAGCAGCTGATCGCGAAGGTCTGGGCCACCGTGCTCGGCGCCCCGCGCATCGGCCCCGACGACAACTTCTTCAAGCTCGGGGGCCACTCACTGCTCGCGATCAAACTGGTCTCGCGGGTCCGCGCCGAACTCGGCGTCGCCCTGCCCGTGAAGGCCGTCTACGCCAACCCGCGCCTGCGGGACCTGGCCGCCCACATCGACACGCTCGTCGCGGCCACCGCGAGCCAGGACCGTTGAGGACGCCGAGGACATGACCGTGATCCCGTTGTCGTACGCGCAGCGCCGGCTGTGGTTCCTGGGCCGGCTGCACGGCCCCTCCGCCGCCTACAACGCGCCGGTCGTCCTGCACCTGGACGCCGGCCCGGCCGCCGGCGCGCCGCTCGACGCGCTCGCCGACGCCCTCGCCGACGTCGTGGAGCGGCACGAGGTGCTCCGCACGGTGCTGCCCGCCGGCGCGGACGCGGAGCCCCACCAGCGGGTGCTGCCGGCGGCCGACGTGCCCCGGCTGACCGTCGAGGACTGCGCGGACGGCACACGGGACGCGCGGGTCGCCGCCCTCGTCCGGGAGACGTTCGACGTCACCCGCCAACCACCGCTGCGCGCACGGCTGTTCCGCTCCGGTGACGGCAGCGCGGTGCTGGTCCTGTTGATCCACCACGTGGCGACCGACGGCTGGTCCGTGCGGCCGCTGCTGCGGGACCTCGCGCGGGCCCACCGGGCCCGGCTGGCCGGGCGGGCCCCCGACTGGGAGCCGCTGCCCGTGCAGTACGCCGACTACGCGCTGTGGCAGCACGAGGCACTCGGCGACCCCGATGACCCCGACGGCGTCGCCGGGGAACAGCTGGCGTACTGGCGGGACACCCTTAAGGGCGCTCCGCCGGTGCTCACCCTGCCCGCGGACCGGCCCCGACCGGCCGAGCCCTCGGGGCGCGGCGGCGCGGTGACCGGCCGGCTCGACGCGGCGGCGCACGGCGCGCTCCTCGCGCTGGCCCGTGCCCGGCGCGCGAGCGCGACGATGGTGGTGCGGGCCGCGCTCGCGGCAACCCTGTCGGCGGCGGGGGCGGGTGAGGACCTGGTGATCGGCGCGCCCGTCGCGGGCCGCCCGGAGGAGGACCTGCACGAGCTCGTCGGCTTCTTCGTCAACTCGCTCGCGCTGCGCGCCGATCTGTCGGGCGACCCGTCCGCCGCCGAGTTGGTGGACCGGGTCCGGGACGCGGACCTGGCCGCGTACGAGCACCAGGAACTGCCCTTCGACCTGCTCGTGGAGAAGCTGAGCCCGGAGCGGGCGTTGGGCCACCACCCGTTCTTCCAGACGATGTTGACGGTGGAGGCGGACGGGGCCGGCGCGGCGCCGGTGGACCTGGGCGGGGGTCTCGTCGGGCGGCTCGCCGACGTCGGCCTGGGGACCGCGAAGTTCGACCTGACCTGGTACTGCGCCCAACGGCACACGCCGGACGGGCGGCCGGACGGCATGGACGTCGCCCTGCAGTACGCGGGCGACCTCTTCGACGAGGGCACGGCCCGACTCCTGCTGGACCTGTTCGTGCGGACCCTCGGCGCCTTCGGGCGGACTCCCGGCGCGCGGCTCGGCGAGCTGGGGACTTCGACGTCGGCGGAGGCGCGGGCGCTGGCCGGGCGGCCGTGCGCCACCGCCGCGGCGCCCGCCCCGGCGCCGACCGTCGGGGTACGGCGCGAGGGCCTGGCGCCCCGGGAGGAGATCCTGTGCGGGCTGTTCGCCGAGGTGCTCGGCCGGCCCGGGCTCGACGCCGACGCCAACTTCTTCCGCAGCGGCGGCCATTCGCTGCTCGCGAGCAAGCTCGTCAACCGGATCCGGGGCGCGCTCGGCGTCGAGGCGGGCATCCGGGACCTGTTCCTCGCCCCGACACCCGCGGCGCTGCACCGGCGGCTGGCCGGGCGCGTCGGGGCGGCCGCCTCCCGTCCCCCGCTGGTGGCGGTACCCGTCGGGGCGCGGCCCGAGCGGCTCCCGCTGTCCGCGGCGCAGCGTTCGCTGTGGCTGCTGGGCCGGATCGAGGGCCCGTCGGCGACGTACAACGCGCCGCTGGTGCTGCGCCTGGAGGGGGTGCCCGGGACCGCGGCGCTGGAGGCCGCGCTGGGCGACGTACTGGCGCGGCACGAGGTGCTGCGCACCGTGTACGGCGAGGAGGGCGGGCAGCCGTACCAGCGGGTGCTGGAGGTTCCCGCCGGGCTGCTGGAGGTGGCCGACTGCGCGCCTGAGGCGTTGGAGGGCCTCGTCGCCGGCTTCGGGCGGGAGACCTTCGACCTGGCGGCGCGCGTTCCCGTACGGGCCCGGCTGCTGCGGCCCGGGGACGGCACCTCGGTGCTGGTGCTGCTGCTCCACCACATCGCCACCGACGGGTGGTCCCTCGCGCCGCTGCTGCGGGACCTGGCCGAGGCCTACGGGGCGCGCGCCGCGGGTCGGGCCCCGACCTGGCGGGCCCTGCCGGTGCAGTACTCCGACTACGCGCTGTGGCAGCGGGAGTTGTTGGCGGAGCCGACGGCCCTGCTGGCGCACTGGCGGGCGGCCCTGGAGGGGATGCCCGCGCGGACCGCGCTGCCCGCCGACCGGCCGAGGCCGGCCGAACCGTCGGGGCGGGCCGCGACGGTTTCGGCCACGCTGGAGGAGGACGCGCACCGGGAGCTGGCCGCACTGGCCCGGGAGCGGCGGGCCAGCCTGTTCATGGTGGTCCGCTCCGCCCTGGCGGCGGCGCTGTCCGCGGCAGGAGCGGGTGAGGACCTGGCGATCGGAACCCCGGCGGCGGGCCGTTCCGACGAGGACCTCCACGATCTCGTGGGCTGCTTCGTGAACTCGCTGGTGCTGCGCGCCGACCTGTCGGGCGATCCGTCGGCGTCGGAGCTGGTCGATCGGGTCCGGGACGCGGACCTGGCGGCCTTCGACCACCAGGACCTGCCGTTCGACGTGCTGGTGGAGCAGGTGGGCGGCCCCCGCCGGGCGTTGGGCGAGCACCCCTTCTTCCAGGTGATGCTGACCGTCGGGCAGGCCGACGCCGGTCGGGTGCGGCTCGGCGGGATCGCCGGCCGGGCCGGCAGCACCGATCTCGGCGCGGCCCGGTTCGACCTGTCCTTCCACTGTGCGGAACGGCGCTCCGCCGACGGCGGGCCGGGCGGCCTGGACGTGCTGGTGCAGTACGCGGGCGACCTGTACGAGGAGGACACGGCCCGGCTGCTGCTGGACCTGTTCGTGCGGGCCCTGCGTGCCTTCGGGCGGGCCCCCGGGACGCGGCTCGGCGCGCTGGACCTGGTGTCGGAGCCGGAGCGGCAGGCCCTGGAGGAGCGGCGGGCCGCGCTGGAACGACACGCACGGGATCTGCGGGAGGCCGGAGCCGGGGCCCGCCGCGAGGCCGGGCCGGGCCGGGTGCCGTCCCCCCGGGAGGAGATCCTGTGCGGGCTGTTCGCGCAGGCCCTGGGCCGTGAACGGATGGCGGCGGACGCCAACTTCTTCAAGGCCGGCGGGCATTCGCTGCTGGCGAGCCGGCTGATGAACCGGATCCGGGCCGTCCTCGGCGTCGAGGCGGGGATCCGCGACCTCTTCCTCGCGCCGACCCCGGCGGCCCTGCACCGCCGTCTCGGCGACGCCACCGGGAGCGGCCCGGCCCGACTCGCGCCCGTCGCCGTCGCGGACCGGCCGGAGCGGCTGCCCCTGTCGTACGCGCAGCGACGCCTTTGGTTCGTGGACCAGTTGGAGGGCCCTTCCGCGACCTACAACATCGCCCTGGTGCGGGAGTTGGAGCAGCCCCTGGATCCGGCGGCGCTGGCCGGGGCACTGGCGGACGTCGTCGCGCGGCACGAGGTGCTGCGCACCGTGTACGGGGCCGAGGGAGGTGAGCCGTACCAGCGCGTCCTGGAGGGGGCGCGGCCCCAGCTGGAGCTCGCCCGTCCGGCGGACCTCGCGGCGGCCGTGGACGAGGCGGCGGCGGAGGTCTTCGATCTGACCCGGGACCTGCCGCTGCGGGCCCGGCTGTTCCTCCCCGACGGCGACGGACCGCAGACGCTGGTCCTGCTCCTGCACCACATCGCGGCCGACGGCTGGTCCACGGGACCGCTCCTCGCGGACCTGGCCGCCGCCTACGGGGCCCGCCTGGCCGGAGGGGCGCCCGACTGGGAGCCGCTGCCGGTGCAGTACGCCGATTACACGCTGTGGGAGCGGGCCGGCCTCGACGCCGCGACCGCGACCGGACACTGGCGTGCGGCGCTGTCGGGGCTGCCACCGCTGATCGACCTGCCGACGCAGCGGCCCAGGCCGGCCGTTCCCTCGGGGCGCGGCGCGGTCACCGGGTTCACCGTGGACGCCGACACGCACCGCCGGCTGCTGCGGATCGCGCACGCCCGGGGCGCCACCCTGTTCATGGTGGTGCAGGCGGCGCTGGCGGCGGCGCTGGCCCGCACCGGAGCGGGCGACGACCTCGCGATCGGCACGACGGTCGCGGGCCGCGGCGACGACGCCCTGTCGGGCCTGGTCGGCTTCTTCGTGAACACCCTGGTGCTGCGGACCGACGTGTCGGGCGATCCGGTGTTCGGGGAACTCGTGGACCGGGTCCGGGAAGCGGACCTGGCGGCGTACGCCCACCAGGAGCTGCCCTTCGACCTGTTGGTGGAGGCCCTCAACCCGCACCGCTCCTCGGCGCACCACCCGCTGGTCCAGGTGATGCTCCAGGTGAATCCGGCGCCGGCCGGTCCGCCGGCGGGCCCGCTCGCGGGCACGGAACGGTCGTTCGCCGCGCGGACCGCGAAGTCGGACCTCACCTTCGCCCTCACGGAGCGGGACGGGGGTGGGCTGGACGGGGTGCTGGAGTACGCCACCGACCTGTACGAGCCCTCGGGCGCGGGCCGGCTCGCGGCGCTGCTGGTGTCGGCGCTGGAGCTGTTCGCGGCCGATCCGGACCGGCGGGTTTCGGGCCTCGTGGCACCGGCGGACCGGCGGGCACCGCGCCCGCTCGTCGGGGGCTACCCGATCGACCTGGCCCTGGTCGAAGCGGTCCTCTCGGAGCATCCGGAGGTCGGCGGGGCGCGGGCCCGGGTGGCGGACGGCCGGCTCCTCGCGGAGGTCACCCCGGCCGACGGGACGGTGTCGGAGGCCGAGCTCCAGTCCTGGGCGGCGCAGCGTCTGCCGGAGTACGCGGTCCCGGCGGCGATACGGGTCCCCGGCGAGCCGGCCGGCCCGGCGGGCCTCGGCTCGGGCACCGGCACCACCGGCGCGAAGGGCACGGCCGACGCTGCGGGCACCGCGGAGGATCCGGCCGTCGGGGTGCGGGCCGCCGCGCTGTTGCGGCTCTTCGCGGAGGTCCTGGAACGGCAGGTCGGACCGGACGACAACTTCTTCAAGGCGGGCGGCCACTCCCTGCTCGCCGTCCGTCTGGTGAACCGGGTCCGCGCGGAGCTCGGACACGAGATCACCCTCCGCGACGTCTTCCGCCACCCCACCCCGGGCCGTCTCGCTGCCCTCCTGGCCGCGGCCTCCCCCGCCGCGGCCCCCGCGCCCGCCCTGCGCCGCCGTACGCACGCGGGCAGCCGGGTGCGGAGCTGAACCGGGCCGAGGGTCCGGCCCGCCCGGATCCTCGGTCCCGCACGTCCCCTGTCGTGGCCGCCCGTGAGCACGGGCGGCCACGTCGCGTTCCCGGGTCGGGAGGACACCTCCGCGCCGGTCGGTGCGCGGCGGCAGTCGGGGGCGGCAGCCGGCGGTGGTGGGAGCTGCCGGAGGGACTGCCCTCCGGGCAGGTGGGGGGTGCCTAGCGTGGGGGCACGGAGTCCGCAACCGCTCCCGATCCCCTCGCCTGGAGGCCCCGCGATGCCCTCGACCGCCCCCACCGCCTCCGCCGTCCTGGACGGCGGCCCGGCGATCAGCCCGGCACCCGGCGTACTCGACCGGATCGCCGCTCAGGACCCCGAGCGGACCGCGCTGGTGCACGGCGAGCGGCGCCTGACCTACGGGCAGCTGGCCTTGGCGGTGGCCGTGCGGGCCGATGAACTCGCCGCCGGCGGGGCGGGCCCGGGCCGGCTGGTGGCCGTCCACCGGCCCCGGGGCGTCGACGCGATCGTCGGACTGCTCGCCGCCCTGCGGACCGGCGCCGGCTACCTGCCGCTGGACCCCGGGGCGCCCGCCGCCCGGAACGCGGCGATCCTCACCGACTGCTCGGGCCGTGAAGTGGAGCCCGTGGAGGGAGAGTTCACGCTTCCGGGGGCTCGGGTCCCCGAGGGGACCGCCTACGTGATCTACACCTCCGGGTCGACGGGCACCCCGAACGGCGTGGTCGTCGGGCACGGGGCGCTGGCCCGGTTCGTGGCGGGAGCGGGCGTCCGGTACGGGATCGGCCCCGGCGACCGGGTGTTGCAGTTCGCCCCGCTGCACTTCGACGCGAGCGTCGAGGAGGTCTTCCTGACCCTGGGCTCGGGCGCCGCGCTCGTGCTGCGCGACGAGGACATGCTCGACGTGCCCGGGCTCCTCGCCGGCTGCGCCGCGCACGGGGTGACGGTGCTCGACCTGCCGACCGCCTACTGGCACGAGCTGGCCCACGCCCTGTCCACCGGGATCGTCGAACTGCCTCGGAGCCTGCGAACGGTGGTCATCGGTGGTGAGGCGGCGCTCCCCGAGCGGGTCGAGCAGTGGTGCGCGGCGGTGGATCCGGAGCGGGTCCGGCTGCTGAACACGTACGGGCCGACCGAGGCGACCGTCGTGGCGACCGTCGCCGACCTGTCCCGGTACGCGGGCGGCCCCGTTCCGATCGGGGCGCCGCTGCCCGGGGTCCGCGCGGCCGTCGTCGACGGGGAGCTGTGGCTGCTGGGCGGTGGCCTCGCCGACGGCTACCTGGGCCGGCCGGAGCTGACCCGGGCCAGGTTCACGACGCTGGGCACGGAACGCGCGTACCGCACCGGGGACCTGGTCCACGTACGGCCGGACGGCCTGCTGGGGTTCCGGGGGCGCGCCGACGACGAGGTGAAGATCAACGGGCACCGGGTGGACCCGGCGTCCGTGGAGTCGGTGCTGACCGCACACCCCGGGGTCCGCGAGGCGGCCGTGGTGGCGCGGGAGACGACGGACGGAGTGCGCCTGCTGGTGGCGTACGTGGTCGCCGACGGCGGGGTGGAGGCGCGGGAGCTGCGCGAGCGGGTCCGGGCGCAACTGCCGGCCGCGGCCGTGCCGGGCACGGTGACGCTGGTGGAGGCACTGCCCCGAACCTCGTCCGGGAAGATCGACCGGAAGGCGCTGCGGGGCGCTGCGGGCCCGGAACCGGCGGCTCCCGGAGCGGTGTTGGACGGGGTGCTGTTCGACGGGGCGGTGTTCGACGGGGTGGTGCTGCCCGCCGAGGATCGGGTACCGCTGTCGTACGCGCAGCGCCGCCTGTGGTTCCTCGCCTCGCTGGAGGGACCCTCGGCCACCTACAACCTGCCGGTCGTACTGCGCCTGGACGCCGTCCCGGACCGGGCGGCCCTCGCGGCGGCCCTCGGCGACGTGCTGGAACGGCACGAGGTGTTGCGGACGGTGTACCCGGCGGTGGACTCGGAGCCGTACCAGCACGTGCTCCCCACGCCGCCGGTGGAGCTGACCGTCCGGCCGTGCGATCCGGGTGAACTGACTTCTCTGGTGGCCGGGTTCACCGCGACGACCTTCGACCTGGCGACGCAGCTCCCGCTGCGCGCGGCCCTGTTCGTACCGGGCGACGGATCCGCGACCCTGGCGTTGCTGACCCATCACATCGCCACCGACGGCTGGTCGGTGGGCCCGCTGCTGCGGGACCTCGGCGAGGCGTACGCGGCCCGGCTGGCCGGGGCCGCGCCCGACCGGGATCCGCTCCCCGTGCAGTACGCCGACTACACGCTGTGGCAGCGGGAGCTGCTGGAGGATCCCGGCGTCCTGGTCGAGCACTGGCGGACCGCGCTGGCCGGTATGCCGGGCGTCCTGGACCTGCCGACGGACCGGCCCCGACCGGCCGAGCCCGGCGGCGGGGGCGCCACGCTCGTGGCCCGGCTGGAGGCGGACGCGCACCGGCGGCTGGTGGCGCTGGCCGGGGAGCGGGGCGCCAGCCTGCTCATGGTGGTGCAGCCCGCCCTCGCGCTGGCCCTGGCGTCGGCCGGCGTCGGAACGGACATCGCCATCGGGACCCCGGTGGCGGGTCGGGCCGACGAGGCACTGGACGACATGGTCGGCTTCTTCGTGAACACCCTGGTCCTGCGCACCGACGTCTCGGGCGACGCCTCGTACGCGGAGCTGGTGGACCGGGCGCGGGAGGCGGACCTGGCCGCGTACGCGCATCAGGAACTGCCCTTCGACCTTCTGGTGGAGCACCTGCGGCCGGAGCGGACCTCGGCCGTCAACCCGTTCTTCCAGGTGATGCTGACCGTGCAGGAGGCCGGCGACGCGGAGGGCTCCGGGGCCGCGGGGCCGGTGGGCGGCGGGCCGCTGTCGGGCCGGTTCGTCGAACCGGGCCTGGAGGTGGCCAAGTTCGACCTGAGCGCCTCCTGCGTGGAGGGCGCGGACGGCGGGCTGGAGGTGTGGTGGCAGTACGCCGAGGACCTGTTCGACCCGGGGACGGCGCAACTGCTGCTGGACCTGTTCGTACGGGCCCTCGCGCGGGCCGCCGCCGACCCGGCCGGCCGGCCGGGCGCCCTGCCGCTGCCGACGCCCGAGGAGGAGGCGGTACTGACCGGGCTCCGGGAACGCGCCCCCGCCGAGGGGGCCCCGCACACCGCCCCTGCCACCGACTCGCCCGCCGAACACCTGCTGTGCGCGCTGTTCGGCGAGGTCATCGGACTGCCCGGACCGGTGGCACCGGACGCCAACTTCTTCTCGGAGGGCGGCCATTCGATGATGGGGATCCGCCTGGTGAACCGCATCCGCGCGACGCTCGGGGTGCAGGCCCGGATCCGCGACCTGTTCCTCGACCCCACACCGGCCGGTCTGGCGCGCCGGCTCCTCGCCGAGTCGGACGCGCAGGCCGGGCCCCCGGAGGGGACGGACCCGGCGGACGGGAGCGGGTCCGTCCCGCGCCCCGCCGGGCGGGTCCGGACCGCCGGCCGGCCCGCGCCGACCGCCGTGCCGCCCGAGCTGCGTCCCGAACGGATCCCGCTGTCCTACGCGCAGCGCCGGCTGTGGTTCGTGGACCAGCTGGAGGGGCCGAGCCGCTCGTACAACATCCCCTTCGTGCTGCGTCCGGACCGGCCGCTGGACCCGGCGGCCCTCGCCGGGGCACTGGCCGACGTCGCGGAGCGGCACGAGGTGCTGCGGACCGTGTACCCGGAGGTCGACGGGCAGCCGTACCAGCGGGTGCGCCCGGGGGCCCGGCCGGTGCTGGAGCGGGTGACCGTACCGCAGGACGTTCCGGCGCCCGGACCGCAGGGTTCGCCGCACCAGGCGCTGGAGGCGGCCGTCGACGCGGCGGCCGGTCACGTCTTCGACCTGGCGGCCGAGCTGCCCTTCCGGGCCACGCTGATCGACTGCGGGACCGCTCAGGTCCTGGTCGTGCTGGTCCACCACATCGCCGCCGACGGCTGGTCCTCCGGGCCGCTGCTCGACGACCTGACCACGGCCTACGAGGCCCGGCTGGCCGGGGCCGCACCCGACTGGGAGCCGCTGCCGGTGCAGTACGCGGACTACACCCTGTGGGAGCGGGCCGCACTGGACGGGGAAGCCGCCGCCGAGCACATCGCCTTCTGGCGGGAGACCCTCGCCGACGCCCCGCCCGTCCTGGAGCTCACCGGCGCCCGGACCCGGCCCGCCGAAGCCTCGCACCGGGGTGCGGCGGCCCCCCTGGCGGTGGACGCCGCCACGCACGCCCGGCTGGAACGCCTGGCCCTGGACCACGGTGCCACCCTGTTCACGGTGGTGCAGGCGGCCTTCGCGGCCACCCTCACCCGGCACGGCGCCGGCACCGACCTGCCGCTGGGCACGGTCGTGGCGGGTCGCGACGACGAGGCCCTCGACGATCTGGTCGGCTTCTTCGTCAACACGCTCGCCCTGCGCTGCGACACCTCCGGCGACCCCCGGTTCACCGAGCTGCTCGGCCGGGTCCGGGACACCGCGTACGCGGCCTACGCCCACCAGGAGCTGCCCTTCGACCTGGTCGTCGAGCAGCTGAACCCGGTGCGGTCCACCGCACACCATCCCCTGGTGCAGGCCGTCGTCCAGGTACAGCCGGCCGAGGCGGGTCCGTCCCGCGCGTCGGCCCTGGCCGGGACCGCCGTGGGCACGGCGTCGGGGTTCACCAAGTTCGACCTCACGCTGTCGCTGCGCGAGACGCGGGACGCCGACGGCGCTCCGGGCGGCCTGGACGGCGTACTGGAGTACGCGACGGACCTGTACGACGGACCCATGGCGGCCGTGCTGGCCGGGCACGTGGCGCGGACGCTGCGGGCCGTGGCCGGGGACCCCGAGCAGCGGATCGGGGACGTACGGCTGCTGTCCGCGGAGGAGGAGCACCGGCTGGTCGTCGAGTACAACGACACGGCCGCGCCGCGGGCGGTGTGCGGGCTGGTGCACGAACGGTTCGCGGAGCAGGCCCGGCGCACGCCGCGGCGGACCGCGGTCACGTACGGCGAGGACAGCCTGCGGTACGAGGAGCTCGATGCCCGGGCCAACGCGCTGGCGCACCGGCTCATCGAGGCGGGCGTGGGCCGGGACGGCGCGGTGGGGTTGCTCCTGGAGCGCACCCCGCACCTGCTGGTCGCGGCGCTGGCGGTGCTCAAGTGCGGGGCCGCGTACGTGCCGCTGGACCCGCGGCTGCCCGAGGCACGGGTGGACATGATCATGGAGGACGTCGGCGCGCGGGTGCTGCTCGTCGGCGAGGCGCAGGCGGCCCTGCCGGCGGTCCGCGCGCAACTCGCCTCCGGGGTCCGGGTGTTGTCGGTGGACACGCCGGTGTCGGGGCATCCGGTGACCGATCCGGGCGTGCCGGTCGGCGAGGACGCGTTGATGTACGTGATGTTCACCTCGGGCTCCACGGGCCGGCCCAAGGGCGTCGGGGTCACCCACCGCAACGTGGTGGACCTGGTGACCGACCGCTGCTGGGACCTGCCCCACCACCGGCGGATGCTGGTCCACTCGGCGATCGGCTTCGACGCCTCGACGTACGAGCTGTGGGTACCGCTGCTCAACGGCGGGCAGTTGGTGATCGCCCCCGGGGACGGCACCGACGTCGCGGAGCTGGACCGGGCGATCCGCGGCAACGAGGTCACCGCCGCCTACTTCACGATGGGCCTGTTCCACATCATGGCGGACGAGGGCCTGGACACCCTCAAGCTCCTCGACGAGGTGTGGACCGGCGGGGACGTCGCCTCCCCGAGCGCGCTCCAACGGGTGCTGGAGAACTGCCCCGACACCGTGCTCGTCCACTCGTACGGGCCGACCGAGACCACCTTCGCCTCGCACCAGCAACGGTTCCCGCTCACCGAGCGGGAGGTCCGCGGCGTGTACCTGGGCGCCGCCCTCGACAACACCCGCGCCCACGTCCTGGACGGGCGACTGCGCCCGGTGCCCGTCGGGGTGCCCGGCGAGCTGTACCTGTCCGGCACCCAGGTGGCACGCGGTTACGTCGGCCGGCCCGGGCTGACGGCCGAACGGTTCCTGCCGGACCCGTTCGCTGCGGACGGCGGCCGCATGTACCGCACCGGTGACCTGGCGCACTGGACGCCCGGCGGCGAACTGCGCTTCCTCGGGCGGGCCGACGGCCAGGTCAAACTGCGCGGGTTCCGCATCGAGCCCGGCGAGATCGAGGAGACCCTCGCCCGGCATCCGGGCGTCGGTCAGGTCGCCGTCGCCGTGCGCGAGGACGGTCCCGGCGGGAAGCGTCTCGTGGCGTACGCCGTGGCCCGCGCCGGGCACACCCTGACCGGGCCGGGACTGCTGCGCTGGGCGGCCGACGAGCTCCCCGAACACATGGTGCCCTCGGCGGCGGTGCTGCTCGACGCGATCCCGCTCACCGTCAACGGCAAGCCCGACCGGGCCGCCCTACCGGCGCCCGCGCCGGCCGTACGGGGCGACGGGCGGGCGGCCCGCACCCCCCGCGAGGAGGTGCTGTGCTCCCTGTTCGCCGAGGTGCTGGGTCTGGAGCGGGTCGGCATCGACGACAACTTCTTCGCGCTGGGCGGACATTCACTGCTCGGGGTGCGGCTGGTGAGCCGGATGCGGACCGTCCTCGGCCTGGAGCTCGGTGTCCGCGACCTGTTCCGTACGCCGACGGTCGCCGGCCTCCTCGGCGACGAACCCTCCGGCTTCGACCCGATGGGGGTGCTGCTCCCGCTGAACACCCGGGGCGCGCAGCGGCCGCTGTTCTGCATCCACCCGGGAACGGGTGTCGGGTGGCCGTACGCCGGGCTGGCCCGCCACCTCGGGCCCGACCAGCCGCTGTACGCGGTGCAGGCGCGGGCACTGAGCGAGCTGGGGCACTCCCCCGGGTCCGTCGAGGAGATGGTGGACGACTACCTGCCGCTGATCCGCGGGATCCAGCCGCACGGCCCGTACCGCTTCCTCGGCTGGTCCTTCGGCGGCACCGTCGCCCACGCGCTCGCGGTGCGCCTCGCCGAGCTCGGCGAACGTACCGACCTGCTGGCCATGATGGACGTGCACCTGCTGCCGACGGAGCCCGAGCGACGCCGGATGACGCCGGCGCAGAAGCGGGACATGCTCGTCGGTGACGCCACGGACGAGCCCGCGGAAGCCCCCTTCGACGTGGACGCCCTCATCGGGCTGGTCCGGCTGAAGGACCCGGTGCTCGGCGCCTTCTCCGACGCGGAGATCCGCTCGGTGATCGGCGCCTCCATCAACCACGCCGAAATCATGAACCTGTACGCCCCGCGCCCGGTCGCCACCGATCTGCTGTTCCTGGCAGCCCTGGAGGACGGGGAAACGGAAAACACCCTCGCCCAGCATTGGATCCCTTATGTGGAGGGTCGGGTGGAGAACCATCTGATCGGTGTTCCGCACACCAGGATGGGCGAACCGGAACCACTTGCGATGATCGGCCGTATCCTTTCCGAAAAATTGAGGAGTCTGTCATGACCAATCCTTTCGACGACACCGAGGGCACCTTCCGCGTCGTGGTCAACGCCGAGGGCCAGCACGCCCTGTGGCCGGTATTCGCCGAGGTCCCGGGCGGGTGGGAGGTCGTGTGGGGCGAGGGCTCACGGGCGGACGCGCTCGCCTACGTGGAGCGGAGCTGGACCGACATCCGCCCCCGGAGCCTGGTCGCCCAGTACTCCTGAACGACACGACGAAATCCCGTACGGATATCGGAACCGAAAGGGTCGTACCCCGCACCGCGGGGTACGACCCTTTCGGTTTCCCCACCGACCCGTACCGCCGGCATCCCGGCCGTAATTCCCCGATACTGCCGCAACAACTTCCCCTCGACGGGGCGACCGCTTTCTATATTCTCGGTATGCGACGACGGAATATGGACATCCTGCTGAGCGGCACGGCATCGGATTCCCACACGTGGAACCTGGTCTACCTCCAGCTGTTCCTGGAGGAACTCGGGTACCGGGTCCACAACCTCGGCCCCTGCGTACCGGACGACCTGCTGACCGGAGCCTGTGCCACCGACGGGCCGGCCCGGCCGGACCTGCTGGTGATCAGCAGCGTCAACGGTCACGGCTACCGCGACGGGTTGGGCGCCGTACGGGCCGTGCGGCGGGCCGGCCTGACCCTGCCGGTCGTCATCGGCGGCAAACTGGGCGTCGCCGGGGTCGCGGACCCCGAGCAGCGCGGTCGCCTCCTCGACGCCGGTTGTGACGCCGTCTTCGACGACGGGAACGTGGCCGCGCTGCGGGACTACCTCACCACGCTCGCCGTCGGCCGGTCCGTCCCGCGGGCCGTGGCATGACCGGCGGCGCCGCCCTGCTGGCCCCCGGGGCGCAGCGGGAGCCGGGCGCCCCGGAACCCGACGCCTCCTTCGGGGGCTTCGTGGCCCGCGCCGCCGCCGCCGGACAGCTCGTCGTGCAGCCCCGCATGGGGTTCGGCGACCCGCGCCGGATGCGGGCCGGGTTGGAACGCACGAAGGGTGCCGTCGCCACGACCGTCGGGACCCTGACCATCGACAGTTACACGCGGGTCGGGGACGTCGCCGCGGCCCGGGCCGCCGTGGCCGAGGGCACCGCCCTCAACGGCTACCCGATCACCACCCACCCGGTCGAACTGACCCGGTCCCTGCTGGACGGGCTGGCCGGCCCGGGCTTTCCCGTCCAGGTCCGGCACGGCTCCTCCCGGCCCGAGGCCATCGTGCGGGCGCTGGCCGCCGCCGGCCTCGACGCCACCGAAGGGGGACCGGTCTCGTACTGCCTGCCCTACGGCCGGACCCCGCTCGCCGAGTCGGTGGAGAACTGGGCCCGTTGCTGCGAGCTCCTCGCCGCGCTGGTGCCCGCTCCCCGAGTACCGCACCTGGAGAGCTTCGGCGGTTGCATGCTCGGGCAGCTCTGCCCGCCGGGACTGCTGGTGGCGCTGAGCCTGCTGGAGGGGATGTTCTTCGTCCGTCACGGCATCCGCAGCGTCTCCCTCAGCTACGCCCAACAGACCGACCCCGCGCAGGACGCGGAGGCCGTCCGGGCGCTGCGTCGCCTCGCCGGGGAGTTCCTGCCCGCCGGGGTGGACCGGCACGTGGTGCTCTACACGTACATGGGGGTCTTCCCGCGGACCGCCGGAGGAGCCACCAGGCTGCTGGAGGCCTCGGCGCGGCTCGCCGTGCGGTCCGGGGCGCAGCGGCTGATCGTGAAGACGGCCGCCGAGGCCCACCGGATCCCGACGGTGCTGGAGAACGTACGGGCGTTGGAGACGGCCGCGGCGACGGCGGCGCTGCAGGAACGCCCCGCCTCCCCGGGCGGTGCGCCGGCCGCCCCGGGGGGCGGCGACGCCGACGACGCCGGTGTCGACAGCGAGGTGTACCGGGAGGCCCGGGCCTTCGTGGAGGCGGTGCTGGAGCTCGACGAGGACCTCGGACGGGCCCTGCGGACCGCGTTCGCGCGGGGCGTGCTGGACGTCCCGTACTGCCTGCACCCGGACAACGCGGGCCGCTCGCGCAGTTTCGTCGACGCGGACGGCCGGCTGCGCTGGTCCGAGACGGGCTCGATGCCGGCGGCGGCCCGCGCGGCGCCCCGCACGGGCGCCCGCGCCCCGGCCATGACCTCGGACGGACTGCTGACGGCCCTGCACGGGGTGGCCCTGCGCTACGACGCGCCGGACGACCGGGAGTGAACGCGCCCCGACCGGGCGGGCACGCAGGACCCGCCCCACCCGACCATCCCGCGCCCCACCCACCGACCGACCACCCGAAGACCGACAGGAGTCGACATGGAGCTTCGCACCCCTCCCCCGCTCGGTGAGCACCTGAGCTCACCGGAACTGCGCTCCGCGATGCTGGTGCAGCAGGAAGCCCTCCACGCCGCACGCGAGTTCCTTCGCGGCGAGGACTTCGTGGAACTGTTGCCGCCGCTGATCGGCCCGGTGACCGATCCGGGCGGACGCGGCGCCAAGGCCATCGACGTGGACTACTACGGGCAGCCGTACAAGTTGATGACGAGCGCGATCCTCTACAAGCAGGCCTCGCTCAGGGGCTTCCCCCGGCTGTTCTACATCGCCCCGAACGTCCGTGTGGAGCCGCCGGAGACCGCGTCGACGGGCCGGCACCTGGTGGAGTTCCACCAGATCGACGTGGAACTGGCGGGCGGTACCCGGCGCGACGTCCAGGAGCTCGCGGCCGGGCTGCTGACCCACGTGGTGCGTCACGTGTGGGCGACCCTCCCGCAGGTGCTGCGTGGACTCGGGCGTGACGAGCTGGAGTTCGCGGAACTACGGCAGGGGAAGTTCGACTCCCTGACGCACGCGGAGGCCGTGGCGCGGCTGCTGGCCCGGGGCCACGCCCAGAGCCCGGACGCGGAGATCGACTGGGAGGGGGAACGGGTCCTCTCCCTGGAGGCCGACCGGCCGTTCTTCGTCAACGACTACCCGAAGGGCTCGCGCGGGTTCTACGACCGCGAGGACCGCGAGCACCCGGGCGTCCTGCGGAACTTCGACCTGATCGCGCACGGCGGTTTCGGGGAACTGGTCAGCGGCAGCGAGCGGGAGAACGACTACGCCACGATCGTGACCCGGATGCGGGAGAGCGGCGAGAACCCGGCCAAGTACGCCTGGTACCTGGACCTGGCCCGCGAGGGCATCGAGGCGAGCGCCGGCTTCGGGATGGGCCTGCAACGCCTCGTCCGGTTCCTGACGGGCCTGGACGCCCTGTGGCAGGTCAGCGCCTACCCGAAGCTGCCGGGGGTGATCGCCCCGTGAGCGGCGCCCTGGAAGCGGCCGGGTTCCCGTCGGAGGCCGTTCGGGCCCGGGCCCGTGCGGGGACGGCCGAGGTGTTCCCCGCCGCCGACGGCTACGGGACGCGCCTGTTCGGTGCCGCACCCGAAGCCGACGGCCGGGACGGGTCCGGCGGGCCGGGCGGCGACTGGCTGGACTCGCTGCGCATCGCCCCACCGGTGTTCATGCCCAGGCGGCTGGAGAAGCTGATCGACCTGGGCCGCGAACCGTCGTACGAGGACGTCGACCTGCGCACCCCGGTGGGCGGCTTCGCCTCCCCGCTGCCGCTCTACCTGTCGGCGTTCGGCTCCACCCGGGCCGGCAGCGGGGACCTCGGGGTCGCCGCGGCCCGGCAGGCCGCACGACTCGGCATCCCGATGGTGATCGGCGAGAACATGGTGCCGGTGCACGGCTACGGCAGCCGGTCGGCGCTGCTGGAGCGGGTCGAGGCGTACGCGGAACACCTCGCGGACGGGGTCGGCGGGGTGGTGGTGCAGCAGTCCACCGAGGACGCCGACTCCGAGGTGTGGAACCTGCTCTACAGCGATCCGGGCTCCCGCCCCCTGCGGGACTCCGGTCGGCTCGGCTTCGAGTTGAAGACCGGCCAGGGCGCGAAGCCCGGACTCGGCGGGATGACGGTGGTCGACGCCGCCGAGGCCGAGCGGCTCGCCGGGCGGTTCGCCGTACGGGACCTGCTCGGGGAGCCCGCCGGGCGCCGGCTGCGGTCGGCGACCCCGGGGACCTTCACCGAGGAGATCCTGCGCCAGCAACTGCGCTTCATGCGGAACAACTTCCCGCTGGCCCGGACCTGGGTGAAGTTCCACCCGGGCCGCGACATCGCCCGGGCCGCCGCGACGGCCTGGGCGGCGGGCGCCGACGCGGTCACCGTCGACGGTGCCGAGGGCGGCACCGGCTGGGCGCCCCGGGTGTTCCTGGACCGGGCCGGCCTGCCCCTCGGCGAGTGCCTGCGCAGGATCGAACGCCCCGCGGGTGCCCACCTGTTGGCGTCGGGCCGAATCTGGGAGGGCGGTCGCGCCGTGCGGGCCCTCGCGCTGGGAGCGACGGCGGTGGGGCTCGGCCGGGCCGCCCTGCTCGCGGTGGACGAGGACCCCCGCGAGGGCCTGGTCCGGCTCGTGGAAGCCCTCGCCCTGGAAGCCGGGCTGCTGATCAGCGCCGTCGGTCAGTACCGGCCGGGCGACCTGACCCCCGAGGACCTGTGGTCGCCCCTCGACCCCGCGCCGGCGACCCCGCTGCCCGTCGGCGGGCCGGTGTGAACCGCCGTCCGCCCCGGGGCCCGGCCGGCGTCACGGGCCGGGCCGTCGCGCCCGGCCGACCGGACGGACCCGTACGGGCCCGCTTCCGGTTCGGTGAGCTCCCCGGGGTCACCGTGCGCCCCGGGCCCGCCGGACGGGTGGCGGGCACCGCCGCCCGCCGGGCCCTGACCGAGGCCGGGCTCGGCCACCTCGGCGGGCACCTGGAGCTGCGCACCCGCGGCCCCGCGCCCCGGGCCGCCGACCTGGTCCGGGCCGGCCGCCGGGCCGTGGCCCGCGCACTGGCGGCCCGCCCCCGACCCTGACCGCGCGCCCCACGCCCGGACCCGCCCCGGCGGCCCGCCGCGGCCGGGGCCCCGACCCGCACGAGGACCGACGCGGGGTCCCGACCCCGCCGCCCCCGCCCGCCCGCCCGTCACGGCACGATCCGCACGCCTCCGATCCCACCTCCCCCGTACGCCCTCGCAGAGAAGGTTCACCCATGGACACCCCCGTACCGCAGCCCGTCCGGCCCCCCGACCACGAGCGGGTGCAGTGGGGCCGCGTCAGTTCCCTCGTCGGTGGCCAGGCCGCCGTCCAACTCGGCAGCTTCGCCCTGCTGATCGCCATGAACTGGACGGCGGTCGAGCTCGGCGGCACCCGCGCCGTGACACTGCTCATGCTCGCCGCCACCGTGCCCCGCGCCCTCATGCTGATCTTCGGCGGGGCGGTCGCCGACACCCTCGGCCCCCGCTTCGTCCTGCTGCGCACCACCGTGGCCAGGGTGGCGCTGCTCGCCGTCGGCGCGGTCGTGACGGCCACCACCCACGACCTGTGGCCCCTGGTGGTGATCGCCCTGATCGAGGGGATCCTGCTGGGGCTGGCCGGCCCGGCCTCGGGGGTCCTGCTGCCCATGTTCGCCCGGGGCGACCAACTGGCCCGCGCCAACTCCCTCTACGCGATGGTGCTGCGCGTGGCACCCATCCTCGGCGCCCCCGCCGGCGCGTTCCTGATCACCGTCGGGGAACTGTGGGTGGCGATGCTGGTCGGCGCGGTCACCGGCGCCGTCTGGCTCGGCTGCCTGCTGCACGTCACCCACGGGTTCGTCCGCCCGAAGCCGGAACCCGGGGTCTCCCTGGTCAAGCGGTCCGGGGACGGATTCCGGTTGCTGGCCCGGCACCCGCGGCTGCGCTGGATGTTCGTCGCCGCCCTCTGCCTGGACCTGGCGTTCAGCTGGCCCGCCGAGGTGGCCCTGCCGCTGCTGGTCTCCGAGCGCGGCTGGGGCGTGAGCGCGGTCGGCATCGTCCTCGCGGCCTTCAGCGTGGGCGCGCTGGGCTCCAGCGCGGTCGGCGCGGCCCTCGCGCACCGCATCCCCATGTTCGTACGTCTCGTGGTGACCGGCGTCGGGCTGGCCGCCGGGATCCTCGTCATGGCCCTGATGCCCTCGGTGCTGTCGCTGACGGCCGTGGCGGCCGGGGTCGGCCTGCTCTCGGGGCTGAACGGGCCGGCCATCGTCACCCTCTACCAGCAGTCCGCGCCGGAGGACCGGATGGGTGCCGCGATGTCCACGCTGTCCCTCGCCGGGATCGGCACCGCCCCGATCTCCATCGCCGTCTTCAGCTCGCTGTCGTTGGTCATCGGCGTCCAGACGACCTGGCTGGTGTGCGGTGCGATCGCCTTCGTGTCGCCGGTCGCCGCCGTCCTGGCGCTGCGCCACCCCGTGCACGTCGAGGAACCGGCCGCGGCGCCGGCGCCCGTCGCGGCCTCGGTGTGAGGGGGAGGCCATGGTCACCGCGCCCGCCGACGGCCGGCTGCTGGTTCCGCGCCGACTGACCGACCCCGGTCCGGCCCGGGCGGTGGTGGTGCCCGCGAGTCCGCAGCTGTGGCTCGTGGACACCAGCGCCTACCGGGCGCACGCCGCCCGACACGCGCCGGGCACCCTGGACGCCCAGGAACTCGCGCGGGCCGCCGAGTTCGCGCGGGCCGCCGACCGGGACGGCTACGTCTGCGCGCACGTCGCCCTGCGCCGGCTGCTCGGCGCCTACCTGGGCCTGCCCCCGCGCGAGGTGACCGTCGAGCGGGCACCCTGCTCGCACTGCGACGAGCCGCACGGCAGGCCCGTGCTGCCCGGCGGGGCCCTGCACTTCTCGCTGTCGCACTGCACCGGGCTCAGCCTGCTGGCCTTCGCGGACGCGCCGGTCGGCGTGGACGTGGAGGAACTCGTCGCCCCGGGTCTGATCGCGGACACCGCCGACGTCCTGCACCCGAAGGAGGCGGCCGAGCTCGCCGCCCTGCCGGCCGAGGAACGGCCGGTGGCCTTCACCCGGGTATGGACCCGCAAGGAGGCGTACCTCAAGGGGTTGGGCGTGGGCCTGTCGGAGAACCCGGCGGCGGACTACGTGGGTTCGGGCCACGACCCGGCCCAGCCGCCGGGATGGTCACTGACGGACGTGCGGGTCCCGGCGGGACACCGCGCGGCGGTGGCCCTGCGCCGGTGACCGGACCCCTGCCCGGCGAACGTGCCGGACGTCGCGTGCGGACGGGAGTTCACCGATCGGCCCCGCCCGCGTGGCAGGGTCGTGGCGGGGGCGGGTGGGCAGCGGGTACCGTCCGCCGGGACGGCGGTGGCGTGCCGGCCGGCCGGCCGCTCCCGACTGTGCGGGCGAACACCTTCCGGTGCGGGAACCCCTGCCGGCCCCGCACCCGTCGAACAGGGCGGCGGACCATCGACGAGAGCGGGAGCACCTGATGCCGGACAGGACGACGGGGCGGACGGTACGGCTCCTCCTGCCGGTCCTCGCCTGCTGCGCCCTGGTGGCGGCCGGCTTCGCCCACCGGGAGGAACTGTTCGCGCTGTTCGGGCCCGTCACGGGGGGCGACGCCGCACGCGGAAGCCTCGTGCAGGATCCGGGGCTCGCGGACCGGGCCGGCGCGGCCGTACGGGCGGCCCTGCGCGAGGGCTCGGCGGCGGACGCCCGCCCGCTCGCCGCGACCGGACAGGACCCGGCCGCCGGCCGGCGGCCCTCCGATCCCCTGGAAGCCCGGCCCGTGCCCACCGATCCCGCGATCGGGGCCCTGTTCTCCCCCGGCACTGACCTGGACGGCGATCACCACTGCTCCGGCAGCGTGCTCCACTCCCCGGGCGGCGATCTCGTCGTCACCGCCGCGCACTGCGTGTACCAGGGCGGCTTCCGCACCAACCTCGTCTTCGTCCCCGGATACCGGGACGGGGCCGCCCCGTACGGCGTCTGGGTGCCCACCCGCGTCGACGTCGACCCCCGCTGGATCCGCTCGGCCGATCCGGACCACGACGTGGCCTTCCTGCGGGTGCGTCGCGCCGGGGCGCCCGGGGCACGGCTGGAGGAGGTCACCGGGGCGCTGTCACCCGGCTTCGCACCCGAACTGCCCGCGCCGGCCAGGTTGGTGGGCTACCCGAACGACGGCGAGGAGCCGCTGGGCTGCGCGAACACGGCCGTCGCCGCCGGGCGGACGCAGCTGAGGCTGGACTGCGCGGACGTACCCAACGGTACGAGCGGCGGCCCCGTCCTGACCGGGGACCGGATCCTGATCGGGGTGATCGGCGGCCGTGACGGGGGCGGGGACGAGACGACCTCGTACAGCAGTTACCTCGGTGCGGACGCCCGCGCCCTGTACGAGCGCACGACCACGGCCCCGGCCGGCTGATCGGCCCGCGGGGCCGGCCCAAGGGCCCGGTGGTGGCGGGTGGTGGGGCGGGTAGGCGGGTGTGGTCGGAGTCGTCGGCAGGCGCCACTTGGACAGTACCCGCAGCATCGTCGTCGGGCCGAGCAGGGCGTCCAGTCGATCAGCTCGCGGCTGCCGACGAGCACGGGGGCGCCCGGCACGGAGCGGAACCAGTCGGCCGGGCTCAGCCACAGGAAGTCGCGCGGCGATTCCAGCAGGGCGGATCCGCCCTCCCGCAACGCGGCGGTGATTCCCGGCAGCAGTCGCTCCATCACCTCCACGCCCCGCGACCACAGCACGTGCGCGTGTCGGGACTGCGGCACTCCCGGACGGAACGTCGGCCCCTCCGTGGGCAGTTCGTCCCGCTCCACCACGGTGACGCGGGCGAACCGCCCCGCGAGCACCCGCGCCGCCAACAGCCCGGCGAGACCGGCCCCGAGGACCACCGCGTGGTCGTCCCGGGCTTCTGGGTGGTTGTCCGGAGTGTCGTCCATGCTCCCGATTGTCGGGCGGGTCGGGCGCCCCGGTCAGGCCCCGGCCCGGGGCGCCCGGAGGCGTCCGGGGGGCGCCAGGGGGCGCTCACGGGCCGCCGCCCCGCCCGGCCGGCTCGGGGTCAGGAGCCGTCCGGGGTCGCCGCCGCGACGAGGACGTCGCCCGCCGCGACCCGGCTGTACAGCACCGTGCGGCCCGTACGCCGGCGCAGCACCAACCCCGCGGCGACCAGGACCTTCAGCTGTCCGGCGACCGCCCCGAGGCTGTACCCGGTCAACGCCACCAGCTGCGTCGTGGACTTCGGGCTCTCCAACAGCACCAGCACCTTCGCCCGTACCGGTCCCAGCAACCTGACCAGGGCCTGCGGGGCCGGCCGCGCGGCGCCCTGGGTGAGTTGCCCCGCGCACGGGTAGACCAGCGCGTGCCGACGCGTCCCGGTCCAGCTGACCCACCCGTGCCCCGGGGTCACCGGGACGAAGACCAGCCCGGCATCGCCCGACAGTTCGCGCGGCCGCCGCTGCTGGAGGTTGATGCGCAGCCGCCCCTCGCCGAGCCAGGCCATGTCCGGCCGCATCCCGGCCAGCGCCTCGGCCAGGCCACCCCGGCCCAGGTGCCGGGTACGGACCAGGACGTCGGCCTCCGCCACCCGGCGGCGACGCTCCCAGTCCGGGCGCACGGTCTCCTCCCACACCCACTCCAGCAGCTCCGCCGTCCTCGGGCCCAGCCCCCGGGCGCGGGCGAGGGAGTCGGGGAGTCCGGAGGCGGCGCGCAGGTCCGTGCGCACCACCGCGTCCGGCGTGGCCCGCACGGAGGCCAGCTCCTCCTCGAACGGGCGCCCGTCGGGCGGCGGGGTGAGGTACCCCGCGATCCACAGCCGGCCGAAGGCCGCCCGGGCCAGATCCGCCGTCAGGGGTTCGGCCGCCAGGTGGGCCCGGTAGTGCGGGAGCCGGTCCTCCAGCCGGACCCGATCCGCGGGATGCGTCGCGGTCCGCCGGTGCAGGGCCATCAACGAGGCCGTGGTCTCCGCGAGCGCCGACACCACGAACCGGCTCCGCGCCAACGCGTCCGTGTCGATCCGCCACCAGCCCATGCGCCCCGCCTCCCGCTCCCCCGTCCACCACCCGGCCCGCCCAGTCTCCCCCGCCCTGTGCGCCGCGCCCGCCCCACCGGAGCGACCGGACCCCCGCGACCCGCCCCGCGCCACCCAACGCCCACGGGCCCGCGCCACCGGTTACCCGGCCCCCGCCCGGCCCGCCCCGGGTTTCGCCCCCGCGCAGGTTTCGCCCCCACGCGAAACATTGGGGCGGCTCCCCCACCCGCCCCGAGACTCCCCGCATGCCCCGCTCCTACCGCTCGCTCGCCCGGGTCCCCGAGTTCACCCCGTTCTTCGCCGCCGCCGCGCTGCGCGTCGGCGCGGCCACCGTCGGCGGGCTCGCCCTCGGCGTCCTCGTCCACGACCGCACCCGCAGCCCGCTCCTGGCGGCCCTCGCGATGTTCGGCCCCTCCCTCGCCCAGGTGCTCGGTGCGACCCTCCTGCTCTCCGCCGCCGACCGGTTGCCCCCGCGGGCCGCCCTCTGCTCCCTGGCGGCCCTCGCCGCGGCCGGCGCCGCCGTGCTCGCCGTGCCCGGTCTGCCCTGGTGGGCCGTGTCCGCCGTACTCCTCGGGCAGGGCCTCGCCGACTCCCTCGCGGGCGGGGTCCGGTACGGACTGCTCACCGAGATCCTCCCCGCCGGGGACTACCTGACGGGCCGGTCCCTGCTCGCCGTCTGCGCGGGCGTGACGCAGATCGCCGGTTTCGCCCTCGGCGGGCTGCTGCTCGCCGTCCTGTCCCCGCGCGGCGCCCTCCTGGTGGCCGCCGGGCTGGGCCTGGCCGCCGCCCTCACCGTCCGGCTGGGCCTGAGCCGCCGCCCCGCCCGCGCCGGCGGGCGTCCCTCCGCCGGCGAGACCTGGCGGATCAACGTCCTACTCCTCTCCGACCCGGCACGACGCCATCTCTACCTCGCCCTGTGGGTACCCAACGGGCTCATCGTCGGTTGCGAGTCCCTGTTCGTCCCGTACGACCCCGCGCACGCCGGCCTGCTGTTCGCCTGCGCCGCCGTCGGCATGCTCGCCGGGGACACCGTCGCCGGGCGGTGGCTGCCCGCCCGCCTGCGGATCCGGCTCGCGGCCCCGCTCCGGCTGCTCCTCGCCGTCCCCTATCCGGTGTTCCTGCTGGAGCCCGGCCCCGTCGTCGCGGCCGTGACCGTCACCGTCGCCTCCGTCGGCTACGCGGCCGGTCTGCTGATGCAGGAGCGCCTCCTCCCCCTGCTCCCCGAGGGCACCCGGGGCCAGGCCCTCGGACTCCACTCGGCCGGAATGCTGACGATGCAGGGCGTCTGCGCGGCGCTCGCCGGAGCCGTCGCCCAGTTCACCTCGCCGGCCGTCGCGATCACCGCGCTGGCCGCCGCCTCGGTGGCGGTCACCCTGTCACTGGAACCGGGGCTGCACCCCAGTAAGCTGCGGGTCCGTCCCCCGCACGCCCCTTCTCCCGTTGCCCGAGGTACCGCGCAGTGAGCTCCCCAGCACCCCCCGCCCCGGTGACGGTCGTCGGCCTCGGCGCCGACGGCTGGGCCGGGCTCACCGCCGCCGCGCGGTCCGCGCTGTCCTCGGCGGAGGTGCTGATCGGCGGCCCCCGCCAACTGGCGCTGCTGCCCGCCGACGCCTGCCCCGGCCTGCGCGTCGCCTGGCCGAGCCCGCTGCGGCCGGCCGTGCCGAAGCTGACCGCCGAGCACGCGGGCCGCCGGATCGCCGTACTGGCCAGCGGGGACCCCATGTTCTACGGGATCGGCCGGGCCCTCGGTGAGGAACTGGGCCCGGAGCGGTTGCTGGTCCACCCCCACCCCTCCTCCGTGTCGTACGCGTGCGCCCGCCTGGGCTGGCCCGTGGAGGACACCGAGGTGGTCACCGTCGTCGGCCGTCCCGTGGCCCGGCTCACGGCCGCCCTCTTCGAGGGCCGTCGGGTACTGGTGCTGAGCGCGGGCGCCGCCTCCCCCGGCGAGATCGCCGCGCTGCTGCGGGAACGGGGCTTCGGCCCGAGCCGGATGCGGGTGCTGGAACAGCTCGGTTCCGAACGGGAGGACCTCCTCGACGGGACGGCGGAGCAGTGGGACCACCCGCCCGGCGACGCCCTCAACGTGGTCGCCGTGGACTGCCGCCGCGACCCCGCGCACCCGACCCCGCGCCTGGGCGCGACGCCGGGCCTGCCGGACGTCGCGTACGAGCACGACGGCCAGCTCACCAAGCGGCACGTGCGCGCCGCGACCCTGTGCGCGCTGGCGCCCGCCCCCGGCGAGCTGCTGTGGGACATCGGCGGCGGCTCCGGTTCGATCGGCATCGAGTGGATGCGTACGCACCCGTCCTGCCGGGCGGTGACGGTGGAGCGCGTACCGGAGCGGGCCGCCCGCATCACCCGCAACGCGGACGCCCTCGGGGTTCCGGGGCTGCGCGTGGTCACGGGCGCCGCGCCCGGGGCCCTCGACGGGCTGCCCGCACCCGACGCGGTGTTCATCGGCGGCGGGCTGACCGCTCCCGGCCTGCTCGACGCGGCGTGGGAAGCACTGTCCCCCGGCGGCCGGCTCGTCGTCAACACGGTCACCCTCGAATCGGAGGCGGTCCTCACCGACCGCTACCGTCGGCACGGCGGTGACCTGGTGAAACTGGCCGTCGCGCACGCCGTGCCGGTCGGTGGTTTCACCGGCTGGCGGCAGGCGATGGCGGTCACCCAGTGGTCGGTGACGAAGCCCCCCGCGAGGGCGGCGGACGCGGCCGGCACGGCACACGAGGCGAACGGCGCGAACAGCGCCAACGAGGCAGAGGCGGACCGGACATGACCGTGTACTTCATCGGGGCGGGCCCCGGCGCCGCCGACCTGATCACCGTGCGCGGTGCCCGGCGGCTGGCCGCCGCGCCCGTGTGCCTCTACGCGGGCAGTCTCGTACCGCGCGAGCTGCTCGCCGAATGCCCGGCGGGCGCCCGGCTCGTCGACACCTCGCGGCTGAACCTGGACGAGATCGTCGCCGAGTTCGTACGGGCCCACGACGCGGGCCACGACGTGGCCCGGCTGCACTCGGGCGACCCGTCCGTGTTCAGCGCGGTCGCCGAGCAGATGCGGCGCCTCGACGCGGTGGGCATCCCCTACGAGGTGGTGCCCGGCGTGCCGGCCTTCGCCGCCGCGGCGGCGGCCCTGAAGCGGGAGCTGACGGTGCCCACCGTCGGCCAGACCGTGATCCTGACCCGGATCGCCCAGCAGGCCACTCCGATGCCGCCCGGCGAGGACCTGGCCACGCTCGGCCGCAGCGGCGCCCTGCTGGTGCTGCACCTGGCCACCCGGTACGCGGACCGCGTCGTCGAGGAACTGCTGCCGCACTACGGGGCGGACTGTCCGGCGGCCGTGGTCGCCATGGCCAGCCGACCCGACGAGCTGGTCCTGCGCGGAACCCTCGCCGACATCGCCGGCCAGGTGAAGGAGGCGGGCCTGGTGCGCACCGCGGTGATCCTGGTGGGTCGCACGCTGGGCGCCGAGCAGTTCCGCGACAGCCACCTGTACTCCGCCGAGCGCGACCGGCATGCCTGCTGAACCGGGTCCCGTCCCGGGTGGGCCGGCCCCCGCCGGGGCACCGCTCGGGCACGTCCTGCTGCTGGGCGGGACCACGGAGGCCCGCCGCCTCGCGGAGGCCCTGGCGGGGCAGTCCCCGTACCGGGTGACGACCTCGCTGGCGGGCCGCGTCGCCGCACCCGTGCTACCGCCGGGCGGAATCCGGATCGGCGGTTTCGGCGGGCCCACCGGTCTGGCGGAATGGATCGCCGCCCACGGGGTGACGCACCTGATCGACGCCACGCACCCGTTCGCGGAGCGGATGAGCTTCAACGCGGCCGCGGCGGCGGCCCTTTCGGGCGTGCCGCTGCTCGCGCTGCGCCGCCCGGGCTGGGCCCCGGGACCCGGCGACGACTGGAGCTTCACGGACTCCCTCGCCGGGGCCGCCGCCGCCCTGCCGTCGCTGGGCCGCCGGGCCTTCCTGACGACCGGCCGGACGGGACTGCACGCCTTCGCCGACCTCACCGACACGTGGTTCCTGGTGCGTTCGGTGGACCCACCGGCCGGAGCGGTGCCGCCACACCTCGAAGTGCTGCTGGCACGGGGCCCGTTCGGCCTCGACGAGGAGCGGGAGCTGCTGGCCCGGCACCGGATCGACGTGCTCGTGACGAAGGACAGCGGCGGAGCGGCGACCGCCCCGAAGCTGACGGCTGCCCGCGAGGCCGGGATCCCGGTCCTCGTCGTGGGCCGCCCCCCGGTGCCCGAGGGGGTCACCGAGGTCGGATCGGTCGGGGCGGCGCTGCGGTGGCTGGCCACCCCCGACGCCGGCGGCGCCTGACCCCGGCGGGGCGCGCCGCCCCCACCGCGTTGCGCGGAGGGGTCGGCCGTCGGGCCGGCTCAGGGGTAGCGGCGCGGCGTCCAGGTGATCCTCGACCCGTCGGGCCGCTCGGTGACCCGGGTCTGCGAGGAACCGATAAGCAGGATGGTGCGCATGTCCACCTCGGCCGGTTCCAGTGCGGCCAGCGTGACGATCCGCACCGACTGCTCCGGCCCGCCCACGTCCCGCGCGACGACCACCGGGGTCTGCGGCGGCCTCAGTTCCAGCAGCAGCTCCCGGGCCTGCGCCACCTGCCACGTGCGGCTGCGGGAGCCCGGGTTGTACAGGGCGAGCACCAGGTCGGCGGCGGCCGCGGCGCGCAGCCGCCCGGCGATGACCTCCCAGGGCTTGAGCCGGTCGGACAGCGAGACCGTCGCGTAGTCGTGGCCGAGGGGGGCCCCGGCGGCGGCGGCCGCCGCGTTGGCCGCGGTCACCCCGGGCAGGACCCGTACGGGCACGTCCGCGTACTCGGGCTGCGCGGCCACCTCCAGGACGGCGGTGGCCATGGCGAAGACCCCGGGGTCACCGCCGGAGACCACGGCCACCCGCTTGCCGCGCCGCGCGAGGTCGAGGGCGAACTCGGCCCGCTCGGACTCCACCTTGTTGTCGGAGCCGTGCCGGACCTGGCCCGGCCTGGCGGGAACCCGGTCGAGGTAGGTCGTGTACCCGACGAGCACCTCGGCGTCGGCCAGCGCGCGCCGGGTCTCGGCGGTGATCCACAGCGGCCCGGCCGGACCGGTGCCGACGACGGCGACCTCGCCCGGCCCGGAGGGCACGCTGCCCGGGTTGCCGATCCGACTGGGCACGACGGCGACGGCGAAGTACGGCACCGACTCCGGGTCGGTGTCCGCCAGGAGCCCGGTGCGCTCGCCCTCCATCGTGGCGCGCTCCACGTAGCGGGCCTCGGCGAGCCGACCGCTGTTCTCCATGGCCCGCCGGACGGCGGGGAAGGTACGGCCGAGCTTCATCACGACCGCCGAGTCGGTGGCGGCGAGCCGGGCCGTCAGCTCGTCCTCCGACAGGGTGCCGGGCAGGATCGTCAGCACCTCCTCGCCCTCGACGAGGGGGGTACCGAGACGGGCGGCGGCGGCGCTCACCGAGGTGACCCCGGGGATCACCTCGGCCTCGTACCGGTCGGCGAGGCGCTTGTGCATGTGCATGTAGGAGCCGTAGAAGAGCGGGTCGCCCTCCGCGAGCACCGCGACGGTGCGGCCGGCGTCCAGGTGGGCGGCGAGGCGGGCGGCGGAGGCCTCGTAGAACTCCTCCATCGCGCCCTGGTAGCCGCCGGGGTGGTCGGTGGTCTCGGTGGTGACCGGGTAGACCAGCGGCTCCTCGACGTGGTCGTCGCGCAGGTGCTTCGCGGCGATCGAGCGGGCGATGGAACGGCCGTGGCGGGCGCTGTGGTAGGCGACCACGTCGGCTCGGGCGATCACCTCGACGGCGCGGAGCGTCATCAGGGACGGGTCTCCGGGGCCGAGCCCGACGCCGTAGAGGCGTCCCTTGGCCGGTGCGGTGCTCATTCGGCCACGCTCGCGATGGCGTTGACGGCGGCGGCGGCGATGGCGCTGCCACCGCGTCGACCCCGCACGATCAGGTGGTCGAGGCCCGAGGGGTGCGCGGCGAGGGCGTCCTTGGACTCGGCGGCGCCGATGAAGCCGACGGGCACTCCGATGACGGCGGCGGGCCGCGGCGCGCCCTCCTCGATCATCTCCAGCAGCCGGAACAGGGCGGTCGGCGCGTTGCCGACGGCGATCACGGAACCTTCCAACAGGCCCCGGTCGCGCCACACTTCGAGGGCGGCGGCGCTGCGCGTCGTACCCATCCTCGCGGCGAGTTCCGGTACGGCCGGGTCGGAGAGGGTGCAGATCACCTCGTTGTCGGCGGGCAGCCGCTTGCGGGTGACGCCGCTGGCGACCATCTGGACGTCGCAGAGGATCGGCGCGCCCGCCTCCAGGGCGGCCCGGGCCCGCAGGACGACCTCGGGGGTCCAGCCGAGGTCCTGCGGGAGGTCGGTCATGCCGCAGGCGTGAATCATGCGCACCGCGACCTGGGCGACGGAGGCGGGCAGTCCGGAGAGGTCCGCCTCGGCGCGGATCGTGGCAAAGGACTGGCGGTAGATGGCCGCGCCGTCCTTCTCGTACTCGAACACGGTGTACTCGCTCATTTCTTCACTGTCTTCACTGCGGCGGTGAGGTGGACGTGCTGGTGGTGCCGGCGTCGGCTTCGCCGCTCTCTTCGTCGCCGCTGTCGCGCGCGGCCTTGAGTGCGGCGGCCAGGCCTTCGCGGTCGGCCGGTACGGGTTCCCGCCCGTGCACGGAGAGGGCGTACCCGTCCCCGGTGGTGGCGACGAGGTCCACCCAGGCGGTGCCGCGCGGATGCCCGCACCGGCGCTCGCAGCCGGACCAGTGCACGGGCAGCGCCCCGGTCGAACCGGCGACGACGGCGCGCGCGTCGGCCCGTACGTCGGCCAGGGATTTGGCACAACCGGGCCGCCCCGTACAGGCGGTGACGGACTGCCAGGGGTCGTCCGGCCGGAGGACCAGACCGGCGGACTCGATCCGGTCGGCGCCGTCGATGGGCCCACGGGTGCTCGCCGACGGCAGGATGACGGTCCGCCAGGGGGTGATCCGCAGACCGCCCCCGCCCCGGGAGGCGACCCGCACGAGCACCTTCCACTGGTCGACGTCCATCCGCCCCAGGGGCGGCAGCACGCACAGCGGGGTCAGGTCTCCGGTGCCGGTGCCCCAGGGCCGCGGTGGCGGCGCGTACGGCCAACGGACGTCGGGCACGGGGGTGGCGTCGATCCCGGCGGCGGACAGGCGTCGCCCCAACTCGGCTGGATCCGGCACGTGTTGGGCGGGCAGTTCGGCGACGCGCCAGGCGCGGGTGCCGGCGGAATCGGCCGTGTCCAGGAAGTGTTCGGCTGCCAGCAGAGCCGCTCGGGGGGCGTCGGCGGCGGCCACTTCGAGGGCCCCGTCGCCGGCTCCGAGGCGGATCAGCGCCCGGCCCGCGGGCAGGGCCAGGGCGGTCACGTCGGGGTCGAGCGCGGCGACGTCGCCGCGGCCGTCGTCGAGGGCGAACAGGAACCGCCCCGACAGGGCTGCCGCGCGGCTGCTCGCGCACAGCAGCCGGTCCAGTTCCCCGACCCACGGCGTGATGTCGGGCCGGCCGTCGTCGAAGAGCCCGGACACCGGGGTGGCCACGATGTTGCGCACGCGTTCGTGGGTGGGCGCGGGCAGCAGGCCCGCCGCCGTCAGCAGCGTCGCCAACCCCGCGTCGCACTCCTGCGTCAGGCCCCGGAGCTGAACGTTCCCGCGCGAGGTGAGTTCCAGGTGACCGTCCCCGAAGCGGTCCGCCGCGAGCCCGAGCGCGGACGCCTGCTCCACCGTGAGCAACCCGCCGGGGATCCGGACCCGCGCCAGCAGCCCGTCGTCCGCCGCGTGCAGGCGCAGCGCGCCGGGGCAGGCGTCACCACGATCCCGCACGACGGGTTCGTCCCGCGATGCGGCGGAAGGGGGCTGGGGCATGGCCGCGAGCATACCCACGATTCCCCCGCCCCGATCTGTGTCCGTCGCCACCCCCACCCCCCGGACCAGCCAAGACCTCCACCGACACCGACACCGGCCCTCCGGCGGCACCGCCCCGGCCCTCAGCCTCCGCCCGATCCGGCACCGGCACCATCCAGCCGCGCCGGCGTTTGAGGCGCGGGGCGCGGGGCAGAGCCCCGCAAACACACCCGCACCCGACACCCGCACCGGCACCCCCGGACCACCCCCACCGGCCCTGACCACCCCGAACCTCCCGGCCAGGGACCCGGCCGCCTAGGATGACCCTCCGACGGACCGTTCGGCCCGTCATCGCCGAGGACGGCGACATGGGAGGAAGCCCGGTGCGAATCCGGCGCGGTCCCGCCACTGTGAACCCCGCGGAGCGATCGGCGGGGTGAGTCAGGAACTCCCGCCGTCCTCACTGCCCGGGGCGCGGAAACCCCGAGGAAGGCCTGCCGCCGCATGATCCTGTTGCTGTCGACGTCCGACACCGATCTGCTGAGCGCCCGCGCGGCGAACACGGCGGACGCCCCGGTCCCGTACCGGTTCGCGAACCCCTCGCGCCTCCCCCTGGACGACCTCCCCGGGCTCCTCGACGGCGTCGACCTGGTCGTCGTACGCCTCCTCGGCGGCCTCCGCGCCTGGCAGGAGGGCCTCGATCTGCTCCTGGCCCCCGACCAGACGCGCCCCGTGGTGGTGCTCACCGGCGAACAGGCCCCGGACGCGCAGCTGATGGAGGCGTCCACCGTCCCCATCGGCATCGCCGCCGAGGCGCACGGCTACCTCGCCCACGGCGGCCCGGCCAACCTGGGCGGACTCGCCCGCTTCCTCTCGGACACCGTCCTGCTGACGGGTCACGGCTTCGAGCCGCCCGCCGCCTCCCCGACCTGGGGGCCCCTGGAGCGGACCCCGGGCCGCAGCACAGGCCCGGTCGTCGCCGTGCTGTACTACCGCGCCCACCAGATGAGCGGCAACACCTCCTTCGTGCACGCCCTGTGCGAGGCCGTCGAGGCCCACGACGCGCAGGTGCTGCCGCTGTACGTGTCCTCCCTGCGCACCCCCGAGCCGGAGCTGATCACCGCCCTGGAGTCCGCGGACGCGGTCGTCACGACGGTCCTCGCGGCCGGCGGCACCCGCCCCGCCACCGCCTCCGCGGGCGGCGACGACGAGTCCTGGGACGCGGGCGCCCTCGCCTCGCTCGGCGTGCCGATCCTCCAGGCCCTGTGCCTGACCGGGTCGCGCGGCACCTGGGAGGAGAACGACGAGGGGTTGTCCCCGCTGGACGCCGCGACGCAGGTCGCCGTCCCCGAGTTCGACGGCCGACTGATCACCGTCCCGTTCTCCTTCAAGGAGATCGACGAGGACGGCCTGCCCGCCTACGTCGCCGACCCGGAGCGCGCCGCCCGCGTCGCCGGGATCGCCGTGCGTCACGCCCGGCTGCGGCACATCGACCGGCGCGACAAGAAGGTCGCCCTGGTCCTCTCCGCGTACCCCACCAAGCACTCCCGGATCGGCAACGCGGTCGGCCTGGACACCCCGGCCAGCGCCGTGGAGCTGCTGCGCACCCTGATCGCCGGCGGCTACGACTTCGGTCCGGCGGACGGCATCCCGGGTCTGGTCTCCGGCGACGGCGACGAACTGATCCGCGCGCTGATCGAGGCGGGCGGCCACGACCAGGACTGGCTGACCGAGGAGCAGCTGGCCCGCAACCCGGTCCGCATCCCGGCGGCCGACTACCGCCGCTGGTTCGCGGAGCTGCCGGCCGAGCTGCGCGAGAGCGTGGAGCAGCACTGGGGCGAGGCCCCCGGCACCATGTTCGTCGACCACTCGGCGAACCCGGAGGGGGACATCGTCCTCGCGGCGCTGCGCCGCGGGAACCTGCTGATCCTGATCCAGCCGCCGCGCGGCTTCGGCGAGAACCCGATCGCGATCTACCACGACCCGGACCTGCCGCCGTCGCACCACTACCTGGCGGCGTACCGCTGGATCCAGGCCCGTGAGCAGGACGGCGGTTTCGGCGCCGACGCGATGATCCACCTGGGCAAGCACGGGAACCTGGAGTGGCTGCCGGGCAAGAACGCGGGCCTGTCCGCGTCCTGCGCGCCGGACGCCGCGCTCGGTGACCTGCCACTGATCTACCCCTTCCTGGTCAACGACCCGGGCGAGGGCACGCAGGCCAAGCGCCGCGTGCACGCCACCCTGGTCGATCACCTGGTGCCGCCGATGGCGCGCGCGGAGTCGTACGGCGACATCGCCAGGCTGGAGCAGCACCTGGACGAGTACGCGCAGATCTCGGCGATGGACCCGTCGAAGCTGCCGGCGATCCGGGCGCAGATCTGGACCCTGATCCAGGCGGCGAAGCTGGACCACGACCTGGGGCTGGAGGAGCGTCCCGACGACGACGGATTCGACGACTTCCTGCTGCACGTCGACGGCTGGCTGTGCGAGGTCAAGGACGCCCAGATCCGTGACGGGCTGCACGTGCTCGGTGGTGCGCCGACCGGTGAGGCGCGGGTGAACCTGGTCCTCGCGATCCTGCGCGCCCGCCAGATCTGGGGCGGTACGACCGCCCTGCCGGGTCTGCGCGAGGCCCTCGGTCTGGACGAGTCCGCGGCGACGCGCACCTCGGCCGACGCCGTCGAGGAGCAGGCCCGCGCGCTGGTCCGGGCGATGGAGGACGCGGAATGGTCCGTCGACGCGGTCGCCGGGGTCGCCGACGGCCACTCCGCGGACGTCGCGGCCGTGCTGGAGTTCGCCGCGCGCGAGGTCGTACCGCGTCTGGCGGGCACGACCGACGAGATCGCCCACGTGGTGTCGGCGCTGGACGGTTCCTTCGTGCCGGCCGGTCCGTCGGGCTCCCCGCTGCGCGGTCTGGTCAACGTCCTGCCGACCGGCCGCAACTTCTACTCCGTCGACCCGAAGGCCGTCCCGTCGCGCCTCGCGTGGGAGACGGGCCAGGCGCTCGCCGAGTCGCTGCTGACCCGCTACCGCACCGACAACGGCGAGTGGCCGACTTCGGTCGGTCTGTCCCTGTGGGGCACCAGCGCGATGCGCACGGCGGGCGACGACATCGCCGAGGCCCTGTCGCTGTTGGGCGTCCGACCGGTGTGGGACGAGGCGTCGCGCCGCGTCACCGGCATCGAGGCGATCCCGCTCGCCGAGCTGGGCCGCCCCCGCGTCGACGTGACGTTGCGCATCTCGGGCTTCTTCCGCGACGCGTTCCCGCACGTGATCGGTCTCCTCGACGACGCGGTGCGGTTGGCCGCGTCCCTGGACGAGCCCGCGGAGTCGAACTTCGTGCGCGCCCACACCCAGGCCGACCTGGCCGAGCACGGTGACGAGCGGCGCGCGACGACCCGCATCTTCGGGTCGCGTCCGGGTACGTACGGCGCCGGCATCCTCCAGTTGATCGACTCCCGTGACTGGCGCACGGACGCCGACCTCGCGGAGGTCTACACGGTGTGGGGCGGATACGCGTACGGCCGCGGCCTCGAAGGCCGCCCGGCCCGGGACGAGATGGAGACCGCCTACAAGCGGATCACCGTCGCGGCGAAGAACACGGACACCCGCGAGCACGACATCGCGGACTCCGACGACTACTTCCAGTACCACGGCGGCATGGTGGCCACGGTCCGCGCCCTGCGCGGCACGGCCCCCGAGGCGTACATCGGCGACTCCACCCGCCCGGAGACGGTCAAGACCCGCACCCTGGTGGAGGAGACCTCCCGCGTCTTCCGCGCCCGCGTCGTCAACCCCAAGTGGATCGAGGCGATGCGTCGCCACGGCTACAAGGGCGCCTTCGAGCTGGCGGCGACGGTCGACTACCTCTTCGGCTACGACGCCACGACCGGGGTGGTCGCCGACTGGATGTACGACAAGCTGACGGAGACGTACGTCCTGGACCCGACGAACCGCGCCTTCCTGGAGGAGGCCAACCCCTGGGCCCTGCACGGCATCGCCGAGCGCCTGCTGGAGGCGGAGTCCCGCGGCATGTGGGAGAAGCCGGACCCGCAGATCCTGGAATCCCTGCGCCAGGTCTACCTGGACACGGAGGGCAACCTGGAGGGCGAGGCGGAGTAGCACGGCCACGCTGGCGGCATGTGCCACTACTGCGGATGCCGCCAGATCCCGCTGATCAAGGAATTCATCGCCGAGCACGAGGTGGTGGCCGACGCCGCGGGGGACGCCGTGCGCGCCCTTGACGCGGGCGACGTGGTCGGGGCGCGCACACTGCTCTCCACCATGAGGACCGTTCTCCTGGCCCACTGGGCGGGCGAGGAGAACGGCCTCTTCGCCGTCATGGCGTCGGACCCCGAGTGCGCCGTCCACATCGAGGCCCTCGTCGCGGAACACCGCGAGCTGGCGGCCTTCCTCGCCACGGCCGACCTCGCGTCCCCCGGCGACGCCGAGGCCGTCCGCCGGGCGGTGGACGAGCTCCACCACCACATCGCCAAGGAGGAGGACGGCCTCTTCCCCGCCTCCCTCACCGCCCTGACGGGCGACGAGTGGAACCTCTCCATCGACGCCTGGCGCACGGCCCACCCGGACCGCAGCCCCCGCCAGGCCGGCTGAGCCGGCCCTGCGGACCGGACCGGCCGGTCTCCCACCGTCGGCCGGCCCCCGTCGGGGCCCGCCGGTCCCGCTCGCGCGGGCGTTGTCGCGGAGGGCGGCACCGGTGGGCGACACCTCGTTCCCGCCGCCCTTATCCCCCCTGGCCGCACGCCGCCCCGGTAATCGCCCCGCGTCACCTGATGCGGTGAACTCCCCCTTATCCAAGGGCCGTCAGGGGTAGGGCCCTGCTGATCTCGTGCCGGGGGGACGGAACGCCGGCTCCCCGCACCCGTGGACGAAAGGCCGACCCCGTCGTGACGCAGCCGTTCCAACTGCCGGATTTCTACGTGCCCCATCCGGCGCGACTGAACCCACACCTGGAGGACGCCAGGGCCCACACCAAGAAGTGGGCCCGGGACTTCGGGATGTTGGAGGGTTCCGGTGTGTGGGAGGAGAAGGACCTCGACTCCCACGACTACGCCCTGCTCTGCTCCTACACCCACCCCGACTGCGACGCGGCCGCGCTGTCCCTGGTCACCGACTGGTACGTGTGGGTCTTCTTCTTCGACGACCACTTCCTGGAGATGTACAAGCGCTCCCAGGACCGTGACGGGGCCAAGGCGTACCTGGACCGGCTCGCCGCCTTCATGCCGATGGACATGGCCGACGGGTTCCCCGAGGCCACCAACCCCGTCGAAGCGGGTCTCGCCGACCTGTGGGCCCGTACCGTCCCGGCGATGTCGATGGACTGGCGGGACCGGTTCTCCCTGTCGACGAAGAACCTCCTCGACGAGTCCATGTGGGAACTCGCCAACATCAACATCGGGCGGGTGGCGAACCCCCTCGAATACATCGAGATGCGCCGCAAGGTGGGCGGTGCCCCCTGGTCGGCGGGCCTGATCGAGTACGTCTCCGCCGAGGTCCCGGCGCGCGTCGCGCACTCGCGGCCGCTGGGTGTGCTGCGCGACGCCTTCTCCGACGCCGTGCACATCAGGAACGACATCTTCTCCTACGAGCGCGAGGTCACGGACGAGGGCGAACTCTCCAACGCGATCCTGGTGTTGGAGACCTTCCTCGACTGCACGACCCAGGAGGCGGCCGAGGCCTCCAACGACCTGCTCACCTCCCGACTCCACCAGTTCGAGCAGACGGCGCTCGTCGAACTCCCCCAACTCTTCGCCGACCACGTCCTGGACCCGACGGAGATCGCCGCGGTCCTCGCCTACACGAAGGGCCTCCAGGACTGGCAGTCCGGCGGCCACGAATGGCACATGGTCTCCAGCCGCTACATGAACAAGGAGGCAAAACCCACCGCCCCGCTCACCCTCCCGTTCCTCCCCTCGGGCCTGGGCACCACCGCCCTCGACCTCGGGTCCCTGTTCACCCGCCGCTCGACGGAGCTGCGCCGGCGCTCCTTCACCCACGTCCCCTTCGAGCGCACCGGACCGTCCGTGATCCCGGACCTGTCCCTGCCGTTCCCGCTCTCGCTGAGCCCCCACCTCGACCACGCCCGTGAGGGTTCCGTGGCCTGGTCCCGCCGCATGGGCCTGCTCGACCCGCAACCCGGCGACCCCGGCTCCGCGATCTGGACGGAGGACAAGCTGCGCGGCTACGACTTCGCGCTCTGCTCCGCCGGCATCGACCCCGACGCCACACCCGAGGCGCTGCTGCTGAACGCGTGCTGGCTGACCTGGGGCACGTACGGGGACGACTACTACCCGGTGGTGTTCGGCGGGGCGAAGAACCTTTCGGCGGCCAAGGCCACCACGGCCCGGCTGGTCTCGATGATCCCCGTCGACCATGCCGAGCAGCCGCCGCCGGTCACCGCGATGGAACGTTCCCTCGCCGACCTGTGGGTTCGTACCAGCGTGGAGATGCCACCAAGGGTCCGTGGCGAGTTCCGGGCCACCCTGGTGAGCATGCTGGAGAGCTGGGTCTGGGAGATCGAGAACCAGATCCTGAACCGCATCCCGGACCCGGTGGACTACGCGGAGATGCGCCGCAGCACCTTCGGCTCCCACCTGACGATGTACCTGTGCCGGCTGGGCCTCTCCGGCCGGGGCATCCCCGAGGAGATCTACGCCTCGGGGACCATCCGGTCCCTGGAGAACGCGGCGGCGGACGTGGGCTGCCTGATCAACGACATCTACTCCTACCAGAAGGAGTTGGAGGTGGAGGGCGAGGTCCACAACCACCTGCTCGTCACCCGCAACTTCTTCGACATCGGTTACCCGGAGGCGCTGCGGATCTGCCACTCGCTGATGCGGCAGCGCGTCGAGGAGTTCCAGCACATCGTGGCGAACCAACTGCCGTTGCTGTGTTCCGACTGGAAGCTGGACGCCGACGCGACGGCCGGCCTCGACGCGTACGCCGGCGAGCTCGGGGACTGGCTGGCGGGAATCCTCAACTGGCACGAGAAGTGCCGGCGTTACCGCGAGGAGGACCTGCACCGGCCTGCGGGGGTCCTGGCCACGGGGGTCCTGAGCCCCGACTTCGGCATGTCGGCGGCGAGGATCTCGCTGCCCGCCTGAGGGGAGCCGGGCCACGGGCACCGGCGGCCGGGACGGACCGCTCGCCCGTCCCGGCCGCCCGGCCCGCCAGGCATCAGAACTCGTCGGCCGTGTGCGGGAGTACGTCGGTGCGCAGGGCGGCGTCCAGCGCGGCGGCCGTTCCGGTCGTGCGTTCGGCGACCAGCCCGGCGGCCACGAGATCGACCATCCGGGTCCCCCCGAGGTAGCAGGCGGCCAACTCCCGCACGTCCAGCGTCAGATCCGGCTCCGCCCGGGCCGGTTCGTACGTCGCCCCGCCCGGGCCCGCCTTGAGCCGGAACCGCCCCGCGTTCGCGGGCCTGCGCACGTCGGCCACGTCCAGGACGAGTTCCACGGGTGCGGCCCAGTCCCGGGCGGTCAGCGCGGCCCCCACGTCTACCAGGCGCAGCCAGAGCGCCGGGAACTGGGCGGTGACCCTGACCTGGTCGCGGTCGGCGGCGAAGTGCAGGAGCGGATCGTCGGCGGGTCGACCCCAGGCCCGTACCCGGCCCGTCAGGTCCAGGGAGGCCACGCAGTCCCACAGGGCGGCGGCCACGGCCGGGGTGTCCGCCTCCAGTTCGTCGACGCGCACCAGTCCGGTGGTGCGGCCGGGGCCGGCCGCGTCGTCCTCCGGCTTCGTGCGGAAGAGGACGTATCCGGCGACGGGTTCACCGGGGTCGCCGAGGACGATGATCCGGGGCGGCCCCAACTCCTCGTCCTCCTCGTCCTGTTCGCAGAGCCATTCCTCGGCCCAGCGCTCCGGGCTGCGGCTCGGGCGGCCCGCCCGTTCCCCCCGGGCGGCCTCGTGGCGGGGTCCGATCACGGCGAGGGCGTCCTGCGGTGCGACGAGGCGCAGCGGGCGGGGGTCGGGGGCGATGCGCAGGGCCAGCGGCCGGCTGGAGTCGATCTCGATGGTGAGGCCCTGGGTGGCGGCGCCGTAGCCGAAGCGCCCGTAGATGGCGGATTCGGAGGCCCACAGGGCGGCGAGCGGACTGCCTTCCGCTGCGGCGCGGCGCAGGTGCTCGCCCATGAGGGCGGTCAGGACGCCCCGGCGGCGGTGGGTGGGGGCCACGGACACGAAGGTGAGGCCGGGGCAACCGAGTTCGCCGCCGGGGACGGAGAGCCGGAAGTCGTGCGCGGCCGCGAATCCGACCAGCGCGGCGCCGTCGTAGGCGCCCAGGCGCGAGCAGCGGCCGAGCAGGGCGTGGTGCCGCTCGCGCCCTTCGGGTTCGGGACGGTCGTGGAAGACCAGATAGGCGAGCTCCTGGGCGCGTTCGATGTCGGCCTCGGGTACCTCGCGGATGTCCAGCATGATCGTGAGACTAATCGGTCATCGCCCACCGGTCACCCCATAAAGGCCCCATGTACCGAAATGGCCGGTTCCAGCCCTCCGAGGCGCCGGCACGCCCGCTCGCGCCCGCTCGGATCCGCCGGGTCCCACGCCCGCGCCGCGCGCCGGTCGCCCCGCGGGGAGCACCGGCCCGGCGGCGCCCGCCGTACGCGAAAAGGGCGCACCCCGTGGGGTCGCGCCCTTTCTCCGACGTCCGGCCGTCACTCGCTGCCGGCCGTCACTCACCGCTTCAAGCGACGGAGCCGATCCTGCCGATCACGGAGTTCGAGGTGTCGTGGTGGATCGGGATGTGCGCGCCGGTGAGGGCGGCCCCGGTGCCGCCGCGGCGGTTCGCGACGATCTCGGCGGCGATGGACAGCGCGGTCTCCTCCGGGGAGCGGGCGCCGAGGTCCAGGCCGATCGGGGAGCGCAGCCGGGCCAGTTCGAGCTCGGTCACGCCGACGTCGCGGAGCCGCTTGTTGCGGTCCTCGTGGGTGCGGCGGGAGCCCATGGCGCCGACGTAGGCGACGGGAAGCTTGAGGGCAAGTTCGAGGAGCGGGACGTCGAACTTGGCGTCGTGGGTGAGGACGCACAGGACGGTCCGGGCGTCGACGGCGCCCGCTTCGGCCTGGGCGTCCAGGTAGCGGTGCGGCCAGTCGACCACGATGTCGTCCGCCTCGGGGAAGCGGTTCTTCGTGGCGAACACGGGCCGGGCGTCGCAGAGGGTCACGTGGTAGCCGAGGAACTTGCCGATCCGCACGAGGGCGGAGGCGAAGTCGATGGCGCCGAAGACGATCATCCGCGGGGGCGGCACGCTGGATTCGACGAGCACCTTGAGGGGCTCTCCGCAGAGCCGCCCGTCGGCGCCTATCTCCAGTACGCCGGTCTTCCCGGCGTCGAGCATGGCGCGGGCCTCCTCGGCGAGGGTGCGGTCCAGCTCGGGGTGTCCCCCGAAGCCGCCCTCGTAGGACCCGTCGGCGCGGACGGTGACGGCGCGGCCCATGAGCTCGGAAGGGCCTTCGGCGATCCGGGCCACCGCGGCGGCCTCGCCGCGGGCGGCGGCGGCCAGGGCGGCCGCCAGTACCGGGCGCAGGGGGGAACCCACGGGGACCGGGGTGACGAGGATGTCGATGATCCCGCCGCAGGTCAGACCCACGGCGAAGGCGTCGTCGTCGCTGTACCCGAAGCGTTCCTGGACGGTTTCGCCGTCTTCGAGCGCCTGCTGGCACAGCTCGTAGACCGCACCCTCCACGCATCCACCGGAAACCGAACCGATCGCGGTGCCCTCGCCGTCCACGGCGAGCGCGGCGCCGGGCTGCCGGGGTGCGCTCCCGCCGACCGCCACGACCGTGGCGACGGCGAAGTCGCGTCCCTGCTCGACCCACCGGTTCAGTTCTTCGGCGATGTCCAGCATGTGCGGCCTCCTCGGAGGGGTTCGGTTTCCAGTATCGAATACGTGGAGGGTGCGGTACTTCGACCGATCGGTCGACCGGGCCCGATGGACCCGGTCGACCCGGCCGGTCGGTGCTGCGACCCGGGTCAGTGGACCCCGAGCCAGCCCTCGATCGGGTTGAGGGCGAAGAACACCAGGAAGATGCCGGTCAGCACCCACATGAAGGCACCGATCTCGCGGGCCTTGCCCTGCGCGACCTTGATGGCCACGTAGGAGATGACACCGGCGGCGACGCCGGCCGTGATCTGGTAGGTGAACGGCATGATCACGACGGTCAGGAAGACCGGGATCGCGGTCGCGCTGTCGGCCCAGTCCACGTGGCGGGCGTTCTGCATCATCATCGCGCCGATGACGACCAGGGCCGCGGAGGCGACCTCGCCGGGGACCACCTGGGTGATCGGGGTGAAGAACAGGCAGGCCGCGAAGAAGAGGCCGGTGACGACGGAGGCGAGACCCGTGCGGGCACCCTCACCGACGCCGGTGGCGGACTCGACGAACACGGTCTGGCCGGAGCCGCCCGCGACACCACCGATGGCGCCACCGGCGCCGTCGATGAACAGGGCCTTGGACAGGCCCGGCATGCGGCCCTTGTCGTCGGCCAGCTTGGCCTCGGTGCCGACGCCGATGATGGTGGCCATCGCGTCGAAGAAGCCGGCGAGCACCAGGGTGAAGACGATCATGCCGATCGTCATGACGCCGACGTCGCCCCAGCCACCGAACTCGACCTTGCCGAAGAGCGAGAAGTCGGGCATCGAGACCGCGGAGCCCGAGAGCTCCGGCGGGCCGTTCTTCCAGGCCTTGGGGTCGATGTCGACGATCGCGTTCAGGATCGCGGCCAGGATGGTGCCGCCGACGATGCCGATCAGGATCGCGCCGGGGACCTTGCGGGCCTGGAGCATGAAGATGGCGAGCAGGGTGATGCAGAAGAGCAGGACGGGCCAGCCGGCGAGCTCACCGGCGGGGCCGAGGGTGACCGGCCCACCGACCTGGGAGCCGTGCACGAAGCCGGCCTTCACGAGGCCGATGAGGGCGACGAAGAGGCCGATGCCCATGGTGATGGCGTGCTTGAGCGCGAGGGGGATCGCGTTCATGATCATCTCTCGGAGGCCGGTGACGACCAGGAGACAGATCACGACGCCGTACATCACGCACATGCCCATGGCCTGCGGCCAGGTCATCTGCGGTGCCACCTGCGAGGCGAGCACGCCGGAGACGGAGAGTCCGGCGGCGAGCGCGAGCGGCACCTTGCCGACGAAGCCCATGAGGAGCGTGGTCAGGGCTGCCGCGAAAGCGGTGGCCGTGATCAGCGCCGCCGGCGACATGGTGTTCCCGGCGACGTCCTTGCCGGAAAGGATCAGCGGGTTGAGCAGCAGGATGTACGCCATGGCCATGAAGGTCGTGATACCGCCACGAACCTCGTTGCCGACGTTGGATCCTCTGTGCGTTATATGGAAATACCGGTCGAGCCAAGATCGGCCCGCGGGATTCAGAGTGCCGTCGCCGGCCTCTTCCGCGGTGGTCTTGGGCTCCACTGATGACTGGGTCATGGTGCCTAACTCCCAAGGTTCAAAGGGGCACCCGCATAAAGACTGGAGACACGGGATTTGGGAAACTGCGTTTGGCTGCACGACCCGGGGTGACGGCCCGAGGCGACGCGAATGTTCACTGCGTTTACTGCGGGTAGTGCGGGGGTGACCGCTGGTACTACGTGGGGGTTTCTGCAGGGGTACTGCCAGGTGCGAGGACCGCGAGCGGTGCGGTACTTCGTGCTCCGGGCGGCGGGACCGAAAGTGTGACGTTCCCTGTCCCGCCACCCGGAAATCCGGGGGTGGGTCCGGGGGCCGAGGCCCCCGGACCATGCCGTCCTAGAGGGTGCCGGTGAGGGCTTCCGGACGGATCGGCGTCTTGTTGATCTCCAGACCGGTCGCCTGCCGGATCGCCGCGATGACGGCCGGGGTGGACGAGAGGGTCGGGGCCTCGCCCATGCCGCGCAGGCCGTACGGGGCCTTCGGGTCGGCGAGCTCCAGGACGTCGACCGGGATGGTCGGGGTGTCGAGGATGGTCGGGATCAGGTAGTCCGTGAAGGAGGGGTTGCGCACCTTCGCGGTCTTCGGGTCCACGATGATCTCTTCCATGATCGCGACGCCCAGGCCCTGGGTGGTACCACCCTGGATCTGGCCGACCACGGAGAGCATGTTCAGCGCCTTGCCGACGTCCTGGGCGGTCGCCAGCTCGACGACCTTGACCAGGCCCAGCTCGGTGTCCACCTCGACGACCGCGCGGTGCGCGGCGAAGGTGTACTGGACGTGCCCGTTGCCCTGGCCGGTGACCAGGTCGAAGGGCTCGGTCGCCGCGTGACGGAATTCGAGTTCGAGGTCGATCGCGTCCTCGCCCTCCAGGATGTCGGCGATGTCCGCGAGGACCTCGCCGCCGTCGGTGACGACCTTTCCGCCTTCGAGGAGCAGCTCGGCCGTGGCCCACGCCGGGTGGTACGAGCCCTTCTTGCGACGGCCGATCTCCAGCAGTGCCTCGCGGACCGCCTCACAGGTGTTCTTCACGGCGCCACCGGTCATGTACGTCTGCCGGGAGGCGGACGTGGAACCGGCGGATCCGACCTGCGTGTCGGCCGGGTGGATCGTCACCTGCGTGACGCCCAGCTCGGTGCGGGCGATCTGCGTGTGGACGGTGATGCCGCCCTGGCCGACCTCCGCCATGGCCGTGTGGACCATCGCGACGGGCTCGCCGTTGATGACCTCCAGGCGCACGCGGGCGGTGGAGTAGTCGTCGAAGCCCTCGGAGAAGCCGACGTTCTTGATGCCGACCGCGTAGCCGACGCCGCGGACGACGCCCTCGCCGTGGGTGGTGTTGGAGAGGCCGCCGGGCAGCGCGCGGACGTCCGCGCCCTCGCCGGCCGACTCCCACTGACGCTCGGGCGGCAGCGGGCGGGCCTTGACCCGGCGCAGCAGCTCGGCGACGGGCGCCGGGGCGTCCACGACCTGGCCGGTCGGCATGACCGTGCCCATCTCCATGGCGTTGAGCTGGCGGAACTCGACCGGGTCCATGCCCAGCTTCTCCGCGAGCTTGTCCATCTGGGCCTCGTAGGCGAAGCAGGCCTGGACGGCGCCGAAGCCGCGCATCGCGCCGCACGGCGGGTTGTTCGTGTAGAGCGCGATCGCCTCGATGTCCACGTCCTCCAGGACGTACGGACCGACCGAGAGGGAGGAGGCGTTGCCCACGACCGCCGGGGAGGCGGACGCGTACGCGCCGCCGTCCAGGACGATCTTGCACTTCATGTGCGTGAGCTTGCCGTCCTTGGTGGCGCCGTGCTCGTAGTACAGCTTCGCCGGGTGGCGGTGCACGTGGCCGAAGAAGGACTCGAAGCGGTTGTAGACGATCTTGACCGGCTTGTTCGTGGCCAGGGCCAGGAGGCAGGCGTGGATCTGCATCGAGATGTCCTCGCGGCCACCGAAGGCACCGCCGACGCCCGAGAGCGTCATGCGGACCTTCTCCGGGGGCAGGCCGAGGACCGGGGCGATCTGCTGGAGGTCCGAGTGCAGCCACTGGGTGGCTACGTACAGCTCGACGCCGCCGTCCTCGGACGGCACGGCCAGACCGGACTCCGGGCCGAGGAAGGCCTGGTCCTGCATGCCGAACGTGTACTCGCCCTCGACGATGACGTCGGCGCGCTTGCGGGCCTCTTCCACGTTGCCGCGGATGATCGGCTGGCGGTGCACGATGTTCGGGTGCGGGACGTGACCGATGTGGTGGTCGTCGCGGCCCTCGTGGATCAGCGGCGCGTCCTCGGCGAGGGCGGAGGCCTCGTCCGTGACGAGCGGCAGCTCACGGTAGTCGATCTTGATCTTGGCGGCCGCGCGGCGGGCGGTCTCCGGGTGGTCGGCGGCCACGAGGGCGACCGGCTCACCGTGGTGACGTACTCGGCCGTTGGCGAGAACGGGGGTGTCCTGGATCTCCAGGCCGTAGTTCTTCATCTCGGCCGGCAGGTCGTCGTACGTCAGCACCGAGTACACGCCGGGCATGGCGAGCGCCTCGGAGATGTCGATGGAGACGATCTCGGCGTGGGCGACGGTGCTGCGCAGCGTCTGGCCCCACAGCATGTCCTCGTGCCACATGTCCGAGGAGTACGCGAACTCGCCGGTGACCTTGAGGGTGCCGTCCGGGCGGAGGATGGACTCGCCGATGCCGCCCTTGTTGTGCTTCTGGGTGACGTTCGTCGGCGTACCGGCGGGCACGGTGCGGGTGTTCTGAGCCATGGTCAGACCGCCTCTCCCTGACGGGCGGCCGCGAGGCGGACCGCGTCGAGGATCTTCTCGTAACCCGTGCAGCGGCAGAGGTTGCCGGACAGGGCCTCACGGATGTCCTGGTCGGACGGGTCGGCGTTCTCCTCCAGCAGCGCGTCCGCCTGGACGAGCAGACCCGGGGTGCAGAAACCGCACTGGACGGCGCCGGCGTCGATGAACGCCTGCTGGATGTTGGAGAGCTCGATGCCCTCACCGGTCTGGGAGTCACCGGGCTTGGCCGCCCAGCGCTTCGCCTCGTCGGTGGTCACGCCCTTGCTTCCGCAGCCGCCGCCGGTGCCGCAGGCACCGCCGTGGCCGTGCTCCTCGCGCTGCTTGGCGAAGTCCGCCAGGCCTTCGACGGTCACGACGTCGCGACCCTCGACCTGACCGGCGGCCACCAGGCAGGAACAGACCGGCACGCCGTCCAGACGGACGGTGCACGAACCGCACTCACCCTGCTCGCAAGCGTTCTTCGAGCCCGGCAGGCCCATGCGCTCGCGCAGGACGTAGAGGAGGGACTCGCCCTCCCACACGTCGTCGGCTTCCTGCTGACGACCGTTGACAGTGAAATTGACGCGCATGGTTACGCAGCCCCTTCGAGCGAGCGGCCGTTGGTGCCGCGGTACTGCTCCCACGTCCAGACGAGCTGGCGGCGAGCCATGATGCCTACCGCGTGGCGGCGGTACTTCGCCGTGCCGCGGACGTCGTCGATCGGGTTGGCCGCGCCGGAGGCGAGGTCACCGAACTGCTTGGCGATCGACGGGGTGATGACCTTGCCCGACTCCCAGAAACCGCCCTCTTCGAGCGCGGCGTTCAGGAACTCCTCGGCGGCCTTCGCCCGGATCGGGGTCGGCGCGGCCGACCCGATGCCGGTGCGGACCGTGCGGGAGTCGGGGTGCAGCGCCAGACCGAACGCGCACACCGCGATGACCATCGCGTTGCGGGAGCCGACCTTCGAGTACTGCTGCGGCCCGGAGGCGTTCTTGATGTGGATCGTCTTGATGAGCTCGTCGGCGGCCAGCGCGTTGCGCTTGACGCCCGTGTAGAACTCGTCGATCGGAATCAGTCGCGCGCCGCGGACCGACTCGACCTCGACCTCCGCGCCTGCCGCGAGGAGGGCGGGGTGCGAGTCACCGGCCGGCGAGGCGCAACCGAGGTTGCCGCCGACACCGCCGCGGTTGCGGATCTGCGGGGACGCGACCGTGTGCGAGGCGAGCGCGAGACCCGGCAGCGTACCGCGCAGGTTTTCCATGATCTGGGTGTACGGGACGGAGGCGCCCAGCTTGGTGACCTCCTCGCCTACCTCCCACTCCCGCAGCAGACCGATGCGGTTGAGGTCGAGGAGGTACTCCGGACGGCGGTGGTCGAAATTGATCTCGACCATGATGTCGGTGCCACCCGCAATCGGCACAGCTGTGGGGTACTCGGCCTTAGCGGCGAGCGCCTCCTCCCAGCTGGCGGGGCGAAGGAAGTCCATGTGCGGCTCTCTTCTTCTTCATCGTGTCGTTCACTTCAAGCCAGGAGGCCGAAGGGCCCTCGACTGGTCGTTCACGTGCTGTTAATGCGGTGTGGAGTCAGTACACAAGCCGCGCGTCCCTCGGGTGCAGTCACCGAAACCATGAAGGAGTTGGCTGGGGGCCTCCCTCGTCTTGTAGATTCGTATGAAAGGCAGGATGCGACGACCTGCCCGATTTCCAACGGCAACATCGAGACAGATCGGCGGCGACATCATGCGGCTGCGCGCACTGCTGGAAACCGAGGCGCTGGGGCTGCGGCTGCTGGGCGGCGAGGACGAACTCGACCGGACGGTCCGCGGGGTCATGACGACCGACCTACGGGACCCGAGCCGGTACCTGTCGGGAGGAGAACTCGTCCTCACCGGCCTGGCATGGCGAAGAAATTCAGCCGATTCCGAGCCGTTCGTACGAATCCTCGCGAGCGCGGGCGTCGCGGGCCTCGCGGCCGGCGAGGCCGAGCTGGGCGACATCCCCGATGATCTCGTTTCAGCCTGTCGGCGCAACCGGCTGCCGCTGTTCGCGGTGAACGAGGACGTTGCATTCGCCACCATCACGGAGTACGTGGTGCGGCAGGTCTCCGGGGAGCGCGCGGGCGACCTCGCGGCGGTCGTGGACCGCCACCGGCGACTCATGACGTCGGGCCCGGCCGGCGGGGGACCCGATGTGGTGCTGGATCTGCTCACCACGGACCTCGATCTGCGGGCCTGGGTGCTCTCGCCCACGGGCCGGCAGATCGCCGGCGCCGGTGAGCCGCTGGCTCCGGGCGTCTGCGCGACGCTGGCGAGCGAACACCTCGCGGCGGTCCGGACCGGCCGCAGGGGCCCGCACCGGCTGTCCATCCAGGGTATTACCTACTCGCTGTTCCCGATCAGGGGACACGGACGGGGCCCGGGTCCCGCCGCCCGTGACGTGCGCGAGAGCGTGCTGTCGGACTGGCTGCTGGCCGTCGAGGCGGACGCGGGCGACTGGCCCGCCGAGCGGCTGGATCTGCTCCAAGGCGTCACCCAGCTGATCGCGGTCGAGCGGGACCGCCGGGACGCGGCCCGTACGGTGCGCCGCCGGCTGGCCCAGGAGGTGCTGGAACTGGTCCAGACGGGCGCCGCGCCCGCCGAGATCGCGGCCCGCCTGCGGGTGGCCGCCCCGGTGCTGCTGCCCGGTCTGGGCGGCGCCCCGCACTGGCAGGTCGTGGTGGCGCGAGTGGACTGGGACGGCGGGGACATCCCCGGCGGGCCGGTGGCCCAGTCGCTGCTGGAGGAGATCCTGGTCGACCCGTCGATCGCGGGACCCGAGCCCTCCGACCGGATCGCGGTGGCCCATGCGGGTGACGAGGCCATCGCGCTCGTGCCGCTGCCCTCGCTCCCCGGGGAGCCCGGGGAGGACAAGGGCGGCCCCGATTCCGCCCTGCACGCCGACGTGCTCCTGGCCTCCGTCCGGGAGCCCCTGGCGGCCGGTCTGGCCGACGACGGACGGCTCACCCTCGGCGTCAGCGCCGCCGTGCACTCCGCCGAGGGGCTGCGCGGCGCACTGGAGGAGGCCCGGCACGCCCGCCGGGTCGCCGCCGCCCGTCCGGGCCGGGTCTGCGCGGCCGGGCACCACGAGCTGGCCTCGCACGTGCTGCTGCTGCCGTTCGTCCCGGACGACGTGCGCAGGGCCTTCACGGCCCGCCTGCTGGACCCGCTGCGGGACTACGACCGGCGGCACCGGGCGGAGCTCATCCCGACCCTGGAGGCGTTCCTGGACTGCGACGGCTCCTGGACCCGCTGCGCGACCCGACTGCACCTCCACGTCAACACGCTGCGCTACCGGGTCGGGCGAATCGAGCAGCTGACGGCGCGGGACCTGTCCCGGCTGGAGGACAAGCTCGACTTCTTCCTCGCACTGCGGATGAGCTGAGGAAAGACCGCCCCGCCCCACCTCCCGGGGGCGGTGCGCGGGGACGGGCGTACGGGGCGGGGCCGCTGACACCTCGTCCGGACTTTGTGAAAGAGTTCACCCGACCCCTTGGCCGATGCAGCCGATCCGTGCTCTCATTTCGCCCCAGGGCTCAACGACGTGCTGCTTGGTTGCTTCGGGGAGGGCAATGTGGCGGATACCGCCATGTCCGGTGCGGGATCAACGGGGGGCGACGACCCCCTCCAGCGAGCGATATGGCGGCTGCGCTCGCGCGGCTGTTGGAGCGACGCGGCGGCCCTCCTGACGCCCCACGCGCACAACGCGGGCGCCGCCGTGCAGCGCACCGCGCTCCTGGTGGAACGGTGTCTGTTCACCGGCCAGGGGTGGGCCGAGGCGGAGGACGCGCTACGGGTCGCGGAGGCCGTGGCCCGCGACGACGACGAACGGGGCGCCGCCGCGTGCGAACGGGGCCAGCTGGCCTACGCCGCCACCGTGCTCGGGGTCCGCGACCGGGCCGACGAGGCCCGCTCGGCCCTCGGCCGCTCGGCGGCCCTGCTGTCCGCCGGGTCCCGGACCCGGCCGCTGCTGGACTTCCGGCGGGGGCTGGTCGCGGAGCACCTGTCGGACTCGCCGCAGGCGGCCCTGCCCGCCTACCGGCGCGCCCACGCCGGGGCGGTGACCCACGGGGACACCCTGCTGCTGTCCTTCACCTGGCGGCACCTGGCCGCGCTGGCCCTGCGCGACGGGGAGGTCGCCGAGGCCCGCAAGGGCTTCACGGAGTCGCTGCGGATCCGTGAGGAGCTGGGGTTCCTGGTCGGCACGGCCCCCGCCCTGGCGGCCCTCGCCGAGGCCGAGCCCGAGCCGGAGGCCGCCCGGCTGCGCGCGGAGGCCCGTCGCCTGTTCCACCTGCTGGGCGGCATCCCGACCTGGCTCGCCGACCAGCTCCACCCGTCGCCGGCGTAGGGCCGTCGTCGGCATAGGGCCGTCGCGGGGCGGACTGGGAGCCGACGAGGGCTCCGGCCGCCGCGGCTCAGCGGGCGCCGGCGAAGTGCTCCCGTACGAGTGACTCCACGACCGGGAGGTCCCCCGCGATCAGGGCCTCCAGGAGGGCGGAGTGCTCGGCCGCGTCGGCGACGAGGTCGGCGCGGCGGACGCGGGGGGCTCCGGGCAGGGGCCACTGGGCGCGCCGGTGCAGTTCCTCGGTGAGCCGTACGAGCTCGGCGTTGTCCGCGAGGGAGAGCACGGCCCGGTGGAAGGCCCGGTCGGCCGACGCGTAGCCGGACAGGTCGCCCGCGGCGGCCGCCTCGGCCGTGGCGAGGGCGCCGGGGCGCAGTGATTCCCAGGTCTCGACCGCGACGGTGCGGGCGAGGCGGAGCATCACGGGGACTTCCAGCAGGGCCCTGACCTCGGCCAGGTCCGCCAGGGAGCGGGGAGTGCGGGTCAGGACCCGGAACCCGCGGTTGGGCAGGCATTCCACCGCCCCTTCCAGGGCGAGCTGTTGCATCGCCTCCCGCACGGGGGTGGCGGAGACCCCGAACCGTTCACCGAGGGCCGGACCGGAGTAGATCTCCCCCGGCGCCAGCTCGCCCGCCACGAGGGCGGCCCGCAGGGCGTCCAGCACCTGCGCGCGCACCGAATGGCGCAGCACCTTCGGGGTGTTCTGTACGGGAATCGACGGGTTCGTCGATTCGGCGGAGTGGTCCGCTGCGTGCATTCGGCCCTCCTCCGGGTTTCGACCGGCTCCGAGAATAGGCCAAGGTCAGCGGGGTGGAAGGGGCCGGGCGCACCGAATCCGTCGAGGTGCGGGGAATTCCTGGCGGCGGGGGGTGGACGCACGACACCCCGAAGGTCAGGTAAGGTAAGGCTTACCTTTCAATGATCGCGTGATTCGGTGGTCCGTCATGACCGGCTTGGCTGTCGACGTCCTGCTCCCGCCCGCACCCGCCCCGGCCGGCTCTCCGGTGGCGGACGCGTACGAGCGCCTGACGGCGGCCTATCCCGGACTGAGGATCACGGAGCACGACGCGCACGAGCCCCTCCCTCGCGGTGTGGGATGGGTCGGCGCGGACGAGCTCGCGGCGGGCGGGGAGGCGGTCGACGCCTTCCTCGCCTGGGACCACGCCCAGGTGCTGCGCGACTACGGCACCCCGGGGCGGCCCGACGTGGTGGCCGGGTTCGGGTTGCACCGGTACGCCTGGCCCGCCGTCCTGCTGATCACGATCCCCTGGTTCCTGGACCGCCGGGTTCCCCGGCTGCCGGTGTCCCGGGTGGCGTACCACCGGACCCGCGGCGAGATGGCCGTACGGGTCGAGACCTTCGCGTGCCTGCCGGACGATCCGGCGGCCGCCCTCCCCGGGGCCCGTGTCGTGCCCGACGAGGAGTCACTGCGGAGCGAGGTGCGGGCAGCGGTGTCCCAGCACCTCACCCCACTGCTGGAAGGTTTCGGCCCGCGGACTCGACGCGGCCGGCGGGCCCTGTGGGCGATGGCGACCGACGACCTCGTCGAGAGCCTGTGGTACCTCGGACAACTGCTGGGCGAGGAGCCGCGGGCGATGCGGGAGTTGGAACTGCTGCTGCCCGGCTCGACCGCCCCGTACACGGGCGGGGCGGGCTTCCGCACCCTGCGCGGACCCGAGGGCCAGGAGCTGTCGACCCGCGACCGTGCCGGCTGCTGCTTCTTCTACACGATCCGACCGGAGGACACCTGCACGACCTGTCCGCGCACCTGCGACGCGGACCGCGTCGCCCGACTCGTGGCGGAGGCCGCCACCGACTGAACCCACCCGCAGGGATGAAGCTGAATCGAACTCAACCCCATTGATACGAGCGACAGTTCGAGTCACAACACCCTATCCGACGGGCCCCGCCCCCCGATGGCGTCCACTTGCCCCGAAACCCGCGTGCACCACGGACCGGCTGCGTCACTATGGCGCCCGGAAAGCCGCATACGCGAGGCAAGGGACATCCGCATGAGACTGACCGACATATCGCTGGACTGGCTGCTGCCCGGCAGCCTGTTGATCCTGGGCGTACTTGCGGCAGTGGCGGTACTGGCCCGGGGCAAGCGGGAGGGCGAGAAGGCCGCGACCGAGGACAGTTGGGAACGCAGCGAGGAACGGCGACGGCGCAAGGAAGCCGTCTACGGGACCGCCTCCTACGTCCTGCTCTTCTGCTGTGCGGCGGTGGCCGCGGCGCTCTCCTTCCACGGACTCGTCGGTTTCGGCCGACAGAACCTGAACCTGTCCGGGGGCTGGGAGTACCTGGTCCCCTTCGGCCTCGACGGCGCCGCGATGTTCTGTTCGGTGCTGGCCGTGCGCGAGGCCAGCCACGGCGACGCGGCCCTCGGGTCCCGCCTGCTGGTCTGGATGTTCGCGGGCGCGGCCGCCTGGTTCAACTGGGTGCACGCGCCCCGCGGCCTCGGGCACGACGGCGCCCCGCAGTTCTTCGCGGGGATGTCGCTGTCGGCGGCCGTGCTGTTCGACCGTGCCCTCAAGCAGACCCGCCGGGCCGCGCTGCGCGAACAGGGCCTGATCCCGCGGCCGTTGCCGCAGATCCGGATGGTCCGCTGGCTGCGGGCCCCGCGCGAGACGTTCGGCGCGTGGTCGCTCATGCTGCTGGAGGGTGTCCGCACCCTCGACGAGGCCGTGGACGAAGTGCGCGAGGACAAGAAGGAGAAGGAACAGGACCGTCACCGCAGACGGGAGCAACACCGCCTGGACCGGGCCCACATCAAGGCCCTCGGTCGGCAGAACCGGGCGTTCGGCAGGGCCCGGGCCCGACAGGTCGACATGCCGGGGCTGACCCCCGGAACGGGCTCCGCGCCGGTCGGCGCGGAGCCGGCCATACCGGAAGCGGGACAGCTGCCCCTGCGCCGCCGGCCCTCCCTGCAGGCCGTCAACGGAACCGAACCCCTTGACCCGTCCGGCGCCCGGACGGTCGACCTGACCGCCGAGGACGACACCCAGACGATTCCCCGGCTCGACTCACTGGAGCGCAAACTGAAGGACCTGGAGCAGCAGTTCGGCTGACCCGAACCGCTCGAACGACACGGCGGGGGGGGGGGGGGGCGGGGGGGGGGGGGGGGGGGGGGCCCCCCCCCCCCGTGCTGGTTCCCCAAGAGAAACGGGAGAACACCCAACCCAA
>NZ_JBVIVP010000019.1:0-29177 GCF_055595445.1 Streptomyces sp. NPDC040432 | reverse complement strand
GAGAAGGGAAAAAAAAGGGAGGGGGCTGAACACAGGTTTTTGTACGGCCAAACCGACCGAAAAGAATGTGGGGGTTTTTCCCCCCTTCCCCCCCCCCGCCCCCCCCCCCCCCCGCCGTCGTGCGCCGATCCACCGGGGACTACGGGACAGCCCTCAGCCCGCGCGCAGCTCGAACCAGACGACCTTGCCGCGCCCGAGCGTCGCGGGGTCCACGCCCCAGGCATCGGCGAGCGCCTGGACCAGCACCAGTCCCCGGCCGTGCGTACCGTCGTCGGCGGACGGTACGTGCGGGCGGGGGCGGCGGGCCGTGTAGTCGCGGACCTCGACCCTCAACGTGGCGGCGGCGAGGCTCGCGGACACCTCCGCGCCGTGATCGGTGTGGACGAGCGCGTTCGTGACGAGTTCGGTGATCAGCAGCTCCGCGACGTCGGCCGCGTCGGTCCGGCACCGGTGGCGCAGCAGTTCCCGCAGCGCGCGCCGGACCTCGCCGACCGCTTTCAGATCGGCCCGGTCCACGCTCCGCCTGATCCGTACCACGTCCGCCGCGCCGCCGTCGCCCCCGGCGGACGGTTCCCGCGGCACCGGCCGGCCTCTCTTCCACAGCTTTCCGGTATTCGCCCCCACCCGCACGGCGATGTACCTCCCCCGCATCCACCTTGCTCGAACTGGTCTACGGAATGCATGCCCCCCGGGGCAATTCGCACTCCTGCGGACTTACGGGCGCGGAACGTTGCGGAGGTTGGATCGAGCCATCTGGATCATCCGCCCCACCCCTCCGTCCAGCACGATCTTGCTGGCGGATAGTGCGAAACCGGTCACCATCTCGGCGCTGATCCTCGGTGGAATCGACAGGGCGTTGGGGTCGGTCACCACGTCCACCAGAGCGGGCCCCTTGTGCCGGAACGCGTCCTTGAGGGCCCCCGTGAGCTGCTTGGGCTTCTCCACGCGGACCCCGTAGGCGCCCGCCGCGCGGGCGATGGCGGCGAAGTCCGGGTTCCGGTTCGTGGTTCCGTACGAGGGAAGGCCGGAAACCAACATCTCCAACTCGACCATTCCCAGTGATGAGTTGTTGAAGAGGACCACTTTGACGGGCAGGTCGTACTGCACCAGGGTGAGGAAATCTCCCATCAGCATCGAGAAACCGCCGTCACCCGACATCGAGACCACTTGACGGCTCCGGTCGGTGAACTGCGCCCCGATCGCCTGCGGAAGTGCGTTGGCCATGGAACCGTGACTGAACGAGCCGATGATGCGCCGCTTTCCGTTCGGTGAAAGATAGCGCGCCGCCCACACGTTGCACATGCCGGTGTCGACGGTGAACACCGCATCCTCATCGGCGAGTTCGTCGAGGACCGACGCCACGTACTCGGGATGGATCGGCGTGTGCTTCTCCACCTTGCGCGTGTAGGCCTTCACCACGCCCTCCAGGGCGTCCGCGTGCTTCTTCAACATCCGGTCCAGGAAGCGGCGGTCCGTCTTGGCCTTGACCCGGGTGTTCAGCGCTCGCAGGGTCTCCCGTACGTCCCCCCAGACCGCGAGGTCCAACTGCGAGCGACGACCGAGGTGTTCGGGACGGATGTCCACCTGGACGATCTTCACGTCGTCCGGGAGAAAGGCGTTGTACGGGAAATCCGTGCCCAACAGGATCAGCAGGTCGCACTCGTGCGTGGCCTCGTACGCCGCGCCGTAGCCGAGCAGCCCGCTCATGCCGACGTCGTACGGATTGTCGTACTGGATCCATTCCTTGCCGCGCAGGGCGTGCCCGATCGGGGCCTTGACCCGGCCCGCGAACTCCATCACCTCGGCGTGCGCGCCGGCGGTGCCGCTGCCGCAGAAAAGGGTGACCCGTTCGGCCTCGTCGACGAGCCGGACGAGCTTCTCGATCTCCCCGTCACCGGGCCGCACGGTGGGCCGCGCGGTCACCAGGGCGTGCTCGACCGCCTTCTCGGGCGCGGGCTGGGAGGCGATGTCACCGGGCAGCGCGACGACGCTCACCCCGCTGCGGCCGATGGCGTGCTGCACGGCGGTCTGCAACAGCCGGGGCATCTGCCGCGGGTTGGAGATCAGTTCGCTGTAGTGACTGCACTCGCGGAAGAGCTGGTCGGGGTGGGTCTCCTGGAAGTAGCCGAGCCCGATCTCGCTGGAGGGGATGTGCGAGGCGAGCGCGAGGACGGGTGCCATCGACCGCTGGGCGTCGTACAGCCCGTTGATCAGGTGCAGGTTTCCGGGGCCGCAGGAACCGGCGCAGGCGGCGAGCCTGCCCGTGATCTGCGCCTCGGCGCCCGCCGCGAAGGCGGCCGTCTCCTCGTGCCGGACCTGGACCCACTCGATGTCACCGGTCCGGCGGACGGCGTCGACGACAGGGTTGAGGCTGTCGCCGACGACTCCGTACATCCGCCGCACGCCCGCGCGCACGAGGATGTCGACGAACTGCTCCGCCACGTTCTGCTTGGCCATGGAGGGGGCGCCCTTTCCTGTTCGGCACTGCCGGGTGCGCCTCCCATCCACGCACGTTCCGTGCCGTTACGCCTCCCAGACCGCGGCGGCCGTCCGGTCGGCGGCGTACCCCTTGAGGCGGAGCTGGGTGTCGGCGAGGAACGCGGCGAGGCCGGGCGGCTCGCCCTCCGACCAGCGGGCCGCGAGTTCCGCCGGCAGGGCGGCCTCCTCCCGCATGGGCTCGGCGAGGCCTCCCGAGCACAGCAGGAGCGTGTCACCGGGACGGGCCACGGAGGCCCGGAACCGGAAGCCGCCGATCCCGGGGCCCGCACCGGCTTCGGCGTCGGGACCGGGAACGGTGGGGCCGCCGCCGGGGCCGGGCTCCAGGTCCTGCCATTCGCCCGCCCTCAGCCGGAAGACCCCGCCCGGGCCCGCGCCGAAGCACACCCGGTGGGGACACCGCGGGTCCAGGGGCAGCAGGAGGCCCCGCAGCCCGGCCGTACGGGCGTCCTCGGGGAGTCCCAGCTCGGCCGCGCGGGCGCGGAGGCGTCCGTACCCCCGGTCGGTGAGTCGTTGCAGCCCCGAGCGCAGGGCCTCGCGCCGCCCCGCCCGGATGTCGTCGGCCAACCGCTCCCGGCTGCGCCCGACGGCCGCGGCGACCGTGTGGCACAGCTCGGCCGCGGCCTCCCCGACCCCCGGGGCCGCCCGGTCCCCGCCGGCCAGGACCACCAGCACCAGGCCGTCGTCACCACTGCCGAAGCGGGCGGTGAGCAGGCAGTCCCGGCGCGCCTCGCCCCGGTAGCGGGCGGAGTCACCGCGCACCGAGGCGGCGCGCAGGGTGTAGGCGCCGTAGCGGGCCCCCTCCAGAACCGTGTCGGGGGTCAGGTCGTCCAGCGCGGCGGGGTCGGCCGCGGGCAGCGCCCCCGGTTCCGGGGCGTACGTCGGAGCCCGGTCCCCGAGGTGGCTGACCGTGGGCCGCTCGCGACCGGACGCCGACGGCCCGCCCGGCGGAGCCCCGGCGGAAACCGGCGGCGCGGCGTGCGGGGCGCCGCCGGGCGTCGCCGGCCCGGCGGCGGTCTCCCTCGGGATGCCCGGCCCGACGGGCCGGGCGGGCAGCGCCTGCGGCGCCCCGGCCCCGGCGTCCCGTACGGACGGGGTCCGCGGGTGCGACGGGCCGGCGGAGACGGGAGGAGGAGGCGGGAGATCCGGCCTGCCCGCAGCGGCGGGCGGGTCCTGCGGGGGCGCCGGCGCGGCGGACCCGGCGGGCGGCGCCTGCCCCGGGTCCGGACCGGCGGGACCGTTGGACGGGGCCTGCGGGGAGCCCTGCCCGAACCCCGGGCCGACCGTACGGGCCGGTGGCGCGCCCCAGAGCCAGGGCGGAAGCTCGGCGGAAGCGCCGTACGCGGGGGCCGGCCCGGGCGTTGCTTCCGGGCCGCCGACCGGGCCGCCGGGGGCCCGGTCGGCGGGCGGCGCGGACGGGTGGGGCGACCCGAACGGTACGGGTGGCTCGGTCGGCTCCGGCGGCAGGGCCGGCGGCACCGTCACGTCCCCCTGCGCGTACCCCGTCTCCCCCGCCAGACGGGGATCACGCGGCGCCGGTGGGGGTGGCGGCCCGGACGCGACCCGGCGGGGTCCCGGCAGCAACGGCTCTGCCGCCGGCGGACCCGAGGCACCCGGCGCGGAACCTGCCGGCGCCTGCGCCGACGGGGTCGGCACCGGCGGAACCTCGGGCGGCGCAACCTGCCCCGATGAGGCCCCGGTCAAGGGGATCGGCGCCGACGGCCCCGGCGGGGGCGGTACCGGAATCCGAGACCCGGCACCCTGCCCGGGCGCGCCCTCCGGCACCGGCCGCTGCGGGGCCGGAGCCTGCGGCGGCCACGGCGGCGGGGGAGGTGGCCCGGAAACCGGCGCGGACGGCCCCGGCGACGGCCGTTCCTTCGACAGCGGGACCACCGGACCCTGCGCGAACGGAGCCGGGCCCGCCGCATTCGGTGACGGAGGGGGCGGTGCGGACGGGATCCGGGGCGGTGGCCGCTCGGGCGACCGTTCCTGCGGCAGCGGGACCGGCCCCGCCGGAGCCTGCTGCGGAGGGACCGGCGCGACGGGATCCGTGCCCGTGGACGGCTGCGGCCCCAGGTCCGGGAAGGCCCCCGAGGGTGCTGTCGCATCCCGGTCCGGGAAGGCCCCCGGGGCTGCTGTCGCATCCCGGTCAGGCAGGGCGTCGGAGGGCCTCGACGGCCCCCGACCGGGTGACGTACCGGAGGACGGCTCCGGCCCCGGACCCACGGACGCGCCCGACGGCGACGCCGGGCCCCCGCCCGGGAACGCACCCGGCCCCGGTTCCCCGACCGACGGCGGGTCCGTGGCCGCTTCCTGGTCCCGGGGCGGCGGTGGGCCGTGCTGGGGTGGGATCAGCGGGGTCGTGGGCGGGTCGGTCACCAGGCCGGCCGCCGAGCGGAACCGGTGGTCCAGGGTGTCCCCCGGATCAGGCTCCGGTCCCGTTTCCGGATCGTCGTAGAGCTTCTGCCACCAGTCCTCCGCGCCCTGCTGACTCATGCCCTCATTGTCGGCCCACCCGGGCGGCGGAAAACCCCGAACGCACGAAAAGGGTCCACCGGGCCGCCGCCCGGTGGACCCCCTCCCTTCCACCCGTACGGGTTAGCGGACGTCGTACGCCCGAATGACCGTCTGGGTGACCGTGGCGCCGTTCGCGTCGGCCAGTTCGACCTTCAGCGAGACCGCCTTGCCGGAGGCTCCCGCGTGGTCGACGACGGCCGTCCACCGGCCGCCCCGTTCAGCGGTCCGCGCCGCCTTCCAGGTCTCACCGTCGTAGGAGTACGACAGCTTCGCCGACTTCAACGCTCCCGGCGCGTAGCCCGCGTGCCCGGTGACGCCCAGTCCGATGCTCTGACCGTCCGCGGCGGCGACCGTCTTCATGCCGTCGAGGGGGGCCGCGTACCTCGGGAAGAGGACGGGCAGGCCCTGCGAGTGGGCCGACGGATCGAGCTTCGAGGTGAAGCCCCAGGTCGTGCGTACGGCGGTCGAGCGCTGCCAGGTGCGGGCGGGCGGGCCGATCTTCTCGGTGGACTGGGTGAGTTCGTAGCGACCCGCCTCGGCCGGGACCTCGAACACCCCGAACGGATAGGGGCTGTCCCCGATGACCTGCCCGTCGCGCACGAGTTGCAGGCCGCCGATGTCACCGAAGGAACCGGGCTGCGCGTGGTGCGCCGTGTCCCCCCACATGGCCGGGGCGAAGCCGATCAGGTTGCCCTGGCGCTCCGCGGCCAGGGTTTCCTTCCCCGCCGGATCGCGGGGAGCCACGGGGCCGATCACCCCGTCGTACCAACTCGTCTTCGTCGTCGTCCCCTTGGTGTAGGTCCGCTGCTGCCCCGTCATGAACTCGCCCCAGGGGAAGCTGCTGGAGAGCAGCTGGTCCCAGGTGGTGTCCCCGGCGGTGTAGAACTCCGTGCGCGCGCCCGGCGCGGCGACCGTCTCGAACCCGCCGAAGTGCACGGCGCTGCCGATCGGCCGGTAGGCCCCGGACAGGTCGATGAAGTCGGCCGCGACACCCATGGAGTGGTAGGTGGAGTCGACCTGCCCGAGGTCGCGGTCGCGGACCCGGTAGGTGCGGTCCGACGTGATCTCTCCGCTCTCGGGGAAGGCGAGGTTGTAGAGGTACGGGCTCTTCGCGGTGCCCTTCCATTCCAGCGTGACGGGGCCGGTCGCGAGCCGGGCGAGCAGCGCCCGGCCCTCGGCGGACTCGACGGTCATGGTCGGGAGGGCGTCGCCCGCGTAGCCGGTGGAGGCGAGCCAGCGGCCGGGACCCTCGCGGTGCGCGAGGACGGCCTTGGCGCCCGCGTCCCCGGCGGCCCGCGCGACCTCGTGGAGGGCGCCGTCCGTGGCCTTCACCAGGACGATCGCGTCCTTGACGCCGGCGGCGGCGAGTTCCTCGGGGGTACCGGTGCCCGCGTCGACCAGTCGGGCGCGGCCGGTTCCGTCGAGGTTGTCGCTGCCCGTGGAGGCGGTGGTCGGGTGGAGCGTCGGGCCGCCGACGACCTTGAGTGCGGAGATCAGGGGGGCGGCGGCCCGCCAGTAGCCGGCGAACTCGAACTCACCGTCCTTGGGCCGGCCTTCGACGGAGGCGTAGTACCCGCGGATGGTCCGGCCGCCCATGGCGGTGCCGGCGTGCAACCAGGTGTCGTCCCAGCTGCGGGCGAAGCCGAGGGTGGTGCTGCGGGCCTCGACGGGCCTGTCGGCGTCGATGGTCAGGCGGCCGGCCTTCCGGGCGTCGAGGACGATGGTCGTGTCCTTCTTCACCTCGGTCCGGGGGCGGCCCAGGTAGGTCAGGGAGTCGATCAGTTCGGCGCCGTCACCGGCGTCGGGGGTGCCGACGAACGCGGAGAGGAAGTAGGCGCCGGGGCGCACGCGGTAGACCTGGTCGACGGAGCCCTCGTTGAAGCGGCGCTCGCCGGAGGCGTCGTCGGTGCCGATGACGTCCAGCGAGGAGGGTCCGGCGGCGGGCCGGCCCGCGCGGTCGATCAGCTTGACCCGCAGGGTGACGGTCTCGGGCTCCACGTACAGGGAGAAGGGGGTGGAGACCTGTACTCCGCCGGCCGTGGCGACGACGCGTCCGGTGACGTCACCGTACTGGGAGCGCTCCAGCCCGGCGGCCGGGTCGAGGTGGAGCGGCACCTTGACGGTGGCGCCGGCCGGGACGGTGATCGTGCGCCGGTCGAGGCGGGCGACCCGGGAGCGGACGGCGGAGCCGTCGTTGCCGGTGACCTTCTCGACTCGGAGGTTCAAGGTGACCGGCCTGCTGCCGGCATTGGTGTACGGCACCTCGACGACCGCGCGGTCGCTGTGGTCCTGCGGCCAGTTGTACGTGCCGCCCTGCACGGCGGGGGCGCCGGTGACGGTGGCGTCGAGGGCCGCCTTCACATCGAGGCGACCTCCTCCGGTCTCGCGTACGTCCCCGGGTACGGCGGTGTTCGCGGAGCCGACGAGGGCGGCCTTGAGCTGCCGCGCGTTCCAGTCCGGGTGGCGTTGTTTGACGATGGCGGCGGCTCCGGCGACGTGCGGGGTGGCCATCGAGGTTCCGGACATCGACTGGTACGCGTACACGCCCCGGCCGCCCGCGGCGGCGGCGGAGATCCCTACGCCGGGGGCGGCGATCTCGGGCTTGAGGGTGTGGGCGGGCCCCGCGGGGCCGCGGCTGGAGAAGCCCGCGGTGGTGTCGTCACGGTCGACGGCGCCGACGGTCAACACGCTGGGGGCGCAGCCGGGCGAGGAGACCGTGTTGTTCCCGGGGCCGGAGTTGCCGGCGGCGACGACGAACAGGGGCCCCTGTTGCGAGAGTCGCTCGGCCGCCGCTGCGAGCGGGTCGTCGCACGTGGTTCGCGACGGGTCCCCGAGGCTCATGGAAACCACGTCGGCCTTGCTCGCCGCGGCCCATTCCATCCCGGCGATGATCCACGAATCGAGGCCTTGGCCCTGGTCGTTGAGGACCTTGCCGCTGAGGAGTTCGGCGCCGGGCGCGACCCCCTTCTTGGCGCCGCCGCTCTCCGCCCCGGATCCGCCGACGGTGGAGATGGTGTGGGTGCCGTGGCCCTGCCGGTCGGCGTCGGTGTCGGAGTCGGTGAAGTTCTTCGACGCGCGGACGCGGCCCTTGAGGTCGGGGTGTTCGAGGTCGGTGCCCGTATCGAGGACGGCGACCTTGGTGCCGGCGCCGTCGAGTCCGGCGGCCCAGGCCGCGGTGGCGTTCACCTGCCGGGTGGAGCGTTCGAGGTTCGCCCGGACCTTGCCGTCGAGCCACAGCTTCTTCAGCCCGCCCGCGGCGCGCGAGGCGCCACCGGCGGAGACGTCGGCCCAGAAGTCGGCGGCCCGCTGCTTGTCTGCGGCGAGGGCGACGGCCCCGATGGAGCCGAGGACCAGTGACCGGTCGGCGCCGCGGGGCGCGGGCGGGGTGTTGCGCGCGACGCTGACGGAACCGTCGTACACGGCGATCAGCGGCAGACTCCCGCTGTGGGCGTCGTCGTAGCCCTGCCTGATCAGGCCGGTGACGTTGAAGAGTTCCTCGTCGACCCGGCCCGCGGCGAGCGCCTTGACCGCGCTCTGGGGGTAGACGTAGACGTCCTCGCCGCTCTGCCGGGTCTGGACGACCGGCTGGCTGCCGTCGTCCCGGGGCATCGCGGTCGCGGCGGTACGGCCGGCGGCGTCCGTGGACACCAGGACGCGGTCTCCGGTGACGAGGGTGACGGTGACGGGCGCCGCGGGCCGCGCGCCCGCCGCCCCGCTCCCGACGAGTGGTCTCGGTCCCGGCCGGCCGTCGCTCGGCTGTGCCGCGGACGGGCCGACTGCGGTGACGGCGAGGACGGCCGCTGTGGCCGCCCCGACCGCCGTTCGCGATATCGGGCGCATCGCTCTCCCCAGGTGAATTCCGGCCAACTGCTCTCTTGCACGGCATAGCTGACGTACACGTGGCTTCCGGCCGGTGGATGGTGGTGCTGCGGTGGCGACACCTTGGCAGAGAGGTGGGAGGTGCGGCGATGATGTCGGCGGCGGGTTCGCGCCGTGGCCGCTTCCCGCCAGGAACGGCACTGAGAGTGGGGTGGACGGGTTGCTGGGTGCGATAGGTCTGGACGAGGGGCAGGAGTCGGCGTACCGCGCGCTGGTGGCGCTGGGCGCGGCGGAGGTGCCCGACCTCGCGCACCGCCTGACGCTGCCGGTGCCGCAGACCGAGCGGGCGCTGCGGCACCTGGAGCAGCAGGGGCTGGCGGCCCAGTCCTCTGCGCGGCCCGGCCGGTGGGTGGCCGCACCCCCCGGGGTCGCGTTGGGCGCGCTCCTGACGCAGCAGCGGCACGAGCTGGAGCAGGCGGAGCTGGCGGCGGTGCTCCTCGCGGAGGAGTACCGGGCCGAGGCCGGGGAGATGGCCGTCCACGACCTGGTGGAGGTGGTGACGGGGGCCGGCGCGGTGGCGCACCGCTTCCACCAGCTCCAGCTCGGGGCGACGGAGGAGGTGTGCGCGCTCGTCAGCGGCCGTCCGCAGGTGGTGACGGGCACGGAGAACGAGGCCGAGGAACGGGCCTCCGTCCGCGGCGTCGAGTACCGGGTGGTGATCGAGCGGCAGGTGTTGACGCTGCCGACGGGGATCCGGGAGGCGTCGACGGCCCTGGCGCGCGGCGAGCGGATCCGCGTGACGGGCGAGGTCCCGACGAAACTGGTGATCGCCGACCGGACGCTGGCGATGGTCCCGCTGACCGCGCGGGGCGCGGAGCCGGCGGCCCTCGTCGTCCACGCGTCGGGGCTGCTGGAATCCCTGCTCGGCCTGTTCGAGGCGGTGTGGCGGGAGTCCCTGCCGCTGCGGTTGGGGTCGACGGGGCTCGCGGAGGAGGGGGACGGCGGCCCCGACACCACCGACCTGGAGATCCTCTCCCTCCTCCTGGCCGGCATGACGGACGCGAGCGTCGCCAAGCACCTGGAACTGGGACTGCGGACCGTGCAGCGGCGGGTGAAGGGCCTCATGGAACTGGCGGGCGTCACGACCCGCCTCCAGCTCGGCTGGCACGCCCACGAACGCGGCTGGGTGGCCCGATAGCGCCGGGTCGGTCACCCTGAGCAGATGGAGCTGCCTCAGCTGGTCCTGGTGGGGCTGGTGCTCCTGCTCGGGGTGCTGGGGGTGATGGTCCCGGGCGTCCCGGGGACCTGGCTGGTCTGGGCGGGCGTGCTGTGGTGGGCGCTCCACGAGCGGTCGGGGGTCTCCTGGGTGCTGCTGGCCTCCTCGACCGCCCTGCTCCTGCTGGTGCAGGTCGTGAAGTGGTTGCTGCCACCGAGGCGGATCCAGGGGCTGGGCGTCACATCTCGGATGGCGGCGTACGCGGGCGGTGGCGCGGTCCTGGGCTTCGTCCTCATCCCGGTCGTGGGCGCGGTGCCGGGATTCATGGGCGGGATCTACCTGTGCGAACGCCTCCGGCTCGGGACGCACGGGGCGGCGTGGGCGGCGGCCCGGACCGTGATGCGGGGAGCGGGAACGAGCGTCCTGGTGGAACTCCTCGCCTGCCTCCTGATCACGGCCGCCTGGCTGACCACCACCCTGACGTAACCCCGGAGGCCGGGTCACGGTGCAGGTTCCCGGGGCTCCGCCCCGGCCCCCGCGCCTCAAACGCCGGCGAGGCTGGATTCGGTCGGGGACGGGGACGGGGTGGGGTGTCGGCCGGGACCAAAACGTGATTTGTTGGCGCACGCCACCGCCCCGCCCACGCAGCCCCGGACAGGGCGCCATAAATCATGCCCGTCCCGGACGACACCCCACCCCGGCACCGGCCCCGACCCACCCGCAGCCCCCGAACCCTCGAACCCACCCCACCCCACCCCGGCCGGAGCCCCACGTGAAACCCCGGCCAGGGGAGGGTCAGGCGCGCCCGTTCCGCTTCGCCGCGTAGTTGGCCCGGCCCTCGGCCGACTTCAGCCGCCAGTCCCGGCGGATCTCCGAGCGCAGACGGGCGTCCGTCTTCGCCACGATGCGCTGGTTCTCGCGGAGCAGTTTGCGGTAGCTCTCCAGCCGCCGCTCCGACAGCTCCCCCGACTCCAGCGCGGCCAGCACCCCGCACCCGGGCTCCGCCTCGTGCGCGCAGTCGTGGAAGCGGCATGCGGCGGCGTAGTCCTCGATCTCCGAGAACACCTGCCCGACGCCGACCTCCGCGTCGAAGAGCCCGACGCCGCGCAGCCCCGGGGTGTCGATGAGGACGCCCCCGCCCGGCAGGGCGAGGAGGTTGCGGGTGGTGGTGGTGTGCCGGCCCTTGCCGTCGATGTCACGGGTGGCCCGGACCTCCATGACGTCCGTGCCGAGCAATGCGTTCGCCAGCGTGGACTTGCCCGCGCCGGAGACGCCCAGCAGCACGCTCGTGCCGTCGGCGACGATCGCCCCGAGCACGTCGGTGCCGTCCCCGGTGTGGGAGGAGACGGTGAGCACCTGGACGCCGGGGGCGGTGGTTTCCACGTCCTCGACCAGGTGGCCGAGGGTGACCGGGTCCGGGACGAGGTCGGCCTTGGTGAGGACGACCAACGGCTGGGCACCGGATTCCCAGGCGAGCGCGAGGAACCGCTCGATGCGGCCCAGGTCGAGTTCGACGGCGAGCGACACCGCGATGACCGCGTGGTCGACGTTGGCCGCGAGGATCTGGCCCTCGGAGCGCTGCGAGGAGGTGGAGCGTACGAACGCGGTCCGGCGCGGCAGGTACGCCTTCACGTACCGCGGGTTTCCGGCCGCTTCGACGGCGGCCCAGTCGCCGGTGCAGATGACCCGGAGCGGGTCGTGGGGGGTGACGAAGGCGGTGTCGGCGCGGACGGTGCCGTCCGCGGTGACGACGTCGCACTGGCCGCGGTCGACCCGGACGACACGGCCGGGGACGAGTCCCCGGGCGGCGTACGGGGCGAAGGCGGCTGCCCAGGCGTCGTCCCACCCGAAGGGGGTGAGGGCGTGCGCGAGGGAGGCCTGCGGGAAAGAAGAGGAAGTCAAGGGGAACCCTTCACAGGGTGGTCCCGGCAGCGTGCGCTCGTCGGCGCGCGAAGTGGTGTGGGGTCAGCCGGAGACCACGGAGGTGACATTGATGGTCTTCTGAGTGCGGGCAGGGCCCTGCGCCGTGACGGTCATCAATGAACTCACCTCCGGATCGTGCACACGCTGCGGTTCCGCACCGGTCGGCGGGAACGGGTTCACGGTAACAAGCGTTCCTCCGCCCCCGCCACCTCTTTTTCCGCGGCCCCCGCCCACCGCCCCCGACCCTCCCTCGGCCCCTCCCCTCAGCCCCGGCCCCGGATCGCCGTCTCCACGGCGGCCAGCCGCTCGGCGAGCAGGCCGAGGGCGCCGACGGCGCGCGCCATCTGCTCGGCGTCCGGTCCGCCGGGCGCCAGGGAGCGTACGTACGCGGCCTTCACCTCACCCCAACGCTCTGCCTGATCACTCGTCAACACTCCTCTCAGTTCGGCGAGTTTGAGGAGGTTGCCCTCGGCGGCCCCGGTGAGGGTCTGTGCTTCGTCCCGGTAGTGGTCGTCGACGAGGGCGTCGAGTTCGGCGGCGTTCATCACGGGCTCGATCCGCGTGGCGATCTTGTTCATGTCGCGGTACGAGCCCTGCAGCCGGAAGGGCGGCTCGGTCCGGGTGGCGTCGGCCCGGGCCGCCGAGGCGACGTAGGCCCGGTTGACGGTGATCACGGTGTCGCGGGCGGTCAGCAGGTGGCGCAGCACCGCGACGATCCGCTCGCGTTCCGCGGGGGCGTACGGGTGGGACAACCGGTCGGGGCGGGCGTTCGTGTCGCCCTCGGCGAGCCGGACCAGCAGGTCGAGGTCGGCGGCGTCGCGGCCCGCGAGGGGGGCGAGGAGGGGGTGGGAGGTGAGGGCGTTCTCCACGAAGCTGAACGCGAAGGCCTCCTCCTTGCCGGTGAGCACGTCACCGAGGTTCCGGACGTCGGCGCGGCTGGCGAGCATGTCCGGGATGCGGAAGCGTTCGCCGGTCTCGGTGTACGGGTTCGCGGCCATGGAGACGGCGAAGCGCTTGCCCCGCAGGTCGTAGGTGCGGGCGACGCCGTCGCGGACGCCCTCGATGCGGCGGCCGGCGTCGCAGAGGGGAATGAACTTCTGCAGCAGCTCCGGTGAGGTGTGCTGGATGTCGTCGAGGTGCAGGAGCACGTTGTTGGCCGCCGCCAGCGCGAAGTTGATCTTCTCCACCTCCTGCCGGGAGGTGGCGTCCGGGGCCTGCGCGGGGTCGAGCGAGGTCACGTTCCGGCCGAGGGCGGGCCCACCGACCTTGACCAGCATCAGGCCGAGGCGGTCGGCGACGTACTCCATGAGCGTGGTCTTGCCGTAGCCCGGCGGGGAGACGAGCAGCAGCAGTCCGCTGCTGTCGGTGCGCCGGTCGGCGCCGGTCGTGCCGAGTTGGCGGGCCAGGTTGTCGCCGATCAGCGGCAGGTACACCTCGTCGACGAGCCGGCCCCGGACGAAGCCCGGCAGCGGCCGGGGTCGGTATTCGTCCAGCCGCAGCCGGGCGTGTTCGGCGGCGACCAGGTCGGCGGCGCGCCTGCGGTAGGCCCGGTGCCCCGGAGCCACGGTCGCCGCGAACGCGCCGACCCGGGAGAGCAGTTCGGGCAGGTCGAGGTGGAGGCTGCCGCCCACGGTGCGCGGGTGCACGCCGAGGAGGCCGGTGACGGTGGTGGTCGTCGCGCCGTCGGCGTCCGGGTCGCGGTGGGTCAGGGTCCCGCACAGTTCCACGGCGACCGCCTCGGCGAGTTGCCCCTCGTCGACCGGTACGCCGTGCGCCGCCGCGAAGCCGGCCAGCCAGGTCGAGGCCAGCCGGCGCCGGGCGGGCAGGTCCTCACCGAGTGCCGCCAGGTCCTCCCGGCAGCCCGAACTGCCTTCCCACGCGGTGAACTTGTCGAGGAGGCCCCGGACGTCCGGGTCGACGACGAAGCCCTCCGGGTCGGTGGCCAGCTCCTCGAAGAGGTACTCGGCGGACACCCCGTCCCCGCCGAACACCCGCATCTCCGAGTCCAGTTCGGCCAGGAACTCGCCGATAGCCGGCACCTTCCCGAAGGTCCGGCGGGCCCGCGCGGTCGACCGGGCCCGCCGGGTCCAGGCCGTACGGGTCTCCTCGCTCGTCCCGTACGCCCAGAACAGTTGGGCCGCGGCCCGGGCGGATGCCGGGTGGCGCAGCAGGCCGGCGCTCGCGTGCAGCCGGCGCAGTGCGGCGAGCAGGAGCGCGGCGTCGTGGTCGTGGACGCCGCGCTCGTACCCCTCGTCGTGGGCGGCTTCCGCTGCGGCCCTCACGAGTGCCCGCAGTTCGGCCTCCGGCTGCGGGTCCGGGCCGTGCTCGGCCAGGAGCCGCACCGCCAGGTACTCGGCCCGGTAGACCTCGGTGTTCTCCGAGGGCAGCGACTGCTTCCAGTGGGGCCGGGTGGCCGCGAAGGCCGGGTCGGTGACCGGGGTGCGGAGGTCGGTGCCGGACAGGGCGAGGGCGATCCCGTCGCCGTGCGGGACGAGCGCGAGCTCGGGCGGCCGGGCGTTGACCGCGAAGGCGTGCCGGCCGAGGCGGACGACGGCACCTCCGTCGGTGTACAGGTCGCGGCGGTCGCGCAGGGCCCGCCCTGCTTCCGCACGGGCGGCGGCGAGCCGTCCGTCGAGTTCCTCGGCCCGCACCCGGTCGCCGAGGTCCCGCAGTTCCTCCACGGTCCGTCGCACCTTGGCGACCATCGGGTCGGAGGTGAGGAAGGTGTGGACGGCGTCGGTGTCGGGCAGGCCGACCAGGCGCCGGGCGACGGTGTCCAGGATCCGGCCGGCGGAGGCGGCAAGGCGTTCCGCGTGTCGGGCGCGGGCGTCCTGGAGGGTCTGCTTGCGGCCGGTGAAGGCCTCGTACACCTCGGTGCGGCGGGTCTCCAGCCGGGTGAGGAACTCCTCGGACTCGCCGAAGCGGGCCTCCAGGTCCTCCACCCGCAGCAGGAGTCCGGCCAGTTCCTCCTCGCAGTCCTGGGGGGTCGTGGCGGCGGCCAGGCCCGCCGTGACGGCCTGCCCGAGCAGGGTGAAATCGGCGGCGAAGGCGGAGCGGCCCTCCGCCTCGACGAGTTCCCGGCGCCGGGAGTCGAGGACGGCCCGGGCCCGGTTGGAGGCGCCGAGGACGTCCGCGACCCGCTCCAGGACGCCGGTGCGCACGGTCGCGTCGGCGATGTCGAGGCCCGTGACGACCTCGGTGACCGTACGCAGCCCCTCGACCAGGGCCGCGAGCTGCTCGGCGAGCGGGCCGGCCTCGGCCGCGGTGGTGATCCGGGCGGCTTCGGCGGCCAGGGCGGTGAGCGCCGTTCCGTGGTCGGCGAAGGCGTCCTCGCGGCTCAGGAAACCGACGGCGCGCCGGCCGGCCGCGTCGAGCTCGGCGGCGACCCGGTCGGCCGCCGCCGCGACGGCTGCGGTGTCGGCGTGGCGCAGCTCGGTCAGCGCGAGGAGCCTGCCCCGGGCCCGGCGCAGCGCGGTGAGCCGGTCCACCCATTCCCCGGCGCTGCGCGGGGCCTCTCCCCGGGTCCGGCGGATCAGGCCGGTGGCCGATGCCGTGGCCTCCTCCAGGGCGGCGGCGGCCCGCAGGGTGAGCTCCCGTACGGTCTCGAACTCGACGAGGACCTGTTCGGCGGTGTCGCGCAGGGCGGTCAGCGGGGTCAGCAGGTCGCCGACCTCGGGGTCGCCGAGCCAGTGGTAGCGGTCGCCCGCGCGTCCGCAGGCGGCGCTGAGGGCGGTGTGCAGTTCGCCGGTCGGCTCGGTCACGTCCCGTACGGAGGAGGCCAGTTCGAGGCAGTCGGCGATGCCTCGGACGAGGTCGGCGTTGCCGATCCGGGCGAGCGGGCCGCCGTCGCCGGCCGCGGGCCCGGCGGCGGCGTGGGCGTCGGAGCGGTAGGGGGACTTCCAGACCTGGAGCGGGTGGACGCGGGTGGCGCCGTCCGCTCCGCGCAGCACGGTCAGCGTGCCGTCGTCGAAGAGGGCGTGGCCGTGGCAGGTGATCGGGGTGGCCGCCTCCTTGCGGATCAGGTTGTAGGGCAGCAGCAGGGTGCGGCCGGTGCCCGAGAAGACGTGGAGGACGTCCTCGCCGTTCGGGGAGCGCACGGTCCGTTCGTGACCGAGGCCCCGGGTGTCGATGTCGAAGGTCTTGTGGGCGCCGCCGGCGAGGCAGTAGCCGCCGGGGAAGACGATGCCCTGGTCGCCGGGCAGCCGGCGGACGCCGCCGCCGATGCCGTCGAGGCGTACGACGTCCCGGGTGATGGTGTTGAAGACCAGGTGCCGGTCCTGCTCCTCCTTGTACGGGCGGACCCGCAGCAGGATCAGCGGCCCGACGCGGGCGTGCGCGACCTCGGCGTCGGCGAGGGCCTGGAGGGGATCGGTGACGGGCTCGGAGTGGATGCCGTCGGCGGTTTCGGTGTCGTCGTCCGTCTTGACGGTGAGGCTGCCGCCGACGGTGGACACGTACAGTTCCCCGGCCACCGCCAGGTGCGGGTGGCGGCCCGGGACCTGGTCCGCGCGGGTGGTCCGCGTCCACCGCACGTCGTCCGGCGCGGTGGGCCGCAGGTGGTCCCGTTCGCCCTGCGCGTCGAGGAACTCGGCGCCGCCCCCGGCGAGGCGCCAGCGCAGGACGCGGATGTCGCCCTCCGTCTCGCCGGTGCGGAAGACGGCGAGGAGCTTGCCGTCGACGTGGCGCAGCCGCAGCAGCCGGGCCTGGCGGTAGTAGCGGAACAGCGCGCCGAACTCGCGGACGAAGTCGGGGTCGTCGAGCAGGCCGGGCACCGAGCCCGGCGGGGCCGGCTCCAGGTCCCGGTCGTACAGCGTGAAGACCTCGCCGGGCCGGACCTCACCGGTGTGGCCGACGGGCACCTCGTGGCCGAGCAGCAGCCACTCCCCCACGGCGGCGAGGTCCCGGGCCACGCAGGGACCGTCCGTGCGGGCCGGGGCCGTGCCGGTGAGGGACAGGCCGGTGGACCCGAAGGCCTCGACCCGCCGCGCGTTGAGCGCCGTGGCGCGCCGTGCCAGCTCCGCCGCCTGTCCGGCGAGCCGGTCCCGCAGGACCTCGTAGGTCCCCGCCTCGATGTCGGTGGCCACCTGCACTCCTGAACGTCGTATCGAATACCGGGCGGGTCGCGGGCCGGGCGGGCGCGCAAGGGGCGGGCCCGGCTCCGGCCGGCCTCAGGCGCCGCTCGGCGGCACCGGGGCCGCGCCGGCCCCGTTGACCGGGTGCGTCCCGTTCACCGGGCCGCCGGACACGGCGGCCAGCGGCAGGTCGGCCAGTCCCATCCGCTGCGCGTGGGCGAGGAGTTCGCCGAGCGGGGCGGCCGAGGTCCCCGCCCCCTTCATCAGCTTCGTCAGCAGGGCCGACACCGTCAGGTTCCGTACGTCCGCCGTCGACACGCCGCCGAGCACCCGCGTCAGGTCCTCGGTGAAGCCGGCCGAGCCTTCCAGCCACGGCTTCGCCAGGGTCCGTGCGGTCCGCGAGTGGTCGACGAACCCGTCGATGCCCTTGCCCAGCGAGATGGAGGAGACGAGCCGGTCGAAGAAGACGGACTCCCCGCCGACGATGCTGATGTCCGCCTTCTCCAGGCCGGTCGCGACGACCATGGCCTGGGCCTCGGCGACCTGCCGCTGCACCTCCAGTCCGGCGAGGCGGACCTCCTTGTCGGCCGCCAGCCGCAGCCGGTACTCCTCGTGCTCCCGGGAGGCCTCGTCCAGCGCGGCCATCGCGGCGGCCTTCGCGGTCAGTCCGGCCGCTTCCGCCTTCAGCTTCTCGCCGATGGCCTCCGCTTCGGCCATGGCCTGGGCCCGGGTGCCCTCGGCCCGTGCCCGCAGTCCGGCCTCGGTGGCGTTGGCCTCCGCGAGCCCCGACTTCTCGATCGCGTCGGCCTCCTTCTCGCGGACCTGTACGGCGGCCAGTCCGGCGGCGGCCGCCTCGGCCTGTGCTCCTTCGGCGTGCCGCAGGGCGGCCCGGGCGTCGAGTTCGGCCGCCTTGACGCGTGCCTCGGCCAGCGTCAGTTGCTCGGCGGCCCGGTGCACCGCGGCGGCCTCGGCGGCCTCGGCGGCCTTGATGTCCTTGACGAGGCGTTCCTGGGCCTCGGCCTCGGCGGCTATGACGACGGCCTGCCGGGTGCGTTCGGCCTCCTCGACCGTGCGGAGCCGCTTGATGGACTCCTCCTGCTCCGCGACGGTGCGGTCCACGGCGATGCGTTCGCGCACGACCTCGGCGATGTCCCGCTTCTCCGTCTCGACCTCCTTGTCGGCGGCGATCCGGCTCAGTCCGGTCTCCCGTTCGCGGGCGATGACCTCCAACTGGCGGTCCTTCTCGATCCGCTCGCTCTCGACGGCGATGACGCGTTCGCGGTTCTTCGCGGCGACGGCGACCTCGCGCGCCTGGTTCTCGCGCTGGATGCCGAGCTGTTCCTCGGTGCGCAGGAACGCGCCCTGCGCGCGCAGCCGCTCCTCCTCGACGACCTTGGCGGTCTCCGCCTCCTCGCGGGCCCGTACGGTCTCGATCTCCCGGCGCTGCTTGATCTCGGCGTCGGCCTGGCGGCGTTCGAGTTCGAGGATGGCCTCGCGGGCGTCGACGTTCTGCCGGGTGATCTCCTTCTCCTCCGTGCGCTGGAACTCGTTGGTCCGCACGTGCTCGATGGCGGTCAGTTCGGTGATCTTCCGGATGCCCTGGGCGTCGAGGATGTTGGAGGCGTCGAGCTGGGTGAGCGGCGTCTGCTCCAGGTGGTCGATGGCGGCGTCCTCCAGGCTGTAGCCGTTGAGGTCGGTGCCGATGACGGCGATGATCCGGTCCCGGAACTCGTCGCGCTTGGTGTAGAGGTCGATGAAGTCGAGCTGCTTGCCGACGGTCTTGAGGGCCTCGGAGAACTTGGCGTTGAACAGTTCCTGGAGGGTCGCCTTGTCGCTGGCCCGTGCGGTGCCGATGGCCTGGGCGACCTTGATGACGTCCTCGGTGGTCTTGTTGACGCGGACGAAGAAGGAGATCCGGATGTCCGCGCGGATGTTGTCCTGGCAGATCAGGCCGTCGCGGCCGGTGCGGGAGATCTCGATGGTCTTCACCGAGATGTCCATGACCTCGGCCTTGTGGAGGACGGGCAGGACGACCTGCCCGGTGAAGGTCACGTCGACCTTCCGCATCCGCGAGACGATCAGCGCCTTGCCCTGCTCCACCTTCCGGAAGAGTCTGCTGACGACGAACAGCACGACGAACACGAGGAGGAGGACGACGCCGACGAGCACGCCGACGCCCAGGGTGATGGCATCCATGGGAATCCTTCGGGTGGGAGAACGGTGGCCGGGCGGGTCACGGACCGGAGGGGCCACGGGCGGGAAGCCGGACGGGGCGGGCAGGACGGACGACGGGGCCGGCGGGCCTCAGGCGCGCGGATCGAGCGCGCTGTCGTACGGGGCCACCCAGAAGAACTCGCCGGGTTCGTCGTACGCGTAGAGCAGGCCGGTGCTGCCGTGGGACAGCGGGTCGGCGCCGGTCTGGCGGACCTGGACGACGGCGGTCGAGCCGTCGTCGGCGGCGACCTCGGCCTGTCCGAACGAGCCGTCGACACGGCCGGTGCGCACCACGCAGAGCCGCCCGAGGAAGTCCTGGCGGGACGGTGGCGGCAGGTCGGGTTCGAACACCCCGCGCAGCGGCGGTACGCAGGCCTTCGTGAGGGCCCGGGCCAGGAGCAGCGCGGCCGCCAGGACGAGGAGCGCGGTGCCGCCGCCGAAGCCGGCCCGGTCGAGGACCACGGTGCCGGCGAGGCTGACGAACCAGGCGACGGTGACGAAGACCGAGACGGAGACCGAGAAGGGCACGCCGAGGGTGCCCAGGGCGGAGGAGCCGGCGTCGGAGTCGAGGGTGTCGTGCTCGGCGGCGCCGAGGAGGACCATCAGCCAGTACGCGATGATCACGCCGAGCGCGAAGGTGAAGAAGACGGTGGGGAAGGCGACCACCGCGGCAAGGAACTCCGCCATCGCCTCCCCCTTCCGTGTCCCGGCATCCGTGGATGCCGTCCCCCGCTGACGGGTCCGATTCTGCCCGGCCCGAGCGGTCGACCGCATTGCCGGATCCCGGCAGTCTTTACGCTTCCTTGATGCCGGGTGGCGGCGGAGCGGTGATGTCCGTTTCCTTCAAGACCGCGACCGCCGGCTCCGCCTAGCCTGCTGCCATGACTCCACGACTCGACATGATCGGCATCGTCGTCTCCGACATGGCCGCTTCCCTCGCCTTCTACCGTCGTCTCGGTCTGGACGTGCCGGTCGGCTCCGAGGAGCAGCCGCATGTCGAGACCGCCCTCCCCGGAGGTCCGCGGATCGCCTGGGACACGGAGGAATCCATCCGCGGCATCGACCCCTCCTGGACCCGCCCGGCCGGCGGCAACCGGGTGGAGCTCGCCTTCCTGTGCGACTCCCCCGCCGAGGTCGACGCGCTGTACGCCGAGCTGACCGGCGCGGGTCACGAGGGGCACATGAAGCCCTGGGACGCGTTCTGGGGGCAGCGCTACGCGGTGGTACTGGACCCGGACGGCTCCGGGATCTCGCTGTTCGCCCCCTCGGAGCCTTCCGACCCGTCGGGCCCGTCCGACCCGTCGGCTCCCTCCGGCCCGGCCGCGTAGGCCCCCGGGGTCGTTCCGGTCAGTGCGCGCACCTCCCGGGCGAGGTGCGCCTGATCGGCGTATCCGGCCAGGTGGGCCACCCGCGCCTGGGGCAGCCCGCGCCGGACCAGGGCCAGGGCCCGCTGGAGGCGCAGCACCCGCCCCAGGGTGCGGGGGCCGTACCCGAAGGCGTCGAGGGAGCGTCGGCGCAGTTGCCGCTCCCCGAGGCCGACCGCCCCGGCGATCCCGGCGACCGACTCCCCGGCCCGGAGGCGGGCCGTCACCTCGGCGGCGAGCGGGTCGGGCGGCCCGACGGCCGCGGCCCGGACCCGGGCCAGCTCTTCGAGCCCCGTACGGGGGTCCTCGTACGCCGCGATCCGTTCGGTGAGGCGGCGCACCTCGGCGCCGGACCACAGCGCGGCCAGCTCGACCCGCCGGTCGCACAGTTCGTGGGCGGGTACGCCGAGCAGCGCGGGCGCGGCGCCGGGGGGCAGCCGCAGGCCGGCGAAGGCGTCACCGGGGACCTCCCCGGCGGGGTGCGGCCCGGTGTCGGGGCCGGCGACCAGCAGGCGGCCACCGACCCACAGCAGGTCCATGCAGCCGTCGGGCACCACCACGGAGCCCGCCCCGCGGGCCCGCCACACGAAGGCCCCGGGCATGACGGCGGACGGCGCTTCCTCGTACACACCGCCAGGCTATGTCGTCGCCGGGGGCGGCGGGTCCTCAGTGCTTGCGGAGCCGGGAGGTGTAGTCCTCGGGCGGCAGGAACTTCGACCAGCGTTCGGGGAACTCGGACGGCATTCCACCGTCCTCGTCGTCCTCGGACTCCCCCTCGGCGAGGGCGCGCCAGGCGGCGGCCCGGGCGACCAGCTGGGCGGCCTCCGCCTCGCGGACCCGCTCGTTGGCCTCACGGGCCGCGGCGGTGGCCACCGAGGGCCAGACCCGGTCGATGGCGGCGTTGACGGCGGCGCCGACGAGCACGGCGAACGCCGAGATGCCGATCCACAGCAGGATCGCCACGGGCGCGGCCAGCGACCCGTAGATCGTGGGCCCCTCCACGGTGTTGGTCAGGTAGATCCGCAGCAGGAACGAGCCCAGCACCCACATGGCGAGGGCGACGAGCGCGCCCGGCACGTCCTCGATCCACGGCGACCGCACGGGGACGGAGACGTGGTAGAGGGTGGTCAGGAAGGCGATGGAGAGGAGGGTGACCGTCGGCCAGTACAGCACCGCGATGACCTCCGTGCTCCACGGCAGCAGCCGGACGACCGCATCGGGGCCGACGACCATCAGCGGCAGCACGATCGCGCCGATCAGCAGGGCGATGATGTAGAGGAGGAAGGCGAGCAGCCGCGTCTTGACGATGCCGCGGTGCCCGTCGAGTCCGTACATGACGGTGATCGTGTCGATGAAGACGTTGACGGCGCGGGATCCCGACCACAGGGCGAAGGCGAAACCGAGCGAGATCAGGTCGGGCCGGCCCCGGCTGGTGACGTCGTCGAGCATCGGTTTCGCGACGTCGTTGACGCCCCGGTCGGACAGGATCGTGCCGACCGCGCGCAGGATGTTCTCCTCGATGCTCTGCACGGACTGGGTGTCGGTCCAACCGTCGACGTAACCGAGCAGACCGAGCAGACCGAGGAAGAGCGGCGGCAGCGACAGGAGCGTGAAGAAGGCCGCTTCGGCGGCCAGTCCCAGGATCCGGTACTCGATGCACGAGTTGACGGTGTCCTTCAGCAGCAGCCAGGCCATCTTCCGCTTCGAGACGTTGCGATAGAGGGCGCGGGCCCGGTGGAGCCGTCCTGGGATCCGCTCGGGTGTTTCTTTTGCTGGCTGCACGTCCTTACGGTATCCGCATGGCAGCCACCACCCACACAGTCAGCAACCAGGCCCCGCCCCTGGTGGGCCACGAGGTCTACCTCGGCGACCGGGCCCTCACGGAGGGCGTGGAACGGCACCTCGCCGACGCGGCCCCCGAACTCCTCGACGAGGTAAGGGAGGAGCTCACGACCCTCGGGCGCGCCGCGGGCTCGGCCCAGGCCCAGGACTGGGGGACGCAGGCGAACGAATGTCCGCCGAAGTTGCGGACGCACGACCGGTACGGGAACCGCATCGACGAGGTGGACTTCCACCCCGCCTGGCACCGGCTGCTGGGCCACGCGGTGACGTCGGGGCTCACCGACGCGTGGGGCCGGCCCGCGGGGCACCTGCGCCGCGCCGCCGGCTTCTTCCTGTGGTCGCAGGCGGAGGCGGGGCACGGCTGCCCGGTCTCGATGACCCACGCCGCGGTCCCGGCGCTGCGCACGGATCCGGAGCTGGCCGCCGAGTGGGAGCCGCGGCTGACCTCGCACGTGTACGAGGAGGGCCTGCGCCCGGCCGGACGCAAGGGCGGTGTGCTCTTCGGGATGGGGATGACGGAGAAGCAGGGGGGCAGCGACGTACGGGCGAACACCACGGTGGCGGTGCCGCTCGACGCCTCCGGGGAATACCTGCTGACGGGCCACAAGTGGTTCTGCTCGGCGCCCATGTCCGACGGGTTCCTGGTCCTGGCGCAGGCGCCGGGCGGTCTGACCTGCTTCCTGGTGCCCCGGGTGCTGCCGGACGACACCCGCAACGTGTTCGCGATCCAGCGACTGAAGGACAAGCTGGGGAACCGGTCGAACGCGTCGGGCGAGGTCGAGTTCGACGGGACCTGGGCGCGACGGGTGGGCGAGGAGGGGCGGGGGGTGCGCACGATCATCGAGATGGTCGCGGCGACCCGACTGGACTGCGTGATCGGCTCGGCGTCCCTCATGCGGCAGGCGCTGACCCAGGCCGTCCACCACACGGAGCACCGCTCTGCTTTCGGATCGCCGCTCATCGATCAGCCGCTGATGCGCAACGTGCTCGCCGACCTCGCGCTGGAGTCCGAGGCGGCGACCGTGCTGACGCTGCGCCTGGCGGCGGCGTACGACGCCGGTACCGAGCAGGAGAAGGCCTTCCTGCGCCTCGCGGTGCCCGCCGCGAAGTACTGGGTGACCAAGCGGTGTACGCCGATGGTCGCGGAGGCCCTGGAGTGTCTGGGCGGCAACGGCTACGTCGAGGAGTCCGGGCTGCCCAGACTGCTGCGCGAGTCCCCCCTCAACTCGATCTGGGAGGGCTCCGGCAACGTGCAGGCCCTGGACGTGCTGCGCGCCCTGCAGCGCGAGCCGATGGCCCTGAACGCGTTCCTCCAGGAGGTCGGGCTCGCCCGGGGCGCCGACCACCGGCTGGACGCGGCGATCAAGAACCTGCTCACCGAACTGGCCGACCTCGACGGCATCGAGGCCCGGGCCCGCCGGGTCGTGGAGCGGATGGCCCTGGTCCTGCAGGGATCCCTGCTGGTCAGGTGGGCTCCGCCGGAGGTGGCGGACGCGTTCTGCGCCTCACGGCTCGGCGGCGACCGGGGCTCGGCCTTCGGCACGCTGCCGCACACCCTGGACCTGGCGTCGGTGGTGGAGCGGGCCCGGATCAAGGTCTGACGGGGGCGCCGGCCCGATCCCGGCATGCGGCCGGCAGCCGCCGGCACAGGCGCGGACCACGGGCTGGGAGCGGTCCCCAAACCGCGCAGCACCGGGATCCGGGCCCGTGGAGGTGGGACCGGGGGTGGCGCCGCGCCGACTCGGCGCCACCCCTGATCCGAGAAGCCCCGAGGAAGGAGCTGTCACGCCGCTCGGCGGCGTGCCGATAGTTTCGGTCGGGTGACCGGGGGTTGGCGAGAGTTGCATACCGTTGCAACCCTCGGATCGGAAGGCGCCCGCCGCACGCGCCCGGGGAACGGCACGTGCTCGACGGTGGGCGGCTCCCGCAGTAGGTCCTGTTCAGCACGGGGAGGTTCCGGTGGCCAACACCGCAGGCGACACGGTCGACGTGGCACGCATCTCGGCCATGGACGCGCGTGACGCGACGCGTCTGCTGAAGGGGGTACGGGCCGCCGCGCTGGCCGGGGAACGCCCGCCCGCCGCACCGCGCCCGGAGATCGCCGAGTCCTGGCGCCGGATGCTGGCCGGCGGGGTGCACCCCGACCGGGACGCCCGCTCGCGCGTGCTGTCCGCGGCCGAGACGGAGGAGCGCAGGCAGGTCTCGCCGCTCCGGGACCTCATGCCGGTGCTCCGCGAGGGGCTGCTGCCCGCGCTGGACGAGGCCCTGCACATCATGGTCGTCGCCGACGCGGACGGGCGGCTGCTGTGGCGGGAGGGGCACGCCTCCATCCTGCGCAAGGCGGACCGGCTCGGATTCGCCGTGGGCGCCGACTGGACCGAGGCGGTCGTCGGGACCAACGGCGTGGGCACCGCCCTGGTGGTGCGGCGCCCGGTGCAGGTCTTCTCCGCCGAGCACTTCGTCTCCAGCCACCACGACTGGACCTGCGCGGGCGCCCCCGTGCGCGACCCCCGCGACGGGCAGCTGCTGGGCGTCGTCGACGTGAGCGGACCGCTGGCCACGATGCACCCGGCCACCCTGGCCTGGGTCAGCTCCGTGGCCCGCCTCGCCGAGCGCGAGCTGCGGGTGCGGCACCTGGAGTCCCTGGAGCGGTTGCGGGCGGTCGCGGCCCCGCTCCTGGCCCGGCTGCCCGGCCGGGCCCTGGCCGTGGACCCGCACGGCTGGACGGCGGCGGTGGCGGGCCTGGCGCCCGCCGACCGGATCCCGCTGCCCAAGTCCCTCGGCCCGGGCCGGCTCTGGCTGCCGCAGCTCGGCGACTGCGTGGCCGAGCCGCTGCCCGGCGGCTGGCTGCTGCGGATCGAGGAACCCCGTGCGGCCGCCGCCCCGGTGAGCCGCGTGGTGCTGGACCTCAGCAGGCCTCGCTCCTGGTCGGCGACCGTGTACGGGGCCGCCGGCAGCTGGTCCCAGGAACTGAGCCCGCGCCACGCGGAGCTGCTGTTCCTGCTGGCGGAGACCCCGCGCGGCCGGTCGGCGGCGGAGCTGGCCGCGGAACTCTTCGGGGACCCCACGCGCACGGTGACGGTCCGGGCCGAGCTCTCCCGCGTCCGCCGCCACCTCGCGGGCGTGCTCACGCACCGGCCGTACCGCTTCGCGGAGGACGTCGAGGTGGAGCTCGTCCGGCCGCCGGATCCGGCGGGGCTGCTCCCCCACTCGACCGCCCCCGCGGTGGTCCGGGCCCGGCAGGGCGGTGCCGTCGGCCGGGGCGCCCCGGAGGGGCCCGCGTCGGATGTGGTTCCCTGAACGGCATGAGCACCATCACCCTGACCACCTGGTCCCTGGAAATGACCGCGCCCGGCGACCTGGTCCCGGCGGCCGGGCCCGGCCCCGAGGTCCGCATCGAGCGGGCGGAGGTCCCCTCGCCGGAGTTCAGTCGCTTCCTGTACGCGTCGGTGGGCGGGGACATCCACTGGACGGACCGGTTGTCGCTGACCCGGGCGCAGTGGGTGGAGCAGCTGGGGCGGCCCGGCGTCGAGACGTGGGTCGCGTACGACCGCGGCACCCCGGCGGGGTACGTCGAGCTGGATCCGCAGCCCGACGGCGTGGTGGAGATCATGTACTTCGGGCTGCTGCCCGACTTCCGGGGGCGTCGCATCGGCGGGCACCTGCTGTCGGTCGGGACGGCCCGCGCCTGGGACCTCGCGTCCCGTTGGCCGGACCGGGAGCCCACGCGGCGCGTCTGGGTCCACACCTGCAGCCAGGACGGCCCGACCGCGATGGACAACTACCAGCGGCGCGGCTTCAAGGTCTTCCGCACCGAGACCGAGGAGAAGCAGGACGGCCCCACCCCCGGACCCTGGCCCGGCGCGTGACCCCCGGGGTCGCCGGCCGGGGCTCCCGTCCCCGGCCGGCGACCCGGCGCGACACGGACGCCCCCACCGTTGCTCCCCGCGGGACCGGCGCACCCCCGCGCCGGCCCGCGCCGGCTCCTGCCGGTCCGCCGTGGTCCCGTCCCGGTGGCCCCGCGATCCCGTGCGGCCCGACTCGGCCCGGGGCGTTCCCGCCCGGTCGCGGGGCCGGAAACAGTCCCCCGGTCGGCCCCTACGGACCCGCCGCCGGGCGGTGACGGACCGGCCGCCGACGTGACCCCGGTCACCGCGTCCCACGATCCGGGACGACTTCGTCCGAATGCTGGACAGTAGTGGACTCCTCCAATCGGCGCATGACACGCTTCCGCCATGAATGGAGCTGGAATTGCCTTGGTGAGTCGGCGGCACGTCGACCTCGGCCGCATGTCCAGCGCCATCTGTCCGGCGAGCTGACCGAACCAGCCACCGCCGCACGTCGACGCCGTCCCCACTGAAGCGGACGCGTCGACCACGTAAGCCCCCTGAAGGCCGAAGACCGCTCCTGCCTGCCGGCAAACCCGACTGAAAGCGGCATTTCGGCCACACCTGCTCAGCGTTGCCGGTCCGACAGGGGCACGCCGCACCTCCCCTGCCCTTGCCCCGAGCCGCCGAAGAAGGACGTACCGCCATGGCCGCCACCCCCGAAACGCCCGCAGCCGCCCCAGCAGCCGCAGCGCGCCGCAAGACCGGCCGTCACCGCGGCGAGGGCCAGTGGGCCGTCGGACACCACACACCCCTCAACGGCAACGAGCAGTTCAAGAAGGACGACGACGGTCTCAACGTGCGGACGCGCATTGAGACGATCTACTCCAAGGCGGGCTTCGACTCGATCGACCCCAACGACCTGCGCGGTCGCATGCGCTGGTGGGGCCTCTACACCCAGCGCAAGCCCGGGATCGACGGCGGCAAGACCGCGATCCTGGAGCCGGAGGAGCTGGACGACAAGTACTTCATGCTGCGCGTCCGCATCGACGGCGGCCGGCTGACCACCGAGCAGCTCCGTGTCATCGGCGAGATCTCCGAGGAGTTCGCCCGCGGCACGGCGGACCTCACCGACCGCCAGAACGTGCAGTACCACTGGATCCGGATCGAGGACGTCCCCGAGATCTGGCGCCGTCTGGAGGCCGTCGGCCTGTCCACCACCGAGGCCTGCGGTGACACGCCCCGCGTCATCCTCGGTTCGCCCGTGGCCGGCATCGCCCAGGACGAGATCATCGACGGCACTCCCGCCATCGACGAGATCTACCGCCGCATCGTCGGCAACAAGGACTTCTCGAACCTGCCCCGCAAGTTCAAGTCCGCGATCTCCGGCTCGCCGCTGCTCGACGTGGCGCACGAGATCAACGACATCGCCTTCGTCGGCGTGAACCACCCCGAGCACGGCCCCGGTTTCGACGTCTGGGTCGGCGGCGGCCTCTCCACCAACCCCAAGCTCGGTGTGCGCCTGGGCACCTGGGTCTCGCTCGACGAGGTCCCGGACGTCTACGAGGGCGTCATCTCCATCTTCCGCGACTACGGGTACCGCCGGCTGCGCAACCGCGCCCGCCTGAAGTTCCTCGTCGCCGACTGGGGTCCGGCCAAGTTCCGCCAGGTCCTTGAGGACGAATACCTCAAGCGCAAGCTGACGGACGGCCCCGCGCCCGAGCAGCCCTCCGGCCAGTGGCGCGACCACGTCGGCGTCCACCAGCAGAACGACGGCCGCTTCTACGTCGGGTTCGCGCCCCGCGTGGGCCGCGTGGACGGCGCCACCCTGACCAAGATCGCGGACGTCGCCGAGCAGCACGGCTCGGGCCGGCTTCGCACCACCGCCGAACAGAAGATGGTCGTCCTCGACATCGAGGCGGACCGGGTCGACTCGGTGGTCGCCGCCCTGGAGTCGCTCGACCTGCGCGTCAAGCCGTCCCCGTTCCGGCGCGGCACCATGGCGTGCACCGGCATCGAGTTCTGCAAGCTGGCCATCGTCGAGACGAAGGCGCGCGGCGCCTCGCTGATCGACGAGCTGGAGCGCCGCCTGCCGGACTTCGCCGAGCCGATCACCATCAACATCAACGGCTGCCCGAACGCCTGCGCCCGCATCCAGGTCGCGGACATCGGCCTCAAGGGCCAGCTGGTCCTGGACGACGACGGCAACCAGGTGGAGGGCTACCAGGTCCACCTGGGCGGCGCCCTCGGCCTGGAGGCCGGCTTCGGCCGCAAGGTTCGCGGCCTCAAGGTCACCTCGGCCGGTCTGCCCGACTACGTCGAGCGGGTCGTCACGCGTTTCCAGGAGCAGCGCGAGGACGGCGAGCGCTTCGCCGCGTGGGTCACCCGCGCCGACGACGAGGCCCTGTCATGAGCGAGCGAGCGGCCCCGTTCTACTGCCCGTACTGCGGTGACGAGGACCTGTTCCCCAACGAAGCCGGTCACGGCGCGTGGGAATGCAGGGCCTGCAACCGAGCCTTCCAGCTGAAGTACCTCGGGCTGCTGTCCCGGGGTGGTCAGTCCAACACCGCTGGAGGGGACGAGATATGACGACGGTTCAGGAGACGCAGAACCTGAAGGAACTGGCCGAGCGGGCGGGCCGGGAACTGGAGGACGCCTCCGCGCTGGAGATCCTGCGCTGGGCGGCCGACACCTTCGGCGAGAAGTTCGCCGTCACCTCCTCGATGGAGGACGCGGTCGTCGCGCACCTCGCCTCCCGGGTCCTGCCGGGTGTGGACGTGGTGTTCCTGGACACGGGTTACCACTTCGAGGAGACGATCGGGACGCGGGACGCGGTGGAGGCGGTGATGGACGTCAACGTCATCACGCTGACCCCGCGGCAGAGCGT
>NZ_JBVIVP010000018.1:158486-159852 GCF_055595445.1 Streptomyces sp. NPDC040432 | reverse complement strand
CGCCCGGTTACATTCCGAACCCGGAAGCTAAGCCTTTCAGCGCCGATGGTACTGCAGGGGGGACCCTGTGGGAGAGTAGGACGCCGCCGAACAATTTTTCAAAGGACCCCTGGTCCAGCGTTCAACGCTGGACCAGGGGTCTTTTTGTTTTTCACCTCTTTACGCCGAAGCGCGGCCATGGGTTGGTTGCGCAAGAATGACTAGCGGTACCCCGAAGACAGGAGTCACACCCATGTCCAACTCTCCCGACGATCGTCCGGAGCGCGAGCCTCGGCGCAACGACGGCGGTGACAGGGGCGGCTTCCGTCGTGATGACCGTGGCGGCGACCGTGGCGGCTTCCGCCGAGACGACCGCGGTGACCGTCCGACCGGTGGTGGCGGCGGTTTCCGCCGTGACGACCGTGGCGGACGTCCCGCCGGCGGCGACCGTCCTTCGGGCGGTGGCTACCGTGGCGGCGGCGACCGCCCGTCCGGTGGTGGCTACCGAGGCGGTGACCGTCCCTCCGGCGGTGGTTACCGTGGCGGCGGCGACCGCCCCTCCGGTGGTGGCGGTGGTTTCCGTCGCGATGACCGTGGTGGGGACCGTCCGTCCTTCCCGCGTCGCGATGACGACCGTGGTGGTTTCCGTGGTGGTCGTGACGACCGCGGTGGCGACCGTCCCTCGTACCCGCGTCGCGATGACGACCGTGGTGGGCGTCCTTCCGGCGGTGGCGGTGGCTTCCGTGGTCGTGACGACCGCGGTGGGGACCGTCCCTCGTACCCGCGCCGCGACGATGACCGTGGTGGGCGTCCTTCCGGTGGTGGCAGTGGTTTCCGTGGTCGTGATGACCGTGGTGGCGACCGTCCCTCCTACCCGCGCCGTGACGACCGTGGCGGGGACCGTCCCTCGTACCCGCGCCGCGACGATGACCGTGGTGGGCGTCCCTCTGGTGGTGGCGGTGGTTTCCGTCGCGACGACCGCGGTGGGGACCGTCCGTCCTTCCCGCGTCGCGATGACGACCGTGGTGGTTTCCGTGGTGGCCGTGACGACCGCGGTGGCGACCGTCCCTCGTACCCGCGTCGGGACGATGACCGTGGTGGGCGTCCTTCCGGTGGTGGCGGTGGCTTCCGTCGCGACGACCGTGGTGGCGACCGTCCGTCGTACCCGCGTCGTGATGACCGCGGTGGGGACCGTCCGTCCTTCCCGCGTCGCGATGACGACCGTGGTGGTTTCCGTGGTGGTCGTGACGACCGCGGTGGCGACCGTCCGTCCTACCCGCGCCGCGACGACCGGGGTGGGGACCGTCCCTCGTACCCGCGTCGCGATGACGACCGTGGTGGTTTCCGTGGTGGTCGTGACGACCGCGGTGGCGACCGTCCGTCGTAC